>NZ_CEEDCJ010000001.1:0-343041 GCF_979253005.1 Sphingomonas sp. AC435
CGTCATACCTTCTATTCTCCCCTCCCCTGAAGGGGAGGGGAGAATAGAAGGTATGACGACATGCAGGTCTGGGTCGGGCTGGGCAATCCGGGGCCGCAATATGCGATGCACCGGCACAATATCGGCTTCATGGCGGCCGACGCGATCGCCGCGGTGCACGACTTCGGCCCGGTCAGGAAGCAGTTCCAGGGATGGACGCAGGAGGGCCGGATCGGGTCGCAGAAGGTTCTGCTGCTGAAGCCCGCCACCTTCATGAACGACAGCGGCCGGTCGATCGGCGAGGCGCTACGCTTCTACAAGCTGGGCGTCGAGGCGCTGACGGTGTTCCACGACGAACTCGACCTCGCACCGTTCCGCGTCAAGGTGAAGACCGGCGGGGGTGCGGCCGGGCATAACGGCCTGCGATCGACCGACCAGCATCTGGGGCCGGAGTATCGCCGCGTCCGGCTGGGTATCGGCCATCCCGGGCACAAGGATCGCGTGACGGGCTATGTCCTCGGCAATTTCGCAAAGGTGGAGCTGGACTCGCTGTCCGACATGCTGGGCGCGGTCGCAGCCGAGGCGCCGCTGCTCGCCGCGAACGAGGACGTGCGCTTCGTCAACGACGTCGCGCTGCGCATGGCGGGCTGACGTGTGAATGATAGTCGTTCGCAACTATGCGCGACGTTGCTTTTGATAGTCTGTCGCAAACAACTATACTGTTATTGACACTAACTCTCATCTTGTATGAGAATAACTCGCAACGGTGATTTGTTGTTGTCTTGGGAACTTTGCGGACGTACTTGCCGTTTTGTCATCAAGATTACGACTACAGGAGCAGTTCTCATGGCCCTCACCACCGCTGGCGTTGCCGCCTGTGCCAAGTGCAAGTTCTTCGACACCGAGGCTTCGGGCGAGCAGCTCGGCCTGTGCCGCTACAACCCGCCGATCAGCCAGCCGAGCGGCGACACCGCCGGTGTCTGGCCGAAGGTCGAGGCCAGCGACTGGTGCGGTCACTTCGAAGCGGTTGCCGCCTGATCGAACAACGGCGGGCGGTTCGCTCGCCAGCCGATTACGGAACGCCGGTCGCGCAAGCGGCCGGCGTTTTTGTTTTCCGCCGTTCTGCCGGGCTCGTCCCGGCATGACGAAGACTATTCCCCCAGCAACTCCGCCAGCCCCACCGGCCGGAACTTCCGCGCATCCACTCCCACGTCGAACTGCCGCAACATCGGCTTCAACCGTCCGTGACTATGGCCATGCAGGTTGATCGCGCCGCGATGCTGGCCGTTCCAGCTTCGGAAGGGATAATGGCCGAGAACGAGCCGCCGCCCTGCCTCTTCGATCTCGGCATAGTCGCGCACGCTGGCCCAACCCGCGATATCGCCGATCTCCGCCGGGTCGTTGTTCCCGCGCAGCAGATGCTTGGTGCCGTTCAGCGTCGCCAGCAACGCCGGCAGGTCCGCCAGCCGGCGACAGACATCGCCCAGGTGCCAGATTACATCGTCCGGTCCCACGACCGCGTTCCAGTTGGCGATCAGCAGCGCATCCATCTCCATGACGCTGGCGAACGGCCGGCGCTGGATGTTGATCGTGCGGTGATCGCCGAAATGCGTGTCGGCGGTGAAGAACACGGCCACGATCAGGTCCAGTAGAGGATGCGAGCCTGCGGCAGGTCGCGGGCGATCCGCATCTGGAAGAACGCCCGCAGGTCCCGCATCGTCGCGGCGTCGTAGACATGCTTCACCGATCCGAACTTGGTCCGCTTCTCCGAGCGTTGCGCGCCGGTCATGTCGAGCGCGGAACCGGGATACCAGCTATCGAGCACGGCCTTCGATCCCGGCGTGTAGCGGTGGGTGATGAGTTCGATCGTCAGGTCCGGCGCATCCGCGAGCAAGGCCGCAACTTGCCCGATAAGGTCGCCATACGCCTGCTCCCATCCCTCGACCGCGATGATCGGCGCGATCGTCAGGCCGAGCGGATACCCCGCGCGGCCCATGCGGGCGAGCGCCGCCAGCCGCTCTGCGACGGGATCGGTGCCCCCCTCGAACCGGGCGAATCGCGCCGGATTGACCGACGCACGCATGCGGGTGCGGCCGTGGTGGTCGAGCGACAGGAGCGGATCGACGGCGGCGAACTTGCTGGTGAAGCGAAGCTGCACGTCGGCGTCCCACACCCCGAACCACGCGATCGTCGCGGACAGCGAGCCGGTCAGATGTTCGAGCGCGAGCGGATCGGTGTAGCAGCTCGCCTCGAACGTCGTACCCTCATGCGCGCGGGCGGCGGAGCGCGAGGTCACGGCCCCCTGCCCCAGCCGTGGCGGCAGCTCCGCCCAGATTTCGGGCAGGTTCGCGTAAGCGCGCGTGATCGGCGGCCCCTTCAGCGATCCGGCGAGGTAGCAATAGCTGCAATGCGCCGGGCATCCTTCCGCCAGATCGATACGCCAGTCGGCGGACGGCGCGATCGGTTGCGGGCGGCGCTTCGACGGCGGCGCGACGACGATCGCCAGCGTCTGCTTCGCTAGCGCATAGGCGGCGCGCGGGTCCTCGGGCTGGGCGAGCGCGAGGCGATCGGTCGCGAGGCGTTCGACGGCGATCCCCAGCGCCTCCACCCGAGCGACGATGGCGCGGCCATGCTCCCATTCTAGCGCCGACCTGGTCGCGACGACCCGGCGCGGTCGCCACAGGCGCGGGGCGGACGCGGACTGCGGTGTGGCGAGCGTGTCGGTTGGGGCGGAAGCCATATCGTTCAAACGCATCAACGCGGGATCGGAAGCATGGATGTCGGCGATCGGCATCCTATGTGACTGATGACGATGCCAGACCCTTCACCGCTCATCCTCGCATTCGGCGACAGCCTGATCGCCGGTTATGGCTTGCGTCCCGACGAAAGCCTGCCCGCCCGGCTTCAGGCGCGGTTGCGCGCGACCCGTCCGCTCGCGCAGGTGGTGAATGCAGGCGTGTCCGGCGACACGACCGAAGGCGCATGGCGGCGGCTGCCCCGCGTGCTGAGCGCGTTGCCGGGCCGGCCCGACCTCGCACTGGTGCAGATCGGCCCGAACGACGTGCTGCGCGCGATCCCGCCGGAACGGATGCGCGCCCATCTGGAGGCGATCCTGACCGAGTTCGAGCGCTGCGCGATTCCCGTGCTGATGGCGACGGTCGCCGCGCCGCCGTTCCTGATCCAGCGGACAGAGGCGTATGCCGGCATTCACGAAGCCGTCGCGGCGCGGCACGGCGCGACGACCTGTCCGTTCTTCCCGCCGGGCGTGTTGGGGCACCCGGACATGGTGCTGTGGGACCGTGTCCACCCCAATGCCCGCTCGATCGCGCTGGTCGCGGAACAGCTTGCGCCGGCGGTGGAGCGGATGCTGGCGCTTGCTGGTTCTGAAGCGGGATAGATCCACCTTTCGTCATTCCGGGCGCAGCGAAGCCATCCAGTCCTGCACTCGCGGCTCTGGATCGCCGCGTCGCTCCGCTCCTCGCAAGGACGGGTGCGCCTAGTGCGACAGGGTGGCGACGGCTCGCGCATCGGAATCGTCGCGAAGGGCCAGCGACAGGCTGGTCGGCGGCATCGCGGCGGCGGGCAGGTCGATCGTCGTGCCGGTGAAGCCGTCCGGAACCGGCGTCCGCTCCGCGCCGCCGGTCCCGACATCGCGGATCAGGAACAGGTTGCTGCCGCTGACGGTGCAGCGCGCCGCGTCGCAGGTGAAGCCGCTCAGGGTCGGCAGGCGGACCAGCGTCATCAATGGCTGCCACTCGCCGGTGGCGTCGCCCCGCTTCAGGCGGAAGCGCAGCGGACCATAAGCGGAGGGGCCGAGCGCGGTCCCAGGAGCGACCGTGGCGACCGCGACCTGTGCGTCCTGCAAGCGCAGGGGGACGCTCGTCGTCAGGCGCTCGTCGGCGGCGGCGATCTCCACCGTGTCGCCGGGCGCGAACCTTTCCTTGGTGCGCAACGAGAAGGTCAGGCGCGCGTCCTGCGCGATGAGGTTCTCGCCCTCCAGCCGCAACGGCATCGGCCCCGGCGGGGCGGTCCGCTCCACCGATTTCGTCACCAGCGAAGCCTGCGGGCGCGGCGGGGCTGATTTGACCGTACACGCGGCCTTGTCGCCGATCACGAAACTCGGTCCGTCGAACGGCGTGAAGCCCCACAGGCCGTGCAGCACGCCCGGCATGGCGGTATCCACGTCGGCTGGCGCTGCACTCGCGAGGACGTAGCCGCCCGTCGCCGCGTCGACCGCCACCGGCAGGTCGATGCTCGCGCCGTCCTTCTTGCGCAGTCGCAACGCCATCCGGCGCGGATAGTCGGTCGCGAACACCAAAGGCGCGCCGTTCACCGGCAGCACCAGCCCGCTGCGGCCGAGGCACAGGGGAGCGTTCGCGGCGGATTGCAGCGGCGGCAGCTTCGGCGCGGAGACGGGCGGCAACGCGACGACCAGCACCGATTGCGGTCGGCGGAACGAGGGAACGGCGTTCAGCAGCAGCCCGGTCGCACCGCCATCCTGCTCGCTGAGCGCGGGGATGAACTGCAACTGCGCCGACTGGAACGCGCCGAAGATGCGGGCAAGATCGCGGACGACGCCGATATAGGGGCTGTAATAGCCGTACCCGCCCTGCGGCGTCGCGCTGAGTTGCAGCGCGAGGTCGACCGGAGCGCCCGCCAGCGTTTCCGCGATCGAACTGGTCTGGCTGTCGGCGAGAACGACGGCGTTGCTGCTCTGCGTCAGGCACGCCGCCTGCACGTCCGCCTGACGCAGCAGGCAATTGGTGTCGAGCTTCACCGCAAGGCTCTGGGCGAGTTGGGGCGACACTTCGGCGATGCGCGTCGAATCGTGGCGCTGGATGCCGTCGAGGAACGCCGCCAGTCGCGCGCGGTCGAGCATCGCCTGGTTCAGCTCCTGCGACGCGCGCACGAATGCGCCCGGCCGGTCGCGGACCGCGCTCGTCACTGCGCCGATCGCGCCGCCGGTATCGGGGACGAGGAACACCAAGGCCTGCTCAGCGCCCTTCGGCACGACGGTGTCGATGATCGCCTTTTTAGGCTTCCACGTCTCCGCCTGCGTCAGCCAGTTCTTAGGGGGCGGGTTGGTCGCGCCGCGCAGGAACGCCAGCACCATCAGGTAATGCGCGCCCTGTTCGGGCGGCAGGTCGACCGCCACACGGATACGGTCGCCCGCCGTCAGGTTGGGCACCTGCGACAGCGGAAGCGTGACATCGCCGTGCCGGACCGACACGCGCAGCGACGGGCCGACAAGGTCGAACTGCCCGGTCTGCGCGACCGCGGCGGAGGTGGCGAGCAGCGCGGCGACCGCGAGGATCAGGGCCTTGGCGAAAGCGGGTACGGACACGCGCGGTGCTGTAGCGTGCGGGGCGCGCGTCGCCAAATCGCGTGGATCAGTACACCCGCTCGCCCACGACATTTCCGGTCGGGCTGTACCGGCACACCAGATACTCGTTCTGCGCATCGCCCGCCATCGCGCAGCCCAACCGCTGCGAATTGCGCCAGACGATCTGGGCATAGTGGCTGGCATCGCGGTAGTCGCCGGTGGTGCTGAACGCCGGGGTAATGCCGTTCACGAACACCTTTCGCTCGTCGAGCCAGTGCCCCAGCATCTCCTGGTAGGTGTAGGCCCGCGTGGTGCCCGTCCACAAATTTTCGCCCTCGTGATCCGGGCCGGGCGGCTGGTCGGCGTGGCGGAAGCGGCCGATCCGCGTCATTTCCAGTGCATAGGCGCGCGCACTCGTCACCAGGGTAGGATCCCAGGTCAGCGGCGGCAGCCCCAGCGTTGCGCGCTCGGCATTCTGCCCGTCGAGCATCGTCGCGCGCAGCAACGCCGCGCCGCGCGGCGCCGGTGCGGCGTCCGTCCTCGGCTCCACCACGCGGCGTGGCCCGTCGGTACAGGATGCCAGCAGCAACAGCGCCGCAATCCAGAGCTTTCCACGCATCCCTCGCATCTCCATAGACGGGGCCGATGACCGCACCTGACTTGGCCCTCTACGTCCATTGGCCGTTCTGCATATCGAAATGCCCCTATTGCGATTTCAACAGCCATGTCCGCGATTCCGTCGATCAGGCGGCGTGGCGCGACGCGATGCTGGCCGATCTCGCCTATGAAGCCGCGCTGACGCCCGGCCGGCGGCTGGGGTCGATCTTCTTCGGCGGCGGCACCCCGTCGCTCATGCCCCCGTCCACCGTCGCCGCCGTGCTGGAGGCGGCCGAGCGTGCGTGGGGCTTCGCGGACAGGATCGAGATCACGCTGGAGGCGAACCCGTCGTCGGTCGAGGCGGCGCGCTTCGCCGATCTGGCGAGCGTCGGCGTCAACCGCGTGTCGCTGGGGCTACAATCGCTGCGGAACGAGGCGCTGCATTTTCTGGGGCGAGCGCATGACGTGGACGAAGGGCTGGCCGCGCTGGCGACCGCGCAGGCGGCGTTCGCGCGTGTCAGTTTCGACCTGATCTACGCGCTGCCCGGCCAGACGATGGCCGAATGGCAGGCGGACCTCGCCCGCGCGCTGGCGCTGGGGACGGAGCATCTGTCGTTGTACCAGCTGACGATCGAGCCAGGCACGCGCTTCGCCACCGATGCGGCGGCGGGGCGGCTGACGATACCGGACGGCGACAGCGCCGCCGACCTGTTCGAGGCGACGCGGGCGACGACCGCGGCGGCGGGGCTGCCCGCCTACGAAACGTCGAACCACGCGCGACCGGGCGCGGAGAGCCGCCACAACCTCACCTATTGGCGCTACGGCGATTATGCCGGGATCGGTCCCGGCGCGCATGGCCGGCGTGCCCATGAGGCGGGGGCACTGGCGACGGTGCGCCACAAGAAGCCGGAGAACTGGCTGGGCGCGGTCGCGCGCAACGGCCACGGTGCGCAGGTCGAGGACCCGCTCAGCCCCCATACCCGCGCGGTCGAGGCGCTGTTGATGGGCCTGCGGCTGACCGAGGGCGTGGACCTGAAGCGGATCGCCGCGTTGGCGGGCGGGGTCGCACCGCTGGACCAGCGCGCGATCGAGCGGCTGTCGGCGCTGGGGCTGATCGTCGCGACGCCGGACCGGCTACGCGTCACCGAGGCAGGCGCGCTGCTGCTCGATGCGATCCTGACGGAGGTCGTGGAAACGCGCGTCGCCGCCTAACGGAGGCGGCACGCCGTCGATACCGCGAGCCCGTTCCCGAAATCGCGGCAATCCCAGCGCGCGTCGCGGGCGAAATCCGGATTGCGTGGGGCATCGCCCAGATGCGGCGTGTTCGCGACCCACAGGATCGCCGTCCCCGCTGCATGGCCCGCCCGCCCGAGGACGTAGCCGTTCGCGTCGATATGGGCGGGCACGATGATCTGGCGCACGGCGACGCCGCGCCCCGCGCGATCGAAGAAGAAGCGCGCGACCTGCGCCATCCGTCCGGTGTCGGATCGCTCTGCATCGGGATCGCTCCACACGAACACCAGTTCGCGGACGGGCCGCTGCATCAGCCATTCGCTGGGGCGTTCGAGATTGAACGAATGGCGCTGGTCCGCCTCCTGGGTGCCGAAGGACGAGCCGACCAGCCCGACCGCCCCGACGATCATCGCGAGGAACGCCGCCGCGACGGCGGGCGCGTTGAAGCGGAGCGCCCACCGGGCCCAGACCGCGATGCCGAACAGCAGAGCCGGACAGGACGGCAACAGGTACCGGGGCGCGAATCCGGGCCGATAGACGCCGATCACGAAAAACAGCAGCACCGCGACGACGCCGCTGATGCCCAGCCACGCCTGCGGCGAGGGATCGAGGCTCAACGATCCGCCGAACCCTGACCGGCCCCTTCTCAGCCGCTCGACCAGCGTCCACAGCATCGCCGCCACGCCGATGCCGGCGAACACCGGCGTCCCCGCCAGCACGCCGGGCAGGCTGACGATGCTGGACCACGGGATCGTATAGCTGCTGCCGACATAGCCGCCGGTGAACCGCAGCACGAACGGCAGATGCACCGCCATCCACGCGATAAGAACGGCGAAAGGCGCCAGCGCCGGCCATGTCGCCAGCGCACGCCGGGGCCGCGTGCCGACGATGATGGCCCCCTGCACCAGTCCGATCAGCAAGGCCCAGTAATGCGTCAGCCCCATCGCGGTCGTGATCGTGGTCCAGATCAGCATCCGCGACGTCGTCGTGCGGCGCATGGCCGCGACGAAAGCGATCCCCTGCGCGGTCGCCTGGAATGCCAGCAGCGAATAGGGCCGCGCGTCGCTCGACAGGATCGGCGCCGGCAACCACAGGAGCGTCGCCGCCGCCCAGAACAGCCGCAGGTCACGATCGGGGTGGCCACGCCACAGGATCATCGCCGGCGCGGCCAGCGACAGTATGAGGCTGGGGAGACGCAGGGCCACGTCGCTGATGCCGGCGATCCGTGCCCATAGCCACATCGGGGCATAGAAGAGCGGCCCGGTCAGCTCGGCGCGCAACCAGTTCCAGAGGCCGTTTGCGTCGTGCTGGCCGGCAATGACGCCCGTGAAGGTTTCGTCGAACCACAAGGGCGCGTGCCGGTTGAAGAACAGGCGCGTGGCGAGACCCAGCGCCAGCGCAGTCGCGAGCAGCGCCGGCCGCCAGTGTCGCTCCGCCCAACGCTCCGCCGCCAGGACGAGCCGCGGCGTGCGGACGGCAGAGATGCTGGTCGCCATGCTGCCCCGTGTACGGGCGAGCGGTTTGCGAATGGTTAATGGAATGCGAAGGCGGGGGCCGCCGATCCCCCCGTCATAGCGAGCGCAGCGAAGCGATCCAGGCCCATGCTTGCGGCTCCGGATGCCGCGTCGCTACGCTCCTCGCAATGACGGATTGGTCAGCATCGCGCTGCACGACCTCAAAGAAAGTTATACGGGTCCACGTCCACCGTCACCCGCGCCTTGGCAGGCCATTCGAGCGCCCCGAGCCATTCGCGGATGACGTCCTGCACGTCCAGCGCGCGGCGGGCATGCACCAGCAGGCGATACCGATGCCGCCCGCGCAGCATCGCCAGCGGTGCGGGCGCGGGGCCGTAGACGTGCATGCCGTCGACCTTCGGTGCGGTCCGGCCGACGAGGCGGGCGATCTCCAGTGCGCAGGGCTGGTCCTCCGACGACACGACGATCGCGGCATAACGGCCGAACGGCGGTGCGCCCGCCTCCCGCCGCGCCTCCGTTTCCGCGGCGTAGAAGGTTTCGGCATCGCCGGTAATCAGCGCCTGCATCACCTGCGCCTGCGGGCTGTGCGTCTGGATCAGCACGCGACCGGGCTTCTCCCCCCTGCCCGCGCGGCCCGACACCTGCCGGATCTGCTGGAACGTGCGCTCGGCGGCGCGCAGGTCGCCGCCCTCCAGTCCGAGATCGGCATCGACCACGCCGACGAGCGTGAGGTTGGGGAAGTGATACCCCTTGGTGACCAGTTGCGTGCCGACGACGATGTCGATGTCGCCGGCCTCCATCCGGCCGACGAACTCCGCCGCCTTGGCCGGCGACCAGATCGTGTCGCTGGTGACGACCGCGGTCTTCGCCTCCGGGAACAGCAGCGCCACCTCGTCGGCAATGCGTTCCACGCCGGGCCCGCAGGCCACGAGCGTGTCCTCGCCCTTGCACTCCGGGCAGGCGCGCGGAACGGGCTCGACATGGCCGCAGTGATGGCAGGCCAGCCGCCGCGTCAGCCGGTGTTCCACCATCCACGCGGTGCAGTTGGGGCATTGAAAGCGATGACCGCAGGTCCGGCACAGGGTCAGCGGCGCATAGCCGCGGCGGTTGAGGAACAGCAGCGACTGTTCGCTTCTCTCCAGCGTTTCGGTCAGCGCCGTGACGAGGCGGGGTGCGAGCCAGCGTCCCCGCTCCGGCGGCTCCGCGATCAGGTCGATCGCGGCGATGTGCGGCATCTCCGCCGGGCCGTAGCGGTCGGGCAGCTTCAGTTCGGCATAGCGGCCCAGCGCGACCTGTTGCCGCGTCTCGATCGCGGGCGTCGCCGAGGCGAGGATCACCGGACACTGTTCGAACTTGCCGCGCATCACCGCCACGTCGCGCGCGTGGTAATGGACGCCCTCCTCCTGCTTGAAGCTCGTCTCGTGCGCCTCGTCGACGACGATCAGGCCAAGATTGGCATAGGGGAGGAACAGCGCCGAGCGCGCGCCGACCGTGACCAGCGCGCGACCCTCCGCGATCGCCCGCCACGCGCGGCGGCGCTGCGTCGAGCGCAGGCCGGAATGCCACGCCACCGGCTCGACACCGAACCGGTCGTGGAAGCGCTTCAGGAACGGCTCCGTGAGGGCGATTTCGGGCAGCAGGACCAACGTCTGGCGGCCCTGACGGATCGCCTCCGCCACCGCCTCGAAATACACCTCCGTCTTGCCCGAACCGGTAACGCCGTCGAGCAGCGTCGGCTCGAAGCGATGATCCGCGACGGCAGCGATCAGGACGGCGGCGGCCTCCGACTGGCCGGGATTGAGCGTGGGGGCGGCGTGGTCCGGGTCGGGCGGGACGAAGGGGCTGTCGATATCGACCTCCACCGCCTCGATCGCGCCCGACTTGACGAGGCCGCGGATGACGGCGTCGGACACGTCGGCGATGGTGGCGAGTTCGCGGATCAGGCCCTGCCGATCGGCGATCCGCTCCAGCGCCTGCTCGCGCTGCGGCGTCAGGCGTGGCGGCGCGTCCCCGGTCGCACGGTACTCGGTGACGGTGCGCGCTCCCTCCAGCGCCGAGGTGGAGGCAAGGCACATGCGCAGCACCGACGCCGGACTGGCGAGATAATAATCCGCCGTCCACTCCACGAGCCGACGAAGCGGCGCGCGCAGCGGCGGCACGTCGGCGACGGCGAGGAGGTTGCGAAGGCGATTGTCGCCGACCTCCGCGTCGGACGGCATCCGTTCCGGCTCCCACGCCACGCCCAGCAACTGCCGCGGCCCCAGCGGCGCGACGACGATCGAACCGGGCTCGACCTCGGTGCCGTGCGGCACGCGGTAGTCGAGCGGGCCCAGAGCGGCATTGAGCAGGAGGACGCGGGCGCGGGTCATGCACCCGCCATATGGCGACGGATCGACTCGCGCGAAAGTCTGGGCAGTGGCAGGGAGCGGGAATGGACCTCCCCTTTCCGCTCGCCGAAGAATGGGCCGCGCATCTGGCGCGCGATCGGCGGCGGTCGGAGCATACGGTCAGGGCGTACCGCGCGACGGCGGTGCGGCTGCTGCGGTTTCTGGGCGAACACTGGGGCGGTGTGGTGACGCGGGAGGCGCTGGGTGGCGTCAGCGCGGCGGACCTGCGCGCATTCCTGGCGTGGCGGCGGACGGACGGACTCGGCAACGCCTCCGCCGCGCGCGAACTGTCGGCGGTGCGCGGGTTTCTGGCGTTTGCGGGGGCGGACGCGCCAAGATTGCGCGGGCCGAAGGTGGCGAAAGGCGTGCCGCGACCGGTCGCCCCTGCCGACGTTCTCGCGCTGGCGGGCGAGGTCGCGGACGAGGCGAGCGCGCCGTGGATCGGTGCGCGGGACTGGGCGGTGCTGCTGCTGCTCTACGGCGCGGGGCTGCGGATCGGGGAGGCGATGGCGCTGACCGCGTCGGTGCTGCCGCTCGGCGACACGCTGACCGTGACCGGTAAGCGCGCCAAGACCCGCGTCGTGCCGCTGCTGCCGCAGGTACGGACCGCGATCGACGACTATGTCGCGCAGGTGCCGTGGCGGCTGGAGCGCGACGCCGCGCTGTTCCGCGGGGCACGTGGAGGTGCCCTGTCGGCGGGCGTGGTCCGGGCGGCGGTGCAGCGCGCGCGCGCCGGTCTGGGGCTGGGTGAGCGGACGACACCGCATGCGCTTCGCCACAGTTTCGCGACACACCTGCTCGGCCGCGGTGCCGACCTCCGCGCGTTGCAGGAGTTGCTGGGCCATGCCAGCCTGTCCTCGACGCAGGTCTATACGTCGGTCGATGCCGCGCACCTGCTCGACGTGTATCGCAACGCCCATCCGCGGGCGTGATCGCCGGCCGCTCCTACCGCTCCCCGCGCGGCTTCCACGTCGTGACGCGGTAGATGTACCAGCCGACAATCGCGACCGTCAGCGCCGCCGCGAACGGACCGACATAGCGGTCGAGCACCTCAAACCTGCGGTCGAGATACACGCCTGCCAGCGCCAGCACCGCGTTCCAGATCGCCGATCCGGCCGCCGTCGCGATCAGGAAGCGCCAGTGCGGCATGCAGGACATGCCGGCGGGGAGCGACACCATCGTGCGGAACGTCGGCATGAAGCGGAACACGAACACGACCCAGCCGCCGCGGTCGTGGAAGAAGCGGGTGATTTTCTCCACATCCTCCCAGTCCAGCGTCAGCCACCGGCCCCAGCGATCGACGAACGGCTTCAATCCCTGATAGCCGAACTTCCGCCCCACCGCGTACCAGAAGTAGTTGCCGATGACCGTGCCGAGCGTACCCGCTGCGATCAGCCAGCCGAGCGTCATGTGACCGCGCCCGACCGCCATGCCCCCCAGACCCATGATCACTTCCGACGGGATCGGCGGAAAGACGTTCTCCAGCGCCATCAGGAAGACGATGCCGAGATAGCCGCCGCGGGCGATGAGTTCGACGATGAAGTCGGTCATGCCGGGCACCGGGGGTCGACTGGCAGGTGGTGCGAGTACATCGCGCCTCAACGCGTCGTGGAGGCATTCCGTTCGCCGACCTTCGCCTCGACCGCGTCCCAGATCATGCCCGCAACGTCCGTGCCGTCGAACTTTTCGATCGCGACGATGCCGGTGGGCGAGGTGACGTTGATCTCGGTCAGCCATTCGCCGCCGATCACGTCGATGCCGACGAAGATCAACCCGCGCGCCTTGAGCTCGGGGGCGAGCGCGGCGCAAATCTCCCGCTCCCGCGCGGTCAGTTCGGTCTTCTCCGCCGATCCGCCGACCGCCAGATTGGAGCGAATCTCCCCCTCCCCCGGCAACCGGTTGATCGCGCCCGCGACCTCTCCGTCGACCAGCACGATCCGCTTGTCGCCCTTCGCCACCGCCGGCAGGAACGCCTGGATCATGTGCGGTTCGCGCCACGTCTGGTTGAACACCTCGATCAGGGCGGACAGGTTCGCGCCGTCGCTGCCGACCTTGAAGATCGCCTTGCCGCCATTGCCGTGCAGCGGCTTGACGACGATCTCGCCGTGCCGGGCGAGGAACGCGCGCGCCTCGTCCAGCGAGCGGGTGATGAGTGTCGGCGGCATGAAGCGGGCATAATCCAGCACCCACATTTTCTCCGGTGCGTTGCGGACGCTGGCCGGGTCGTTGACCACCAGCGTGCGGTCGGCGATCCGCTCCAGCAGATGCGTCGCGGTGATGTAGCCGAGGTCGAAGGGCGGGTCCTGTCGCATCAGCACGACGTCGGCCTGCTCGCCGAGATCGAGCGATACCGGTTCGTCGAAGCGGAAATGATCGCCGACCACGCGCTGCACCGTCACCGGATGCGCCTTCGCCCAGAGCCGCCCGTCGGACCAGTTCAGATCCTCCGCACCGTAATGGAACAGCCGGTGCCCGCGGGCCTGCGCCGACAGCATCAGCGCAAAGGTCGAGTCGCCCGCGATGTTGATGCCGGCGAGCGGGTCCATCTGGACGGCGACGGTGAGGGTCATGCACGGCTCCTGAAATCTGCCGCGCATGTAGGGGGGCGACGCCGCGAAGTCACCCAAGCCCTAACCGATCCAGGCATTCTCGATGTGGCGCGGTCGGGTGCCGGGCGCGAGCAGGATCACGTCGACGCGGATATCGTCGCCCGGCCCGGCATAGCGCGACATCAGCACCTCCGCCGCCGCCGCGACGCGGGCCAGCCGGCGTTCGTCGATGGCGTGATCCAGTTCGGCCACCGTGCGACGGGTCTTCACCTCCACGAAGGCGACGAGATTGCCCTTGCGCGCGACGAGGTCGACTTCCCCCGCCGGCGTGCGGACGCGACGGTCGAGGATGCTCCAGCCCTTCAGCCGCAACCACCAGCCGGCCAGCCGCTCGCCGCGCCGGCCGGCGGCTTCGGCGGTGCGGCGCTGGGGTGTGGAGCGGGACATCGCGGCAGCGTGGCGGAGGGCGGGCCGCTACTCAAGCGCCCCTTCTCCGCGTCGTTCAGGCGGCTTCGGCCCACAACCATTCCAGCGCTTCGTCCTCGCGATCGAAGATGCGATGCTTTTCCTGCGTCGACAGGCGCTTGGCCTGCAATCGGTGCAACGTACCCGACACGACCAGCGCGATCTTGCGCGAGGGGGAATCCGGCCGGACGATCTTGGCGAATTCGGCCGCGGCCTGCTGCGGCAGGATGTTCTTCTCGCGCATGTCGACGATCGTGAGGAACTGACCGTATCGCGCGCCGGCACCGATCATCCCGCGGATCGTGCGTTCCAGATCGGCCACGAACACGGTCGTCAATGGTTGATCCCAAGTCCCTGCGAGTTCGACGCGCAAGAAATTTCGAACAGGATCCGTTTCGAATTTATAGCGACCGTCCGACACGGCATCCTCCAGCGATGTTGCTTCATGTTCGACGATGCCGATGTCTCACATTGCGCTTAAGCAATCATCTCCGGGCCGGTCTTTATTTCGGCAGCGCTTTCAACTCCAGCGCACGTGCA
Source organism: Sphingomonas sp. AC435 (assembly GCF_979253005.1). Taxonomy (NCBI): domain Bacteria; kingdom Pseudomonadati; phylum Pseudomonadota; class Alphaproteobacteria; order Sphingomonadales; family Sphingomonadaceae; genus Sphingomonas; species Sphingomonas sp. AC435. The sequence continues at coordinate 14,549 of NZ_CEEDCJ010000001.1, forward strand.
TACAGGGTCTTGCGATCGAGGCCGAGCGCCTTGGCGACTTCGCCTGCGGCCTGCGAAACGGTGAGACGCGTCATCGCGTCCGCCAGCGCTGCATCGGCGTCGTCGGCGCTGGCGGGTTCGGCGGCACCCGGCGGCGCCACCACGATCGCGATCTCGCCCTTGGGCGGCGATTCGGCGTAGCGTGCGGCGAGCATGGACAGGGTCCCGGTCACCGCCTCCTCGAAGCGTTTGGAAATTTCGCGGGTCACGGCGGCGTCGCGGTCGCCAAGTCCTTCCGCGAGCGCTGACAGGCAGGCGGCGAGGCGCGGCCCGGATTCGTACATGACCAACGTCGCGCGTACGCCGGCGATCTCCGCGATGGCATCGGCGCGCGCCTTCTCCTTGGGTGGCAGGAACCCCAGAAACAGGAAGCGATCCGTCGGCAGTCCCGCCAGCGTCAGCGCGGCGACGGCGGCGCAGGGGCCCGGGATCGTCGCGACCAGATGCCCGGCCGCCCGCGCGTCGCGCACCAGCTTGTAACCGGGATCCGAGATCAGCGGTGTGCCCGCGTCGGACACCAGAGCGACGATCTCCGTCGCCATGCGCGCGATCAGGCCCGGTCGGACGCCTTCGGCATTATGATCGTGATACGGCGTCATCGGCTTCTTGATGCCGATGTGCCGCAACAAGCCGGCGGTGACGCGGCTGTCCTCCACCGCGATCACGTCGGCCGCGCCCAGCACCGCCGCCGCGCGAGGCGACAGATCGCCGAGATTGCCGATGGGGGTGGCGACGATGTAGAGCCCGGGAAGAAAATCTTGCATGGGGACGTACATGGCAGAGGCCGCATCGATGCCGCAACGGGCGTTCCGCCGGCTGCACTGGGCCACGCTGGCGACAGCGGGGCTGCTCGGCGGGTGCCAGACGGTGCTGCCGCGCGGTGTCGAGCCGCCCGCGCCGACGACGCGCGCACCCGCCGCGACCGCGCCACGCGTGGAGCCGGGCGTGCAGGCCGGCCTGCCGCGCGACGAGGGACGCAACCGTGTCGCGCTGCTGGTGCCGCTGAGCGGCAGCAACGCCGGCGTCGGTCAGTCGATCGCCAATGCGACGATGCTGGCTCTGCTGGACACGCAGAACCGGTCGGTGCGGATCACCAATTACGACACGGCGACCGGCGCGGCGAACGCGGCGCAGCGGGCGATCGCCGAGGGTGCGCAGTTGATCCTCGGGCCGCTGCTCGCCGACGACGTCCGTGCCGTCGCTCCGGTGGCGAAGGCGGCCAAGGTGCCGGTCCTGAGCTTTTCCAACGATACCGGCGTGGCGGGCAACGGCACCTATGTCATGGGCTATGTCCCCGCGCAGTCGGTGGACCGGGTCGTCAGCTATGCGCGCGGGCGCGGTGTCACCAGCTTCGCCGGGCTGGTTCCGAACGGTTTGTACGGGGAGCGCGCATCGACCAGCTTCCTGCGCGCGGTCGAGGGGGCGGGCGGACAGGTCGTGTCGCTCCAGGCCTATGGCCGTACGTCCGGCGGGGTCGCCACGGCGGTGCAGCGGCTGAACACCAAGGCGCCTTACGACGCGGTGCTGATCGCAGACGGCGGCGCGACGGCAGCGGCGGCGGCGCCGCTGGTCAAGCGGGGTGTCGGTGCGGGTACCCGTATTCTCGGCACCGAATTGTGGAACAGTGAGGCCAATATCGGCGCGCGCGCCACCCTGACCGGGGCGTGGTATGCCAGCGTGTCGAACGGCCTGTATCGGCAATATGCGGCCAAGTACCGGACGCGCTTCGGGGCCGCGCCGTATCGCCTGTCGAGCCTCGGTTACGACTCCGTGCTGCTGACCGTCCGGATCGCGCGCGACTGGGCCGTGGGCACGCCGTTCCCGGAAGCTAAACTGCGGGATGGCGACGGCTTCGCGGGGCTGGACGGCGCGTTCCGCTTCGGTCGCGACGGTGTCGCCGAGCGCGCGCTGGAGGTGCAGGAAATCCGCGGTGGTACGACCGTAACGGTGTCCCCGGCCCCGAGCGGATTCGGGAAATAGCGGGCCCTCCGAGGGGCTCGTCCCGGCGACACGGGTCTTTGGCGTTTGAGTCGGTCGACGGACGACCGACCTGTAGCTCCCTCGGCTTGAGAGGTCGTTGCGAAATAACTCCGCTGCCCGCTATCGCGTCATTACATTGGCGAAGGCGGGATCGCAGAATAGGTTTGTAACGATCCCTTCGGTGGAGAATCGGCGGGCCTCTGCACCAGCAACAAGCACGCGAAAACTACCTCGTCTTCGATCTCCGGCGATGGACTCAGAGCGTGATGACACCAGCTTGAACCGTTCGAGCCAAGCCCGTCGAAGCACAGGTGAGACTTATGGCCTTCGCCAAGATCGGGGCAACGGGCAAGGCAGATCGACGTCCTGCCGTCGCGCTTCGAAGCGAAACCTGCACCAAAGGCGGTCGAGGCGGGGTACCGTGGATGCCGGGGAAAGCCCGCCGCGACTGGGCCCGATCGGATCAGCCTGCGTGTTCGGCGAGGACCGTCAGACCCTTGTCGTTGACCTCTGCGAAGCCGCCCTGAATCGCGATCGTCTCGGGCGTACCGCCCGCGGTGCGATAGACGTGGATCGCACCGTCGCGCACGGTGGACATGAAGGGCGCATGCCCCTCCAGCACGCCGAAATCGCCTTCGGTGCCGGGGACGACGACCATATGGACCTCCTCCGACCGGACGAGCTTTTCGGGGGTGACGAGTTCGAAGTGCAGCATGGTCTGTTACCTTCTCCCCTCCCGCAGCCGGGGGAGAGCCTTTCCGAAGAAGCGCAGGCAGTCGACCGGCCCCTCCCGCAGCGGGAAGAGCCGGTCGTCGATTACGCGTCCTGCGCCATCTTCTCGGCCTTGGCGACGACTTCGTCGATACCGCCGACCATGTAGAAGGCGGCTTCCGGCAGGTGATCGTATTCACCATCGACGACAGCCTTGAACGAGCGGATCGTGTCTTCGATCTGCACGAACTTGCCGGCGATGCCGGTGAAGACCTCGGCGACGTGGAACGGCTGCGACAGGAAACGCTGGATCTTGCGGGCGCGCGTGACGGTCAGCTTATCCTCTTCGGACAGTTCGTCCATGCCGAGGATCGCGATGATGTCCTGCAACGACTTGTAGCGCTGGAGCAGCGACTGCACCGCACGGGCGGTGTCGTAGTGCTCCTGACCGACAACGCGCGGCTCGAGCACGCGCGACGTGGAGTCGAGCGGATCGACCGCCGGATAGATGCCCAGCTCCGAGATCGCGCGGTTGAGCACCGTCGTCGCGTCCAAGTGAGCGAACGACGTCGCGGGGGCCGGATCGGTCAGATCGTCCGCGGGAACGTAGACGGCCTGCACCGAGGTGATCGACCCCTTGTTGGTCGACGTGATCCGCTCCTGCAACGCACCCATGTCGGTCGACAACGTCGGCTGATAGCCCACGGCCGACGGGATACGGCCGAGCAGCGCCGACACTTCCGCGCCCGCCTGCGTAAAGCGGAAGATGTTGTCGACGAAGAACAGCACGTCCTGCCCTTCCTGATCGCGGAAATACTCGGCGATCGTCAGGCCCGACAGCGCGACGCGGGCGCGAGCCCCCGGCGGCTCGTTCATCTGGCCGAACACCAGCGCGACCTTCGATCCCTCCGACTGCGGATTGCCGTCGGCATCCTTCGCGATGACGCCCGCGTCGAGGAACTCGTGGTACAGATCGTTACCCTCGCGGGTACGCTCGCCGACGCCCGCGAACACCGAGGTGCCGCCGTGACCCTTGGCGATGTTGTTGATCAGCTCCTGGATCAGCACGGTCTTGCCGACGCCGGCGCCGCCGAACAGGCCGATCTTGCCGCCCTTCGCATAGGGCGCGAGCAGATCGATGACCTTGATGCCCGTCACCAGAATCGCGTTCTCGGTCGATTGGTCGACGAACAGCGGCGCGGGCGCGTGGATCGGGTTGCGCATGTCGGTCGCGACCGGGCCACGCTCGTCGATCGGCTCGCCGATGACGTTGAGGATGCGGCCGAGCGTCGCCGGGCCGACGGGCACGGAGATCTGCGCGCCGGTGTCGCGCACGCTCTGGCCGCGGGTGAGGCCCTCGGTCGCGTCCATCGCGATCGTGCGGACGGTGTTCTCGCCGAGATGCTGGGCGACTTCGAGAACGAGGCGGCTACCGTTGTTGTCGGTCTCCAGCGCCGACAGGATCGCCGGCAACTGCTCGGGGAAGTGCACGTCGACGACCGCGCCGATGATCTGCGAGATCGTGCCGGTGGTGTTGCTGCTGCCCGTCGACTGCGTCGGGCGGATGTCGTCTACGACGGTTGCCATTGCGGTTCTTCCTGCTTCGAAACTTTTAGAGCGCTTCGGCGCCCGAGATGATCTCGACCAGTTCGGTCGTGATCGCGGCCTGACGGGTGCGGTTATACTGGATCGACAGGCGGTTTATCATGTCGCCCGCGTTCTTCGTCGCGTTTTCCATCGCGTTCATACGGCTGCCCTGCTCCGACGCCGCGTTTTCCAGCAGCGCGCGGAAGATCTGGATGGCGACGTTGCGCGGCAGCAGGTCGGCGAGGATCGCCTCCTCGCTCGGCTCATATTCGGTCACCGCCGCCGGGGCATCGGCCTTGCCGGTCGCGCCCTTGATGCTGGACAGCGGCACCGGGACGAGCTGGATGCCGGTCGGCTCCTGCACCAGCGCCGAGACGAATTTGGCATAGAACAGATGCGCTATGTCGAATTCACCGGCGGTGAAGCGGGCGATCACGTCGTCGGCGATCGCGCGCGCATCGTCGAACGCCAGCTTCTTGATGTGGCCCATCTCATGATCGGCGGCGATCATCGTCGGATAGAAGCGGCGCAGCACGCGGCCCTTCTTGCCGGCGATGTAGAACTTCACCGTCTTGCCGTCGGCGATCAGCGCATCCGCCTTCTTGCGGGCGGCGCGGACGATGTTGGTGTTGAACGCACCCGCAAGACCACGCTCGGACGTGGCGACGACGATCAGGTGGACCTGCTCCTTGCCCGTGCCCGCCAGCAGAGGCGACGCACCCGGCGCGATGCCGACGCGGCCGGCGATGCTGGCCATCACGCCCTCCAGCCGGTCGGCATAGGGGCGCGCGGCGACCGCCGCCTCCTGCGCACGGCGCAGCTTGGCGGCGGCAACCATCTTCATCGCCTTGGTGATCTTCTGGGTCGATTTGACCGAGTTGATCCGAACCTTGAGGGCCTTCAAACTTGCCATCTTACGCCAGTCCGTCCGCGAGTTCAGTCATTTGGACCGGCCCGGCGAGCCAATCCTCATAACGCTTGAACACCGCGCGCGTATAATCCTGCGCGTGGTGATGATCGAACGCCGCCCGGTCGGTCCAGCGCTCGTATATGTAGAGCCGGGGCGAACCGTCAGCGGCGGGGTGCGGATCGAACCGCTCACAGCCGCTCTCCGCCCGCGTCGCGGGGACGATCTCGGCCACCGCACGACGCGCCGCGTCGAAGCAATCGGGCTTGAGATCGATCTCCGCGAGATAGGTCAACGCCACTTACGCGAAGTTCTTCGCGAACTGGTCCAGCGCGGCCTTCAGCCCCGACTTCGCCTCGTCGCCCAGATCGCGCGTGTCGCGAATCTTGGTCAGGACGCTGGCATGGTTGGCGCGCAGGTCCTGCAGCATCGCAGCCTCGTAACGGGTCACGTCGGCGACCGGTACGGTGTCCAGATATCCTTGCGTACCGGCGAAGATCGACGCGGTCTGCTCCTCGAACGGCATCGGCGAGAACTGCTTCTGCTTCAGCAGCTCGGTCAGGCGCGCGCCGCGGTTCAGCAGCTTCTGCGTCGAGGCGTCGAGGTCCGAGCCGAACTGCGCGAACGCCGCCATTTCGCGGTACTGCGCCAGCTCCAGCTTGATCGAGCCGGACACCTTCTTCATCGCCTTGGTCTGCGCGGCCGAGCCGACGCGGCTGACCGACAGGCCGACGTTGATCGCCGGACGGATGCCCGCGAAGAACAAGTCGGTTTCGAGGAAGATCTGCCCATCGGTGATCGAGATCACGTTGGTCGGGATGTAGGCCGACACGTCGCCTGCCTGCGTCTCGATGATCGGCAGCGCGGTCAGCGAGCCGCCGCCGTTCGCGTCCGACATCTTGGCCGCACGCTCCAGCAGGCGCGAGTGGAGATAGAACACGTCGCCCGGATACGCCTCGCGGCCCGGCGGACGGCGCAGCAGCAGCGACATCTGGCGATAGGCGACCGCCTGCTTCGACAGATCGTCGAACACGATCAGGGCGTGCATGCCGTTATCGCGGAAATACTCGCCCATGGCTGCGCCGGTGTATGGCGCGAGGAACTGGAGCGGAGCCGGCTCCGACGCGGTCGCGGCGACGACGATGGAATATTCCATCGCGCCATTCTCTTCGAGCGTCTTGACGAGCTGCGCCACCGTCGAGCGCTTCTGGCCGACCGCGACGTAGACGCAGTACAGCTTCTTCGATTCGTCGGTACCGGAATTGACGCCCTTCTGGTTGATGAAGGTGTCGATCGCGACGGCGGACTTGCCGGTCTGACGATCGCCGATGATGAGCTCGCGCTGACCGCGGCCGACCGGGACGAGGGCGTCGATCGCCTTCAGGCCCGACTGCATCGGCTCCGACACCGACTGGCGCGGGATGATGCCGGGGGCCTTCACCTCGACGCGGCTGCGCTGGTCGCTGACGATCGGGCCCTTGCCGTCGATCGGGTTGCCGAGGCCGTCCACGACGCGACCGAGCAGGCCCTTGCCGACGGGGACGTCGACGATCGTGCCGGTGCGCTTGACGGTGTCGCCCTCGCGGATCTCGGCGTCCGAGCCGAAGATCACGACGCCGACGTTATCGGCTTCGAGGTTGAGGGCCATGCCCTGCACGCCGTTGGCGAATTCGACCATCTCGCCCGCCTGGACGTTGTCGAGGCCGTAGATGCGCGCGATGCCGTCGCCGACCGACAACACCTGACCGGTTTCCGAGACCTGCGCCTCGGTGCCGAAATTGGCGATCTGGTCCTTGATGACCTTGGAGATTTCTGCGGCGCGGATATCCATTATCTTCAGCCCTTCATCGCGCTGGCGAGCGCATTCAAACGGGTACGGATCGACGAATCGATCATCTGGGAACCGATGCGGACGACGAGCCCGCCGAGCAGCGCCGGATCGACCGACAGGTCGACCGACACCTCACGCCCGACACGGGTACGAAGCTGCTGCTTCAGTTCGGAAATCTGGCTCTCGTCGAGCGGGTGGGCGCTGGTCACCTCCGCCGACACTTCCCCGCGGTAGCGCGAGGCGAGCTTGCGGAAGGCGCGGATGATCGCGGGAAGCTGCGCCAGACGGCGGTTCTCCGCGAGCACGCCCAAAAAGCTCTTCGTCGTGGCGTCGATGCCGAGCTGGTCGGCGGTGGCAAGCACCGCCTTCACCGCCGGGCCGCGACCGACCATCGGGCTGGTCGTCAGCGTGCGGAAATCGTCCGACTGCGCCAACGCGTCGCGCACCGTCGTCAGGCTAGCCTCGACGGTGTCGATCGCCTTCGCGTCCTGCGCCAGCTCGAACAGCGCGAGCGCGTAGCGTCCACCCAGGCTCGCCTGGATGCCGCCGCCTGCAATACCTCCGGAAGTCTCCACGGACCTGGAATTCCTCGTCGCCGTAACGGATGATGCCCAACACCACGGCGCGCGCAAAACACGCCTCCGAAGGGCTGGCGGGCGGCTAGCATGAGGTCCGCGATTGTGCAAGCCGTGCGGGCCGAACGGTGGCTGCGGCCAGCCACCGTTCAGCCGCGGCGGTTATCGTACCGGCAGCGAAACGGGGGGTGACGATGCGAGGCTGGCGGGCGGCGGCGGTAGTGATGATGGCTTCGACGCCCGCAACGGCGGAGACGATCCGGGTCACCGGCATGCTGCCGGCGGCGACGTCCGAGGCACCGCTGTTGCGAACGATCGCGGTCGCACGCTTCGGCGGGCCGGACGGGAACGCCGTTGCCGGTGCGATCGGCGCGCGGCTGGCGCAGGCGGACGACGAACCGCGCCCCTTCTTCGACCTCGTCGCCCGCCCCGCCGCCGCGGAGGGCGTGATCGACGGTCAGGCGAGTGTCGATATTTCCGAGAGCAGCTACACGGAAACGCGCAAGCGCTGTGCCGAGAAGGTGAAGAAGGAATGCGTGCGCCACGAACGCTATGTCGTCGAATGCCTGCGACGGAGCGTCGCGCTGCACGGCGACTGGCGGTTGGTACGGCAGCGGGACGACCGCGTGCTGTTCGCCCGCCCGATCGCGCAGGAGGCGAGCGATGAGGCGTGCGAGGATTCGGGAGCGCTGTCGGATGTCGGATCGACGGTCGACCGGATGCTGCCCGCGGTGGCGGCGCAGGTCCGCGTCGACATCGCCCCACACCGAGAAAGCTGGACTCCCCGCATCCGCGAGGGGCGCGACGGCATGAGCAAGGCGGACGCAGCGGCATTCAAGGCTGCGGTGGCGTGGACGAAGACCGATGTCCGTGCGGCCTGCGACGCTTTCGCGGCGATCGAGGCGCGGGCGCCGCATCCCTCCACCCGCTTCAATGTGGCGCTGTGCGCAGAGTCGCGCGGCGACTTCACGCAGGCGCAGGCCGGCTATGCCAGCGTCGCGGCGTGGGTGCCCGGCGATGCGGACGACGCGCAGAAGGGGTTGCGCCGGGTCGAGCGGCTGGTCGCAGGCGAGCGCCAGATGGCAGACGTCAAGCGAGCGCGGAGCGAAGCCCGGCTTTGATCGCAAGCCGCGGGATGCGGGCGGCGGACGAAGCGCGTAGATCGACCGATATGGACAGCATCGATCCCGAGAGCGCCTGGACCGCCTTCTCCGCCCGCGACCGCACCGCCGACGGATGCTTCGTCGTGGGCGTGCGGACCACCGGCATCTATTGCAAGCCGAGCTGCCCGGCCCGGCATCCGCGGCGCGAGAATGTCGGCTTCTATGCGGACGGCGCGGCGGCACGGGCGGCGGGCTTTCGCGCCTGCCTGCGATGCACGCCCGACAGCATCGGCCGCGATCGGCTGGCGGTGGCGGCGGCGGCGGAACTGCTGAACGGCGGTGTGGCGATGCCGCTGGCGGAACTGGCGGCGCGGGTCGGCTATGCGCCACATCACTTCCAGCGACTGTTCACGCGCGCGACGGGGTTGAGCCCCGCCGCCTATGCGCGGGCGCGGCGCGAGGAACGCGCGGTCGAAGCGCTGTCGAGGGAGGAGAACGTGACGGACGCGATCTACGAGGCGGGTTACAATGCCGCCAGCCGCTTCTACGACGCCGCCGCGCCGCGGCTGGGCATGATGCCCAGCGTGTGGGTCCGGGGCGGTGCGGGGGCGACGATCCGCTGGACGGTGGTGCCGACGACGCTCGGCCCGCTGATGATCGCGGCCACCGCCAAGGGCCTGTGCCGCGTTGCGTTCGACGAGAACGAGGGGGCGCTGCGGGCACGTTTCCCCGCCGCCGACGTGATCGCGGGCGACGCGGCGCTGGCCGACCTCGCGGCGCGTGTCGTGGCGGAGGTGGAGCAGCCCGCCGGCGCCGCCGACCTGCCGCTCGACGTGCGTGGAACGGCGTTTCAGGAGGCGGTCTGGCGCGCGCTGCGCACGATCCCGAAGGGGGAGACGGTCAGCTACGCCGAACTGGCGGCAATGGTCGGGCGGCCGGGCGCGGTCCGCGCGGCGGGTACGGCATGCGGGGCGAACGGGGTCGCGGTGGTGGTGCCGTGTCACCGCGTGACGAAGCGGGACGGATCGGTGGGCGGCTACGCCTATGGACCCGAGCGGAAGCGGGTCTTGCTGGAGCGGGAGCGGGAGAGCGGGCCAATATGATATTTCGGGGCGGGCGCGCACCTCGCCACATGCGCCTTGCGCGAGGTCCACGCCTGCCCCGGTCCTGCCCTGAACAAGGGGGTAGCAGACTTGTTCGGCAGTTATTCTTGGAGACATGCACCGAGCATGTGTCCCCGCGAAGGCGGGGAGCCAGTACTGGGCTCCCGCCTTCGCGGGAGCACATGGGACGTCGCGCGGGTCGCCTTCACGGTTCGAACGGGTAAATATCGAGTTATTTGGCCGCCTTCGCCTGCGCCTCCAGCGTCGCAATGGCATCGGGTCCCTTCGCGCCGCCATCGAGCAGCGCGACGAGCTTCGCCGCCGGGTTGTCGGGCGCGGCGTGCGGATCGAAGGCCAGCGGGCGGAGCAGCATCTTCGCCTCGGCGACATCCCCGTCGATCAGGAACTGCCGCGCCGCGCGCCAGCGCAGCGAGCCGTCCTGCGGCACCAGCTGCGTCGCGCGCTTCAGGCCGAGGATCGCCGACCTGGTCGGCGGCGCACCGGCCATCGCGAAGCTATCGTAGTAGAGCATCAGCGCATCGGCGTCGTTGGTGTCGACCTTGTTTGCGCGGACGATCCAGCTTCGCGCCTCCTTCCACGCCGCCGCATCCGGCTCTGCTTTCGCGACGATGGCCCGGCGAAGGTGAACCCGCGCCCTGTACAGCAGCGCCTGTGCCGACTTCGGGTCGGCGGCGATCGCACGATCCGCCGCCGCCTCGGCCAGATCGTCCTGCTTGGCGTCGTAGGCGATCTCGGCGAGCCATCCTTGCGCGACGGCATCGTTCGGATGAGCGGCGGCAACCGGCGCGGCCTGCGCCAGCAGCGCCTTGGCCTGTTTCTCGTCGACGCCGCGGTCGGATCGCATCCGAAACCCGATCATCGCCGCCTCTCCCGCCGTCAGCGTGCGGATCGCGATCGGCGCGATCGGCAGCCGCGACCGCGCCATCTGCTTCACGACGAACTTGTTGCGGCTGAGATACGCATCGACCGTGCGGTTGAAGTCGGACAGCTTGCCGAACGCCTGCGTCGCGGCCTCGACGCTGGGCACGCCGGCGGACAGCTTGTCGAGATAGGCGTTGAACCGGCCCGCCATCGCGGGGTCGGACACGATCATGTGCGTGAGCAACCAACCCCGCCCATACATCGCATCCATCTCCTGCGGTCCGCGGATCGTATCGCGGCCATCGAACAGGCGCTTGACCGGCATGGCGTAAGCAAGGCCGTAGACGCGGTGCTGTGCGGGCACGCCGAAGCGGACGTCGGTGGCGTCGAACTTCGTCGTCGCCATGTACTCGGCATAGCCTTCGGAGAACCACGCCGGATACGGGGCCGCGTAATTGCCGAGCAGGAAGTGGTGGCCATATTCGTGGAACAAGACCAGTTGCGGCGAGAAATCGTCGGCACTGGTCGCGGCGGGTGTGTAGGCGACGGACCCGCTGACACGCGGCAGGTAGAAGCCGGCGACGTTCTGGCCGCCCCGCCCCATCAGCTTGCGGATCGCATCCTCGTTGCGGACGGTATAGACGGTGACGACGTTGGCGCCCTCGTCCAGTTCCTTGGGCGTGGCGCTGATCAGCCGCATCAGCGCGTCCAGTTGCTCCAGCCGCGTCGCGGATTCACGAATTTGTTCTTCGGTGGCGTCGGCGTAGACGACGAAATGCCTGCCCTTCGCCTGCCGCCATTCCGCCTGTGCGGCCGTCGATGCCAACAGCGCCGCGACGGCGGCGATCCGGTACTTGAAAGACAGCATCGGCTCAGCGCGGCTTCAGCGTCGTGGCGGGACGCGCCGTACGGTACATCTGCCACGCGATATCGTCGAGCAGGCCGGTATTGTCCTTGCCCTTGTGGAACAGGTCGAAATGCGTGCGATCGGGGATGTAGGTGAAGCTCTGATGCGCGCCCAGCCGCTCGAACACGGCCTGTAGACGGCGGGCCGGACCATCGAGATAGAAGGTGTCGGCGGTGCCCACGGTCAGGTGGATCTTGCCGTCGAGGTCCGATCGCAGCGCCGGCCAGTCGCGCGCGACGATATGCGCGATGTCGTAATGATCGCGCCAATAGGTGGCGACCGCCGGATCGACATCGCCGGTCGCGCGGTCGAACAGCGACACGGGCTTGCCGTCCGCGCCCTTGGGGGAGAACACCCAGTCGAATGACGCGAACTGCCCGCCGACGGGGCCGAGCACCTGTTCGATCGCGGCGAACTGCTGCTGCGTGGCGATGACCTTGCCCTTTTCGCGGGCGACCGGGATCGGCTGGCCGGCAGTATCGCGATAGGCGTTGGCCTTCGCCGCATAGATGTCGACGTTGGTGAAGTCGTGGAAGTCGCTCGGGTCGGGCGAGGTCGGCCATGTGCCGCCGAACGTCTTCGGATAGCGGACCTGCAACCACAGGCTGGCCCAGCCGCCCGAGGAATGGCCGGTCAGGAAGCGCGAGCCGGCGCGCGCATCCATCGCGTAGCGGCCCTCGATCCACGGGATGAACTCCTCCGTCAGCGCCTGACCCCAAGGGCCGTTGTTCGCCGAATCCGCGAACTCGTGCGTGCCGGTGGGGGAGCTTTCGTCGAGGATTACCCAGATCATCGGCGGGGCCGCGCCCGATGCCATCTTGCCGCTCATGCCCGCCGCCTGCCCCTGCGCGCTCATCAGCGTGCTGCCGAAGCCGCCGGTCGAATAGACGGTCGGATAGGTCTGGCCATCGACCCCATAGCCGGGCGGCAACGCCACCCAGCCACGGATCGCCGTCGGCTGGCCCCGGAACCGGGTCATCGTCGGGCTGACGAATTCGACGGACTGCACCTTCGCCAGATTGGCGCGCAGCCGATCGCGCATGGCGACATCGGGAATTTGGGCAAGCGCCTGTTCCGTCGTCTTGGCCGGGATCCCCGTCGCCAGCGTCAGGACCGGCGCGCGGCCGGGCAGCGCCGCCTCGACGATTGGCGACACGAGATCGCCGGCGTCGCGACCGCGATAGTTATAGTTGTGGTTGCGATCGAGGACCGCCTGGAACCGGTACGTTCCGGGCGGCAGGGTCGAGAACGGCGCGGGGAAGGCGTCCGCCTCGCCATCGACCTGCGCGGTCTGGCCCGCGGTCCACCGCGTCGTCTCGCGCGCGGCGATGGCGGTGCCGGACGGCTCGAATGGCGACGTGTCGATCGCCTCGTCCGCCTTCGCACCGGGCTCCACGCGCTTGGCGAAGACGATCAGCCGACCTGACTGCGGCCCCTGAATCGTCGGCGACAGGGTTACCGGAATCGCAACGGGTGTCGCATCCTGCGCCGCCGCAGGGGCCGCGACCATCGCCAAAGCCAGGGCCAGCGAACCCAGCATCATCCCGCGTCTCATCGCCATTCCCCTCGTCCCCGAAGCGTCGATGCTGCCGCAAAACCCGGCGGCGGCAAAGCGGGTTTGGTTAGGCAAATGTAAAACCTTGCCGATTAGTCCGGGACGCGAACAGATTGAGGTCCCGGTATGAGTGCGTTCGGACGTCGGAGCGGAATGGGAACGGGTCAGGGCGCACGACCCGCGTTCGGAGTCGCTCGCCCGATGCAGGGTGGCGGTCCCGCTCCCCGTCCCGAAGCGGATGCCGGCCTGTCGGGCGGCGCGCAATTCCCGTCGATCGACATGCTGACGCCGATGCCGGGCGAGTCGGATGCCATCTTCGCCGCGCCGCAGGCCGATGCGATGCAGCGGCTGGCCGATCGTCAGGCCGCCAGCGGCGAAGCGGGATCGAGCCGGGTCGAAGGCTTCGAAGCCTCCATCCACAAGATCAAGGAACAGGTGCTGCCGCGCCTGCTGGAGCGCGTCGACCCCGAGGCCGCGGCGACGCTGGGCAAGGACGAGCTGGCCGAGGAATTCCGGCCGATCATCCATGAAGTGCTGGCCGAACTGAAGCTGACGCTGAACCGCCGCGAGCAGTTCGCGCTGGAAAAGGTGCTGGTCGACGAGCTGCTCGGCCTCGGGCCGCTCGAGGAGTTGCTGGCCGACCCGTCGATCAGCGACATCATGGTCAACGGTCCCGAGCAAACCTATGTCGAGCGCAAGGGCAAGCTGGAACTGGCCCCGATCCAGTTCCGCGACGAGGAGCATCTGTTCCAGATCGCGCAGCGGATCGTGAACTCGGTCGGCCGGCGCGTCGACCAGACCTCGCCACTCGCCGACGCCCGCCTGAAGGACGGATCCCGCGTCAACGTCATCGTGCCGCCGCTGAGCCTGCGCGGGACGGCGCTGTCGATTCGTAAATTCTCCGCCAAGCCGATCACGATCGACATGATGGCGGGGTTCGGCAGCATGTCGCCCAAGATGGCGACGGCGCTGAAGATCGCGGGCGCAAGCCGCTTCAACGTCGTCATTTCGGGCGGTACCGGTTCGGGCAAGACGACGATGCTCAACGCCCTGTCGAAGATGATCGACCCCGGCGAGCGCGTGCTGACGATCGAGGACGCGGCCGAGCTTCGCCTGCAACAGCCGCACTGGCTGCCGCTGGAAACCCGGCCCGCCAATCTGGAGGGTCAGGGCGAGATCAGCATCCGCGACCTCGTCAAGAACGCGCTGCGTATGCGCCCGGATCGCATCATCCTGGGCGAAATCCGTGGCAGCGAGTGTTTCGACATGCTCGCCGCCATGAACACGGGCCACGACGGATCGATGTGCACGCTCCACAGCAACAGCCCCCGCGAGGCGCTGGCGCGGATGGAGAACATGGTGATGATGTCCGACATCAAGGTGCCGAAGGAAGCGATCAGCCGCCAGATCGCCGATTCGGTCGACCTCATCATCCAGGTGAAGCGCCTGCGCGACGGTTCGCGGCGCGTGACCAACGTCACCGAGGTGATCGGCATGGAAGGCCCGGTGATCGTCACGCAGGAGCTGTTCAAGTTCGAGTATCTGGACGAGTCGGCGGACGGCAAGATCCTGGGCGAATACCGCTCGATGGGCCTGCGCCCCTACACGCTGGACAAGGCCAAGCAGTACGGGTTCGACCAGGCGTATCTGGAGGCCTGCCTGTAGTGCACCGTCACGGCGGTTCGCCCTGACAGCGATTAGTGGCTAGAGCCACCCGCGTGCTGGCCCTGTTCCTTCTTCAAGCCTCCCCCGTCCCGGCCGAGCCGCCGGCGGGCAATGTCACGATCGCGGCGGATGCGGAGGCGCGGTGGGTGCCGTTCACGCTGACGCCGGGCAACCAGATCCTGTTCGACGCGACGCTCGACGGACGACAGGTCAGCGCGATCCTCGACACCGGCGTCAGCGTCACCCTGCTGGCACGTACTTCCGCGGCTCTGGTCCCGGCCAAGGTCAAGGCCGGCGGGACTGCGGCGGCGATCGGCGGGGCGGTGCCGATCGGCTGGATGGCGACTGGTCGCATCAGTTTCGGCGGGGTCGAGCGACGCGGCGGATCGGTGGCGGTCGCCGCCCTGCCCGCCGCCGCGACGGGGCGGACGGAGGCCGTGGACCTGCTGGTCGGGCGCGACCTGCTGGCGAAGGGGGCGCTCGACATCGACTTCGCCAACCGGCGCTTTCGGGTGCTGCCCTCGGGTCGCCTCCCTTTCGCGGGTGCCACCGCGCCGTTGACGATCTCTCGCGAGCGGCGTGTGTACGAGACGAGCATGACCCTCGGCACGCGGCGGCTGGCCCCGGTGGTCGTCGATACCGGCGACGGGGCGTCGGTGACGATCGCCGCACCGGAATGGCGCGCCGCCGCGGTGCCGGGCGTGACGACCACGAGTGCGATCGGCTTCGGACTGGCAGGGCCGCTGGTCACCGACCTCGCGATCGTTCCTTCCCTGAAGCTGGGCACATTGACGACGGGCGAGGTCGAGCTGCGCGTTGAGCCGGCTGGCGGGTTCAGTCAGGCGATCGGCGTCGCGGGGCGCATCGGGTCCAGCTTCCTCCAGCATTACCGCGTCCTGCTCGATCCGGGCGCGGGACGTATGGTGCTGAGGCTGGACGATCCGAAGCCGCCGCTGCGTTCCACCAGCGGTATCCTGCTCGGCGTCGCGAAAGACCGGCTGAACGTGCTGCACGTCATGCGCGGCGGGCCGGCGGCGGCAGCCGGCTGGCGCGCGGGCGAGACGATCTGCGCGATCGACGGCGTGCCGGTGCCGGCGGATTATGCGGAAAACCGGATGGCGGCGTGGTCGATCGGCGCGCCCAGAACCGTCGTGCGGCTGAAGCTGTGCGGGGGCGAAGAGCGACGCCTGACGCTACGGCGCTTCTATTGAGCCATAGCGTCAGGCATCGTCCCTACCGCTCCACGCCCTTCGCCTTGCCCCAGCTGCGCGCCACCGTATAGCCGAGGTAACCGGTGCCGAAGAGCGCGTAGAGCGGCTCCGGAATACCGGCCAGATAGGCGTTCATGCCCGCCGCGATGTTGGTCGCCATCGCCGGGGCGATCGCGGCGATCGCGCCCATCGGAATCGCCCAGAGCAGCAGCGCGTACATCACGTACAGGAACATCGGCCGCGCCCGCGATGTCCACGGATCTGGCGACTGCGCCTCCGCGATCACCGCCGCCATCTGCTGGCGAAGACGTTCGATATCCTGCGTATTCTCAAGGCGAAGCAGTTCCAGCTTGGCCGCGTCGCGCGCCTTGGGATCGGGTATCAGTTTGTCGAGAAGCCCCGCGACGGGGCCGATGATGGCATCCACGATGGCCATGTCGATCCTTTCTAAGGTTAGGCTAAGGTTAGTCCAACGACGCGCGTCAGCTGACGCGGTTTGCGAGCCAGCCGTAGAGGAACGCCTCGTTCGCCGGCCGTCCCTCCGCAAGCGTCAGGTAGCGTTCGCCCTGCAACGCCTCGACCGCGCGGACCAGCACGCCCTCCCCCGATCGACCGCGCCGGCGCAGGAACGCGTCGAGCGCTGCCAGCGTATCCGGCCCGACGCGCCCGTCGACCGCGATGTCGGCGTAATCGCCGCCGCCGCGATTGAGTGCGGTGAGCGCCCGCTGAAGGAAGCCGATCGCGACCGCAGGCCCCATGTTCACCGCCGTATCGAACAGCTCCGCCGCCAGCTTCGGCGCGAGCGCGGCGACCCCATCGAGCCGCGGGCGCGACCAGTACAGCCGGCGGTAGATCGCGACCGCCCTGTCGCGCGGCAGGTCGCGCATCGGCCCGCTCCAGCCGTCGGCGCGCGCCACCGCCTCCGTAATGCCCCAGCGTGTCGCGCCGCCGCGGTCGGCCGGATGGTCGCCGAAGCCGCCTTCGCGGGCGATCACGGCGTTGATCAGATCGTCGATGTTCATGAGGTGCCCACCTGTTGCTGCAAAGGGCGCTCCATTTATACGAGTCGCCGCGTGTAGGACAGCAGCGCCTTTTTTCGGGCGGGCGCTTTGGCTAGAAGTGCAGCGATGAAGGCCATCATCATCGCGGCGGGCCACGGCTCTCGCCTGTTGCCGCTGACGCTGACGACGCCGAAATGCCTGGTGCCGGTGGGCGGTCGCGCGATCCTGGACCACCAGCTCGATGCGATCGCGGCGGCGGGGATCGAGACGGCGGTAATCGTCGGCGGCTATCGCATCGGCCAGATCGCGGAGCATCTGGCGGCGCGGTCCGCGCGGGAAATCGCGACCGAACTGGTCTTCAACCCCTTCTGGTCGGCGGCGAGCAGCATCGGCAGCGTCTGGGCAGCACGCGCGCATCTGGCCGGACCGTTCGCGCTGATGAACGGCGATACGGTATTCGACGCGGACGTGATGCGCAGTGCGGTCGAGGCGGCCCCGTCCGGCGTGACGTTGATGGTGGAGGCGCTGGGCGCGGCGGAGCTGGACGACATGCTGGTCGCGGTGGAACGCGGCCGCGTGCTGGCGGTGGGCAAGACGCTGGAGAGGGCGACGCACCGATCGCTCGGGCTCGTACTCTCGCGTGGCGGCGACGCCTATGCCCGCGCGCTGCGGCTGGTGATCGGCGAGGACGAGGGTATCCACGCCTATCATCACGCGATCGTCGACCGGCTGGCGAAGGCGGATGCGGTGGCGGCGGTGACGATCCCGGCGGACGGCCACTGGCAGGAGATCGACCGGCCGGAGGACATCGACCGCTGGCGGCGGGAGCATGGCGGTGGGTGAGTCGGGGGTGGGCGATGAGGTGATGCTTCGACTCCGGCCATTGTGCGACCCCGGCGCAGGCCGGGGTCCAGTCGCGAAGGTTTCGATTGGCACGGACAGCCCCCACCAACTCTGTGCGCGGCAACGGGGCCCCGGCCTTCGCCGGGGTGGGGTCTGTAGAGACGGCGGTGCCGAACGTCGGATCAAAGAAGCAACCTCTCAGCGCGTTCGCCAAGGACTGCCCGCATGAACAGCGTCGGCTTCCTGTTCCTCGGCGAGTTGCACCTGATTCCGCATCTGCTGCCGATCGCGGCGGCGCTGGCGCGGCGGGAGGATGCGCCTGCCGTGACGCTGCACGTCGCGACATCCGTGCATGAGGAGATCCTGCGCGAGGCGGTCGCGACGCTGGGGATCGATGTCGCCATCCGGCGGGTGCGGGGCTTCCGTGAAGCCGAGCCGGGATCGCGGGAAACGCCGCCCCTGCCCTCCAAGCCGCTGGTGCTGGCGCTGAACGCGCGCCGCTTCCTGCGGCATGACGTGGTGGTGGTGGCGGAGCGGACCAGCCTGTGGCTGCCGCGGGTCGCGCGACGGCTGGGGGTCGGAGGCCGCACGCGGTTCGTCTACAACGAACATGGCGCGGCCCCGCACGCCAACTTTGCCGATCCCCGCAACCGGGAGGCGGATGCGATCCTGATGCCGAGCGAGGGCATGGCCGCGCGCGTGCGGGCATCGGGGCATGACGACGCGCCGATCCACGTCGTCGGCTATATCAAGCCGGATTATGTCCGCGACCTCGTCACCGCCGCCGCGATGCCGCGCTTCCCGGAAGATCGCCCGGTGGTCGTGTACGTGCCGCACTGGAAGCGGGACAAGTCGAGCTGGTGGGGGATGGGCGAGGCGGTGATGGCGTGGTTCGCCGCGCAGGACCGCTACAACCTCATCGTCGCGCCGCACGTGCGCCTGCCGAAATTCGATCCCGAGTTCGAGCGCCGCGTCGCGCCATATCGCGACCGGCCGAACATCGTCGTCGATGCGACATCCTACCGGCTGATCGACCAGAGCTATACCGGTCATGCCGACCTGTATCTGGGCGACGGCAGCAGTCAGGTGGTGGAGTTCGCCGCCGTGAAGCCGCGGCCGGTCGTGTTCCTCAACCCCGACCGACACCCCTGGACGGACGACCCCCGCTTCAGCCACTGGTCGATGGGCGACGTGATCGACGACATCGCCGCGCTGCCGGCCGCACTGGACGCCGCGCCGGGCAAGCTGTCGCACTATGAACCCGTGCAGCGCGCCTATGTCGAGCGGATGATGGGCGTCGACGACGGCCACGCCAGCGACCGGGCGGCGGCGGTGGTCATGGGCTTGATGCGCCAAGATAGTGGCAGCCGGAGCGGAAACCGCTAGGAACGCTGGCGATGACTGCCGTGACCAAGCCCCGCCTGACATCCGTCGGCAACAATCCGACCCGTATCTGGGGCATGACCAATGCCGAACGGACGCGGCGGATCGCCAAGGCGCAGGAGCTGGACGGCGGCGGCGATGCTGGCGTGATGCTGGCGAACGACGATTACGCGTTCGATCCGGCGTGGAGCCGCTACGTCGCCGCGCGGCCGGGCAGCGTGTTGATGCTGGAGGGCGTGCCGGTGCTGGCGCATGTCGATGCTGCACAGGCGGATGCGGTGGCGGCGGAGATGCTGGATGCCAGCAGCGATGCTTCGACTGCGCTCAGCACGAACGCGGGTTCGGGGGCCTCCACGTCTACGCCCCTGGAAAGTTCAGCCACCCCCCTCGCCTCGCTGACGATCATCGACGCCAGCGATCCCGCCGGCATCTACGACGACGTCCTGCGCAAGCGGGAGAAGCCGTTCGCGCTTCCGCTCACGCCAGAGACCGTCCCGGCGATCGAGCGCGCCAGTTATCAGGGCGCGTACAAGGGCGTCACCGACCTGCTGACGCTGTACCTGTGGCCGGTCTGGGCGTTCCACATCACGCGGTTGTGCGCGCGGATCGGTATCTCGCCCAATGGCGTGACTGCGATCGGCAGCGTGCTGTGCATCGTCGCGACGGTGGCGTTCTGGTACGGGTGGTTCTGGTCGGGACTGGCGATCGGCCTCGTGTTCATGGTCTTGGACACGGTCGACGGCAAGCTGGCGCGGTGCACGATCACCTCGTCGAAGCTGGGCAATGCGTGGGATCACGGCGTCGATCTGGTCCATCCGCCCTTCTGGTGGTGGGCATGGGCGGCGGGGTGCGCGCCGTACGGGCGGCCGCTGACCGACGAGACGTTCTGGATCGTCATCGGCACGATGCTGTTCGGCTATGTCGCGCAGCGGTTGATCGAGGGGGCGTTCATCGTCCGCTTCAAGATGCACATCCACGTCTGGCAGCGGTTCGACAGCAAGTTCCGGCTCGTCACCGCGCGGCGGAACCCCAACATGGTGATCCTGTTCGCCAGCCTGCTGATCCTGCGCCCCGATTGGGGCATCATCGGCGTCGCGGCATGGACCGCGATCTCGCTGGTCGTCCATCTCGTCCGTCTGTTGCAGGCGATGGCGATGAAGGCGCGCGGGGTTCCGATCGTCAGCTGGCTGGCCGATTGAGCACGGCGGCCGACATGGTGGAGGAACCGGAAGGCCGCTTCAGCGGTGCGATGGGCGCGGTATGGCGCAACCTCGGCTGGCTGCTTGCCAGTCGCGGCGTGCTGGCGGTGCTGTCGCTGTTCTACCTGGGCATCGCGACGCGGTCGCTGGGCGTGTACGGGTTCGGGCGGTTCGCGCTCATCATCGGCGCGGCGCAGACACTCGCCACCTTGGTGGCGTTCCAGAGCTGGCAGGTGATCGTCCAGTACGGCACGCCCGCACTGGCGCGCGGCGACGACGAGGCGCTGGGCCGCGTGTTCCGCGGGTCGGCGCTGGTCGATGCGGGCAGCGCCGCGATCGGCGCGGTGCTGGCGTGGCTGATCCTCGAATTCTTTGGCGAGGCGCTGGGGATCGGCCCGACATTGCAGCGCGCGACGCTGATCTTCGCCATCGTGCAGCTCGTCACTATCCGCTCCACCCCGCTTGGTATCCTGCGCCTGCGCGACCGGTTCGCGCTGTCGGCGGCGGCGGACAGCGTGACGCCCGTCGCGCGGTTCGTCGGCACCGTGCTGGTCTGGGCGGTACACCCGACCGTGCAGGGATTCCTGTTCGCCTGGGGTCTGGCGGAGATCCTGACCGCGGCGACCTATTGGATCATGGTCGCGCAACGCGGCGAGATCGAATTGATGCGGCGCGGGCGCGGCATGAAGCGGCTGCTGGCCGAGCATCCCGGCATCGTCCGCTTCGCACTGTCGACCAACGCCAGTTCGACGCTGGGCCTGTCGAGCAAGCAGATCCCGCTGCTGGTCGTCGGGGCCGCGGCCGGGCCGGCGGCGGCGGGCGCGTTCCGTCTTGCCAGCCAGATCGCGCAGGCGCTGGCGAAGCTGTCGCAACTCATCAGCCGCGCCGCCTTTCCGGAAGTCGTTAAGACGGTGCGCGACGCCAAACCGGGCGAACTCGGCCGGTTGCTGCGGAGGCTGTTCCTCGCGAGCGGCGCGGCGGCGATCGTCATCATGGCGCTGGTCGCGGTGGCGGGTCGGCCGGTGCTGAATCTGGTCGGCGGGCGCGACTTCACGGGCGCGTGGCCGATCCTGTTGTGGCTGGCGGTGGCGGGGTGCCTCGACTTCGCCACGGTCGGCGTCGACACGGTCATGACCGCGCTGCAACGCGCCGGCACCGTCTTCGCGATCCGGGCGCTGGGTGCGGGACTGATGCTGGCGGCGGCGTTCGCGTTGATGCCGTTCTTCGGACCGACCGGCGTCGCGATCGGCGTCGCGGTCGGGTCTGCGGGGGTCGCGGTGATGATGGCGATCGTGGCTGTACGGCTTGCGAAACATGGGGCGAAACGGCCTTCGTAGCGCCTTCATAAAGCCGTGGTTGCTCCCCATCTGCCACCGCATGATGGCGAATAATCTGGTAAAAACGATGCTTGCGGGCGCGCTGGCGCTCGCCCCCTCCGCTGTCGCGGCGGAGAGCTGCACCGGTACGCCGGGCGGCAATGCGGTGAAGCTGACGGTGCAGGCGACCGGCCTGCGCAACGGTAGCGGCGAGGTCGCGTTCACCGTCTATGCCGATGACAAGAAGCGGTTCCTGGCCAAGGGCGGCAAACTCGCCCGTGTCCGCGTCCCCGCCCGCGCGCCGGTGACGACCGCCTGTTTCTGGCTGCCGGCCGGCAAATACGCGGTCGCGCAGTATCACGACGAGAATGGCGATCGGAACTTCAACCGGACGCTGTGGGCGCCGAAGGAAGGCTTCGGCTTCTCCAACGACGCGCCGACCTCGATCGGGTTGCCGGCGCTCGACGCGGCGCGGTTCACCTTGCCCGCCGGGGGCCGAACGCTGAGCATGGCGATGCGCTATCGCCGTTGAATGCGGCAAGCCGTTAAGTCTGCATTCGATTGCCTGATCCGAAAATCGGAACCGATGCGCTGGCGAAACATTCCCGCCCTGAATTGGTCACAAATGTGTAGTCAGGCATAATGTCCTAGCCTGTCCGGAAGCCCAACGCCGATGTCTGCCACCGTTCTCGCCTTTGCCGGGGTCGAACCGCACTTCACCCCCACGGTGAAGGCGGCGCCGAGCGCGTCCGCGGCGGGCAATCTGCGCGTCGGCATCGTCTGCAACCCCAAGAGCCATCGCAATCGCGGTGCGGCCTATGCCGCGGGCGTACCCGGTGCCGGTCGGGTGATGGTCGCCGCACCGTCGACGCGGGAGGCGCTGGCCGACACGCTCGCCGATTTCGCCAAGGCGGGGATCGACCTGCTGGTGATCGACGGCGGCGACGGCACCGTGCGTGACGTGCTGAGCGGCGCGGGCAACGCCTGGGGCCGGCGCTGGCCGACGATCGTCGTCATCCCGTCGGGCAAGACCAACGCACTGGCGATCGACCTAGGGCTGCCTGCCGACTGGACGCTGGACGACGCGCTGGTCGCGGCGCGCGTCGGTCGTACGGTGACCCGCCGGCCGCTGGAGATCGCACGCACCGACGCACCCGGCACGCCGGCGCTGCGCGGTTTCCTGATGGGCGCGGGCGGCTTCGTCAGCGCGACCGAACTGGCGCAGCGCACGCACCGGGTCGGTGCGTTCAACGGCGTCGCTGTCGGCCTCGCGCTGGGCTGGACCGTGGTGCAGACGATGTTCGGCAGCGATTCGGGTGCGTGGCGCTCCGGCACGCCGATGACGCTGACGACACCCGCCGGCATCGTCGAGGCGCACCCGCGCTATCTGCTGCTCGCCTCGACGATGCAGCGCATGCCGCTGGGGCTGAAGCCGTTCGGCCCGACACGCGAGGGGCTGAAGCTGCTCGACGTCGACGCGCCGCCGCGGCTGATGGCGGCGGCGGTGCCGGCGATCCTGGCGGGCCGTGCGAGCGGGTGGCTGGCGAAGCTGGGCTATCACCGCCGCGACATGACCGGGTTCCGGTTGGACATGGAGGCGAACTTCATCCTCGACGGCGAGCATTTCCCGGGCGGGGCGCTGGAGGTTCGACAGGGCCCGCGCCTCTCCTTCGTCGTCCCGTGACCGACGCACTGCGGGCGTACGTCGCCGATACGCTCGCCGCGCCCGTGCCGGCGGCGGTGCGCCATGTGGCTGAGCTGCTGGCCAAGGATGCCGGCGCGGAGGCGGTGCTGTTCTACGGCTCCAACCTGCGCACCGGCTCGCTGGACGGCGTCCTCGACTTTTACGTGCTGACCGCAGGCGCACGGGAGAGGGGTATCTGGCCGCGCGTCGGCTACCGCGAGTTCGCGATCGGGCCAGCGACGCTGCGCGCGAAGATCGCGACGATGACGCTCGCCACCTTCACAGCCGCCGCCGAGGGGCGGTCGATCGACACGACGATCTGGACCCGCTTCGTGCAGCCCGCCGCACTGGCGCAGGCGCGGTCCGACGCGGCAGCGTCCGCGGTTTTCGACGCGATCGCCGCGGCGGCGGTGACGGCGGCGCGGTTCGCCGCTGCGCTGGGTCCGCCAGAGGGGAATCCGGCGGATTACTGGCGTGCGCTGTTCCGCCAGACCTATGCCGCCGAACTGCGCGTCGAGGCGCGCGGGCGTGAAGAGCAGATCCTGACGCATGGCGGCGACCGCTATGACACGCTGCTGCCGCTGGCGTGGGAGGCGGGCGGCGTGCCGTTCGTGCGCGACGGATCGAGCCTGATCGCGCGCATGCCCGCAAGCGAAGCGGCACGGTGGCGCGCGAAATGGGCGCGGCGGCGGCGGCTGGGCAAGCCGCTGAACGTCGTGCGGCTGGTCCGCGCGGCCTTCACCTTCGACGGCGCGGCGAAATACGGCGCATGGAAGATCGAGCGGCATACCGGCATCGCGGTGGCGATGACGCCGTGGCGCGAACGCCACCCGATCCTCGCCGCACCCGGCATATTCTACCGCGTCTGGCGGGCGCGGCGGTGACGCCCGCCGCCGTCATCCTGGCCGGGTCGCGGCCGGGCGCGCCCGATCCGCTCGCCGCGGCGGCGGGCGTCGCGCACAAGGCGCTGATCGTGCTTCAGGGCGACACGCTGCTGGCGCGGGTGGCGGCGGCGTTGCGGGCGGCGGGGCTGGAGCGGATTGCGGTGTCGGCGTCCGACCCCGCGGTGCTGGCGGAAGCGGCCCGACTCGGTTTGCAGGCGCTGCCCCCCGCCGCCGGACCGAGTGGCAGCGTTACGGTGGCGCTGGAGACGCTCGGCGCGCCGTTGCTGGTCACGACGGCGGATCACGCGCTGCTGGAAGGAGCATGGGTCGAGCGTTTCCTCGCGGACGTGCCTGCCGGTATCGACGTCGCCGCGCTGATGGCGGAGCGCGCCGAGGTCGAGGCGGCGGCACCGGGCACGCGGCGGACATATTTGCGCTTTGCGGACGGCGCGTGGTCCGGCTGCAACCTGTTCCTGCTGGCGACGCCCGGTGCGGGCCGCGCGCTGGATTTGTGGAAGCAGGTGGAGGCGGACCGCAAGCGGCCGTGGCGCATCGTGCGGCGGCTGGGGGTGGGGCTGTTGCTGCGCTACGTCGCGGGGCGGCTGACGCTGGCCGATGCGGTGGCGGCGCTCGGCGCACGCGCGGACCTGACAGCGGCGGTGGTGGCGAGTCCGTTCGGGCTGGCGGCTGTGGATGTCGACAAGGTCGCCGATCTGGAGCTGGTGCGGGGGATTGTTGCAAGCCGGTGATCCTCACCCTTCCCACCAGCTACGCCGGTTGGCCCTTCCCTCTCCTTGAGGGAGAAGGAAGGAAGAGTGCAGCGACGGGAGAGTGAGGGCGACTAGAGCCCCTCGCCCAGTTGCTCCAGCGATCGCTGTTTCGTCTCCGGGAAGAACAGGAACACGATCACCAGCTGCGCGACCATCGCCAGCGCGAACACCACGAACGGCGCACCGCGCGAATAGGCGGCGACCAACGGAAAGCCGCCGGCGATCACCGCGTCGAACGCCCAGTGCGTCGACGACCCCAGCGACTGGCCGCGCGCCCGGACGTCGGTCGGGAAGATCTCCGAGATGTAGACCCAGATCACCGCGCCCGAACTGAACGCGAAGAAGGCGATATAGGCGAGCAGCAGCCACAGCAGATACTGCTCCCCCTGCCCGCCGAGGAAGATCGCTGCGGTTCCCGCCAGCGTGGCGGCCAGCCCGACCGACCCGATCATCAGCAGCGTCCGCCGCCCGAGCCGGTCGATGACGGTCAGCGCGAGACCCGTGAAGATAAAATTGGCGGCACCGATCGCGATCGCCTGAAGATCGGCGGACGTGCCGCTGAACCCCGCCGCCGCGAAGATATCGTTCAGGTAATAGAGGATCGCATTGATGCCCGTCAGCTGGTTGAACGCCGCGACGGCGAAGGCGAGCAGCATCGGCTTGCGATGCCGTGACCAGCTGAGCTTCGCGCTCGACGCGTGATCATCGGCACGCTGATAGGCGGCGACGCTGCGGTCCGGATCGGGATCGCCCAGGCTGGCGAGCACCGCCGCCGCTTCCCGCGCCCGGTGCTTCGCCGCCAGCCAGCGTGGGCTGTGCGGGATCGTGAACAACAGGGCGAGCAGGATCACCGCCGGCACCGCGGTGACGCCGAACTTCACGCGCCAATCCCACGCCCCCAGATCGAGGCTCGAAACGAAGAAGTTCGACAGATAGGCGACGAGGATGCCGAACACGACGTTCAACTGGAACGCGCCGACCATCGCGCCGCGCTTCTCCGCCGGTGCGATCTCCGCGATGTAGACGGGCGCGAGCACGGACGATGCGCCGACCGCCAGCCCCGCCATGACGCGGAACAACAGCAACGCTCCCCAGTCCCACGCCAGCAGGCAACCGACGCCCGACAGGATATACAGCAGCGCGATGGCTTGCAGCGACGTGCGCGCGCCGTAACGGTCGCCGGGAATGCCAGCGGTCAGTGCACCGATCAACGTGCCCCACAGGGCGCTGGACACTGTAATGCCGACGCCGCCCGCATCCAGCGCGAAGGCATCGCGCACACCCGATGTGGTTCCCGCGATCACGGCCGTGTCGAACCCGAACAACAGGCCGGCGAGCGCGCCGACCGTCACACCCCGGATCAGCGTTGCGTTCAAACGGCTACTCCTTCGCTCGCGTGGGCGCCCGTGGTGCGCCCGACGCCGCGGGCGGGTCAAGCCATGCGAGGCAACCCACTGATGAAGAATGTTTCATGGGCAGCAAAGCATGCGCAACAATCATTGATCGTATACCGGGTTTAGTATACGATCCTCAATCTCACTGGACAGCGATCCAGATTTTTTCGGGGGCTTCAATGATTTACAGGATTCGAGCAGCGGGTGCGATCGCGGTGGCGTGTGGCGCTTTGCTGACTAGCACCGCGATCGCGCAGGTTGCGACTTCTCCGGCCGATCTGCCGCAGGGTGCGCCCACCGGTACCGATGAGGGTAGCGCCGACATCCTGGTCACCGGCACCCGCATCAAGCGCGCGGACCTGAACAGCAACAGCCCGCTGACCGCCGTCGACAGCCAGGAAATCCAGTATCAGGGCGCGACGACCGCGGAGGCCGTGCTGAACCGCTTGCCGCAGTTCACCGCCGACGCGAACGAGAACGTCTCCAACGGATCGGACGGCACCGCGAACGTCAACCTGCGCAATCTCGGCAGTTCGCGCGTCCTGACGCTGATCAACGGTCAGCGCATGCTGCCGCAGCAGGCGGTCGACATCAACTTCATCCCCAGCGCGCTGATCGAGCGGATCGACGTCGTCAGCGGCGGCGCATCCGCGGTGTATGGCTCGGACGCGCTGGCCGGCGTCGTCAACTTCGTCCTCCGCAACAAATTCGACGGGCTGCGGATCGATGCGCAGGCCGGATTCGCGCAGCACATCAACGATAACAAGGACATTCGCGCCGTTCAGGCCGCACGCGGCTATGCGCTGGCGCCGCGGCAAGTGGCGGATGGCGGCAAGCAGGACATCAATGCGGTGTTCGGCAAGACCTTCCTCGACGGTCGCGCCAACATCACCCTCTACGGCGGCTACCGCCACTTCGATCCGGTGCTGCAATCGAACCGCGACGTGTCGTCGTGCGGTATCAACCCCGACGGAGACTCCGCGTTCGTCTGCGGCGGATCGAGCAACACGCCGTTCGGCACCTTCGTGCCGCTGGCCGGGCCGAACCAGGGCCGCACGCTGACCAACGCCAAGGACGGGTCGCGCACCTGGGTCCCGTACGACAACAGCTTCGCGTATAATTTCTCGCCGACCAACTATTTCCAGCGCTCGGACGAACGCTACACCGGCGGCGGCTTCGCCAGCTTCAAGATCGCCGATGCGGCGGAGGCCTATGGCAGCCTGATGTACATGAAGGATCACACCTTCTCGCAGGTCGCACCCTCCGCCCTGTTCCAGGGCACCACCTTCAACATCCCCTGCAACAACCCGCTTGCCAGCACGAGCCAGTTGAACGCGCTCTGCGGCGCCAATGCCGGCACCGGTACGCTGCAACCCGCATTCATCGGCTATCGTCTGGCGATCGCGCCGCGGCGCGACGATCTCCGGCACGAAGACTATCGCTATACCGCCGGCCTGCGCGGCGATCTGGGCAGCGGCTTCAGCTACGATGTCGGCTTCCTGCAATCGCGCGTGAAGTTCGACGAGACGTATCTGAATAACGTCGACAACGTGAAGGCGCAGCGCGCGCTGGATGTGGTGACCGTCGGCGGCGTCGCGACCTGCCGCTCGGTCGTCGACGGCACCGATCCCGCCTGTATCCCCGTCAACGTGTTCCAGGCGAACGGCGTTACGTCCGAACAGGCGCAGTATCTGTTCTCCCCCAGCAACACCGGTTCTCGCAATCGCCAGACGGTGTATTCGGGTACGATCAGCGGCGACCTCGGGAAACTGGGCATCACCAGCCCGTTCGCGACTGCGGGCGCATCGCTGGTGCTGGGTGCCGAGCGCCGCATCGAGACGCTGCGTGCGTTCGGCGACGCGGTTGCGCAGCAGGGTGGCTTCCGCGACAGCGACGGCCGCATCGCCGTCAACGAAGGTTATGGCGAACTCGAAGTGCCGCTGGTGCAGGATCGGCCGTTCTTCCACGACCTGACGATCAACGGCGCGGCGCGCTATTCCGCGTACAAGAACACGCAGGGATCGACCGGCTTCGGGTCGAAGTACAATGTCTGGACGTACAAGGGCGAGCTGACGTGGAGCCCGGTCCGCGACATCCGCGTGCGCGCCAGCTACAACCACGCGATCCGCGCGCCCAATATCGGCGAGCTGTTCGCGGCGCAGAGCATCGGCAACGTGTCGGCGCAGGACCCCTGCTCGGGCGCAACGCCGGCGGCCAGCGCGGCGGTCTGCTCGCTCACGGGCGTCACGGCCGCTCAATATGGCAACATCATCGCCTGCCCGGCGGACACCTGCTCCGGCCAGTTCGGCGGCAACCGCAACGTCAAGCCGGAGACGGGCGACACCTACACGATCGGCCTGGTGCTGACGCCGCGGCAGATGAAGGCGTTCTCGCTGTCGATCGACTATTTCAACATCAAGGTGAAGGATTACATCAGCTCGGTCGCGCCGCAACTCGCGATCACTCAGTGCGCGCAGACCAGCGATCCGTTCTTCTGCAACCTGTTCAACCGCGATCCGCGCAGCGGCGCGATCTTTGGCGATCAGGGCTATGTCATCTCCACGACCGTCAACACCGGCTATCTGAAGACGTCGGGCATCGACGTCACCGCCGACTATACGCTGGAACTGGGTGGCGCGGGCCGCATCAACATGAACATCGTCGGCACGTGGCTGAACGAGCAGGTGTCGCAGCCGCTGCCGGGCCTCGGCAGCTACGACTGCAAGGGTCTGTACGGTTACACCTGCGGCCAGCCGAACCCCGAATGGCGGCACGTGGCGCGTGCGACGTGGATGCTGCCGGACGATGCGACGCTGTCGCTGTCGTGGCGCCATCTGGGCGCGACCAAGCTGTCCAGCCTGTCCGACAATTCGTTCCTGGAGGGCACGCCCAGCATCATCAACCGGCGGATCGGCGACTATAACTATTTCGACCTCGCCGGGACGGTCAGCGTCGGCAAGCAGTTCACGCTGCGGATGGGCGTCAACAACCTACTCGACAAGGACCCGCCGATCATCGCCAGCGGCATCCTGTCGGCCTTCGGCAACGGCAACACCTTCCCGGGCGTGTACGACGCACTGGGCCGGACGGTGTTCGCAGGCGCGACGGTCACGTTCTGATCGCGTGACGGGCCGATCGCAGGATGGGCGGGTGCGAGATCACCCGCCCATCCCGCTGATCTAAAGCCCATCCATTCAACGCTTTGGCATTGACAAGCAAATTGCTTTAATCGATCGCACGGGTGCAGCCCGGCCGATGACGCGGGCGCCTTCGCAGGGGAGTGACGCCGATGGCCATGACAGACCGCGCTCGCCGCGCCGTTCGGCCAAACGGCGTCCCCGCCGGTGGCAACATCGCCGCCCCCGCCCGACCCGAGCTTTCGATCTTCCCGTCACATCCCTGACGGGCAGCGCCCGCCGTTATACCACCCCCCTCCCCGGCGGCGGAGCGAGGCACTCCGGACCCCCATCCGGGGTGCCTTTTTTTTGCGCGCCCAATTTCGGGCGTGCCCAAATCCGAAAAGCACCGAAACGGCATGATTTGATGTCCTCGCCGCCCGCACACGCGGGAACATGCGCCACCACTCACGACGATGAGGGCGGGGCTGGACGACGGGGGAGACTGGAATGGGACGGGGGCTGGTCGAATCGGCACGGCGGGTGGCGCAACTGGACAGCTTGCGTGGGATCGCCGCGCTGCTGGTCGTGCTCCATCATTCGCGACAGGCGTTCATCAACGACGTGAACGATGCGACGACCGGGCTGTCGGCCTATCTGGACATGGGCAGGCTGGGCGTCGTCATATTCTTCATCATCAGCGGCTTCGTGATCGTCAAGGCGGTACCCGGCCGCGGACCGCGCTCCGTCGGCCTATTCTGGAAGCACCGGTTCTTCCGCCTGTTTCCCGCTTTTTGGATTTCCGTGATCCTCGCCACGATCGTCGCGCAACTGGTGGCGGGCAGCCAGTGCTGCGCGTTCGCGACGCCGGTCAGCCGCGACATCGTCCTCGCCAATATGACGATGATCCCGCTCCGCCTGCACGAGCCGATGCTGATCGGGGTGTACTGGTCGCTCGAGTTGGAGCTGTTCTTCTACGCGCTGATCTCCGCGATCGCATTGGCGGGCCGGAACGTGGGGCAGAACGGAGCACGCACCGTGACGCTGACGGCGTTCGGCATGTTCTTCGCGGCGATCGTCGCCGCCGGCGCCACGGCGATCCGCGAAGGCACCGGGGAAATCGGCAAGGATCAGGTGTTCCTCGCATTGCTGCACCTGTCGCTGATGTTCGCGGGCAGCGCGCTGCGCTATCATTGGGACGGCACGCCGCGTCGCGAAACCTTCCTGCGCGATATGCCGGTGGCGCTGAAGGCGTATCTGTTCCTGCGACTCGGCTTCTTCGTTGGCGTCGCGGCAATCAAGATGCGGCACGGCATCGAACCGCACACCTTCCGCGTCGCCGCCACGTACCTGCTCGGGATCGGCGGATTCCTCTGGTGCCTGCGATCATTCGACGGATCGTGGCTGGGCACCGTGGTCGGCAACCGTAGCTACGGCATCTACCTGGTCCACGTGCCGGTGATGAGCCTGCTGTCCTACGCTATCGCCCGGTCCGTGTTGCCGCCGCTGGGCTATGCGACGTACCTGATTGCGACATTGGCCGTGACCATGCTGCTCGCCGACCTGATGCGCCGCTTCGTGGAACGCCCGGCGATCCGGCTCGGCCACCTCCACGACCGTTGGGTATCGAACCGGCGCGTGCTGACGGTCGTTGCGCCGCCGGTCGCAGCACTGGCGGTGGAGCCGATCCCGGTGCCGGCGAACGATGCGCTGGCGAGACCGTCGACGCAGCAGGCGTGAGCGCGAGCAGCGAGAGTTGATAGCGTCATGCCGGGCTGGTGCCGACATCCACATCACCCGAGCCAGACGGCGTCGAGTTTGTTGCACGGCAGGATGCCGGGACGAACCCGGCATGACGAGCTACGCGATCATGCGGAAGGCCCCTGCCCCGCCCCGCGCCCGAACGACGGGGGCCGGTCCGCGACCGCCATCCCGAAGCGCGACGGCGCGGTGCCCATCGTGAACTCCAGTTCGCCACCACGGATCAGGTCGGCGTGCGCAATCCAGTTCTTCGTCCACGGCCGACCGTTCCAGCGCACCGACTGGACGTAGGGCGCATTCGGCGCGTTGCCGATCGCGCGGACGCGCAGCCTGCGCCCCTTGCCGACTTCGACCTCCGCCGTGTCGAACAGGGGCGATCCGAAGACGTAGATCGCGCTGACCGGATCGACCGGATAGAAGCCCAGCGCCGACAGCACGAACCACGCGCTCATCTGGCCGCAATCGTCGTTACCGATCACACCGTCCGGGTCCGCCTTGTACATCTCCACGCACAGGCGCCGCACCATCGCCTGCGTCTTCCACGGCGCACCGGCATAGGCGTAGAGATAGGCGGCATGCTGGTCCGGTTCGTTGCCGTGCGCATACTGTCCAACCAGCCCGGTGATGTCGGGCGGCGCGTTGCGCGGCAATGTCGACGGCGCGGTGAAGAACGCGTCGAGCTTGCGCACATAGTTGTCGTCGCCGCCGAACAGCTCGATCATCCCGTAAATGTCGTGCTGGTTCAGGAACGTCGCCTGCCAGCCGTTCGCCTCCGTATAATCGCGGTACTTCTCCGGATTATGGCCAAGCTGGATCGGATCGTACGGCGTCCACCACTTGCCATCCGCAAAGCGCGGGCGGGCGAAGCCGATCGAGGGATCGATGACGTTGCGATAGTTGCGGCTGCGCTGGCGCAGCGCCGCCGCGTCGTCGCCTGCGCCGACCGCATCGGCCAGCACCGCCATCGCCCAGTCGTCATACGCATATTCCTGCGTCCGGCTGACCGACTCCCAGATCTTGTCGGCGGGCACATAGCCCAGGTCGTAATAGAAACCGCGGCCCAGGGTGCTGTCGGCATCCTTCAGCGTGCGGTCGAACGCGCGACGGCGGATCATCGGCCAGGCGGCGGCATAGTCCGCCTCGATCCCCTTCGCCTTCGCCTCCGCCAGCACCGACACTGCGTGCCAGCCGGTCATCGTCCCGGTCTCCACGCCCTGCAGCGGCCAGATCGGCGGGCCGTACGGGCTCTGTGCGGTCTGGCGGATCAGGTCTCGGGTCAGCAGCGTCGCCACCTCCGGCCGCACGATCGTCAGCAGCGGGTGCAGCGCGCGGTACGTGTCCCACAGCGAATAGGCGCTGTAGGCCTTTTCGCCCGCCGGCACGCTATGCACCTGCCGGTCGAGCCCGACATAGCGGCCATCGCGATCGGTGAAGAGCGTGGGCGACACGAAGCTGTGATACAGCGCGCTCGCCATGATCGTGCGCTGCGCCTCCGTGCCGCCCGACACCTTCACGCAATCGAGTTCCTTCGTCCACGCACGTGCCGCCGCCTTGCGCGTCGCGTCGAACGGCCAGCCCGGCGCTTCCGCCGCGAGAGCCGCCTTCGCGCCCTCGACATCGACCGCGCTGATGCCGGTCTTGATCTCGATCGGCGCGCCGCCCGCCTCGTCGAAGAAGAACGCGACCTTGAGCGTGTTGCCCGTCACGCCGGTGGCGCCGGCCGCGGCCGGCGCATCGCTGTCGCCGAAGAACTGCACGCGGTCGGGCTGGCGTGACATCCGCATTGCGAAGTGGATGCGGCGGCCCTTGGCCCAGCGATGGACGCGGCGGCTGCCGGTCAACAGCCCGTCCGGCGACAGCGCCAGCGACGCCTCGTCGACCAGCGTTCCCTTGTCCCACACGTCGAGGATCATATGCGCGAAGTCGATCAGGATGTGGCCCGGCCCGGCCGGGAAGCGATAACGGTGCTGCCCGGTCCGCTCCGTCACGGTCAGCTCCGCCAGCACGCCCGATTCCAGCTTCACGCGGTAATAGCCCGGCTCCGCGTGCTCCTCGGAGAACCGCTGTCGATAGCCCGCATCGGGATTGTCGAGAGGCCCCGGCTGCAATTGCAGCGGCCCCGTCGTGGGCACCACCAGCACGTCGAGCATGTCGCCGATGCCCGTGCCCGACAGGTGCGTGTGCGAGAAGCCCATGATCGACGTGTCGGTCCGGTGATAACCCGAACACGCGTCCCAGCGTTTGTTGTCGGTGTCGGGGCCAAGCTGCACCATCCCGAACGGCATCGATGGCCCCGGGAAGGTATGGCCATGACCGCCGGTGCCGACGAACAGGTCTGGCTTCCCCGCCACGGCGCGTGCCGCGAACGCGGGGGCGGGCAGCGCACCGGCGACGCCGGCCAGCCCGGTCGTCGCCAATACCTGTCGGCGGGTCGTGGTCGTCAAAGCGTGTCTCCGGGTGAAATCAGATTTTGGCGGCGAGCAATGCCGGCTTGCGCTTTTCCAGGTCGAGGATCAACTCGCCGAACAGCCCGTTCGCCCACGCAAACCAGCTTCGCGTGAACTTCGCCGGGTCATCCTTGTGAAAAGATTCGTGCATGAAGCCGGTGCCGCCATGCGTCGTCTTCAGCCACGACAGGCATTGCCGGATCACGGCCTCGTCGTCGCTGTTCATCGCGTGCGTGACGATCGACATCGGCCAGATCATGTCCAGCCCGATATGCGGCCCGCCGATCCCCTTCGCGGCGGTGCCGCTGAAGAAATACGGATTACGATCGCTGCACGCCAGCGCGGCGGTGCGGCGGAACAGCGGGTCGGTGCGATCCGCCGCGCCGAGCAGCGGCAGGCCAGACAAGGACGGCACATTGGCGTCGTCCATAAACACGGCGTTGCCATATCCGTCGACCTCGTACGCCCAGACCTCGCCACCCTGCCCGTCCGGCATCTTCCCGCACTGGCGCAGCGCCGCCTCGACCTCGGTCGCCAGCGCCTCCGCATCGGTCGCCGCCGCGGTGTCGCCGCGCGCCTCGCGCTGGACCGTCGCCATCATGCGCAGCGCGGACACCGCGAAGAGGTTGGACGGGATCAGGAACGGGTACAGCGTGGCATCGTCGGACGGGCGGAACATCGAATGGATCAGCCCGACCTTCTTCGTCGGTGCGCCCAGCCCCTCGAACATCAGCGTCTCGGTCGGGGAGACGTTCAGCCGCTGAAACCGGTACGGACCGGGGCCGTCCTTGCGCTGCTGCTCCCGGAACGTGGCGACGGCGCGAGCCATCGCCTGCGCCCAGAGGGCGTCGAACGGCGTCTTGTCGCGCGTCGTCGTCCAGTACGCATGCGCCAGCCGCATCGGATAGCAGAGCGAGTCGATCTCCCACTTCCGCTCGGCCACGCCCGGCTTCATCTCGGTCTGGTCGGTCCGCGCACCGAGGTTCGACTTTGCGGTCGGGTCCTCCATGAACGCGTTGGCATAGGGATCGATCAGGATGCAGCGCGCCTGCCGCTGGATCAGCCCCGCGAACAGCTTCCGCAGCTTAGCGTCGCGGGGCGCGAGATGGACATAGGTCTGGAGTTGCGCGGAGCTGTCGCGCAGCCACAGCGCCTCGATATCGCCGGTGATGACGAACGCGTCGGGCCTGCCGCCGATTTCCGAATATTGGACCGTCGTGTCGAGCGTGTTCGGGTAGCAATTCTCGAACAGCCACGCGAGTTCGGGGTCGGCGATCTTCGCCTTTACGCGCGCGATCTCCGCCTCCACCGCCTTGCTGACGAAGCGGCGCTGCGCCACCGGCGGCCGCTTGCTGGCGAGGCCGGTGGTTGCCGCCCGCAGCGGCATCGCGCTCGTCACGGCCAGCGCCGCACTACCGGTCAGCATGTCGCGCCGGTTCACTTCTGCGCACTCCGCGCCGTATTCGGGGCCGCGCCTTGGGGCGCACTCATCGAGAACGGCGCATCCGCCTTGCGCGTGCCCCAGTTGCGGTTCGGCGTCGGCCCCATCACGAAGCGCAGATTGCCACCCTGCTTCAGTGCGTCGCGCGACAGCCAGGGCTTGTCGTACGCCTTGCCGTTGAAGCGCACGGACTGGATGTAGACGTTGTCCGGCCCGTTGTTCTGCGCCTCGATCGTCAGCGTCCTGCCGCCCGGCATCGCCAGGCGGACGTTGCGGAACAGCGGACTGCCGACCGCATATTGCCCGACCGCGGGCGTCACCGGATAGAAGCCGAGCGCGGAGAACACGTACCACGCCGATGTCTGGCCGTTATCCTCGTCGCCCGGATAGCCGTCCGGCGCGGAGGAATAGAGCTTCCGCATCACGTCGCGGACGTGGAACTGCGTCTTCCACGGCTGGCCCGCCCAATCGTACAGGTAGATCATGTGCTGGATCGGCTGGTTGCCGTGTGCGTACTGGCCCATATCGACGATCTGCATCTCGCGGATCTCGTGGATGACCTGCCCATAATAGCTGTCGTCGAAGATCGGCGGCGTGGTGAACACCGAATCCAGCCGGTCGGTGAACGCCTTGTCGCCACCCATCAGGTCGATC
Organism: Sphingomonas sp. AC435; assembly: GCF_979253005.1. Taxonomy (NCBI): domain Bacteria; kingdom Pseudomonadati; phylum Pseudomonadota; class Alphaproteobacteria; order Sphingomonadales; family Sphingomonadaceae; genus Sphingomonas; species Sphingomonas sp. AC435. Next base: position 50,498 of record NZ_CEEDCJ010000001.1, read on the forward strand.
AGGCCCTGCACGTCCTGCATGACGGACCAGCTGTAATGGACCGAATTGCCTTCCGTGAAGGCGTCGCCCCATTTGTACGGATTGAACGGCGTCGACCACGAACCGTCCTGGTTGCGACCGCGCATCCAGCCACTCTCTGTGTCGAACAGCTTGCGGTAATTCTGCGCGCGACCCGCATAGAGCTTGGCGTCCTCGGTCTTGCCGAGCGCGGTGGCGAGGCGCGACAGCGAGAAATCGGCGGTGGCATATTCCAGCGTGCGCGCCGCATTCTCGTTGATGTCGACGTCGTACGGCACGTAACCGAGGCGGTTGTAATATTCGACGCCCTCGCGCCCGACCGCGCCCACGACCTTGCCCTTCTTGTCGCGCGGGCGCCCCTCGGACGTGGTCGCGTTCTTGACCATCGCCTCGTACAGCGTGTTCACGTCGAAGCCGCGCACGCCCGCCGAATAGGCGTCGGCGATCAGGTTTGCGGAATTGGACCCGATCATCACGTCGCGGTGGCCGGGGCTGGCCCATTCGGGCAACCAGCCGGACTCCTTGTACGTGTTGACCAGCCCCTGCATGATCTCCCCGTCCCGCTCCGGATACATCAGCGCGAAGAAGGGGAAGACCGCACGCCACGTGTCCCAGAAACCGTTGTCGGTATACAGCGGGCCGGCATGGACCTTGCCGTCATACGGGCTGTAATGGACCGTCTGGCCGCCCGCATCGACCTCGTGGAAGGTGCGCGGGAATTGCAGCATCCGGTACAGCGCCGAATAGAAGATGCGCCGGTTCTCGGTATCGGGATCGGTGACCTCGATACGGTCGAACTCGCGCTGCCACGCGGTCTTCGCCTTCGCCTTCGTCTGCTCGAACCCGTCGCGGCCGATCTCCGCGTCCAGATTGCGCGCGGCCTGTTCGGCGCTGATGAAGGACGATGCGACCTTGACCGAGACCTGTTCGCCCTTGGCGGTGCGGAAGCTGACGACCGCGCCGACATGATCACCCTCGCGCGTCGGTGCGGCGGTGACCTGGCCGTTGTCGTCCCATGTCCGCGTGACGGTGAAGTCGTGGTCGAACTCGGCGACGAACCAGTTGTGGAAATTGGCCGGCACGCCGCCGCTGTTGTTGCGGACGTAACCGGTGATCCGCCGCCGCGCGGGATCGACCGACACCATCGAACCGCCCGCCTGTCCGTCGATCAGGATGTGCGCGTCGTCACTCTTGGGAAAGGTGAAGCGGAACTGCGCGGCGCGGTTGGTCGGCGCCACCTCCGCCGTGACGTCGTAATCGGCCAGATACACCTTGTAGCTGTACGGCCGGCTTTCTTCCGCCTTGTGGCTGTACCACGATGCGCGCTCGTCCTGCTTGACGCGCAGCGGCCCCGTCATCGCCATCAGCGCCAGCGCGGCGTAATCGTTCATCCACGGACTGGGCTGGTGCGTCTGCTTGATGCCGTTGATCTTGTTCGCGTCATAGGTGTAGCCCCAGCCGCTACCGAGCTTCCCCGTCACCGGCGTCCAGGCATTCATCCCGAACGGCACCGCGACCGCCGGGTACGTGTTGCCGTAGGACAGTTCGTAGCTGGAATCGGTGCCCATCAGCGGATTGACGAGATCGACGGACGCGGTCCGAGCGGTCGCCCCCGCTTGCGGCCGCGCGAACGCCGCGCCGGCGTCGATCACGCCCGTCGCCAGCATCGATCCGGCGAACAGCGTCGCGACCGCGGCGCGCAGCGGCCGGGTGGTCAGGATGCGCTTCATGTCATTCTCTCCCATCGCGCATCGGCGCGTGTCGTCGTCATCGTCTGGCGATCAGCGGCCGGGGTGCGACACCGCTGTTCGTCATCTTGACCGGCCGGATCGTACCATCGGCGGCGAAGCTCAGGCGATCGATCGCGACCTGACGATGCTCGCCCTTGTCGTCGTTCAGCGGGCGGCGGTGATAGACGATGTACCAGTCGTCGGTGCCGGGCACGTTGACGACGGAATGATGCCCCGCGCCGCGCGCGATCGTCATGTCCTGCGCCAGGATCTTGCCCTTGGGCGTGAACGGACCGAGCGCGGTCGGCCCCGTCGCATAGGCGACGCTGTAATCGGGGCCGGTCCAGCCACCCTCCGACCACATCAGGTAATATACGCCCTTGCGCTTGATGACGAACGATCCCTCGACATAGCCGGGCGGCGTGATCTCCTTGTAGGTCGTTCCGTCCGCGAACGGCTTCACGCTGCGCAGGTCGTCGCTCAGCCGCACGACGTTGCAGTGCTTCCAGCCGCCGTAGAACAGGTACACCTGCCCGTCGTCGTCGCGGAACACGAACGGGTCGATCGGCTGTGCGCCATTGTGGAATGTATCGATCAGCGGCTTGCCGATCGCATCGCGGAACGGCCCGCCGGGCGTATCGCTGACCGCCAGCCCGATACCGCCGACCTCCGCATCGCTCTGGATGTCGTTGGCGCTGAAGAACATGTAGTATTTGCCGTGCGCGTCGATCACCGTCGGCGCCCAGATCGCGTAGGATGCCCAGGCGACGTTCGTCACGTCCAGCACGTGCGGGTGCTTGGTCCAGTGGACCAGATCGTTCGACGAGAACGCGTTGAAGAACGTCTGCTTCCCATAGGACGGCCGCACCATCCGGCGCTTGCGGTCCTCCTGCTGGCGCGCGGAAAAGCGTGTCGTGACGTCGGGCTTGCCGTCGTCGTCGGAATAGGTCGGGTAGATCCAGTAGCGGTTCTGGAAGACGCGGATTTCCGGGTCGGCGTACCAGCCCTTGACGATCGGGTTCGCCGCGATGACCGCCACCGGCAGGGTCAGCAGCGCCAGTCCGGCCAGCAGCGCCTTCTTCATCTCGCGTCCTTCCCGAACGGCCGGGCCGGGATGCTCGCGATCCCGGCCCGATTTAGCATCAGAACTTGTACGACACGCCGACATAGGCGCGACGACCCGAATAGAGGTTCGAGATGAACCGCGCATCGGTGTCGTTGCCCAGATGCTGGCGCTGTTCCGACTTGGTCAGGTTGATGATCGACGCGCTCAGCACGACGTTGTCGAGCAGGTTGTACGACGCGTTCAGATCGATCTGCTCGTACGGGTTGTCGTAGACGTTCAACCCGGACTGAAGCCCGCGGACGACCTCGCCACGACGATTGTACGACGCGCGGAGCAGCATCTTGTCGGTCTCGTAGAACAGCGACGCGTTGACCTGCGTCTTGGCGCTGCCGATCAGCGGCGAGCTGCCGACATTCTGCCCGTCGACCGTGATCTGCGCGACCGACGTATCGTTGTAGGTGAAGTTCACCTGCGCGCCGAGACCGAACGGCAGCGTGTGCTGCGCGTACACCTCGACACCCTGCGACCGCGCGTTGGAGCCGTTGGCGACCGTGCTGTACGGCTGGATCAGAACCTGCTCGCCGTTCACCGTCTGCGTCACGTCGAGCACCAGCGGCACGATGAAGTCCGACACGTCTTTGCGGAACAGCGTCGCGCCCAGCACCGACCCGCGCTTGAAATACCATTCGATGCCGATGTCGTACTGCCACGCCTTGAACGGGTTGAGCGCACTGTTGCCGCCCGATCCGGACCAGCCCTCGCGCTCGCCGAACTGACGCCGGTCGAACGCGTATTCGGGCGTGCGGAACGTCAGGTTGCGCTGCGATCCCAGGTTGCTGAACGCCGGGCGGGAGACGACCTTGGCGATCGCGCCGCGCAGCAGCAGGTTCTCGGTCACGTCGAACGCCGCGTTCACGCTCGGCAGCCAGTCGTCGTACGTCCGGGTCTGGTCGAGCCGCGTGTTGACGATCTGCTCCCGCTGCGCGAGCGGCAGCACGATGCAGTTGCCGTCCGCCCCGACCGGGGGGGTCTCGAACGGTCCACCGGGCGCGTTCACGCAGTAATCGGACAGTAGCTGCAACCGGTCCGACGTGACGCCGGTCTGCTTCGTGTTGACGTAGCGCAGGCCGATATTGCCGCGGAAGCGATCGGTCTTGAAGTTGGTCTGGACGTACCCTGCCCAGATCCGCTCGCCGATGTCGTAGACGAAGTCGGTCTCGTCGACGCGTACCGCTTCGCCGTACGTCGTGTTCAGGTAATTCAGGTAGTTCTGGAAATCGATCGCCGGGAACGCATTGCCGGTAAAACCACCGGCGATATTGCCGATCGGCTTGTCGAAGAAGAACCCCGGCTGTGTCGTCGCGGCCCCGGGCGTGTCCTGATAGCGGAGCTGCGTCGCAGGATCGGCATACCATTCGTTGCGGCCCGTGGAGCGATGCACGCCACCGTCGCGCCACTTGGCGCCGACCTGCACCGAGTCGAGGAACGTCTCGAACTTCCGCGTCAGGTCCAGCTGCGCGTAACGCTGGTCGATGCGGCTGCGGTTGAACGACGAGTTGGTCGAACCCAGATCGATCTGTGTCAGGCCCTTGTTGATGTTGTCCTGAAGCTCCGGCGAGAACTCGAAATTGGCCGACTGGTCGGTGAAGTTCCACGCGCTGTACAGGTTGCCGTTGATGCCGCTGGTGCCGTTCACGACGCGCGGCTTGGCGGCGACGCTGAACCGGCCGGAGGGGCCGCCGGTGGCGCGCGTCTTGCCGATCTTGAACGTCGCCTCGAACCGGTCGCGGGCGAACGCGCCCTCGACGTCGAAGGTGTTGGAGACGGACTTCTCGCGGCTGTACGTGCCGTAGATCTGTGGCGTCTCCATCGTGCACGGCGGCTGGTTGCCGACCTGCACGCGGCACCCGGTCCCGTCCTGCGGCACGGTGAACTGCGCCGATTGGAAGATCGTGCCGCTGGGGTCCAGCGACGCACCCGAGAAGAAGTTGCCGTAACCCCATTCCGGGATCTGGATGCCGTTGCTGACGAAGTTGTCGTTGACCTGGAAGCGGAAGTAGTTCGCCGTGACGGTGAAGTCCTCGAACGGCTTCATCTGCGCGGTCGCCTGGATCCCGAGCCGCTTGCGCCGCTGGTCGGTGATCGTCTGGCTGACCTGCTGCGGCGCCCAGTACCCGGAATAACGCTGCCCCGACTGCGTCGTCGCGCCGGTATTCTCCGGCCAGTAGGAGATCGCATCGTCATTGGCGAAGGTGTTGCCGTTGACGTCGGTCGCCGGCTCGCTCGCGCGGTCGTACGTCCACCAGTTCCAGCTCGACGCCGCGGCGCGGTGATCGCGCACGGTGCGGACCTGGTAGGTGCCGCCGACCAGCACGCCGAACGTCTCGTCCGCATTCTTCCACGACAGCTGGCCACCGATCTGCGGCTCCACCTTCTTCGTCACGTCGGCATAGGTGCCTTCGGCGGAGATGAAGCCGCTGAGCGACTTCAGGTCGAGCGGTCGGCGCGTGTGCAGGATGATCGTGCCGCCGACGCCGCCCTCGTCGAGGCGCGCTTCGGGCGACTTGAACACGTCGACGCTGCCGATCATGTTCGACGGCAGCAGCAGATAGTTGAACGAGCGCGACGGCTCGTTGTCGTCGGCGGACGCGATGAAATTGCCGTTGAGCTGCGTCAGCGTCAGGTCCGACTGGAGACCACGGATGCTGACGCGCGAACCCTCGCCACCGTCGCGATCGATGATGATGCCGGGCACGCGTTGCAGCGAATCGGCCACGTTCTTGTCGGGGAACTTGCCGATGTCCTCCGCGGTGATGACGTCGACGAACGCATTCGCCTCGCGCTTGCGGCTCAGGCTCTGTTCGATCGACTGGCGGTATCCCGTCACGACGATATCACCCCCGGCCGCATCGTCCTGCGGCGCGGCCGTGGCGGCGTCGCCCAGCGGCGCGGCCTGGTTCTCGGTGCCCGGCTGGTTCGATGGCGCCTGCGCCTGCGGCGTTTCCACCGGTTGTGCCGTCGCAGGGGCGGTGGCGGGCGACGTGGCCTGCTGCGCCTGCGCAGAGCCCGCACCGATGACGAGAGTGGCGGTCGCCAGCAAATGCGGCAGCGCGCGGCGGCGATAGCGATCGGAAACGGTCATGCGAAATCCTCCCACGGGTCGGACGCGCTCTGCGTCGCCAACCTCAGTCCCACGACCGTCTGCTGCCGCGTCCCTACCCCACGGGGCGGACGGCGATCGGCAGCGGCCTGAGGCGCATTTCGCAATATGAAAAGCAAATTGTCAATAGAATGATATAGATAGGTCCTATCCGGTCATAGATGAAGCGATGCAAATGATTGCGGTATCGCTCCCATCAAGTAGCGAGCCGGAAAGGGAAGTTGGGTTCATCTCCGAAGCGGGAAACGAATCGCGCGGCCGCGGACCGGTGCGCGCGCCACGACGTGTCCTACATCGGTATGCCCACGCGGGTGACCGCGCCGTCGCCCTGCGCGGCCTTCCACAACGCTCCCGGCTTGGGCAGCAGGAAGTGGCTGAAGGGCAGGATCGCGGCACCTACCGCCGGCGCATCCTCCGACAGCGCGGCCCGCGCGACCGGTGCGATCGCCGGCGCATCCGTGGCATCGCCGATCCGCGCGTTCACCCGCTCCGCCAGTTGCTCGACGATCGCGCTCGGGAGTCGCCCGCCGATCAGCACCACCGCCGGATTGATGAGGCAATTGATCGCATCGAGCGGCGTGCACAGCCGTTGCGCGGCACGGTCCACCCACCGATCGACGCACGCCGCCAGCGCAGCGTCGCGGTTACCGCCGCGCAGCATGTCGGCCAGTGCGAATCCCTCGCCGCGCAGATGCTCGGCCAACCCCGATAACGAGACCAGCGCCTGCACCTGCTCCTGCCCGCCCTCACCGTCCGGCGCGAGCATGAAGCCCAGTTCGCCGCTGCGCCCGTTCGCGCCGCGTGCATACGCGCCGTCGATCACGAAGCCGCCTCCGAGCCCGGAGGAGATGAGGATGTAGAAGAAGCTGTTGAAGCTCTGCCCGAGCCCCAATTGCATCTCGCCCGTCGCCGCCGCCGCTGCATCGTTCTCCACGAACACGGCGAGGGGCAGCGGCTGCGCGAACAGCTCGGCCATGTCGACGTCGTTCCACGCCGCATAGGCCGCCGGTCGGCCCGGCAGATCGACCGACCCGAGATCATCGGGCACCGCGACGCCCAGCCCGACCAGCTTCGCCGGATCGACGTTCGCACTCTTCAACATCGGCTTGATCGAGCGGCGGTACAGCGCGCGGACATCCTCCGGCAACGCGAAGTCGATCTCCTCCGATTTGCGTGCCAGCACGTCGCCCGCGAAATCGACCAGCACGATCGTCATGTGGTCGCGGTCGACATTGACGCCGATCGAGTAACAGGCGTCGCGCCGCACCTCCAAATTGGTCGGTGGCTGCCCCCGACCGCCGCGACGCTGGCCCGCCTCCTCGATCAATCCGTCCTGCAACAGCCGGCGCGTGATGTTGGCGATGGCCGGCGCGGTCAGGCCGGTGATCCGCGCCAGATCGACCCGCGTCAGCGATCCGCCGACGCGGATCGCGTGCAGCGTCACACGCTGGTTGTGGTCGGCGGCGCGTTCCAAATTGGTCCCCGACAGCCGCGGGACATCGCGGCGCGTCACGCCGCTATCGCGATCGAGCTTAGGGCGGCACCCGGCCGGCCGATCGTCAGAACCCGCTGCCCCATTCGTCCTCCCCCGCAAGATCGCTGTTTGAATTATGCAATTTGATTGTTTAATCGGCTGCGATCATCGCACAAGAGCGAAGCAGACGACCGGTATCGAGTAAAGCCGGCACGTAAGGGGACAGGACGCTTGGGTCCAGATACGCAGCATCGCCACCCATTTGCGGGCATCGAGCTCGGCGGCACCAAATGCGTCTGTACGCTGGCGCACGGTCCCGGCGAGATCGTCGATCAGCGAACCATTCCGACCACGCTGCCGGCCGAGACGCTCGCAGCGATCCTGACGACGTTGCGCAACTGGGATGCGGCGCATGGCTTCGCTGCGGTCGGGATCGCGTCGTTCGGGCCGGTCTGCCTCGACCACGCCGATCACCGCTACGGACATATCCTGGCGACGAACAAGCCCGGCTGGCGCGACACCGATATCGTCGGGCCGATCGCCGCCGCCGTCGATCGACCGGTCGGATTCGACACGGATGTCAACGGCGCCGCGCTGGCGGAGATGCGCTGGGGCTGCGCGCAGGGCTTGCACGACTTCGCCTATGTCACGGTCGGCACCGGCGTCGGCGTCGGCCTGATCGTCCACGGCAAACCCACGCGCGGCATCAGCCATAGCGAGATCGGCCATATCCGGGTGCCGCGCCTGCCGGACGATAGTGTCGCCAGCGCCTGCATCTACCACGACGATTGCGTCGAGGGTCTGGCGTCGGGCAGCGCGCTGGTCGTGCGGCTCAAAGGTCGCGCGGTCGCCGACGTGGCGGCGGACGATCCGGTCTGGGACCCGGTCGTCGCGACGCTGGCGGCGATGTGTCATTCGCTCGTCGCCACCACCGGACCCCTGCGCATCGCGATCGGCGGCGGCGTGCTCAACCGCCAGCCGCATCTGCTGCCGCGAATCGAATCGGCGCTGGAGCGCAGTCTGGGCGGCTACATGGATCTGCCCGACACCCGCCCCTTCATCACCGCGCCGGCGTTGGGCGATCTGGCGGGGCCGCTCGGCTCGATCGTCCTCGCCGCCAACGCGCTCTGACATCCCCATCCGGAAAGGTCCGACTATGGCATCCAAGCTGCACCGCCTCGGCCTGACCGCCGCGCTGATCCTGACGTCTCCGCTCGCCGCGCAGGACGCGGTCCGCCCGTCCGACGCGGTCGATCCGTTCATCGGCACCGGAGGAGAGGGTCACACCTTTCCCGGCGCGGTCGCACCGTTCGGGATGGTGCAATTGTCGCCGGACACCGACACCGGTTGCCAGATCCGCGACTGTTACGGCCACGCCGCGGGCTATCGCTACGACGATCCCACGATCGAGGGGTTCAGCCACACGCATTTCTCCGGCGCGGGCCATTCCGATCTCGGCGACATCCTCGTCATGCCGGTCTCGGGCGATACGGTGCCGATGGATCCCGGCACCCCCGCCGCGCCCGGCTATCGGTCGAAGTTCGCGCACGCGACCGAAACCGCCCGCCCCGGCTATTACGCCGTCACGCTCGACGGTCCCGGCGTGCGTGCGGAGATGACCGCCGGCACGCGGGTCGGAGTCCACCGCTACGCTTTCCCCAAGGGCCGCGCGGCGCATCTGGTCGTCGACCTGCGCTCGTCGCTGTACAATTATCCGGGCAAGATCCTCTGGTCCGGGTTGCATCTGCGTCCCGACGGCATCCTGACGGGCTTCCGCGAGACGCGCGGTTGGGCACCGGGCCGCAAGCTGTTCTTCGCGATGCGCTTTTCCGCACCGCTCACCGGGCACGCCCTGGTCGACCGCGACAAGGACGTCCCCTATCGCGGCTTCCAGGGACCCGGCCGCGGCAGCGATGCGCTCGCGGAAAAGCTCGGCAGGGCGCTGGAGGCGCGGCTCGACTTCGGCAAGCTCGACCGCCCGCTGGAGGTGAAGGTCGCGCTGTCCGGCGTCGACGAGGCCGGCGCGGTCGCCAACCTGTCGGCCGAACCCGGCGACTTCGACGCGGTCCTCGCCCGCACCCGCACTTCGTGGGACGACGCGCTGGGCGCTGTCGCGATCGAGGCGGCGACACCGATGAAGCGCATCGTCGCGACCGCGCTCTACCACAGCCTGCTGGCGCCCAGCGTCTGGAGCGACGCCGACGGGCGCTGGCGCGGTCCCGACGATCAGGTGCATGTCGCGGACGGTTACACCGTACGCTCCACCTTTTCGCTGTGGGACACGTTCCGCGCCGAACATCCGCTGCTGACGCTGATCCAGCCGGAGCGCACCACCACCGATGTCGTCCGCTCGCTGGTCGACAGCCAGCGCTACAGCCCCGACGGTATCCTGCCCGTCTGGCAGTTCGCGGGGCGCGAGACGTGGACGATGATCGGCTACCACGCCGTGCCCGTGATCGCCGATGCGTACATGAAGGGCCTGCGCGGCTTCGACGCCAACGCCGCGCTCGACGCGATGGTCGCGAGCGCCGACGCCAAGGCCTATGGCGGTCTCGGCGAGTATATCGCGCGCGGCTACGTGCCGATCGACAAGGAGCCGGAGGCGGCGTCGAAGACCGTCGAATACGCCTATGACGACTGGACGATCGCCCGCATGGCGCGCGCGATGGGCCGCACCGATGTCGCCGCGCGGTTCGAAAAGCGCGCCGGCAACTGGCGCAACAGCTTCGACGCCAAGACCGGCTGGCTCCGCGCCCGCAAAAGCGACGGCAGCTTTCGCGTGCCGTTCGATCCGACCGCGATCAACTACGGGTCCGACTATACCGAGGGCAATGCATGGCAATATAGCTGGTTCATGCCGCAGGATCAGGCCGGGCTTATCCGCCTGCTCGGCGGCGACCGCAAGACCATCGCCAAGCTCGACGCGATGTTCGATTACGACAACTCGAAGCTCGACTACAGTCACGCCGAGGACATTGCCGGGCTGATCGGCCAGTATATTCACGGCAACGAACCGAGCCACCACGTCGCCTATATGTACAACTTCGCCGGCGCGCCGTGGCGCACGCAGGAGCGGTTGGCGCAGATCGTCGGGTCGCAGTACAAGGCAACGCCGGACGGACTGTCGGGCAACGACGATCTCGGTCAGATGTCGGCGTGGCTGGTGTTCACGTCGCTCGGCTTCTACCCCGTCGCGCCGGGATCGAACGAGTACGTCATCGGCCGCCCCTTCGTCGACCGCGCGACGCTGCGCCTGCCCAACGGCAAGCAGTTCGCGATCGTCGCGGACGGCCTGTCGGACGCGAATCGCTACGTCGCTTCGGTGACGCTCAACGACCGTCCCCTGACCCGCAGCGTGATCCGCGACGAGGACATCCGAGCCGGCGGCACGTTGCGGTTCACGATGGCCAGCACGCCGAACAAGGTCTGGGGCAGCGACGCGAAGGCGCGGCCGTACTCGATGTCGACGGCGCGATAGGCGGCAACGAGGACCTCAGCACTATACTTCTTACCCACCCCGGCGAATGCCGGGGTCCAGTTGCCACGAATTCGGTGAGATGCACTGCCTGTGCCGAGACTGGACCCCGGCCTTCGCCGGGGTGGTGGCAAATCAGAGGCCAGCCAAGCCTCGGCCAGTTGAGGACGAGGGGGGCCTCGCCGCCAGCACACCGCCGGCGAACGAAGCCCCCCGCCCGATCAGGCCCGCATCGCCTTCACCGCATGATCCGCGGCACGCGCGGTGAGCGCCATGAAGGTCAGCGACGGGTTCACGCACGACACCGACGCCATCTGCGCGCCGTCCGTGACGTACAGGTTCGACGCATCGTGCGCCTGGCTCCAGCCGTTCAAGACCGACTTGCGCGGGTCTGCGCCCATGCGCGCGCCGCCCATCTCGTGGATGGCGTCACCCGGAACATGCTCGCTTTCCGAACTGGAGACGTTCAGCAGGCCCGCCTCGCGCAGCATCATCTCGCCCTGCTGACGCGCGTCCTTCATCATCTTCAGCTCGTTGTCGCGGAACGTCACGTCGAACCGCATCACCGGCATCCCGAACCGGTCGAGCTTGTTGGCGTTCAGCGACACGCGATTGTCGGCATAGGGCAGGCATTCGCCGAACGCGCCCATGTCGAACTTCCAGCCGCCATACTTGCGCATGCCCTCCTTCATCGAGGCACCGAAGCCGACCGGCTTCGCCGGCTCGCGCCGCGCGCTGCCCTGATAGCCGTAGCCGCGCTTGAAGCCGACACCCTCTTCGCCGCCGATGTTGCGGAACCGGGGGACGTAGACGCCGCCGGGACGACGACCATATTCGATATAGTCTTCCATGCCCGGAATGTCGCCGCGCACACCAACGCGGAAGATGTGGTCCATCACGTACCGGCCCAGCGTGCCGCTATTGTCGAAATAGCTCTTGTCGCTGCCCGGCGCGCGGGAGTTCATCAGGATCTGAGTCGAGGCCATCGCGGACGCGCACAGGAACACCAGATCGGCATTCACGACCTGCGCCTGCCCGGTCTTCGCATCAACGTAACGGACACCCGTCACCTTCTTCCGCGCGGCATCATATTCCAGGTTGGTGACCACCGCGTCGGACCGCAGCGTCAGCTTGCCCGTCGCCCGCGCCGCCGGCAACGTCACCGCCTGCGTCGAGAAATACGCGCCGAACGAGCAGCCGTTGCTGCACTGGTTGCGGAACTGGCACTTGGTCCGGTTCTGGTCCGGCTTGTCCTGCGTCATGTTCGACAGGCGCGTGTTGATCAGCTTGCGACCGGGGAACTTCGCCTCCAGCCGCTGCTTCACCCACTTCTCGGCGATGTTCATCGGCATCGGCGGCTGGAAGTCGCTGTCGGGCAGGTACGGCAGGTTCTCGCGCGAGCCCGACACGCCGATGTATTTCTCGATGTAGCTGTACCACGGCGCGACGTCGTCATAGCCGATCGGCCAGACGCCATCGATCCCGTCACGCTTGTTCGCCTCGAAATCCTCCGGCGCCCAGCGGAAGCTCCAGCGACCCCAGATCAGCGACTTGCCGCCGACCGCACCCGGACGGATCCAGTAGAACGGGCTGCCTTCGTCGTAGTCGTACGGATTGGCCTTGTCGTCGTTGTAGAACTTCTGGTTGCTCGGCGCGACGTAGCCGTGCTTGGCGATGAAGTAATTACTCTGCATCAGCGACTGCGGCATCATGTTGCGCGCCGGCACTTCGTAGGCGGGCTTGCCGTCGTAGGTATAGCCCTCCTGGTGCTCGACCATCACGCCGCGGTCCAGCATCAGGACGCGCAGGCCCTTTTCCGTCAATTCCTTCGCGGCGAAACCGCCGCTGACGCCCGATCCGATGACGATCGCGTCGAACCTGTTCGTGGAAGCCATAATATCCTCTCCCCGTATCGTTCAGAATCGCTGCTCAGAAACGCAGTGCGCGCAGCGTCCGGTAGCTGGTGGTGATGTCGGGAAGATACGGCGCTGGCGCCTCGTCGTTCTCGACGTAGAAATGGCGGACGCCTGCTCCGGCCTTCAGCTTGAACAGCGACGCGAAGTCGATCGTCCCCTGTCCGACCGCGGTCATGCTGCGGTCGGGGCGCATGTCCTTGACGTGGTACGCGTAGAGCCGCGACCCGAGCCGCTCGATCAGCGCCTTCGGATCCTCACCCGCGTGCACCGCCCAGTACAGGTCCAGTTCCAGCTTCACGAGCGACGGGTCGGTTTCCTTGAGCAACCGGTCGTACAGGCTGACGCCACCCGGCTTGATCGTGAACTCGAAGTCGTGGTTGTGATAGGCGAAGCCCAGCCCCGCCTTCTTCAGGTCCGCGGCGAAACGGTTGATGTTCGGCAGCGCCGCGTTCCAGCCCGCCTCGGTCCGATGCTCGTCGGTCATGTACGGCAGGACGACTGTCGTCGCGCCCAGCGTCTTCGCCATCGTCACCGACTGATCGAAATGTCGCAGCAGCGCGTCATAACTGATATGCGCGGACGGTGCCTTCAGCCCGAGCCGGTCCGTGGTCCGGCGCAGCATCGCATGGTCCATCGTGTCGTAGCCGCCACCGCCATATTCGACCTCGCGGTACCCGATCTTCGCGATCGCCTCCAATGTGGCGGCCGGGTCCTTCTGGAACAGTTCGCGGACGGTATAGAGCTGGATGCCGATCGCCTTGAGCTGAGCGGCGAAGGCCGGCGCGATCCCCAGATCGGTGAGCGCGAGGGCGGCGATGCCGCCTGCCCCCGCCAGCAGATGTCGACGGGAGACGATCATGAGGAATACACCTTGTTGACCTTGGAGTAGAGGAACTCGCCGTTATATTCGCCCGGCACCGGCAGATACTCGCGCTCCTGCGTGATGCCGACCTCCGACGTGAAGTAGCCGATGATGACGAGTTGGCGGAACGGTTCGAAGAACTTGGCGCCGCCGGGGATCTGATCGTTCATCGCCAGCGTCAGCAGCGCATCCTGCTGCGCCGGCGTCGCCTTCGATCCGGAGACCTTGTAGTCCTTCATACTGCGCGCTTCGATCGCGTCGAGGCCGGCGACGATCGGCACCTTGTCGTTGGGGGAGGCCCAGTCCGCCAGCAGCTTCTCGATGAACGCCGGCACGCCCGCGGTAATCGCGCCCGGCGTGTCGGTGGTCGGCATCACCCGCTCGCTCAGCGCCGTCATCAGCGCGCGTTGCGGCGCGGTGAAGATCGCGGTGGTCGGCGGTCCGTCGTTGATGACGGGCATCTTCGCCACCAGCGACGCGCCCGCGGCGCGGGCGATCGGCGCGAACAGTGCGGAGCCGAACATCGCCACGGCTCCTGCCAGGGCGGTTCTGCGATCGATCATTGGCCATATCCTCCCATGCCCTGCGTGGCCGGTATCTCGGCGTGCGGGCGTACCCAGATTTTGCGGAAACTATAGATGGTTATCAACGCGGTCGTCACGCTTGATCGATTTCGCAATAGGCCGCGATCAGGCGATCCTCGCCGGCCCGGCCGGCGAGCGAATTGCCATGTTCCATGCCGATCACGCCGTCATACCGCTTTGCTTTCAACCATGTGACGATGTTGCGGTAGTTGATCTCGCCCGACGTCGGCTCCTTGCGGCCCGGATTGTCGCCGAACTGGATGTAGCCGATCTCGCTCCAGCAGGTCTGAAGCGAAGGGATCAAATTCCCCGACTGGATCTGCTCGTGATACAGATCCGCCAGGATCTTCACCGCCGGGCTGTTCACTCCGCGGGCGACCGCGAAGCCCGCCGCGAACGACTGCATGTACACGCCCGGATGATTGGTCCGGGTGTTCAGCGGCTCCATCACCAGCGCGGCTCCCGATGGCGCGACGATGTCGCCCGCGCGCCGCATCACGTCGATGACCCGCGCGGTCTGGATCTCGACCGGGATCTTCGGATCGAGGAAGCCCGTGACGACCGTCATCCGCGACGCATTCAGCCGTTTCGCGACATCCAGCGACGCGCGGACGTCGGCCAGAAACCCCTCGCGCTCCGCTTCGTCGTTCCCGCCCAGCACCGGCCGCGACTGCGACCATTTGGGCATGCTGGCGACGAACACGCCCATCGTCATGCCGCGCTGTTGCAGCGCCTTCGCCATCTGCTCCTGCTCAGCGACGGTGCGGCCAGCGGCCTCGTTATCCTCCCAGGCAGTGAAGCCCTGGTCGGCGGCGTAGGCGATCTGCTCGATCCGGCCGCCGCGGCTGGCGAAGCTGCCCTCGTGCGGCGCGTATTTCAGCGCGAACCGCGCCGCATTCGACCCACGCCGCTGCGCCGCGACGAGCCCGGGGATGACCGACGCCGCGGCCCCCACGGCCAGCATCGCGCGGCGCGAGACGGTCATGCCGGAAGCCGAGGAAGCGGCGTGTGGATCACTTGGACCCTTCCGCCTTCAGATAGGCGATGATCGCGGCGCGCTTCGCCGGATCGGGCGTGGCGATCGGCATGCGCGTACCGGGCACCTTCTTCTGCGGCGCGGCGAGATACTCGCTCAGCGTCTTTTCGTCCCACTTCAGCTTCGACGCCTTCAGCGCGGGCGAATAGTTGAACCCCGCTGCCGATGCGGCCGGACGCCCGACGACGCCGTACAGATTGGGGCCGATGCCGTTCCGGCCGCCCTTGTTGACCGTATGGCAGGCCTTGCATGCGGCGAACTGCGGGGGCGACGCCGCGGGCGCGGTCTGCGCCGTCGTGGGCTCCGACAGCCCCAGCACCGCGAAAGCAGCAGCCGCCGCCGCGGCCATACCGATGAACAGCTTCATGCACTCTCTCCCGAATCGACCATCGTCCATTTCTGGTCGGACGATGCGTTCGTTATCATGGCTTCGATGAACCGCATCGTACGCAAACCGTCCGAAATGCCCGGATACCAACGATTTGCATCCCCGCGGATCGTCGCGGCGAACGCGCGGTAAAGGTTGGCGAAAGCCTCGATATAGCCCTCCGGATGGCCCGCCGGCGTCCGCCCCAGCGCGACGCTGCGCGGGTCCAGCCCGGGTCCGCCGGCCCGCACCACCTCAACCGGGCGGTCCAGCCAGCGCAGCGTCAGCGTGTTGGGCTCCATCTGCGCCCATTCCAGCCCCCCGCGCTCGCCATAGACGCGCAGCTTCAGGCCGTTTTCCTCGCCCGCCGCGACTTGACTCGCCTTCAGCATGCCCCGCGCGTCGGTGTCGAAGCGCAGCAGTGCGCTGACATCGTCATCCAGCCGGCGTCCCTCGACATGCGTCGACAGGTCGGCCGATACCGACGCCACGCGCAGCCCGCTGACATGCTCCGCCAGCTGGAACGCGTGCGTGCCGATATCACCCAGACAGCCGCCCATGCCGGCGCGCGCCGGATCGGTGCGCCACTCCGCCTGCTTGTTGCCGCCGGTGTCGATCGGCAGGCTGAGCCAGCCTTGCAGATATTCGACCTGCACGAGGCGAATAGAGCCCAGATCGCCGCGCTCGACGCGCAGCCGCGCCTCCTCGACCAGCGGATAGCCGCTGTACGTAAAGGCCAGCCCGAAATGGCGGCCGCTCGCCTTGGCCGCGTCGGCGATCGCCACCGCTTCCGCGACGTTCATCGCCATCGGCTTTTCGCAGAACACGTGGAAGCCGGCGTTCAGCGCCGCGATCGCCATCGGCGCGTGGAGGTAATTGGGCGTGACCACCGCGACCGCGTCGATGCGCTCGCCATCCGGCAACGCCGCCTCGCCCGCGACCAGCGCGTCGAGCGTGTCGTATACGCGCGCCGCATCCAGCCCCAGCAGTTCGCCGGTGCGCGTATTGCGCCCGGCGTCGGTGCTGAACGCGCCCGCCGTCAGGCTCCAGTCGCCGTCCAGCGCCGCCGCCATGCGGTGGATCGCGCCGATGAATGCGCCTTCGCCACCGCCGACCATGCCCAGCCGTAGAGGTTGCACCGCCGCCACGCGCCTAGTTCCCCTGCCCCGCGTTGAATCCGGCGGCGGGGAGCCCCATGATCGCGCGGATCGCGTCGCGATCGACGCCGCTCTTGGCGAAGTCGTCGAAGGCGTGGTCGGTCAGGTGGATGATGTGGTCGCGGATGAAGGGCGCACCCTCGCGCGCGCCGTCCTCGGACCGCTTCAGCGCACACTCCCATTCCAGCACGGCCCAGCCGGTATAGCCATACTGCGCCAGCTTGCTGAAGATCGACGAGAAGTCGACCTGACCGTCGCCCAGCGAACGGAACCGCCCGGCGCGATCGACCCAGTCCTGATACCCGCCGTAGGCTCCAGAGCGCCCGGTCGGGTTGAACTCCGCATCCTTGACGTGGAAGCACGAAATGCGGTCGTGATAGCGGTCGATGAAGTCGAGATAGTCGAGCTGTTGCAGCACGTAATGCGACGGGTCGAACAGCAGCCGCGCACGCGGATGCTCGCCCACCGCGGTCAGGAACCGCTCCCACGACGCACCGTCGTGCAGGTCCTCGCCGGCATGCACCTCGAATGCGCAATCAACGCCCGATTCCTCGAACACGTCGAGGATCGGCAGCCACCGCCGCGCCAGTTCGGCAAACGCTTCCTCGACCAGCCCCGCCGGCCGCTGCGGCCACGGATAGACATAGGGCCATGCCAGCGCACCGGAAAAGGTCGCATGCGCCTTCAACCCCAGATTGGCGCTGGCCCGCGCCGCCATCTTCACCTGCTCGACCGCCCAGATCTGACGTTCGGCGGGCTTGCCGTGCACCTCCGGCGGCGCGAAGCCGTCGAACAGCGTGTCGTACGCCGGATGCACCGCGACCAGCTGCCCTTGCAGGTGCGTCGACAGCTCGGTCACCTCGATACCGTGCCGCGCCAGCCGCCCTTGCAGGTCCTGGCAGTAATCCTTGCTCTCTGCCGCCGTCTTCAGGTCGATCAGCCGCGAATTGCAGGGGATCTGCACCCCGACATAGCCCAGTCCGGCGGCCCATTCGGCCAGCCCGTCGAGCGTGTCGAACGGTGCGGTATCACCCTGGAACTGCGCCAGGAAGATTGCGGGTCCCTTCATCGCCGTCATGCCGTCGCTCCCATGCGGTGGTCACCCCTGCTGTTGTCGCGGAACGTCAGTTGGAACAGGATCGCGATCAGCGCCGCGGCGATGGCGGGATACCACCACATCTGATGCCAGTCGGCGATCGTCGGATTGGCCGGAAGCTGCGAATACAGCAACGCGCCGATCTGCGACCCCAGCAGCATGCCGACGCCGTAGGTGAACAGCGTCAGCATCCCCTGCGCCTGCGCGTTGACGCCCTTCGGCGTCGCAATCGTGCCGGTGTAGATCGCGCCCGCGACGAAGAAGAAGTCGTAGCACACACCGTGCAGCGCCACGCCCAGATACACCGCCCACAACGACCCGCCGCCGTCGCCGATCGCGAACAGCGCATAGCGCAACGCCCAGGCGAGCATGCCGACCAGCAGCAACGGCTTCACTCCGAACCGGCGGTACAGCCACGGCATCGAGAACATGAACACCAGTTCGGACATCTGCCCGATCGCCAGCGTGCCGCCGACATTGGTGATCCCCGCCGCGCCGACGAACGGCGACGCATAGGCATAATACATCGCCAGCGGGATCGAGATCAGCGTCGCGCAGAGGATGAAGATCAGGAACGACCGCTGTTGCAGCAGGCCGAACGCCTCGACGCACAGCACCTGCCGGACGATACCCTCGTCGCTCGGCTTGTCGGCCTCCACGTTCGGCAGCGTCAGGCTGTAGAAGCCGAGCGCGATCGACACGACCGCGGCGACGCGGAATATCTGCGGGCTGGCGGACAGTCCGGCCCAGCCGATGATGAGGCCGGCGGTGATCCAGCCCAGCGTTCCGAATGCGCGCACGAAAGGGAAATTATCGGTGCGGTCGCCGAAGCTCTTCAGCGCGATCGTGTTCGCGAGGCCGACCGTCGGCATGTACAGCATCATATAGCCGAGCAGCAGCCAGACGAAGGTCGATCCGGTTTCGGGCGTCAGCAGCGTCGGCAGGATGAACAGCAGCACGCCGCCGAGCAGGTGAAGGATCACCATCAGCATCTTCGGGCTGACGTAGCGCGCCGCGGCCATGCCGAGCAGGAACGATCCCGCGATCGATGCGATCGGCCCGACCGAGAAGGCGTTGCCGATCAGGTTGCCAATGCCGACCGTCTGCATCACCAGGCCAAGCGTGACGGCCCCGGCACCCCAGACGAAGAATTGCATGAACATCAACGCACTAAGGCGTGCGGTCAGCATGCCGCCGTTCCGATCACCCGCCGTCAACACGGCGTCCGCAGTGGCCATTCGCCATACCCTCCCCACGCAGCTTTGCTGCTTGTCGGACAACAGGCTAGGCAGATCGTAAAGCGATGTAAAGGATTACATCATGCGGGCTCGACAGGTCGTCCGGCCGGCCCCATGACGGTGGCATGCCGACGATCATCGACGTCGCCGCAATGGCGGGTGTCTCCACCGCGACCGTGTCGCGGGTGTTGAGCCAGCCCCAGCGCGTGGCCGAGCAGACGCGCCTGCGCGTACTTCAGGTCGTGCAGTCGCTCGGCTATTCGCCCAACGTCGCCGCCCGCACGCTGCGCACGCTGCGCGCCGCGAAGATCCTGCTGACCGTGCCCGACATCTCCAATCCGTTCTTCGCCAGCATCATCCGCGGCGCGGAAGAATCGGCACGCGACGCCGGCTACGCGGTCGTCGTCGGCGACACTCGCCATGATCCGGAGGTCGAGGACCAATATGCCGACATGCTGTCGCGCCGCGAGGTCGACGGCCTGATCTTCCTGGGCCACCGCCTGCCCGACAGCCTGAAACCGCTGCTCGCCGCACAGGGCGCCGCCGCGCCGATCGTCAACGGCTGCGAATACAGTCCCGACATCGGCGTCCCCAGCGTCCATATCGACAATGCGGCGGCCAGCATCGACGCGGTCGAACATCTGATCGCGCTCGGCCACCGCGACATCGGCGTCATCGCCGGCCCGGCGATCAGCCCGATCAGCCGCGACCGCCTTGCCGGGGCGATGACCGCTGCCGACCGCCACGGCCTGCGCCAGCGCCTGCTCGTCCGGGCCGGCGATTACTCGGCGCAGTCCGCCTTCGAACAGGCCGGCGCGCTGATCGCGCGCAACGTCACCGCGATCTTCTGCTTCAGCGACGAAATGGCGATGGGCGCGATCAGCGCGATCGCGCAGGCCGGTCTGTCCTGCCCTCAGGACATATCCGTCATCGGCTTCGACGACCTGCCGCTCGCCCGCTTCTTCCAGCCCGCGCTGACGACGATCGCGCAGCCCAAGGCAATGATCGGCCGCCGCGCCGTCGACCTGCTCGTCGACATCCTGCGCGACGTCGAAAGCCCGGTACGGCAGGTGACACTACGCCACGAACTCGTCGTCCGGAACAGCACCGCGCGGGTGCGATAGGAAACGGCCGGACCGCGCCGGTCGTTGCGGCAGGCGTCACCACATCATAGCGTGCGGGCGGGTTTGTCGTCGGGGAGCGTGAAGCATGGTCATATTAGCGGTGCTTCTGCAACTCGCCCCCGTCACACCTCCAACGGCGCCGCCGGCCTACACACCGCCCCCATTGCACGGCGGCCCGCGCGAGATGACCTGCCCCGTCGGTGGCGAGCGCTTCTCTATATGGCAGCCGACGATGTACAGCACCTATGGCGAGCGGCCCGATGGCAAACCCTACGGCTATCTGCCGTTCCCGTTCCCCGTACCCGAATGCCCCAGTAACAGGCTGATCGCCTTCGATAGCTTCTCGCCAGACGAGGTCGCGAAGCTGGCCGGCATCATCGACACCGTCGAATACACGCGGCTGACCACGACCGAGACCACCTACTACCGCGCCTGGTGGCTCGCGGAGCGTCTCGGCCGGCCGCCCCAGGATTCACTCGGCTTGCTGCTGTCCGCGATCTGGCAGGTCACGCCGGACGCGGTCAGCGAACCGACGGCCAGCCGCGACGCCGAACAGCGCCGCCGGTATCAGGAATTGTTCGTCGCCGAAGTTCGCCGCCTGCCCGCCGCCACGC
Source organism: Sphingomonas sp. AC435 (assembly GCF_979253005.1). Taxonomy (NCBI): domain Bacteria; kingdom Pseudomonadati; phylum Pseudomonadota; class Alphaproteobacteria; order Sphingomonadales; family Sphingomonadaceae; genus Sphingomonas; species Sphingomonas sp. AC435. The sequence continues at coordinate 71,415 of NZ_CEEDCJ010000001.1, forward strand.
CCGCCAAGGACCGCTTCTGGCTCGAAGCCCGCGCCGCGAACGCCACCCGACAGTTGGGACGTTTCGGGGACGCGGAAGCCTTTCGAAAAACCGCTGAAGCGTCGCTGTCCGGGCTGTCTGAGAAAAAGGGTTGGGACACCTATCTCACCAAGCTGAAGAGGGTCATCGCTCGCCGCGACACCGGCGTCGAGCCGCTCGACATGATCCCGGAACAGGAGGCCGACATCGCTTGCGCATTCCGCCCCCCGTCGCACGCCTTCGACCGCGCCTTCTGCGCCAGTCCCGAAACGGCCGCGCGCGTCGCCGAGATGCGCAAGTCCCGATAACGGCTGCGGCATTGGGGTTCTCGACCATCAGGTACGCGTCGCACTAGCCCCACACCGTTGGTGCCGAACGAAGTCGCAGCCATAGGCGGGGCGATATCGCCTTCAACTCCGCGCAGACCGGCAAAAATCGATGCGAACGGGTCGGATATGTCCCAGCGCCGATCGACATTCAGCATGGCTCTGTCACCCCGGACTCGTTCCGGAGTCTACTGCGCGGCTTTCGGCACGAAACCGCACGTCGGCGACTGAATGCCAACCGGCCCTAGCGCTTCGCTGACGGACTGCTCTGCCGGGTGCTCGCCGGCTTCCCGTCGCGGCTCGTCGGACAGATGCGCTGAAAGGGCTGGCACGCGATGCCCGGCGTCGAGCAGGCCATCTTGCCCCCGGTCGTCGTGCAGGCGCGGCATTGCTGCTTCACGGCGACGCACGCCTGCGGAGCGGCGAGCGACAGGATGATCGTCATCAGCATCGCAATATCCTTCGCTCGACCGATCGGCTCGGCATCGGGACGACGATGACCTCGCCGTCGTAAACACCACGATCGCGGCTGTCCTACAAGCGTCGATCCGGGTTACACGGCGTCGCCCAATCAACGCAGCCTGCCGCTCCTTGCATCGTGAACCAACACCCGTATCGAAGGCATTCGATCCGAATGTGCGTCGTTGGACTAACCTTAGCCTAACCTTCCGCGCGCACCGACAGACGCCATTTCGGCCAAGCTCCTACGATCCAGCCATATTTCCCGAAACGTCTACGACTGGCTCGACCGGCTTGGGCGGCAGGTCGACCGCCACTTCAACTCGCCGGTTCCTGGCGCGTGCCTCCGGATCGTCGCTGCCGTCCGGGCGGGCGTTGGGCACCAGCGGAGTCGTCTCGCCGAGTGCCACCACGGTGATCCGGTCCGCCGCGATACCCTTTTCGACCAGATAGTCGCGCACCGCCTCCGCCCGCGATTGCGATGCACGGAGGTTGACGCGATCGTTGCCCGGCGAGTCCGAATGGCCGCGCACGGTGATCGGCCCACCAGCCGCCATCGTCGGGCTGGCGAGCACCGCATCGATCGCCGCCCGCCCCGCATCGTCCAGCACCAGCCCGGATGCACCGAAGGCCACCGTCGCCGCGACCGGTTCCAGCGCTGGCGGGGTCGGTTCCGGCTCGACGATCTCCGGCCGCAGGATCGACTTCGCGGGTTCCGCGGCGTTCTGCGCGACGTTGGCCAGAGCGTCGTTGCCGACCGCCTCGTTCGTCGTCGCCGGCTCGACCCGGTTGCCGTCCGGCCCCGGCGCACAGGCCGCCAGCCCCGCCGCCGCCATCAGCACCGCATGTTTCATCACGCCGCCTCCCCCTGCATGCGCCTTGCCCCCGGTCGGGTCGGCGGGGCGTAGGACAATATCGTGTCGCCCGGCTGCGGCGTCGGCCGGCTGGCGTGCGAGAAGAAGCGCAACGCGCCGCCCTTGCGCAACAGCAGCAGCATGTCCGCTTCATCGGGCAGATCGGCCTTGATCGCGTCGAAGTCGAACTGCTCGGTGATCCGCGTCTTGCGAAAGCCCCAGCCCTGCCGCTCCCGCGACACGATTTCTTCCACGCCGTGGCCGCTGGCGAACAATGCCCGTCCGCGCAGGGACGACGGCAGGGCGCGCGTATCCTCGTCGTGTTCGTCGGTGCCGCCGCCGAGCTGATAGACATTGTCGCGGCCGATCTCCGGCGCGAATTCGTTGCAGACCAGCGCGTTGTACGCTTCGTTGTCACTGGTCGCGACCAGCACCTGGAATTGTTGCAGGTCCAGCCGGTCCTCCGTCGCCTCCGCCAGGATCTCGCCGTGATAGGTGGCGATCCCCGCCTGCCGCGCCGGCGACAATCGCTGCCAGCTGGTGTCGCAGATCGTCACCGGCACCTCCAGCGTGCGCAACTGGTCGGCCAGCGACAGGCTCCACGGCGTGCCGCCGACGATCAGCAGCCCCCGTTCCGCCGCGCCGGTCACCTTCAGCCAGCGCGACACGGGGCCGATCGAGAACCCGTGCGCGACGATCGTCGCCACCACGACCGCGAACGACAGCGTGACGAGGATCGACCCGTCACCATACCCAAGCTGGTCGAGCCGCAGCGCGAACAGGCCGGAAATCGCGACCGCGACGATGCCGCGCGGCGCGATCCACGCGACCAGCAGCCGCTCGTTCCACGGCACCCGCGTGAACGCCAGGCTCAGCAGCACCGTCGCCGGCCGCACGACGAACAGCAGCGCGAGCAGGAACCCCGCGAACCGCCATTCGAACCGGCGCAGCACCTCCAGGTTCAACGTCGCCGACAGCAGCACGAACACGCCGGAAATGAGCAGGACGGTGACGTTTTCCTTGAATGCATGCACGTCGCGCAGCGACGCCAGCCGCATGTTCGCCAGCGCGACGCCCATCACCGTCACGGTCAGCAGGCCGGTCTCCTGATGGATCAGGTTCGACACGACGAACGCGCCGACGACCGCGACCAGCAGCACCGGCGCCTTCAGATATTCGGGCACATATCCGCGCGGGAACGCCCAGCCCACCGCCCGCGCGGCCAGCCAGCCGATCAGCCCGGCGATCACGCTCGCCGCCAGCAGCGACACGACGACGCTGGCGATCGTGCCGCCCTCCCCCACCCGGCGCAGATATTCGTAGGTGACGACACCGCACAGCGCGCCGATCGGATCGTTGACGATCGCTTCCCATTTCAGGATCGCGCGGGGCCGCGCCGCGATGTTGCTCTGGCGCAGCAGCGGCAGGACGACGGTTGGGCCGGTCACCACGAGGATACCGGCGAACAGCACCGCCACCGGCCACACCAGGCCACCGATGTAATAGCAGGCCAGCGTCCCGAGCACCCAGCCGATCGGTACGCCCAGCAGCAACAGTCGCGTCACCGCACCGTCGGTCCGTCGCAATTCGCGGAAGTTGAGGCTCAGTCCGCCCTCGAACAGGATCAGCGCGACGGCGATCGAGACGATCGGCTCCAGCAGCTCGCCGAAGACGTGCTTGGGATCGATCAGGCCGGTCACGGGGCCGGCGACGACACCCGCCACCAGCATCAGCGCGATCGCAGGCCAGCCGGTGCGCCACGCCACCCACTGCGCGCCGATACCGAGCGCGCCGATCAGCGCGATCACGAGGGCGGGATGCTCCATCCGATCGTTCGATAGCGACTACGATCCCGAAGGTGAACCCGAAGTTTCAGCCGTGGGTTGTTCCTGTGAACAAAATTGCCTATATTCGTTCGGAGGAGAACGTCATGGCGACGCTGGCTAGAGCGGCCGACACATCCAACGCCGCCCGCGTATTGAGCGAAGCGGTCGCACGGATCGCAGGCTTCTGGAACCTGTCCAACGCACAGGCAGGGGCGATCCTCGGCCTATCGGCGCCGACCATTTCGCGGCTGCGGGGTGGGCAGTATCGGCTGGAACCGGGCAGCAAGCCATTCGAACTCGCCCAGCATCTGCTGCGGCTGTTCCGCTCGCTCGACAGCTGGCTGGGGCAGGACGACCTTTCGGCACGATCCTGGCTGGAAACGCCGAATCTCGACCTCGGCGGCCCGCCGATCGCGCAACTGGCAACGGTTCGCGGGCTGCTGCGAACGAGCGACTATGTCGACGCGCTGCGTGCCCGCGTCTGACATTCGCCCCTATAAAGGGCGCGGCATCCGCATCGTGGAGGCGCAGCACCGGATCGCCACCAACCGCCTCGCCGCCGATGCCGTGGATCAGGCGCTGCTGGAGGCGCTGGCCGACGAGGTGAAGCCGCCGCTGCCCGACGCGGCACGGCACCTGCCGTGGCTGCTCGCTTCGCCCTTCCGCTATGGGCTGGGCCGTCCCTCCCGCTTTCGCGCGGCGGATGTGCTGCCCGGCATCTTCTACGCGTCGGAGGATATCGAGACCGCGGTGACCGAGACCGCCTATTGGCGACTGGTCGCATTCGCGCGCTCGCCGGGCTTTGCACGACCGCGCACGCCGACGCCGATGTCCGCCTTTTCCGTCGCGGTCGACGCCCCGCGCAGCATCGACCTGACCTTGGCCGACCCGGATCGCTGGACCCACCCGTCCGACTATACGCGAACACAGGCACTCGCCGCCAGGGCGCGCGCCGACGATGTCGCGGCAATCCGAGCCCCCTCCGCCCGGCGTACGGGCGGCGTGAACCTCGCCGTCCTCGACCCCGCCGCGCTGAAACCGCCGCCCCGCCCGCATTCCAGCTGGGCCTATCTCACGACCGGGGACGGCCTGCTCGCCACGCGGGAGATGAGCGATCAGGCGATGCGCTTCACGCCGGCCGGGTTCGGCCTGTCGCCCGAGCTCGCCTGAATCCGCACCCTCTCCGGGAGAGCCCCTTGCCCAAGTCGCTGACGATCCTGCTCGCATCGTTACTCTGGCTCGGCGGGTGCACCGCCGCCGATCCCGTCAACAGCCTCGCTGCGATCGGCACCGAGACGCAGGCCCCTCCCGCCGCAGCGCGTCGCACGATCGACGTCGCGGTCGCGTACTGGGCACGCGGCCGGTTCACCCCCGGCACGCCACGCTGGTTCGTGCTGAAGCCCGGCCTGCCCGGCATCGCCGTGATGAAGGCGATGGACAACGGGCTGGGCGGACGCGCCCGTCGCTTCGTCGAAACCGGACCTGACGGTATCGATGCCACGCTCTACGGCTGGCGGCTGAGCGAACCCGCGGCGGACAGCCACGATGCCCTGATCGCCGTTGTCAGCCACGGCGATCCCGCCGTCGCCGCCTATCTTCCGGCGACGCTGTCGGGCCACCGGCCGCAATGACCTGCTGGCACCTGCGTCGCATTTAGTCGCAGGAAACGTGCGGTACATCGCGCCCAACCACATGGGTCAGGGTTCTCGCCGGATTCAACGATGACAAAGCGCTCATCTTTTGTCAGAGGCGCGTCATGATCGACCTCGACCGAAAGCTGATTGCCTACGCCATCATCGGCGTGGTGATCATCATCGCATTGCCGATCATCATCGCCGTCCGTCGCAAGCGCCACCGCGAGAAACTGCGTCGGCGCGGGATCAAGACTTACGGCCACTGATCGGCGGCCGTCCTTGGACGGGTGCGTAGCCTAGCGGGGCGCATCCAACGCAACGCCCGCCGTCGGTATCGGAAACACTGGCCTGCCATCCGCCGACCAGTCCACACGCTGGATACGCGGCGACCGCTTGGCGGTGCACTTCAGATCCGGGCCCGGATTGGCGTGGTAGACGATCCACGTTTCACGCCCGTTCGGCGACGTGAAGAATCCATTATGGCCCGGTGCATAGACGCCCTGCGCCGCCGCGGTCGCGATCACCGGCTGCGGCGACTTTCGCCATGCCCGCGCGTCCAGTGGATCGCTGCCCCTCGCCGCGCTCAGCAGTCCGATCGCATAGCCGTCCGACCAGCAGGCGCTGGCGGAATAGGTGATGAACAGATCGCCTTTGGGCCCCGACAGGAACTCCGGCCCTTCCAGGATCTGGCGACCTCCCTGCCGCTCCCACTGCAGGTCGGGGCGTGCGATGATCGTCTCCAGCCCCGTCAGCGTCCACGGGTTCGTCATTTTGACGATCGCCAGCACACTGTCGGGACCGACATAGGGCGAATAGACGAAATACCGCTGGCCACGATGCGCGAAGGTCGTTCCATCAATACCCCGGTGCGCGGTCTTCAGCATGCCGCGATCGGTCCATTCACCGGCCAGCGGGTCCTCGCTCGCATTCTCCAGCACGAACACGCCGCGATGCGCGTCGTCGTCATGCCCGCTCGCCGCAGCGGTGTAATAGAGGTACCATTTGTCATCGATCCGGTGCAGCTCCGGCGCCCAGATCGACTGCGCGTTCGGTCCCGTCGCGGGGGGCGTCCACACCACCGTCTCGGGTGCCTCGGCAAGCCGCGATACATCCTTCGTCGCGCGGATCGCGAGCCGGTTCCCGAGCGTGTGCATGTAATAATAGGTGTCGCGATGCCGCACGATCCACGGATCGGGCCCGGACGGTAGCAAGGGGTTGGTGAAACTGCGCACGGAGGGAGCCAGTGCGGCACTCCCCGTCATCGGCGAAGCCGTACACGCGGCGGCCGCGATCATCGTCGCGATCTTCATCGCCTCGACCCTTTCATGAATCCGGAAACGCCGCCACGATCGCATCGTACTGCGTCTTCGATATGGCGATCATCGATCCGTGCCGAACTCCTGCGGGCATCGTATAGCGGTCCCATTCCGGCATACCGGTATTGCCGGCGACCTGATACCATGGACCGTTCAGCCGCGGTGCCGTCGACAGCCCGTAGCTCGTTCCGGCATATTGCTCGTAGTAGAGCAGCCAGTCGCCTGAGTGCGGCGAACGGATCACCGTCGGCGCCTCCCGGAAATTGGGGCTGATCGGCGGACCGGGCGGCGGATAGGGCCCTAGCAGCCGCTTCGCACAGCTGATGCGGATCGTCTTGCCCGTCGGCCAGTCGGTCGACGGGTAGCGTTCGTCCTTTACGATCGCGCAATAGCCGCCCGACCCGTTCGGCTGCACGACCGTGTCGATCGTCGCCATCGGCCATGCGAACAGCCGCAACGGCCGATCGGGGAAGGACTTCAGATCCTTCGACAGCACGTACAATGTCCGCTGGCTGGCCCAGTAGCGTTCGGGGTCCTCCCGCGATGTGTCGCGATTGGGCGTGTGCCAGCTCAACAGGAACCGGCCGGACGGCGCATCGAAGAACAGTTTCGGCGCGCCGATCCGCTGCAACGGATGCGGGTGGCCCGGCGCCGCGCTCAGGTCCGGCCGGTATGTTCCGTAAGGTGTCCAGCGGATCAGATCGTCCGACACCCAGAAGCGGATCAGCGGATCGTCGTCGCTGCGATTGCCGACGAGATAATAACGCCCATCGCCCCCGCGCGCGATCGATGCGTGGCCGTGATAGTCCGCGGACACGGGCCGTCCGCCATTCACCGACCGCCAGTGCAGCCCGTCACGGCTGACGGAATAATGCAGCACGCCGTACCGCGCCTTGGTCATGTGCGCGAACAGATAGGCACCGTCGACATCGATGCGCGGCGTGACCGGGCCGCCCGGCGGGTTCTGGCGCGGCGGTAACGGGCTGTGTGCCAGCAGGAGCAGCGCGGTACCGGCGAAGACCGTGCAACCGACGCGATGCATATGCCTAGACCTGTCCGGCGAAGGCGCCGCTCGGGCGAAAGCCGCCGACATGCGCGCCCTTAGATCTGGGCCTGTGCCGATGTCATCGCGTCACGGTTCCACGCGAGTCGCCGACTTCCAGCCAATATCCGTCCGGGTCCTGCACGTATATCTGGCGCACGCCGTCGAAGCGGGTCTGCATCGTGCTGGGATCGCCCGCCAGATTCGTCCAGACCAGCTTGTGCCGGTCGAGCCAGGCCGTCACGCGCGCCAGATCGTCGACGTGCAGCGCCAGATGCTCGTTGCGGTTCGACGGCTTCGGTGCCGTCCGACCGTCCAGGATATGGAGTGCCATGCCGTTGCCGAGGTCCAGCCACCGCCGGTTCTTGAGCGGGGTCGGGATCATCCGCAATCCGAACGCTTCCCGGTAGAACGTCGCGCTCCTGTCGAGATCGGCCGCCTGGATCGCGACGTGCTCCGCCTTGGCGGGGACCTGGCTCTCCGCCTGCGGCATCATGGCCATCAACAGCAGCGCGGAAACCGGGACCATCGACATCTCTCCATTACGAGTGTTTCCAGCAACCTATCCGCTTCTCCCGCGGACGCCAGCCCCCGTGGTGCAACAATCCCGACACCTCCTTGTCGAGCAACGCCTAGTTGCGTCCGCAGCACTTCTTGAATTTGTTGCCGGACCCGCACGGACAAGGGTCGTTGCGGCCAACCTTGGCGACCGACGGTGCGGGCGCAGACATCGAGCCCCGACGCGCGGACCGATCCCTATGCAGCGCGGCGGTCCACATCGCGATCAGGTCCGCCGCACGGTCTGCAATGGCATCGATTTCGTGATGCGCCAGATCGCTACGCTCGTGAGCGATATCGATCAGCGTGTTCATCCCCGTCAGCGCTGCGCGCGTCTCGTCGTCCCCGGCATCGGCGATCACGGCCCAGCCTTCCGGTTGCAGGACCAATGCCTTCTCGAAGCCCTCCACCCAGAATTCCCACAGGAGCTCACCATTCCGCTCGTCCACGTCCAGCAACGGCTGATAGCGGCTGCGCTCCATTGCCCGCGACAGTTCCTCGGCATAGGCCGTGATCATCGAGGTGAACCAACGGACGTCGTCGGCTTCTTCGAACGGCGCGTCGCCACCGCCCCAGATCACCGGCATCCAGTCCGCCTGTGCGATGCTTTGCGGACTCACGAGGATGCCCGCGAGATAACCGTCCAGTTCGGAAAGGAGCATCGCATCGTCGATCGGCAGATCGGCGAGCGCGCCATCGAGGCGACGAAGACGGGAGGGTGGCTTGGCAGCGGCGTTCAGCATGATCGCCGCCTTGGATCGGGGCGCGGCGCTTCGCAAGCGATCACCAAGTCTAAGCCGCGGGGAACGACGCCATCACGCAACCGACTGCTCAGCGGTGGCCGACGCTCCTGCCGGTCAGACTTCGTGCCGCTCTTCCGATTGCGGACTGCTGCCGAACGCGAGAGCCTCTGCCGAGCCGACCGGCTGCTCGCCGCCGAACAGGCGGTCGAGCCGTTCCCTGATCTCGCGACGGAAGTTCTGAATGGCGGTTCGTCGGGGCGCGGCGATCGATACCTCGTCCGCGATCGCATCCTTGATGCGCTGCAAGGCGAGGTCGCTCAGGATGTTGGCGTTGTGCAGCTCGATACAGAGTTGCACCAGTCCCACGGCGGTGGCCTGCGCCCGCAGCCCGACGTTGGTGACGTCGAAATGCAGTCGCTTCTGCTTGTCTACGGAGTTCACTGCTCCTCTCCTTTTCAGCGGCAATAACGCATCAAGGCCGTGATTGGCTGCCAAAAAGTCTGGGGGCGGCGACACAGTGGCGTCAGGACCCGGGGCGGCGCGTCCCTTCGACATCATCGTCCGCAAGCCCGCCGCCGAGCGACCGGTAAAGTTCCACGAGGTTGCTCTCCCGGTTCAGCCGCGTCGTGACGAGCTGCTGCTGTGCGGCGTAAGCGGTGCGCTGCGAGTCCAGCGTGTTGAGGAACGACTCGACGCCCGCGCGGTACCGGGCATCCGAGATGCGCAGCGCCACGGAAGCGGCGTTGACGCGCGCAGTCTGCGCGGAGACCTGTTCGTCGATCGTCCCGCGCTGCGCCAATGCATCCGCAACCTCGCGAAAGGCTGTCTGCACAGTGCGTTCGTAGGTCGAGACGGCCGCCTGCTGCTGCGCCTCGGCCACCTGCACGTTGCCGCGCAGCCGGCCGCCGTCGAACAGCGGTAACGAGACTGAGGGCGCGCCGGTGTAGGTGAAGCTGCCACCCGCGAAGAGGCCGCTCAACGCCGTGCTGATCGTGCCCAGCGTCGCCGTCAGCGAGATACGCGGGAACAGCGCGGCCCGCGCCGCACCGATATTGGCGTTCTGCGCGATCAGTTGATGTTCGGCCTGCAACACGTCGGGACGTCGCAACAGCACGTCGGACGTGATCCCGCCCGGCAACGCCTTCAGCGCCGCACCGCCTTCGCCCAGGCCCTGCGGCAGCAGCTCGGTCGTGACGGACGCACCGACGAGCAGGTCGAGTGCATTCTTGTCCTGCGCCAGCCGGGTCCGCAGCACTGCAATGTCGTTGCGGGCGGTCTGGTAGCTGGTTTCCGACTGCCGCGCCTCCAACTCGGACGCAACGCCGATACGGAACTGAGCCCGCGTCAATTCGAGCGATTGTTCGAACGACTTCAGCGACTCCTGCGAGATGCGGAGCTGATCCTGATCCGACGCATAGGTCAGCCACGCGGTCGCGATCTCGGCGATCAGGCTGATGCGCGTGGAGCGCTGCGCCTCCTCGGTGGCGAAATACTGTTCCAGCGCGGCGCGGCTGAGGTTCCGCACCCGGCTGAACAGGTCCAGCTCGAATGCCGAGAAGCCCGCATTGACCGAATAGAATTCCAGATTCGAGGAGGACGAGCCCACCCCGGCACCGACGCCGCCCGTGCCGGTACCGGTCCCCGTTCCGGTGCCGCCACCGGTACCACCGCCGGCGGCGCCACCCAGCGCGCCGGCCGCACCCTGGATGTTGTTGGTGTAGGTACCCGACCCCGACAGCGTGGTGGAGGGGACCAGATCGGCGCGCTGGATGCGATATTGCGCCCGCGCCTGAAGCACATTGGCCGCCGCGATCCGCAGGTCGCGGTTGTTGTCCAGCCCCAGCGCGATCGTGTTGCGCAGCCGGTCATCCGTGAAGAACGCCCGCCAGCCGATCCGGGTGATGTCCGGGGCGTCGGTCGCGGCGACCGGATAGACGCCGCCCTGTGGCAGCACGGCCGGGACCGCGCCGACCGGCCGGACGTATTTGGGTGCCAGATTACACCCGGCGAGCGCGGTCGCCGCGAGCAGGGCCAGGACACACTTGCTGTTCATCACCACTCAGGCTCCCTGCGGCGCGGGCGTGTGCCCATGCTCGCCCCCATCACGTCGGTCGTCGTCGCGCCCGCCGTCATCCTCCGGCTTCACCTCCGCGCTGTGGCCGAACAGGCGCAGCACGATGATGAAGAACATCGGTACGAAGAAGATCGCCAAGACGGTCGCCGAGATCATGCCGCCGACCACCGCCCGGCCGATCGCGTTCTGCCCGCCTGCGCCGGCTCCGCTGGCGATCGCGAGCGGGAACACGCCGAACACGAAGGCGAGACTGGTCATCAGGATGGGTCGAAGCCGCAGCTTCGCCGCCTCCACCGCGGCGTCGAACGGCGTCAGCCCCTGCCGGATCTTCTCCTCCGCGAACTCCACGATCAGGATGGCGTTCTTCGCCGAGACGCCGATCGTCGTAATCAGGCCCACCTGAAGGTAGATGTCGTTGTTGAGACCCGTCAGGCTCGCCGCCAGCAGTGCGCCGACGATACCCAGCGGCACGACCAGCATCACCGAGATCGGCACCGACCAGCTCTCGTACAACGCCGCGAGGCAGAGGAAGACGATCAGCAGCGACAGGCCGTACAGCGCCGGTGCCTGACCACCCGACAATTGCTCTTCGTAGCTGAGACCGGTCCAGTCCAGCCGCGTGCCCGGCGGCAGCTTGGCCTGCATATCCTCCATCGCCTTCAGCGCGGCACCGGACGAGACGCCCGGCGCAGGCTGCCCCAGAATCTCCATCGAAGGCTGTCCGTTATAGCGCGTGAGCTGCGTCGGACCCTGGCTCCACGACAGGGTGGAGAAGGCGGTGAACGGCGCCATCGACCCACTCGCCCCGCGGACGAAGAGGTCGCCGATATCGTCCGGCGCCATGCGATAGGGTGCATCCGCCTGAATATAGACGCGCTTCACGCGACCACGATCGATGAAGTCGTTGACGTACGATCCGCCCCACGCGGTCGCGATCGTGCTGTTCACCGTCGACAGGTCGAGACCCAGCGCGCGCGCCTTGTCCTGATCGACCTCCACCTTCAGCTGCGGCGCGTCGTCCAGCGCGTTCGGGCGGACGCCGACGAGTTGCTTGTTCTGCGACGCCATGCCGAGCAGCATGTTGCGCGCGGCGAGCAGCTTCTCGTGACCCAGCCCGCCGTCATCGACGAGCTGGAGGTCGAAACCGGTGGCGTTGCCCAGTTCCTGCACGGCCGGCGGGATGACCGCGAAGATCAGACCGTCGCTGTAGCGCGAGAACACGCCCATCGCGCGGCCGATCACCGCCTGCGCCTTGTTCTCGGCGCCCGGTCGATCCTTCCACTCCTTCATTGGGATGAAGGCGATGCCGCTATTCTGGCCCTGCCCTGCGAAGCTGAAGCCGTTGATCGTGTAGACGCCGCGGATCGCGCTGCCTGCATCGCTCAGGAAGTGATCGCGGACGAGGTCCAGGCCCTTTTGCGTCCGGGCGGTGGTGGCACCCGGAGGTCCCTGCACCAGCGCGATCATCACGCCCTGATCTTCATCGGGCAGGAAGCCCGTCGGCAGGCGCATGAACAGGAACGTCATGCCCGCCAGGATCAGGGCATAGGCGATCAGCGACCGCACCCAGCGATTGGCGGTGGACCGCACGCCACGCTCGTAACGGTCGCGGCCGCGATCGAACCGGTCGTTGAACCAGCGGAAGAACCGCGTCAGCGGGCCGTTACCCTGATTCTTGTTCTTGTCGTGCGGCTTGAGGATCGTGGCGCAGAGCGCCGGCGTCAGGATCAGCGCGACGGCGACCGACAGGACCATCGCCGACACGATCGTGATCGAAAACTGGCGATAGATGACGCCGGTGGAGCCGCCGAAGAATGCCATCGGCAGGAACACCGCGGACAGGACGACGGCGATGCCGATCAGCGCGCCGGTGATCTCGTCCATCGATTTGCGCGCGGCCTCCTTGGGCGTGAGGCCCTCGTCGGTGATCAGGCGCTCGACGTTTTCGACGACGACGATCGCATCGTCGACCAGCAGACCGATCGCCAGCACCATGCCGAACAGGGTGAGCGTGTTGATCGAATAGCCGAACGCCGCCAGCACCGCGAACGTCCCCGTCAGCACCACCGGCACCGCGATCGTCGGGATCAGCGTCGCGCGGAAGTTCTGGAGAAAGAGGAACATCACGAGGAAGACGAGCACGACCGCCTCGACCAGCGTATGGATCACCTGTTCGATCGACAGCCGGACGAACGGCGACGTGTCGTACGGGAAGATGACCTTCACGTCGGGCGGGAACTGCTTGGCGATCTCGTTGACGCGCGCCTTGACGGCCTCGACCGTGTCGAGCGCGTTGGCACCCGGTGCCAGCTTGATGCCGATGCCCGACGCGGGCTTGCCGTTCCACTGCGCCGAGAAGGCGTAGTTCTCGGCCCCGATCGCGACGCGCGCGACGTCGCCCAGCCGCACGACCGACCCGTTCGCGTTGCTCTTCAGACGGATCTGCGCGAACTGCTCGGGCGAGGTCAGGCGCGACGACACCGACACGGTGGCGTTGAGCATCTGCTCTTTCGGGGCGGGCTGCGCACCGATCTGGCCGGCGGACACCTGCGCGTTCTGCGCCGTGACCGCGCTGGTCACGTCCGCCATCGTCAACGCGAAATTGTTGAGCTTCAGCGGGTCGACCCAGATGCGCATCGCGTACTGGGAACCGAAGATCTGCGTGTCGCCGACGCCGGTGACGCGCGACAGCGGGTCCTGGATCTTGGAGGCGACGATATCGGCGAGATCGTCGGCGTCGTGGCTGCCGTTCTCGGAATACAGGCCGACGAACAGCAGGAAATTCTGCGTCGCTTTCGCCACGACGATGCCCTGACGCTGCACTTCCTGCGGCAACAGCGGCGTCGCCGCCTGCAACTTGTTCTGGACCTGCACCTGCGCGATGTCGGGATCGGTGCCCTGCTCGAACGTCAGGGTGATCGTGACGATGCCGGCGGACGACGACGAGGACGAGAAGTAGCGAAGGTGGTCGATCCCCTTCATCTGCTGCTCGATGATCTGGGTCGTCGTGTTCTCCAGCGTCTGCGCGTCGGCACCCGGATAGTTCGCGGTGATCGACACCGCGGGCGGCGCGATGGCGGGAAACTGCGCGATCGGCAGGACGCGGATCGACAGGATTCCGACGATGACGACCATCACCGCCAGCACATAGGCGAAGATCGGGCGGTCGATAAAAAAGCGTGCCATCAGCGTCTACTTCGCCTGCGCCTGCGCCTGACCCTGCTGCGGCGGCTGACCGGCGGGCTTGGCGTTGGGATTCCACGGCTTGCCCTGCACCGGCATACCCGGACGCAGCATCATGCCGCCTTCTACGATGACCTTGTCGCCGGGCTTCAGACCGCCGGTGACCAGCCAGTTGTCGCCGATCGCGCGGTTGGTCTGAAGCGTGCGCGGCTCGACCTTGTCGCCGGCCCCGACGACCAGCACGGTCGCCTGACCCTTTTCGTCGCGACTGACCGCACGCTGCGGGACCAGCATCGCCTTCGACTGCGTCCCCTCGACGAGCGAGGCGCGGACGAACATGCCCGGCAGCAGCAGCCCGTTGGGATTGGGGAACAGCGCCCGGATCACCTGCGAACCGGTGGTCGGATCGACGGTCACGTCCGCGAAGCGCAGCGTACCCTCGGGACCATAGTCGCTGCCGTCCTCCAGCATCAGCTTGACGCGGGCATTGCCGTCACGGGTCAATTGCCCGCTGATGATCTGCCGGCGCAGCTTCAACAGGTCGGCGCTCGACTCCTGTATGTCGACATAGATCGGGTCGATGCGCTGGATCGTGGCGAGCGCGTTGGTCTGCGCCGCGGAGACGAGTGCGCCGGTCGTGAACACCGATCGGCCGATGCGGCCGGTGATCGGCGCGCGGATCGTCGTGCGTGCGAGATCGATCTGCGCCGTGCGCAACGCCGCCTGCTGAGCGGCGACATCGGCCCGCGCCTGCGCCGCGGTGGTCTGGGCGTTTTCATACTCCTGCCGCGCGATCGCGTTGATCTTCACCAACTCGCCGTAACGGCGGGCAAGGGCGGCGCTCGACGCGATGCTGGACCGCGCGCGGGTCAGGGCGGCGCGCGCACTCGCGACCTGTGCCTCGTACGGGGCGGGATCGATCCGGTAGAGCGCCTGCCCCTTGCGGACCACGTCGCCCTCCACGAACAGGCGCGCCTGCACCAGCCCGTTGACCTGCGGCCGAACCTCGGACGTTTCGAACGCGGTCGTTCGACCGGGCAGTTCGGTCGTCAGCTGCACCGGCTCCTCGCGAACGACGACGTAGCCGACCGGCGCCGGGCCCTGTGGAGCCTGCTGCTGCGGTGCACCGCCCCCGCACGCCGACAAGGCGAGCAAGGCGGACGACGCCAACACACAGCCCATCAGCCGCTTGGAGAACATAAATTTTCCTGCTTGAAAAAAGGGAAGAGAGCGATCACTCACGAAATCGGTCGTTAGCCGCGCCATTCGGACGCGTCAACAAGGCTTGAGAGAGGTTCTGAATTGTCGATTGTCGAATGCCCGCCCTTGTCGCGTGCGGAGTTGCGCCGGGAAAACGTCAAGGACGTGGCACGAAGGCTGTTCGTGGAGCACGGCTTCCATTCCACCGGTATCGCATTGATCGCCAAGGAGTCGGGCGTTGCCGTCCAGCAACTTTACCGCGACTTCCCGTCGAAGGAGGACATCATCGCGGCCATCGTCGAGGAAGATTGCCGGAAGTTCGCCGACCTCGCCACGCTGGACGCAGCCCTGGCGGCGAAAGATCGGACAGGCGTGCGAACCTGGCTCGATTCGGCGACGTGCAAGGAGGACGAGGAAGGCGACCGTCTCTTCCTGGAAATCGCAGCGGAAGCATCCCGCAACGATCGCATCCACGCGATATTCACGAAGATACGACTGATGATGTCGGACAACATCAGCAGAGCTTTCGCCGGCCTGATGGGCAGCACGGCCGTCACCCACGAACATCGACTGCTCGCGGAATCGTTCATGATCGTGTCGATCGGCTCGGTCTTCACCCGAACGCTGCACAGCGAGGCGGTACAAGCCGCCAGCGCCAAGCTCATTTCCTGCCTTATCGACGGCGCGTCGAGTGGGACCGCGATCGGCTGCGAGGCTTGATTATCGGGCAGTGCAAGGTCCGGCGACCATTGCTGTTCACGCAAGTTTCTCGTGAAGGCTCCGCGTGCCCTTCATCGGCGAAGCTGAACGTCACGATGCGCTCCTGAGCGGCGATCGATTGGCAATCCTCTCTCGGGGAAGCCCCCGATCAAGGCCTCAGTGCTCGTGCGGAGTTGCCCTCAGCGCCTCCAGCACCTCCTCCGCCCGCGCGGGATCTCCGATCGCCAGGACATGACCTTCACTCGATGCGGTGAGCGGGTCGCCGTTCCAGTCGCACAGGCGTCCGCCGGCTCCCTCCACGATCGGCGCGAGCGCGGCGAAATCGTATAGCTGCAACCCCGATTCGCAGACGATATCGAGGTGTCCCGACGCGAGCAGCCCGTAATTGTAGCAATCGCCGCCATAGACGGGCCCCTGCCGGACGTGCCCGCCCGACGCTGCTGCGACGAGCGCCATGTAGTGCGGCACGTCACCCTCCGCGAACAGATGCGGGCTGGTGGTGGCGACGACCGCGCCTTCCAGAGCGGGGCAGGCGCGGGTGCGAACGGGGACGCCGTTGAACGTCGTCGGGCGGCCGGCAACGCCGACCCAGCGTTCGCGCTGCACCGGCTGGTCGATGATGCCGAGCACCGGCCAGCCATCCTCCAGCAGCGCAATCAGCGTGCCGAAGATCGCGCGGCCGGCGGTGAAGCTGCGCGTACCGTCGATCGGGTCGAGCACCCATTGCCGGTTCGTCACCCCCGGCTTGATCCCGTATTCCTCACCGTGGACGCCGTCGCCCGCGCATTCGGCGTCGAGCAGGCGGCGCATCGCCGCTTCGGCCTCCTTGTCGGCGAGGGTGACGGGGCTGTGGTCGGCCTTCGTCTCCAGCCCGTGAGGCTTGCGGAAATAAGGGCGGATCACCGCGCCCGCGGCGTCGGCGAGGCGGTGGGCGAGGTCGATATCGGCGGGGCGGACTGGCATGACACCGGCCTATCGCGGCGCACGCGCCCGCGCTACAGCCTTGTCCGATAACGCCCGAGAGGATTTTCCATGCGCCTGCTGCCGATCATTGCCGCCGTTGCGATCGCCGCCCCTGCCTGTGCGGCGCTGGCGCCCGGTGCGCAGGCACCCGACTTCACCACGCGCGGCGCGGTCGCGGGCAAGGTGGTCAACGTCCACCTCGCCGACCTGCTGAAGAAGGGCCCGGTCGTGCTCTACTTCTTCCCGGCGGCGTTCACCGGCGGCTGCAACGCGGAGGCGCATGCGTTCGCGGAGGCGATGCCCGCGTTCCGCAAAGCGGGCGCGACCGTGATCGGCATGTCCGCCGACGACGTACCCACGCTCCAGCGCTTCTCGTCGGAGAAGTGCGCCGGCAAGTTCGCGGTCGCGAGCGCCGGGCCGAAGGTCATCGCCGGCTACAACGTGTCGCTCGGCAAGCAGATGGCCGGTCGCGACATCACGAAGCGCACCAGCTACGTTATCGGCCGCAACGGCCGGATCGCATTCGTCCATGATAATATGGATGCCAGCGGCCATGTCGAAGAGACGCTGGCGGCCGTCCAGAAGCTGAAATCCTGATCTTTTTACGCTTTTTGTCAGTCGGTTGACGCTCTTGACCCACCGCAAACCGTTAATGTTGCGGCTCCGACATGATTACCGGATGCTAACGGTTGTCCCGTAAACGCCTTCGCTGGAGATCAGCGGAGGGTGGGAATGGGACACGCCGGCATTGCGCGGCGACAGGATCATGGGGAAGACCTGTACGATCGGATCGGGGCATTTCTGGCCGCGCACCGGCTGAGCCCCGATCCTGCGCATTACATGTTCGCTCACGCCGTGTTGTCGGAGCCGGGGGGGGATCTGGCACGCGAAGTCGCGCTGCTGACCGATGGCGGTTATCGGCTGACGCACGAGCAGATCGAGCAGCTCGGCGGCGAGGTAGTCGCCGGCGGGATGCCGCCGGCGCGGTGGGCTGGCGGCGACGTCGCGCTCGACCGTCAGGCCGAAGCGCTGGTCGCGCAGACCCAGGCGCAGGTCGACGTGTTCGCGGCCATGACGCGGGCGATGCATGTCGAAACGCGCGACTTCGGTCGTGATCTCGCCGCCAGCGCCGCCGCGATCGAACGCTCGCCCCGGTTCCAGCACAGCGACGAAGTGACGCGGATCGCCACCGCAATGATCCGCCGCATCCGCGAATCGGAAGCCAAGCTGGCGCAGGCTACCGAGGAAGCCGACACGTTGCGCGCCAAGCTCGCACAGGCGCGCGACGACGCGCGGCGCGATCCGCTGACCGGTCTGTGCAACCGACTCGGCTTCGCCGACGCGTTTGCGGAGCGGGTGGAGGGCAGCGGCCCGCACTGCCTCGCCCTATGCGACATCGACCGGTTCAAGCGCGTCAATGACGAGTTCGGACATCCCGTGGGCGACCGCGTGCTCTCGGCGATCGGCGAGGCGCTGGCCAAGACGTGCGACGGTCATATCGTATCGCGCCACGGCGGCGAGGAGTTCGCGATCCTGTTGGCGGGATGCGACCTGGCGAGTGCCGCCGCATTGCTCGACGCGGCGCGGGCCGAGGTCGCTTCGCGCCGGTTCCGCGACCGCGATACCGGCAAGCCGCTGGGCATGGTCACCATCTCTGCGGGCGTGACGGCGATCCGGGCGGGCGAGAAGGCCGATACCGCCTTCGAGCGCGCCGATCGGCTGTTGTACACGGCCAAGGATACGGGCCGGGACAAGGTCTGCGCCGCCTGACGCAGGCTGCGCCATTAGCTGGCGCCGAACCCCATGCGAAATGGCGAAGAACGCCAGACGCTTCGGTCGGGGCGAACAGAAGTCATAGTTATCAATGGCTTAGAAAATTGGCACGGTGTCTGCAAAGCTGCTGACATCGGAGCCGAACGGTCGGTTCCGCCAAAAGGAGAACGACCATGACCCAGTATTTTCAGTCCGCCCAGCGCTTCGCCGTCTGCTTCGTCGCTGCCCTGAGCTTCGCCGCAATCGCCGTCAGCGCCGCCGTTCCCATCGTTCCGATCGCCTGAACGATCCACCCGGAGCAACGGACATGAAACAGAGCATCCTCATCGGCCTGATCGGCTTCGCTTCGACCGTGATGCTGATGATGGGATCGGCGCACGCCACGCTGATCTGAAGCCGAACCGCGGGCGGTGTGTCGATCAGGCCGCCGCCGCCCCCGCCCCAGCGCCTACCGGGCCTACCGGGCCTACCGGAGCCTCCTCCATCCGCGAATAGGTCCCGATCAGGATCCCCGCCGCCAACACCTTCCCGGCCATCGCCGCCAGCAGGGCCGTCCGACCCGGCGTATCGCCCGGATCGCCCGTCCCCTCCGCCAGCGCGAAAAGCTGAAACGCATAGCGATGCTCGCCGTGGCCGGTCGGTGGATCGGGCGGCAGCCAGCCCTCCCGGTAATAGGAATTGCGGCCGACATCGCGGCCCGCCACGTCGCCCTGCCCGTCGGCGACGATCGCACCTTCCGCCAGATGCCCCGCCTCCGGTGCGAGGTCCCAGATCACCGCATGCACCAAGGGCTGCGGCGTCGGCGAATCTGCATCCTCGACCAGCAGCGCGAGCCGGGCCGTGCCCGGCGGTGGATCGCGCCACATGAGGGGTGGCGAGGTGCCAGCGCCATCCGCGGTGAACCGGTCCGGCAGGCGGCCGCCATCAGCGAAGGCCGGGCTGGACAGCGTCAACGCCTCGAACGCCCCCAACCCCTCCTGTGCGACCGCCAGCTTGTCGGTGCCCGCGCGCAAGCCCTTCAGCGCGCTTCCCAGCCAATGCGGCACGTGTTCCAGCATGTCGTATCCTTCAGGCGGAGGGGCAGTCGCCGGGCCGGCGTTCGGCGCGGGCGCGGGTGGTCCAGCGGCTGGCGTCGCCCATCGACGCCACGTCGTGGTAGCAGACGACCGCCTTGTCGGCGTTGGCGTCCGCGGCGATCATCACGGTCCAGTTCCGGTCGCCGCAATTGTTCTGCTCGCACCCATGCGCCGCCACTAGCGCGCCGCGGCGGAAGATCGGCGTCGTCGTCGCCTCCCGCCCGGCGATCAGGTGCCGCGGGCGTTCGTCCGGCACCAGTTCGATCAGCACATTCGCGACCTCGCTGCGGTCGAAGAAGGTCACGCCGTCGACCGCGTCGTTCGGCAGATGCCCGATATAATTGGACAGCGGTGTCGTCTGCGCCTGCCCGGCGATCGGCGCGGGCGCCTGGGTCGCGGGTGGCACGAAGCCGCTGGGAGCGAGGGTATTGCCGTCCGGCTGACCCTTGCCACACCCGGCGATCGACAACGCGACGGGGAGGATCGCCGTGGCGATGATCGTATGACGCGACATGCGCAGCTGTTCCTCCCTGCGATTATGGTCTTGGCGGTGGGAACGCGCCGCACGGACGGCGGTTGCAGTCGGCACAGAACGAGGGAGCCGTGCCGTGGACTTGTCCCGCTTCATCGATGCACAGGCCCGGAGCTGGCCGACCGCGATCGCCGAACTCACTGCCGGACGAAAACGAAGTCACTGGATGTGGTGGATCTTTCCGCAGATCGCCGGGCTGGGGCGCAGCGAAACCGCGCGCCATTACGCGATCGCTTCGGCCGACGAGGCCCGCGCCTATCTGGCGGACCCGCTGCTCGGATCGCGGCTGATCGAAGCGACGCGGGCGGCGATCCCCGCATCGGGGTCGGCG
Source organism: Sphingomonas sp. AC435 (assembly GCF_979253005.1). Taxonomy (NCBI): domain Bacteria; kingdom Pseudomonadati; phylum Pseudomonadota; class Alphaproteobacteria; order Sphingomonadales; family Sphingomonadaceae; genus Sphingomonas; species Sphingomonas sp. AC435. The sequence continues at coordinate 92,043 of NZ_CEEDCJ010000001.1, forward strand.
GAGACGATCTTCGGATCGATCGACGCGATGAAGCTGCGGTCGTCGCTCACGCTGTTCGAAGCGGTCGCTGCCGATTCGCAGAAGGCCGTGTTCACGGCCGGGCTGGACCGGTTTTATGGCGGCGAGCGCGACAGGGCGACGCTGGATCTGCTGAAATGAGGAATATGGTCACCACGCATAAACGAACATGCGTGGTGTGATCGATCAACGGTCGCGTCGAGAAGCGGTTGCATCGACAGCAAAATTCCAACCGGAATACATCCGGATCGGTAACATGGCGCAATTGCAGTCAGTTCAGGAGCTATTTCACCTGCGAAAGCCGAATTGGGCCGCAGTATTCCGGTGAGTTGCATGGTTACGACATTGTTAACCCTGTCCGCTTTTGCTCATGGAAGCGGATGGCGAAGCTGTTGATTGCCAATGTGACTTGGTAGATTCTGCTTAATATAAATCGAGCGATTTTGTTCCCGCGAAAAAGCGCTGGGAGCGAAATTTGACGTGTTCGGGTACAACGTTGCGACTGTGGATGGGGGGGCTTCCCGCAGCCGCCCTTGCTGCTGCCGCTGCGTGCGTTCCCGCCTCCCCTGCGACGGCCGACACCCGCGCCGGCACCGCGATCACCAACACCGCGCAGCTTCGCTACGACGTGGACGGCAAGTCGCAGTCCATGCCCTCTAACACCGTCACGATCGTCGTCGCGGAACGCCTGGACATCGGGCTGTCTCATGACGGCGGCATGGTCACGATCGACACGACGCCCGTGTCGGTGCCCGTGCAACTGACCAATCAGGGTTCTGGTCAGGAAAGCTTCACCGTCACCGCCGGCACCTCCACGCCGACGACGACGGTGCAGACCGTCGCGATCGACACCAACGGCGATGGCCGGTTCGAGCCGGAGCAGGACATCGTCCTGACCGGGGCGACGCCGGTCCTCGCGCCCGGCGAGACGCTGCCGCTGGTCGCGGTGCTCGCTCCGACCGCCGGCACCACCCCGGCCGACGGCAGCCTGACGGTGACGGCGGAGGCGACCACCGGTCACGGCGATCCCAAGCGGCAATTGCCGGGTCTTGGCGACGATGGCAGCGATGCGATCGTCGGGGATACCGGCGCGATCGCGAGTGCGGCGATCCCGTTCGTCGCCACCGCCTCCACCACCCCGACGCTGGTCAAGTCGCAGTCGGTCGCCGCCGCCGACGGCACCCCGCTGGCGGCAGGGGCAACCGCCGGCAGCGGCGCCGTCGTCACCTACACGCTGGTGGCCCGGATCCCCACCGATGCCGCCCTCTCCGCGGCGATCATCGACGACCCTGTCCCCTCAGACGCGGTCTACCTGCCCGGCACGCTGACCCTCGACGACGCCAGGATCAGCGACGCCGCCGACGGCGATGCCGGCGGCTTCGACGGCCAGTCCGTGTCCATCCGCCTGCCCGACCGGCCGGGCGGCCCCGCCACCACCCACACCGTCCAGTTCAAGGTCCGTCTCCAGTGAAGGAAATTGCGATGATCCCGTTCCTGTTCGCCGCGGTCGCGGCGGCAGCGAGTCCCCAACCCGCTGCCGCTGCCGCTTCCCCGCTCGCCCTGACGACGACGATGCTCGCGGAGACGCGGGTGCCGGCGGCGGACGGCAGCGTCACGATGACACTCGCCGCGCCGAACCATGTAGGACCCGGCGACCGCGTCGTCGTGCAGCTCGCCTATCGCAACCGCGGCACCGCGCCGATCGCCGGGCTGGTGCTCGCCAATCCGGTGCCAACGGGGCTTGCCTATCGCGGTCCGCGCGGGGCCGGCGCCGCGCCGGAAGTGTCGGTCGACGGCCGCACCTTCGGACCGCTGTCCACCTTGCGCGTGCCCGCCGTCGCGGGCGGCACGCGTCCTGCCACCGCCGACGACGTCACGCACGTCCGGTGGCGCCTGAATTCGCCGGTGACCGCGGGCACCGGCGGCGAACTCGCCTTCCAGGCGATCGTCCGATGACCCGTCCCACCACCACCACCACCACCACCACCATCCGAACGACAGGAGGCACCATGTTCACGCGTACCATGCGCCTGCTGCTGACCGGCACCGCGGCCGTTTCCGGCATCGCGGCGTCGCAGGCAGGAGCGCAGACCACCCCCAACGGCACCGCCGCCGGCGTGTTGGTCACCAACACCGCCAATGCGACCTATTCGGTCAACGGCCAGTCGCAGACGACCGCGTCCAACGCCGCGACGTTCGTGGTCGATCGCAAGGTCAACCTGACCGTCGTCGCGCTGCAATCGGCGGACACGCAGGTGAACCAGGGTCAGGTCGGCGCGGTGACGACGTACCGCGTCACCAACAAGACCAACGCCATTCAGGACATCCTGCTGGACGGCGACCAGAACCTGTCGCTCGGCCTGGGTCTCGGCACCGACAATTTCGACATGCAGAACCTGAAGGCGTACGTCGATTCGAACGGCAACAACCAGTATGATCCGGGCGTCGACACGGCGACCTTCATCGACGAACTGGCCCCCGACGGCGCGGTGACGGTGTTCCTGGTCGGCGACGTGCCGGCCAGCTCCGCGCAGCTCGCCATCGTCAACCTGCACGCGACGGTCGCGGCGGGTGGGCAGGCCGGCACCAAGGGGGCGGCGCTCACCGCAACGCTGCTCAACAGCAAGGACGATGTCGACGTCGTCTTCGCCGACGCCGACACCGACGGCGTCGGTGCCGATCTGCTGCGCGACGGGCAGGCGCGTGCCTATCTGGCCTATGTCGTCGGTATTCACGACGTCGCGCTGAGCGTCACCAAGTCGTCGTTCGTGGTCAGCGACGGCGTCAGCACGCTGAACCCGAAGGCACTCCCGGGTGCCGTCGTCGAATACTGCCTCGCCGTCCGCAACGCGACGCTCGGCACCGGCGCCAATGCGGTGACGCTGACCGACGTCATCCCGACCAACACCACCTATGTCCCCGGATCGCTGAAGATCGGCCTGCCGGGCGGTAGCTGCGTGTTGCTCGGCGGCGAGGCGCAGGACGACGACGCCACCGACGATACCGACGGCACGACGTACAAGGGCAGCTTCGACACGCAGACCAAGACGGTCACGGCCATCATCCCGACCGTGAACGGCGGCGCCGCCGTCAGCGCCGCCTTCAATGTGACGATCAACTAAGCCCCTCCCCCTCCCCGAGGCCCCTCCCCCCTCGGGCTCCGGCACGCGCGGACCGTCTGTCCCCTCGTTCGCGCGTGCCGGCACTTTTTCAGGATATCATGCGACCGCTTCACCGCCTTGCCCTGTCGATCATGCTCCCCCTCGCCCTGTTGTCGGCGGGCGTGGCGGCATTGGCGCAGACGGCGACAGGCGGACGCGTCGAGAATACGGCGACGCTGTCGTTCCGCGCCGCGACCGGCGAAACCGCTACGGTCCGCTCGAACACCGTCACCCTGCCCTTTTCGCGCTCCAAGCGCCCGACGCGCATCAGCTTCCGCCTTGCCCCTCCCGGTCGCGAACTGACCGGCGCGCGCTGCGACCTGACGCCGTCCCCGCAATATACCCCCGCCCCGATCGACGAAGCGATGCTGGCCGCGGCCCCGCCCCTGGCCGCGTTCGACCTGTCGCAGCCGATGATCTTCGTGCTCGACGCCCCCGGCGCCAATCGCGATCCCGCCGTCCGCGACACCGCCAACATCGGCATCTCCACGCCCAGCTACAAAGGCGAGATCCCGATCCTGGAAACCGCCCCCGACAGCGGTGTCTTCGCCGGCGGCGTTCCGCAGGTCGGCACGCAAGCCGAGCTGAAGCCGTGCGAAGCGATCCTGAAACGCGGAGAGCGGCTGAGCTTCAGCTATTCCGAGGACAATTTCAGTTTCTCGTCCGACAACTCGCTGCTGATCGACCCCGCCGGCTACGTCTTCGATTCGCGCGACGGCACGCTGGTCGACGGTGCGATCGTCAGCCTGGTCGATGCCAACGGTGCCCCCGCCACCGTCTTCGGCGTCGACGGCATAAGCCGTTACCCGTCCACCGTCGTCAGCGGCCAGGAGGTGACCGACGCCAGCGGTCGCATCTACGTCGCCGACAAGGGCCGTTACTGGTTCCCGCTGACCCTGCCCGGCACCTATACGATCCGGATCCAGCCGCCGGGCGACTATACCGCGCCCTCCGTCGTCCCGCGCGAGGATCTGGCGAAGCTGGCCGGCAGCAACGGCGCATACGTCATCAACGATGCGTCGTTCGGCCTGCCCTTCGTGCTGGAGACGCCCGATCCCTTCCTGACCGATATCCCGCTCGACCGGCCGGGATCGAACAGCCTGTTGCTGACCAAGACCGCCTCCGTCCGCGACGCGTCGCCGGGTGATTTCGTCCAGTACCGCCTGCAACTGTCGAACCGCGGCGACGCGCCCGCCCGTGCGCTGAAGGTCACCGACACCCTGCCGACCGGCCTGCGGTACGAGCGGGGATCGACCCGCGGCGCGGCGGAGCCCGACGTCGCCAGCGACGGCCGCACGCTGTCGTTCACGATCCCCGACGTCGGCGTCGGCGGCAGCGTCGACGTGCGCTATGTCGTGTCGATCGCCCCCGGTGCGCCGGTCGGCGAGGCGCTGAACCGTGCCCGCGTCGCCGGCAGCGGCGTGACCAGCAACGAAGCCGCCGCCTCCGTCCGCCTGCGCGCCTTGCTGTTCAGCGACGCGATGACGCTGATCGGTCGCGTCACCGAGGGTGCGTGCGGCGATCCGGTCGAGAAGCGCAAGGGCGTGCCGGGAATCCGCCTGATGATGGAAGACGGCACCTTCACCGTCACCGACAAGGACGGCCTGTACCATGTCGAGGGCCTGCGCGCGGGCCGCCATGTCGTGCAACTGGACGAGAACAGCCTGCCCGCGACGCACCGCGCCGTCGCCTGCGACGCCGATACCCGCGCGGCCGGTTCCGCCATCTCGCGCTTCGTCGAGGGCGTGGGCGGCACGCTGAAGCGGGTCGATTTCCAGCTGGAGCCGACCGGCCGCACCGCCGCCGCCAGCGATGCGCTGCCCGTCGCCGTCGCCGACGATGCCGCCGCCGCCGGCAACCGGGACTGGATCAGCGGGCAGACACCCGGCACCGACTGGCTGTTTCCGGCCGCCGATCACAACCCCCGCGACCCCGCGCTTCGCGTCGTCATCAAGCATGCCCCGTCCGAACGGATCGCGCTGAGCGTCGACGGTACGCCGGTCGAGGCGCTGACCTATGACGGCTCCGATACGGCTCCAGATGGCGGTGTCGCGGTGTCCAAGTGGACGGGCGTGCCACTGCATGCAGGCAACAACCTGCTGACCGCCCGCGTCCTCGACGCCGGGGGCAAGACCGTGACCACGCTGGAGCGCACCGTGCATTATGCCGGCGCCGGCGTCCGTGCGACGTTAGATGCCGCCAAGAGCCGGCTGGTCGCGGACGGCCTGACCCGCCCGCTGATCGCCGTGCGCGTCGTCGACAAGGACAATCGCCCGGTGCGCGCCGGCACGCCGGTGCCCTTCCGCCTCGACCAGCCGTACCGCGCCGCGGTCGAAGCCGCGCTGGAGCAGCGCCGCCAGCTTGCCGGGCGCGAGAAAACCGAGACGCTCGTCAATGTCGTCGGCGACGACGGCTATGCCTTCATCGCGCTGGAGCCGACGACGCAGGCAGGTGCGGTCCACGCGACCGTGTTGCTGACCGAAGACAAGACCGTGCGGTCGAGCGACATTCGCGCCTGGCTGTCGGGTGCTGCCAAGCAGTGGTCGGTGGTCGGCTTCGGCGCGGGCACGATCGGCTACGACACGCTGAAGAGCCGGTCGACCGCGCTGCCTCGTTCGGAGCGCAACAAGCTCGTCACCGACGGTCAGCTCGCGGTCTATGCCAAGGGCCGGATCAAGGGTCAGTGGCTGCTGACGATGGCCTATGACAGCGACCGCGCCTATGATCCGCAGCGCGGCCTGCTCGGCGTGATCGATCCCGATCGCTACTACACCGTCTACGGCGACGGCACCGTGCAGGGCTACGACGCGCCGACCCGCCGCAAGCTGTACCTGCGCCTGGAGCGGCGTGAACTGTACGCGCTGTTCGGCGATTTCGAGACCGGCTTCACCGATACGCAGCTGACCCGCTACAGCCGCACGCTGAACGGCGTGAAGGCCGCCTACGAAGGGCGCACGATCCGCGCAACCGGCTTCGCCGCGAAGACCGACACGCTGTATGCGCGCGACGAGATCCAGGGCAACGGCCTGTCCGGCCCGTATCGCCTGTCGACCCGCCGCATCGTGCCGAACAGCGACAAGCTGCGCATCGAGACGCGCGACCGCTTCCGGTCGGAGCTGATCCTCGACGTGCGCCAGCTGACGCGCCACATCGATTACGACATCGACACGGCGGCGGGTACCGTCCGCTTCCGCAATCCGATCCTGAGCCGCGACGGCAACCAGAATCCGGTGTTCATCGTCGCCGATTACGAGGTCGAGGGTGGCCGGACGAGCAAGCTCGCCGCCGCCGCGCGCGTCGCCGCCCGCGTCGGTCGGGTCGAAATCGGCACCAGCATGATCCGCGACGAGACGATCGCCAAGTCCACCGTGATCGGTGCCGACCTGAAGGCGAAGCTGGGCGTCACCGAACTGCGCGCCGAACTGGCCGCGGGCGGACGCGGCGGCATCGGTGCCGGCACCGCCTATCTGGTCGAGGCGGACACGCACACCGGCGGCATCGACGTGCTCGCCTATGCGCGGCAGCAGGATGCGATGTTCGGCGTCGGCCAGCAGAATCTGGTCGAGGCGGGCACCCGCAAGCTGGGCGTCGACGGCCGCCTGAAGCTGAGCGATCGCCTGTCGGTCACCGGCACCGCCTGGTACCAGACGCAGCTGGTCGGCCCGGGCGAGCGGATCGCCGCCGATGCGCGCGTTGAGTACCGCCGCAACACCGGCACGCTCTATGCCGGTACCCAGATCGCGTCCGACCGCGGCCTCGACGGGCGCGACCGCGACAGCCGGCTGTTGACGCTGGGTGGTACGCAGGCGCTGTTCGGCGACAAGCTGACGCTGGGCGCGGAGACGCAGATCGCACCGGGCGGCGACAAGGCGAGCACCGACTTCCCGGAGCGCACGCGCGTCACCGCCGGCTATCGCATCACGCCCGGCATCCGCCTGATCGGCGGGTACGAGATCGCCTCGGGCCGGGATTTCGTCGCGCACACCGCGCAGGCCGGTTTCGACCTGACTCCGTGGAGCGGTGCGAAGCTGTCGAGCACGTTGAACCAGCAGGCGGCGGGCGAGAATGGCAGCCGTACCTTCGCGCAATATGGCCTCAGCCAGTCGGTGCCGATCGGCACGCGCTGGACGATCGACGCGACCATCGATGCGGCGAACACCGTGAAGGGCAACATCTCGCCCCTCGCTGCGGTCAACGCGTTCCAGCCCGCGGCGTCGGGCGGCTTCCTGTCGCAGACGCAGACCAACGGCGACTATGCCGCGCTGACGCTGGGCACGACCTATCGCGGACCGCGCTGGTCGTGGAACGGCCGCGCCGAATACCGCGACGCCGATACCGAGCAGCGGCTGGGCTTCACCAGCAACCTGCTGCGCGCGCTGGGCGAGGGGCAGACGCTGGCGTCGTCGGTCCGCGCGTATCGCGTGCGGGACGAGGCGGGGCGGATCGCGGCGACGGCCTCTGCGGATATCGCGCTGGCGCTGCGCCCGCTCGACAGCCGCTGGTCGGTGCTGGAGCGGCTGGAGCTGCGTCACGAGCGGGCGGACAGCGGCTTCTCCGCCGCCAACGCGCTGGGCGTGCCCGCGTATGGCGGCGGCGACCAGATCACCGATCGCATCGTCAACAATCTGGCGCTGAACTATCGCACCGGACCGGAGGGGCTGTCGCACGGGACGGAAGCCACGCTCTATTACGGTGCGAAGTATGTCCGCGGCCGGTTCGCCGACGACGTGTACGACGGCTTCATCGACGTCGCCGGCTTCGAACTGCGCCACGACGTGGCCAAGCGCTTCGACATCGGCGTGCAGGGGTCGGTCAGCCATGCCTGGGATCGCGGCGTGTGGTCGTGGAGCGGCGGGCCTTCGGTCGGCGTCACCCCCGGCGGGAATGTGTGGGTCAGCGCCGGCTACAACATCGGCGGCTATCGCGACCGCGATTTCTCCGCCGACCGGTACACGCGAAAGGGGCCCTATGTGACGATGCGCGTGAAGTTCGATCAATGGTCGCTGAAGTCGGTGGCGGGCCGACTGTTCGGGCAGCGGCCATGATCCGGGTCCGCTTCCTGACCGCGGCGATGCTGCTCCCGATCCTGACGGCGACGGCGCCGTTGACGATCGTGAAAACCAGCGCGGTCGCGGACGACAGGATCAGCACGCTCAATCCCAAGGCGCTGCCGGGGGCGCTGGTGGATTACAGCATCCTCGTCACCAACCCGCTGGGCACGTTCAGTGCGGGCAACACCGGCGCCGTGGTGACGGGCGAACAGTTCACCGATCCGATCCCGGTCAACATGTGCCTGGTGGTGACCAACTATCCGGGCGCGACCGCCCCCGTCGAACTGGCGGACGGCGTGGCGGCGGGCGCGCTGATCGGCAGTGGGCTGACGCTGCCGTACACCTCGCTTGCCAGCCTCACCGACGGGATCGAATTTTTTGACGGCACGACCTGGAACTATGTTCCCGTACCCGACGCGAACGGGTGCGATGTGAAGGTGAAGCAAATCAGGATGAAGCTGAATGGAAACCATTTTACCGGCGGTACCTTCCGCCTCCGCTTCCGCACGCGAGTAAACTGATGCCCCCCCTCCCCCGCAACTGCAGCGATCATGGCAGCGACGTCACCGTCGTCGCCAAGATCTTCGTCACGCACAACGAAGCCAAGGCGGAAGCGTTGATCGCGACGCTGATCGCGGAGGCGCTGGAGCGCTGGTTGCTCGACGACGCAACCTTCTGGCAGCGGGTCCGGTACCGGACCCGCCAGCTTCGCGCGCAGGCGAGGCCGCGCGGGACGATGGGGGAGCCACGGTTTTGCTGAAGGATTACGATCCGCGCGACGACGGACCGGCCACCGCGGGGGTGGCCGACCGGCGGCGACCGGGCAAACGCCACCGCGCCGTGTTGTTGATCGGGCGAGCGACCTATGCGGGAACAGAGGTCGCGTGCCTGATCCACGACATCTCGGCGGGCGGGATGATGGCGCGGTTCGCGGTGCCGCCGGTCGTGGGAGACCGGATGACAATCGCGATGCGGGGCCTGGACATGGTGGAGGCGACCGTGCGCTGGGTGCGGGACCGCAAGGCCGGGCTGGAGTTCGCGATGCCGCAACCGGTGGAGCGGGTGTTCCAACCGGCCGACGAGGCCGGGCTGATCGCGCGCGCCCCCCGCTTCGCGCTGGTCCGGCCGGCGCTGCTCCGGTTCGGGGACAAGCGGCTGGCGGCACGGACGATCGACGTGTCGGCGGGCGGCGCGAAGATCGCAACACCGTGGCCGATGCGGGTCGGCGACACGGGACAGTTGCTGCTGCCCGACACGGGATCGTCGCTCTACGGGCGCATGTGCTGGGTGCGGCCGAGCGATGCGGCGGGCGAGGCCGGGGTGCGATGCGGTTTCCGCTTCGTCACGCCACTGTCGCTGGAGGCGCTGGCGCACATCCTGGCGGGCTGATCGTCTGATGGCGTGATCCCCGGCGGGGGGAATGCTCTATTCAGGGGATGTCTGGTGCGGTCGAGAAGACTCGAACTTCCACGTCCTTTCGGACACAACGACCTCAACGTTGCGCGTCTACCAATTCCGCCACGACCGCACGTGAACTCCGCCGGGTAACCGGCAGCTGGCAGGCCGCGGCCACTAGCAAGCGGTGCGGGGGACCGCAACGGGAATCGTCAGCGGCGGTTGCGATCCTCGTCGGCGGGGGAGACCTGCTCTTCTCCCCTCCCCTTCAGGGGAGGGGCTGGGGGTGGGACGGTGCCGCATGCTCTCGCGCGTGGAGAGGCCCCACCTCAACCCGTCCCCTGAAGGGGAGGGGCTATATGCCTATGCTCCGCCGTCGCCGGCGAAGGTCAGTTCCAGTTGTTTCGAATTGGAGGGCACGTCGAGTTTGGCGGAATTGAAGTCCAGCGTCGTTCCCGGTGCCAGCGTCCGGCGTTCGGGCGTGATCGTCCAGCTGTACACCAGCCGTCCCTGTGCATCGCGAAGTTCGGCGCGGATGTCGGGCACCCGCTGCCGCTCCGACGAGGGATTGATGACCTGACCGCTGACCGCGAACAGTTCCGACCCGTTCTCCAGCTCGCGCCGCTCGATCGGATTGTCGCGCAGCCGCAGCGGGCTTTCGGCCGGACCGATGCTCAGCCCCAGTTGCTGCGCCAGTCCGGGCGCGCCGACCCACAGGATCGCGGCCGCGCCGACCAGCATCAACAATCCGGCCAGTACCGCGAGCAACGTCCAGAACCGGGCGGGATTGCGCCGCGGCTTGAACGGCGCCTGATGCGCGAAGGCATCGTAATCCTCCGCCTTCTCCTCCACCGCAGGACTGGCATAATTGGGTTCGGCGAAGGCGGGCTCCGGCTGCATCGGGTCCGAATAGCTGGGGTCGGCGAAGACCGGCGGCTCCTCGGGCTGCGGCGGTTCGGCCGGCACGGCCTCGGCTTCGGCCTCGGCGGCGAGAGGCGCGAGCGGCTCCGGCGGCAGGTCTACAGGCGTCGGTTCCTGAAACCAGCTATGCCGGCAATTGGCGCAGCGGACGGTCCGCCCCTCCACCCCGATGGCGCTGTCGGGCACCAGATAACGTGTTCGGCACTCTGGACATTCGAGGATCATGCTACGCCCCAGCACGCCGACGAAGCGCGGCCGTCATGAATGTGCCACGCCCGCGCCGCGGCTGGCAAGCGCGAAGCGGTGCGCCTCCGCGCCGGCTGCCAAGCGCGAAGCGGCGCGCCTCCGCGCCGGCTCCCAAGCTTGAAGCGGCGCGCCGCACGTGCCAAGCACTGGGCGGCCATGACGACGATCGTGCAATTCGAGAATGTCGGCTTGCGTTATGGCACCGGCGCGGAGACGCTGACCGATATCAGCTTCAGCCTGCAGGCCGGGTCCTTCTATTTCCTGAGCGGGGCCAGCGGCGCGGGCAAGACGTCGCTCCTGAAGCTGCTGTACCTCGCGCAACGCCCCAGCCGCGGCGTGATCCGCCTGTTCGGCGAGGATGCGGTGGTGCTGCCGCGCGAACGATTGCCGGGTTTCCGCCGCCGTATCGGCGTGGTGTTCCAGGATTTCCGCCTCGTTCCGCATCTGTCGACCTGGGACAATATCGCGCTGCCTCTGCGCGTCGCCGGCATCGCCGATGCGGAGATCGAGCGGCCTGTGCGCGAGATGCTCGCCTGGGTCGGACTGGCCGAGCGCGCCGACGCGAAGCCGGCCACGCTGTCCGGTGGCGAGCAACAGCGCGTGGCGATCGCGCGCGCGGTCATCACCCGGCCGGAGATGCTGGTCGCGGACGAGCCGACCGGCAACGTCGACCCGGATATGGCGGACCGGCTGATCCATTTGTTCGGATCGCTCAACGCGATCGGCACAACTGTGGTGGTCGCGACCCACGATCTGCACCTCGTGTCGCGCATCCCGACCGCGCAAATGATGCGGCTGGATCACGGCCGCCTGCTCGATCCCACCGGTGCGCTGCGCTATCCGCCGCCGCGAGGCGAGCCGTGAACTCTTTCCTGTCCCGACGCCGCCCCGACACGACGCGCCTGCTCGACGAAGCCGGCGGCGTGCGCGCCATGACGTGGGTCATGGCGATCATGGTGTTCCTGACCGTGCTCGCCGCCGCACTCGGCCTCGGCACTGCGAGTGCGGGACGGCTGCTCGACCGGCAACTGGCGGGACGGTTGACCGTGCAGGTCGTCGAGGGCGAAGCAGCGCGTCGCGACGCCGCCGCCGCACGCGTCCTGGCGGTGTTGCGGACGATGCCGGAGGTGGCGCGGGCGACCCCCGTCGATCGCGCCGAGCTGACGCGGTTGCTGCGCCCCTGGCTGGGCAGCGACGCAGCCGATACGGGCCTGCCGGTGCCGGCGATGATCGATGTCGATCTCGCCGCGAACGAAGACGGTGCCGCCGAGGATCGGGCAGCCGACCGCGTCGTCGCGCGCGTGACCGCTACCAGCAAGGCCGCGCGTGTCGACCGGCACGCGCGCTGGATGTCGCCGGTCAGCGGCCTGATGCGCTCCGTCACCTGGCTGGCGGCGGGGGTCGTGCTGCTGATGGCGGGGGCGACGGCGGCGGTCGTGGTGCTGGCGGCGCGCGCGGGATTGGAGGCTCACCGCGCCACGATCGAGGTCATGCACATGCTCGGCTCGACCGACGTGCAGGTCGCTCGGCTGTTCCAGCGGCGCATCGCGCTCGACACCGGCATCGGCGGGATCGTCGGGACCGTCGTGGCGCTCGGCGTCATCGCGCTGATCGGAGGACAACTCGCGGCACTCGGGTCGGAACTGATCGGCGGCGTCACGCTGGGACCGGCGGACTGGGTGCTGCTCGCGATCCTGCCGCTGGGCTTCGTCGCGCTGGCGATGGCCGCCGCTCGCTTCGCCGTGACCCGTGCACTCAGGCGTACGCTGTGATCCGGCTGCTGGGGTTCCTGGGTCTGATGTGGGCGCTGGGTTTCGCCGTGTTCATGGTCTCCTTGCCGCAACCGCTGGAGGGGACGACCACCGATGGCATCGTCGTGCCGACCGGCGGGGCCGGACGCATCGATCGCGGATTGGAATTGCTGCGCAGCAAACAGGCGAAGCGGATGCTGGTGACGGGAGTCGGCTCCGGGGTACGGCCTGCCGATCTGGCGCGGACCTATCCGGGATCGACGCGGCTGTTCGCATGCTGCGTCGATCTCGGCACCGATGCGGTCGATACGCGCTCGAACGGCGAGGAGACCGCGCAGTGGGTTCGCGCGCACAACTATCGCACCGTTCGCCTCGTCACGTCCGACTGGCATCTGGCCCGCGCCGGGATGGAACTGCGCGCGTCGATGGGCAAGGGCGTGCTGGTGCTGGGCGACGGTGTGCCGAGCAGCCCGCGGCTGGGTACGCTGGTCAACGAATACAACAAGCTGATCCTGCGCCGGGTCGCCATCTGGTTGGGAAGAGCATGATCGTCCGGTTGCGTAATATCCTGTTCGCCTTGGTCTTCTGGACAGGATCGGTGCCGATCGTGCTGTTCGCGCCGGTCGGGGCGCTGTTCGGACGCCGCGTACTGCGCGTCTACGTGCGCGGCTGGGTGAAATATCACGTCTGGTGCGCGCGCGTATTCCTGGGAATCACCGTGCGTGTCGAGGGACCAAGGCCGACCGGGCAAGTTCTTTACGTCGCCAAGCACCAGTCGATGTTCGACGCGATCATCGCGCCCGACCTTTTTCAGGCGCCCGTCATCGTGCTGAAACGCGAGTTGGCCGACATCCCCGTCTGGGGCTGGGCCGCCAAACGGTACGGCGCAATCGCTGTCGACCGCGAAGCGTCGGGCGTCGCGCTGCGCCGGATGCTGCGCGAAGCCGCCGCAGCACGAACTGCCGGCCGGTCGGTGCTGATCTTCCCGGAAGGGACTCGGGTAGCCGCCGGCGAGCAGCCGCCGCTGCGGCCGGGCTTCGCGGGCCTGTACCGGTCGCTGAACCTGCCGATGGTGACCATCGCCAACGACAGCGGCCGGCTCTGGCCCCGCAAAGGGTTGAAGCTGCCGGGTGTCGTGACGTTTCGATACGGCGAGCCGGTCCCGCCCGGCCTTTCCCGGGACGAGGCGGAGGCGCAGGCGCACGCCGGGATCAACCTACTGGATGTGTCGAGCAGTTGATCGCTCGCCGGGGCGACCGCCTCAGCTGAAATGCAGCCGCCGGTATCGTCCGCGGAAGTACAGCAAAGGATCGCGGCGTGGTTCGAAGCGGACGCGCTGGACGTGACCGACCAGGATCACATGATCGCCCGCCTCGTGCCACGCGAACTTGGTGCAGTCGAAGCTGGCGAGCGAGTGCTCGATGATCGGCGCGCCTGTATCCCACGTCTCCCACGGCGTCGCGGCGAAGCGGTCTTCGTGGCGGCTGGCGAAGCGGCCAGATACGGTCTGCTGCCCGGTGTGCAGTACGTTCACCGCAAACCCCTTCGCCGCGGCAAACGCCGGCAAAGACTGAACGGTGTTCGCGAGGCAGACGAGCAGCAACGGCGGGTCGAGCGACACGGCGGTGAAGCTGTTGGCGGTCAGCCCGACCGGCTTGCCCTCCGCGTCGATCGTCGTGACCACCGTCACGCCCGTCCCGAAGCAACCGAGCGCATCGCGCAGCGTCCGCGGGTCGCTGCCCGCGCGATATTCCGGCACCGCGCGCGGCGCCGCCTGTTCGAGGAATTCGAGCAACAGCGCGTTGAACGCGTCGGCGCGATCGGCCGCAACCAACGGTCCACCTTCGGAAATCGCGGCTTCGCGTGCGCCCACAATGTCGTGGCAGGGGCCGTCGATCACCAGCGTCGGCACCTTGATTCGGGTCGCCGCCGCATCGAGGCGCGTCCGCATCGGGGCGTCGCCCTCGTCCTCGTCGAGCAGGACCAGCCCGGTCGCGAGGTGCTCGCCCCCCTCCCCCAGCGTCGCCAGCGCGACCTGCGCACCGAGGCCGGAGCCGACCACGACCGGTCGCGACCCCAACGTCTCCAGCACGCCGCGAACATCCGCGACGTGCGCGTCGAGATCCGCCGCGCCCTCGCTCGCCGCTCGGCTTTCGCCGTGGCCGCGCAGGTCGAGCGCAATGACGTAGCGACCCGCCTCCGCCAGCGCGGTGACCGCCTCCGACCACATCGCCCGGCTTTGCCCCTCGCCGTGGAGCATCAGCACCGCCGGCGCGTCCGCGTCGCCCTGCGCTACGGCAACCAGCGACGCACCGGCCGGAACGGCGTCATATCCGCGGGGAGCGATCGTCATGCCGACGCCATGCGACAGCGCTTCGCGGCGCGCAACCCGGCTGCCGGCCTGCCCCCTTTACCGAGAGAGCCGTCCATCCTCCCCAGCGGCGGGATCATAGGCGAACAGGATGTCGGGATCGGGCCGCGGCAGGTCCTCGACGATCGCGGCCGGTGCGACCTGATGCAGGATATGCGCGATGATCGCACGGCGCGCGGCCTTCTTGTCGTCGGCACGGACGCAGTACCACGGCGCGATCGCGCTGTGCGTGCGCGCCAGCATCGTGTCGCGCGCGGCCGAGTACCCCTTCCACTTCTTCTGTGCGACGGCATCCATGTCCGACACCTTCAGCGCCTTGAGCGGATCGGTGCGGCGCGCGGCAAGTCGCTTCTTCTGTTCCTTCTTGGTAATATCCAGCCAGATCTTGACCAGCTTGATGCCACTTTCGACCAACATTCGCTCGAAGTCGGGCGCGTCGCGAAGGAACTCTGCCTGTTCAGCCTTGCTGGAAAAACCCATTACCACTTCAACGCCGGCACGGTTGTACCAGGAGCGATTGAAGATCACGAGTTCCCCGGCCGCCGGCAGATGGGCAACATAGCGTTGCAGATACCACTGCGTCCGCTCCCGATCCGATGGCTTGGGCAGCGCGACGACGCGGGTCGCCCGCGGGGACAAATGCTCGATGATCCGCTTGATTGTGCCGTCCTTGCCGGCTCCGTCGCGCCCCTCCAGCACCACGACGACGCGCTCACCGGACGCCGCCATCGCAGTCTGCAGATGCACAAGTCCCAGTTGCAGCCGTTCCAGGCGGCCCTCCACATCGTCCCGATCATCGTTCATCGCGATACCTTTTGAAAACAGCTTTTGAAACGCAGCGTTCGTGTTTCGCACACTCACGTGTTTACGTGCATTTGAGTCAACTATGTTGTATACGATGTTGGTCCGGGTGTTGACGCACTGTTGCGCATCGCTACGTACACTCGGACCAAAGGAGTAACTGATGTCCCCCGACACCACTGATACCAATGCCGTCGAATTGGCAACCGAGCTGACGATTGCTTGGCTCGGCAACCCCAACACTCGCACCTCCGCCGATGAAGTTCCTTCCTTCCTGGGCAAGATGCACGATACGGTTTCCGCGCTGCTGAACGCCGGCAGCCAGCCCGCTCCGACGGCCGAAACGTCGACCGAGTATGTACCAGCGGTCAGCGCGCGCAAGTCGCTCGCGTCCAAGGATCACATTATCTCGCTGATCGACGGGAAGCCGTACAAGACGTTGCGCCGCCATCTGGCGACCAACGGCCTGACCCCGGTCGAGTATCGCGAGCGTTATGGCCTGAAGCCCGACTATCCGATGGTCGCCGAGAATTACTCGGAAAGCCGTCGCGCGATGGCGAAGAAGATCGGTCTGGGCCGCAAGCCGGGCACCAAGGTCGAGAACCAGGGCGTGAACCGTCGTCGCAAGGCGACCGAGGCGCAGGCGGCGGAATAAGCCTCTGCCGACGCAAGGAAAAAGGGGCGGTCCGCTCGGCCGCCCCTTTTTCTTTGCCTACTGACCGAACACGCCGCTTCGATAGAGCAGGGTGATCGCGACGCGCCGGTTGCGCGGGTCGCTGGGGTCCTTGACGATCATCGGCTCGCGGTCGGCGACGCCCTCGATGCGTTCGAACCGGTTTTCCGGAATACCGCCGAGCGCCAGACGCCGCCGCGTCGCTTCCGCCCGGCCGGTCGCCAGCATCCAGTTGTTCATCGCGCGCGGATCGCCGTACGGCACGCTGTCCGTATGCCCGCGGATCATGATCGGGTTGGCGGTGCTGCGGATCGATTCCGAGATCATGCCGATCAACTCCGCCGCACGGGGGTCGAGCGCGGTCGTCCCCATCGCGAACATCGAATAATCGGCGTCGTCGACCAGATCGATACGCAATCCCTCGTCGGTCCGCACGAACTTCACATGGCTCGCGAGCTTGGCGAGGTCCGCGGACTGCGCCATCTTCTGCATCACCTGCCGCTTCATCTGCTCGAAAGTCTTGATATCCTCCGCACGGCTGGCCGGCGTGCTGCGCAGCGAACCCTTCTTCCCCATGCCCACTTCGGGGCCGGCCTGGACCGACGCGGACGGGATACCCATCGACGCGATCGCCGCCGCCGCCGCTTTCGGCCCAGTCTTGTTGTTCGACATCATCGATTCGCCGCCCAGCGGTCCCGAGCCGCCGATGCCGAGCTTCTTCGAATCCATCAGCGTCGGCGCGAAGTAATCGGCCAATCCCTTGCGCTGCTTCTCGGTCGTCGCTCCAAGCAACCACAGCAAAAGAAAGAACGCCATCATCGCGGTCACGAAATCGGCATAGGCGACCTTCCACGCACCGCCGTGATGGCCGCCGTGACCCTCGATGTAGATCTTCTTGACGATCACCTTCGGCGGGACGTTGTGCCCGTGGGGAGCTGCCTTCGCCATCGTTTACTTGCCCCGGAGGCCGTCGAACACTTCGGCGAAGCCGGGCTGGTTCTTGTGCTTGATGCCGGAACGCGCCGCTTCAATCACCAGCGGCTGCGGATGGCCGTGGAGCGAGGCGATGATGATCTGCTTGACGACGTCGTAGATCGCGGCATCGGCGTCGATGACCTGCTTCAGGCGACCAGCGAGCGGCGACACGACGCCGTACGCCAGCAACACGCCCATGAAGGTACCGACCAGCGCCGAGCCGATCATGCCGCCCAGCACCGACGGCGGCTTGTCGATCGAACCCATCGTCTTCACGATGCCGAGCACCGCCGCGACGATGCCCAGCGCGGGCAGCGAATCGGCGAGGCTGGACAGCGTCGTATGCGGTCCCTCCACCTCATGGTGGTGGGTCTTGATCGAGTGGTCCATCACCTCTTCGACCGCATGCACGTCCAGCGTCCCCGACGACACCACGACCAGGCGCAGCGTATCGGCGATCAGGTTGATGAGCGTGTGGTCCTTCAGCAGCTTCGGGTATTCGGCGAAGACGGCGGAAGACTTGGGGTCCTCGACATGCGGCTCGACCGCGATCGGGCCTTCCATGCGCAGCATCTTCATCAGCTTCGACACCAGAAAGATGACGTCGAGATAATCCTGCTTCTTGTACTTCGGTCCCTTGAAGACCTTGCCCAGTCCGCCGCCCATCGCCTTCAGCTCGGCGCCCGAGTTGCCGATGATGAGCGCGCCGGCGGCCGCGCCGCCGATGATGAGCATTTCGTGCGGGATCGCGTGCATGACGGGGCCGAGCGCACCGCCGGTGAACGCGAAGCCTCCGAACACCATCGCGATCAGGACGACTATGCCGATGGTTGGGAACATTGTGGGGGCTGCCTCCGGTGGCCGGCATCGCCGGCGTTACCCCACCCGATTAGCGCAAAGTCGTCGCCATTCGGTTACCGGCCGAGTAACTCAGCGTAGATAATCGAACAATGACAGCTGCGACAGCTTGCTGAAGCTCTGCTGCGTCGCCTGCAACGCCGTCATCAGCTGCTGCATTTCGATATACGCCGCCGGAACGTCGGTATCCTCCAGCTTGGAGCGGAGTTCGCTGCGGTCCGTGCCGGTCGTCGTCTGCAACGACTGCTGAAGCTCGACGCGGGCGGAACGCGCGCCGACCGACGCCTGCACCACATCGACCCGGTCGCCGGCGACCTGGATCTCGTCGAGCGCGGCGCGTGCCGATGTTCCGTTGGGGTCGCCCGCGGTCAGCGCCTTGGCCAGCGTGTCGAGCATGTTCAGCGTGTCGCCGGTCGCGCCCTTGAAGATACGGCTCGCGCTTTCGGTCGCCTGCACCGACTGGTTGTCGGCGATCGGCACTTCGGACACGTTGGTCGTCGCGTACTGGAAGACGCCGTCCGTATCGCGGGTGACCGCCAGCGTGCCGTCGGGCGTCCCGAACAGCGGCTGGCCGCGGACATTGCGGGTGTTGGCCAGACCGACGATCGCGTCGACGATCGACGCCAGTTCGGTGCCGATGATCCGGCGCGACTCGACCGTTTCCGTGCCGTTCGCGGCCTTGGTCACCAGTTCGCGGGCGCGCTGGATCTGCGTGCCGATCTGGCCGAGCACGCCGTCCGCCTGATCGAGCAGCGATCCCGCCAGCGTCATGTTCTTGCCGTAGACCTCGGCATCCTGGTCCTTGCGCGCGATCTCCGCCAGCTGCTGCGACACGGCCGGGTCCTGCGATGGCGCCTGCACCTTCTTGCCGGTCGCGATCTCCGTCTGCAGCTGCGTCGCGCGCGCCGTCATCGCGGAGATGCGCTTGGCGTTCAGGTCGTAGAAGGATGCGGTCGATATCTGCATGGCAATCACCGGATATCCAGGATGGTTTGCAGCGTGTCGCGGGCGACCTGGATCACCCGGCTGGAGGCCGAATAGGCCTGTTGGAAGCGCATCAGCTCGACCGCCTCGCTGTCCATGTTCACACCCGTCACGCTGGTCAGCGCGCTGACCGCGCCGTCGCGGATCGCGGTCTGCGCAGCGACGATCGTGTTCTTCTGATCGAGCGCGCTGGCGTTGTCGGTCGTGATCTGAGTCAGCTGACCTTCCCAACCGCTGTCCGTGCGCAGTTTCTGAAGGTCGGCGAGATTGCTGGCGTCGCGCTTGCCGAGGCCGCCCTTCGCCGCCGCGATCTTCGCGCCGCTGTCGAAGTTCAGCGAAATCTCCGTGGGCTTGGTACCCACCTTGAACATCTCCACGCCGGTCGTGCCGGTCTGGTCCTCACCCGCGAGCTGCGTCGTGTTGACCTTGTCGACCAGATCTTTGGCGACGTTGTTCAGGTTCGTGCGCGATGCGGCGGATTTCTGGGCACCGTCGACGATGCCCGCCAATTCGCCGCCGTTCAGCGACACGGTCAGGCGGTCGAAGCCGTTGACGACGGACAGGCCGACCGAACCGTCGGTGTTGCGCGAATAGGCGAGACCATTGACCGTGTTCTTCTCCACGAACGCGGTACCCTGTGAACCACCCAGCTTCACGCTGGCGCGACCGAGCGCGTCGAGCGTGACGCCGACATCCGCCAGCGTGCTCATCTGGTCAAGGATCTGGTCGCGCTGGTCCGCCAGCTGCGCCGCCGCCGCGCTGTCGGGCGGGGTCCGGCCGAGGCCTTCGTTGATCTGCACCAGCGACGTGGCGAGCGAGTTCAGCTGCGTCGTCGCCTGATTGCCGGCGATGTCGAGATCGGCGTCGATCTGGTCGAACGCCTGCCCGGTCGCGGTGAACGCGATCGCCGCGGAACCACCCGCGTTCAGCATCGTGGTGCGCAGCGCACCCGAATCGGGCTCGGCCGCCAGACCGGTCGCGGCGTTGAAGAAGCTGGTGACGCGATTGGCGAGCTGGTTGCCCGTCATCGCCTTCTCGATCCGGTCGAGCCACTGCGCGCCGGACGTCGAGCGGGCGAGGTCGGCGCCCGAGGACCGGACCGCCAGTTGCGCGTAGCCGTCGCCCGCACGGACGATGCCCGTCATCAGCACGCCGTTCGCGGCGCTGCGATCGACCGCGCCGACGCCGGCGCTGATCTCCGTCATCCGCACGCTGCGACGCGTGTAGCCGGCCGATCCGACATTGGCGATATTCTCGCCAGTGACGGTCAGCGCGCTCTGGTACGCACGGACGCCGGATGCGCCGATCGAGAGAAGATCGCTCATGACCGGCCGTTATCCGGGGGGCTGATTAAGATCTGGTTGAGAGCGCGACAGAAACTCCGTCATCGCCTTGCCGATGCCGAGCGGCGTGTGCTGCGCCATGTCCTTGACGGTCAGCTGATCCTGCATGTCGCGAAAGGTGTCGCTCGCCTTCGAATCGAACAGTGGATCGGCCAGTTTGGCCTGGCGCATCGATTTCAGCATCATGCCGGTGAACACCGATTCGAATTTGTCACCGGCCTCTTTCAGATTGGCCTTGCTCGTCACCCGGCTCGAGTCGACCGAGATGCCGGTGGTCGGCGCCGCCGTCGCGGACGCAATGGACGGGATGTCGGTCACAGGACGATCAACTCCGCCTTCAGCGCGCCGGCTTCCTTCAGCGCTTCGAGGATCGCGACGAGGTCGGCGGGCGATGCGCCGATCGCGTTCACCGCCTTGACTACATCGGCCAGCTTCGGACCGGGCGTCAGCAGGAACATCGGCTTCTTCTCTTCGTCGACCGAGACGTTGGAACGTTGCTCGACCGCCGTCTGGCCGTTCGACAGCGGCGCCGGCTGGCTGATCCGCTGATTCTCGTCGATGCGCACGGTCAACTTGCCGTGCGTCACCGCCGCCGCCCCAACCCGCACCGCGGAACTGATGACGACGGTGCCGGTACGCGCATTGACGATGACCTTGGCAGGAGGTTCGGCGGAGACGACATCGAGATTCTCGATCGCCGACATCAGCGTCGCGCGCGGCTCCGCGCCCATCGGCGCGCGCACCTGCACCGACACCGCATCGATCGCCTGCGCGACGCCGGCGCCGAGGCGACCGTTGATCGCGGCGGCGACGTTCTGTGCCGTCGTGAAATCGGCGCGCTGAAGATTGAAGGTCAGATTCGGCGCGCTGTCGAACCCGGTCGCGACTGCGCGCTCGACCGTCGCACCTTCCGGAATACGGCCGGTCGAGGGGACGTTGACGACGATCTTCGATCCGTCCGCGCCTTCCGCGCCAAGACCGCCAACCGCCAGGTTGCCCTGCGCCATTGCGTAGATCTGGCCGTCCGCGCCCATGAGCGGCATCATGATGAGGCTGCCGCCGCGCAGCGACTTGGCGCGGCCCATCGATGCGACGGTGATGTCGATCCGCTGACCGGGCTTCGCAAAGGGCGGAAGGTCGGCGGTGACCATCACCACCGCGGCGTTCTTCATCGCCGGGTTGACGGTCGGCGGCAATTGCAGCCCGAAGCGCGAGGTCGCCGCCTTCAGCGACTGCACCGTATATTCGAGGTTGTCGTCCCCCGTGCCCGGCAGACCGACGACGACGCCGTAGCCGGTGAGCTGGTTCGAACGGATGCCCTGGAACCCGCCCAGATCCTTGATGCGATCGGCGCTCGCGGGAGCGATCCCCGCGGAAGCGGCGATCAGGATCGTGAGCGCGAGGAGGAGATGACGGATCATGGCCACCGTCTTGCCAGCAAGATGGTTACCGAATCGTTCACGTTTTCCGCCGTGCAGCAGCGAAGGCATCAGAACGGGCTCACCACCGAGAAGAAGCGCGACAGCCACCCCTGACGGCTGGCGCGCGCGACGTCGCCCTTGCCGGTATAGGAGATCTGCGCATCGGCGACGCGGGTCGAGGGAACGCGGTTGTCGAGATCGACATCGGCAAAGCGGACGATGCCCTTGATGCGGACATATTCGTCGCCGCGGTTCAGCGTGACGCGCTTCTGCCCCTGCACCATCATCGTGCCGTTCGGATAGACTTCAGCCACCGTGACGCTGACTTCGCCCGACAGCGAATTGGCCTGATCGGCAGACCCGCCGCCCTTGAAATTGCGATTGCCGCTGGCGGACGCGTCGGTCGGCGAGAACAGGTTGAGCAGGCCCGATGCCGGCGGCGTGATGCTGGCCCCGCCAGACGAGTCGAGCTTGGAATTAGCCGTCTTCGACGCGGCGGTGCGCTCGACCAGCACGATCGTCAGCGGATCGCCGACCCGGCGCGCGCGCCAGCCCTCGTACAAGGCGGCATAACCGCTCGACACCTGGAAGATCGCGCCGTTGGCAGGCGCGGCAACCGGAACCGGCAGAGGCAGCGGCGCAGGGCGGACCGCGGTGAAGTCCTCGACCGGCTTCTTCTTGCCGAACAGCCCGGCATGCGCGGGCGACGGAGCGGCGGCGGCGAGCACCAGCAGGCCCGACGCCGCGGCGAGCGCGACCTCGATCCAGTGGAGTCGGACGGTGCGATGGGCGGATGTCACGATGCGACGCCTCACAGGTTCTGGTTGACGTATTTGAGCATGTCGTCGGTCGCGGAGATCATCTTGGAATTGACCTCGTAGGCGCGCTGCGTCTCGATCATGTCGACGAGTTCCTCGACGACGTTGACGTTCGACGCTTCCAGCATCCCCTGCCGCACGCGACCGCGGCCGTCCTGACCGCCGATGCCGAGATTGGCCGCGCCGCTCGCCGCCGTCTCGATCATGTAATTGTCGCCGGTCGATTGCAGGCCGGCGGCATTCGGGAAGCCAGCGACCTGGATCTGGCCGAGCTGCGACGCCTCCGCCTGACCCGGAATGGTCGCGGACACGGTGCCGTCGTTACCGATCGTGATCGTCGTGGCGTTGGCCGGAATGGTGATGCCGGGCATCACCTGATAGCCTTCGCTGGTGATGATCTGCCCCTCCGGCGAGCGCGAGAAATTGCCGGCGCGCGTATAGCCCAGGCCACCGCCCGGTAACTGCACCTGGAAGTACCCGTCGCCGTCGATCGCCATGTCGAGGCTGTTGGTCGTCTGCTGCATCGACCCCTGCGTCTCGATCCGCGCGGTGCCCTGCACCTTCACGCCAGTGCCGAGGTTCAGGCCGGTCGCGTAGCGCGTTTCGCCGGTCGACTGCGCGCCGGGCGCGGTCACGACCTGATAGGACAGCGTCTCGAACGAAGCGCGGTCACGCTTGAACCCCGTCGTGTTGACGTTGGCGAGGTTGTTCGAGATGACCCGCATGCGCGTATCCTGAGCGTCGAGCCCGGTACGTGCGATGTGCATGGCGGCGTAGGTCATGCGATTTCTCCCTTAAGACGGCAGGCGCATCAGCGATGCACCGCTTTCATCCATGTCCTTGGCGGACTTCATCATGTTGGCGGACACTTCGTAGGCGCGCTGGTTCTCGATCATGTCGATCAGCGCCTGCGTCATGTTGACGTTGCTGCCTTCCAGTGCCCCGCCCTCCACCTTGGCGTCGAGATCGGCCGGCAGGGTGCCGCCGCCGCGCACGCGCAGCAGGTTGTCGAGACCCTTGACGGTGTCGGTGCCCTTGGTCGACGCCAGCTTCAGCCGGTCGACGATCTGGGGCGTGCCCGTCGCATCGCCCTGCGCCACGATCGAAATCGTGCCGTCGCCGCCGATCGTCACTGAATTGGCCGGCGGCAAGGTAATCGGGCCGGACTGGCCCATCACCAGAAAGCCGTCGCCGGTCTGGAGCACGCCCGACGGCGCGATCGTCAGGTCGCCACGGCGGGTATAGGCTTCCGATCCGTCCGACGCCTGCACCGCCATCCACGCGTCGCCGGCCATCGCCACGTCGAGCGCACGGCCGGTGCGGCTGATGACGCCCGGCGAGCGATCGGCGTCGGTCACCTCTTCCGACGTCGGCGCACGCGCCTCGATCTGGGTGCCGCCGCCCTTTAGCTCGATGCGATCGAACACGACGCGGTCGGCGCGGAAGCCGGTGGTCGAGACGTTCGCCATATTGTTGGCGATCGCCGCCTGCGACGACATATGCGCCCGAAGCGCCGTCGCCGCGGTATAGACGAGCTTGTCCATCCTGTACCTCCGCGCCCCGCGTCAGATCAGCTGCGGATGTTGAAGATGGTCTGCGAAACCTGGCTGGCGGTATCCAGCGCCTTGGCGTTCGCCTGGAAATTGCGCTGTGCCGCAATCAGGTTGACCAGTTCCTCGGTGATGTCGACGTTCGACCCCTCGATCGTGCCCGACATCAGCTTGCCGAACCCGTCCGCGCTCGCCGAACCGAGCGACGCCTCACCGGACACGCCGGTCGCTTCCCAATAGGCGGTACCGATCTGGCGCAGGCCGGTGGGGGTCGAGAACTTCGCCAGCGCGACCTTGCCGAGCGGCACGATGTCGCCGTTCGAGAAGCTGGCGCGGATCAGGCCCGAGTCGGTCACCGTGACGCCGGCGAGCTGCCCGACCGCGATGCCGTCCTGCTTCTTGGTGCCGACCGAGAAGGCGCTCGACAGCTGCGTCGAACCCGAGAGGTTCAGCGACACCGTCTGCGATGCGGCGCCCGACGTCGGAACGAACGCATTGAACGTCACGGCGGCGGTCGGCGTCTTCAACGCGCCCTTGTCGTCGAACACCATCGTCACCTTGTCGACTGCGGGGCTGCCCGTCGTCATGCGCTGGTCGCCGATGAAGGTATAGACGTCCCACTCACCCGTCGTTGCCTCGACCGGCGGCTGCGCGGCCGGATCGGCGGCGGTACCCTCCTTGGTGCGGACATAATAGCTGGTCATCGTCTGCGGATTGCCGTTCGCATCGTACACGCGGGTCGCGACCGAGTTGTTGTAGGTCGACGTGTCGGCGCGATCGAACTGGTAGTTCGCGGTGTTGCCCTTCAGCGTCGAGGTGGACGACACCTGCACAGGATACGACACGACGCCGGTTGCCTTGGGCGTACCGCTGGTCTGCTGGATCTGCAGGTTGGTCAGGCCGTCATTGCCGGTCGCGGTGACGTTGCCGTCGCTGTCGACCGGGTACACCATCAGATAGCTGCCCTGCGCATCGACGACGTTGTTGTTCGAATCGACCGAGAAGCTGCCGTTGCGCGTATAGTTGACCGAGTCGCTGGTGCCGGTCGACTTCATGATGAAGAAGCCTTCGCCGACCAGCGCCAGATCGAGCGCGTTCGACGTCGTCTGGAGGTTGCCCTCCTTGAACTGCTGCGTGTTGCCCTTCACGACCACGCCGGAACCGACCATCTTGCGCGGATCGGTCGACACGCTCGACGCGATGACGTCGGCGAATTCGGTGCGGCTCCTCTTGAAACCGGTCGTCGCGACGTTCGCCAGATTGTGGCTGATCGTCGCCATGTCGGTCTGCGACGCCTGGAGGCCGGAAAGCGCGGTGTAGAAGGACATTGGGTAGCTCCTGCGTGAAAGGGGTCAGGCGATCGGGGGCGGATCGCGCGGGGAAATCAGGCGATCGAGCGGATCGCGGAGGTCGGCACCTGGCCGAGGCCGGTGATGTTGAGCGTGGGTTCGCCGCCGGCGGGCACGGACACGGACTGGACCGGTGCCCAGACCAGACCGCGCGCGGTGACGGTGGTGCCGCCGTTCGCGGCATCGACCGTGACCTTGTACGGGCCGCCTTCGATCGCGTTGCCGGCGTCGTCCTTGCCGTTCCAGTCGTAGGTGGTGCTGCCCGCGGGCTGCGCGCCGAGTTGCAGCGTCTTGACGACGCTGCCGTTGGCGTCGGCGATCGTCACGAGAACGTCGGTAGCCGGCTTGTCCAGCTCGACCGCGCCGGTGATACCGCCCGATTGACGCTCGTAGGCGGTATCGCCTTGAGTCAGCACGGTCTTGCCCACGAAGCTCATCGCGTCGGTCGCGCTGGTCGAGCCGAGCTTGGTCGAGATCGCCTTCATCGTGGCGTTCATCTCGCTGATGCCGGCGACCGACGAGAACTGCGCCATCTGCGCGACCATCTGCGTGTTGTCGACGGGGCTGAACGGGTCCTGGTTGTTCAGCTGCGCCGTCATCAGCTTGAGGAAGTCCGTCTGGTCGAGCGATGATTTGGTGCCCGCAGTCGACACCTTCGACGCCATCTTGGCGGAATAGGCGTCGATGCCCGGCTGAATCGCATAACTGGTGTCGAGGGCCATGATATCAGCGTCCCAGCTTGAGGGTGTCGATGATGAGGCTCTTGGCCGTGTTCATCACCTCGATGTTGTTCTGGTAGCCACGCGCGGTCTCCATCATGTCGACCAGCTCGCGGGTTTCGTCGACGGCGGCGTCGAACACGTTGCCGTCCTTGTCCGCCATCGGGTTGGACGGATCGTAGCGTTGCGTCGGCGCTTCGCCGGCGGTGACGACCTTTTCGACATCCACCGTGGACATGCCGCTGGCGGCGTCGAAACTGGTGCGGAACACCGGCTTCATGGTCTTGTAGGCCGCCTCCGCCGTCGATGCCGAGTTGCCGGCATTGGCGAGGTTGGACGCGGTGGTGTTCATCCGCACCAGCTGCGCGCTCATGGCGCGGCCAGCGACCTGGAAGATGGAGAGCGGGCCGTTTCCGTTGACCTGCGACATCATTCGCCCTTCAGCGCGCGGGTGATCTGGCCGATGCGACCATTCAGGAACGACAGCGTCGTCTGATACTGGACCGCGTTCTCGGCAAAGGCCGTCTGCTCGTTGTTGAGCTCGACGGTGTTGCCGTCCATCGAGGTCTGCGTCGGCACGCGGTATTGGGTCGCGGCGTCGATGCCACGATCGTTGCTACCCTCGGCGGACTTCAGCGCCGCCTGGAAATCGATGTCGCGCGCCTTGAAGCCCGGCGTCGACGCATTCGCGATGTTCGATGCGAGTACGCCCATGCGCTTGGCACGCACCTCCAGCGCCGCACCGTGCACCCCGAAAAGACTGTCGCCTGCCATCATGGCCTCCGTCACGCCCCGATGGCGCAACCGACCATAAGCAACCGCCGTGCCAGTTTCCGTAAAACGCTTGTGGCGACGTGATTTGCCGGCGATCGGCAAGGCGCGCGGCAGGATGTTGCCGGTCGCCGGCAAGCGCCTTGCCGGAAGGTGCGCTGGAGATCGCTGGCAAAGCGGGGAACGCGATACGCAGGAGGTTCAACCCACGCCCCTTATCCGTCACCCTAGCGAACGCTGGGATCTCGACCGGCTTGTGCGGTGCAGACGGGAAAAGAACCGCAGGAACCCCAAGCTTCCGCTGAGGTGACGGGTCGGTCGGCGAACGGAAGCCAGCTGGGCGACACGGACGGCGTTACCGCCCGCCACAAATCGGCACACCCCTTGCATACACGCCCCGCATGGATGTTTCCACCTTCATCGACCCGGCGGCTTTCGCGATTGTCGGCGGCGGCACGCTAGCCGCCGTGATCCTGCGCACGCCGGCGGCCGATATCGCCCGTGCACTCCACGCCCTTCACGTCTTGCCGCGCCGCCGGTTCTCGGCCGAGCCGCTGCTGCTCCAGATCGGCGCGCTTGCGCGCATTGCGCAGCGGTGCGGCGTCGTCGCGCTCGACCGCACCGTCATCACCGACTGCGATCTGGCCGCCGGCATCGCCGCGATCGTCGACGGCGCGCCAGCGACCGAAGTCGAAATCCTGATCCGCGACGCGCGCCGCACCCGCATCGAACGCCATGTCGTCGCCGCCGATGTCTGGGCGGCCGCGGCCGAAGTCGCCCCGGCGATGGGCATGATCGGCACGCTGGTCGGCCTCGCCAGGATGTTCGCATCGATCGACGACGTATCGGCGATCGGTGGCGGCATGGCCGTCGCGCTGCTCGCCACGCTGTACGGCGCAGTCCTCGCCAACCTCGTGCTCGCACCGGTCGCAGGCCGTCTGCGCGCCGCCGGTCGCCGCGAAGCGTCCGAGCGCCTGCGGATCGAAGCGCCGCTCGTCGCCCTCGCGGCGCGCGAGACACCCGTGCATCAGTTGAGGAGCGCCGCATGAACGACTGGCCCGATACCGCCGCGCCCCGTCCCCTGTGGCTGGTGACGCTGGCCGACTTGGCACTGCTGCTGGTCGGCTTCTTCGTGCTGATCCAGGCGACCCGCGCCCAGCCGAGCGCGCTGGCGCACTCGCTGCGCGCAGGTTTCGCGGCGGACGAGCCCGCGCTGCCGGTCGCAGCCGAGGGCGTGATGGGCTTCGCGTCCGGATCGGCGGTCGTGCCGGACGGTGGTGCCGCGATCAGTGCCTGGGCGCGTGGCGTGCTGGCCGATCCGCGCGTATCGCTGACCGTGACCGGCGCGACCGACGGCACCGCGAGCGATGTCGATGCCGCAACGGGCTCGGCCTCGCTCCTGGCCGCCGACCGCGCACGCGCCGTCGCGGCGATCCTCGCTCCGCTCGCGCCACGGCGTATCACCGTGTCCACCGCCAGCGCACGCGCGCGCGGCGTCACCGTTACCCTCGCCTTCACGGGTGACCGCCAGGAAAAGAAGCCATGATCGCTGTCTTGCTGCTCGCCGCCGCGACGCCGTCCTTCCAGAACGTTGCCGCCCTCGACCGGGCCGTCGCCGCCTTTACCGGCCGCGGCATCGGCGACGAAGGCGGCGCACGTGCCGGTATCGACCCGAGATTACGGCTCCAGACCTGCCCCACCGTCGCGTTGTCATGGCGTACGGCGGCCCACGACGCGGTCGTCGTCGCCTGTTCCGGCCCCGACTGGCGCCTGTTCGTGCCGGTGCGCACGCCGCCCGGCCTCGTCGCCGCACCGCCGCCCACCGCCACGGCCGCGATCGCCCGTCCCGCCAAGGTCGATCCGGTGATCCGACGCGGCGATCCGGTCGTGATCGAGGCGGGATCGAACGGGTTCGCGATCAGTCGCGAAGGCGTGGCGATGGCCGACGCCGCGCCGGGCGCTCGTTTCATGGTGCGGGTCGATGATGGCAAGGCACTGGTCCAGGCAATGGCGCTTGCGTCGGGCCGCGCGACGCTGCCCGGATGGACCGAATAAAAAAACGCTAAAGCCTTGCCGCGAACGGTCGTTTTCCCCGATGTCAGCGAGAACCGGAAGGTGCGGACGTCATGGACTCAATCGGAATTAAGACAGGGAGCATAGCGCGGATCGCGCCGAGCGCACCCGTGCAGGCGGCGAAGGCCGCGACCGAACCCGCGGTCCAGACATCCTCTGCGATCGATACGGCATCCGTCGCCTCGGCCGCGCTGACGAAGTCGATGGCGACCTCGCCGCCGGTGAACACCGAGCGTGTGGCCGAGATCAAGAAGGCGATCGCGACCGGCAAGTTTCCCTTGCTGCCGTCAACCATCGCCGACCGCCTCATCGCGTTGAAGCTGGAGTGGAACTCGAATGCAAAGGCGTGATGCTCTGATTCGGGTAATCGACGCCCTGCATGCGGAGATCGCCGCGCTGAAGTCCAACGACGTCCGCGGTCTGGAACGCGCCACCGCCGACAAGCTGGCCGGGATCGAGGCGATCGCCATTGCCGGCACCGGCCCCGCCGCGCCCGAGCTGCGTGCGCTGGCCGACGAAGCGAACCGGCTGAACGAGACGTGCCGGATCTATGTGAACCTGATGGCGGCAAATACCCGCCGCCGCCTGCAAACCTTGACCGGCGACAGCTTTGCCGGCCACCGGCCGATGGTGAACGCCTACGCGTAAGGCGGTGGGCGCGCACTGCTCGCCAGCGCCGTCACCCGCCCTTCCCCGCCACCCCCGGCGAAAGCTGGGGTTAAGCGGCTCCGTGATCTGACCTCCCAAGACAGGATACCTCAGCTTTCGCTGGGGTGACGGATGAGCCTTGGGTGCCGGTTAGCAACAAACTGGCACGCCCCTTGCAGTGATGCACTTCGAACAGAGGTGATCCAGCAACCGTGACCGTCAGTCCCATCAACACCAGCCGCATCCAGTCGGCCATCGCGCAGGCGTCGAGTACGACCGGCGTCGATTTCGATTACCTGATGGGGCAGGCCAAGCTGGAAAGCGGGTTCAACGCCAATGCCCGCTCGGGCACCTCCTCCGCATCCGGCCTGTACCAGTTCATCGAGTCGAGCTGGCTCGGCATCGTCAAGAAGCACGGCGCGGAACACGGCATGGGCTGGGCCGCGAACTCGATCGGTCAGACCGCGTCGGGCCGCTACACGGTCGCGCCGGGTGCACGTCAGGCGATCCTGAACCTGCGCAACGATCCCGCCGCCGCCAGCCTGATGGCCGCCGAGCACGCCGCCGACAACAAGGGCGCGATCGAAGGATCGCTGGGCCGTGCCGCGACCGGCACCGACCTGTACATGGCACACTTCCTGGGGATCGGCGGCGCGACGAAGTTCCTGTCGGCGCGGGAGCGCAACCCGGACGCGAGCGCCGCGGCGCTGTTCCCGTCCGCCGCGCGCGCCAATCGCAGCGTCTTCTACGCCAGCAACGGCAGCCCGCGCTCACTGGAGCAGGTGTATCAGCGCTTCGCCACCAAGCTGGGCGCAGCGTCCGACACCGTCGACGAGACGCGCAACGCCAACCTGACCTTTGCCGCACAGGCACTGAACATGGGCGACGCCACCGTCGTCACCGGCAACAACGAAAGCGCCGCCGACGCGCTGTCCTGGGCACAGGGGAAGCTGGAGGGCGCGACGAACAGCGTCCTGCGGCCGACGCCCAACACGGCGCGGCTGGCGTACATGATGCTCAGCCGGATGGGGAACTGAGATGGGCAAATTGCTCGCCAATGCCCGCGGGACGGCGCTGCCGCTCGCGATCCTGCTGCTGGTCGTGGTCATGGTGGTGCCGATCCCGGCGCCGCTGCTCGACGTGTTCTTCATCGCCAACATCGCGATCAGCCTTGCGGTGCTGATGGTCGCGCTGAACGCGCAGAAGCCGCTCGACTTTTCGTCCTTCCCGACCGTGCTGCTGTTCGCGACGCTGTTCCGCCTCGGCCTCAACGTCGCCTCGACCCGCATCGTGCTGGTCCACGGGCATGAGGGCGAGAGCGCGGCGGGCCACGTCATCGAGGCGTTCGGCACGTTCCTGATCGGCGGCGACTATGTCGTCGGCATCTTCGTGTTCGCGATCCTGATGATCATCAACCTGATCGTCGTGACCAAGGGCGCGGGCCGCGTGTCCGAGGTCAGCGCGCGCTTCACCCTAGATGCGTTGCCCGGCAAGCAGATGGCGATCGACGCCGACCTGAACGCCGGCCTCATCACGCCCGACGAAGCCAAGGCGCGTCGCGTCGAAGTCTCGACCGAAGCCGATTTCTACGGTTCGATGGACGGTTCGTCCAAGTTCGTGAAGGGCGACGCCGTCGCCGCGATGCTGATCCTGGCGGCGAACGTCGTCGGCGGCCTGATCCTCGGGCCGGTCAGCCACGGCATGTCGATCGCCGACGCCGCCAAAGGCTATATCCTGCTCGCCATCGGCGACGCGCTGGTCGCGCAGTTGCCGTCGTTGATGCTGTCGATCGCCGCCGCCGCGATCGTGACCCGCGTGTCGTCCGACAAGGATCTCGCCGGCCAGATCGGCGGCCAGTTCGGGTCGCCCCGCACCTGGACCCCCGTCGCGGTCATCCTGGGCCTGCTCGGCCTGCTGCCGGGAATGCCGCACCTCATCATCCTGACCGCTGCCGGTATCGCCGGTTTCGCCGCGTGGAAGCTGCGCCAGATCGCCGCCCGCCCCGCCTTCGTCCCCGCCCCTATCGCCGAGGAAACGCCCGATCCATCGAAGATCGCATGGGACGAGGTCACCGACGCGATGCAGGTCAATCTCGACATCGGCTACGGCCTCGTGCCGCTGGTGGACGAGCGTCGCGGTGCGCCGCTGATGGGCCGGATCACCGGCGTCCGCCGGCAATTGTCGAAGGAGTTGGGCTTCGTCGTGCCGCAATGCCGGGTGCGCGACGACATCAATCTCGCCCCATACACCTATCGCATCATGGTCAACGGCGTCTGCGTTGGCGAGGATCAGGTGTCGCCCGACGAGATGCTGGCGCTCGACACCGGTCAGGCCTTCGGCTCGCTGTCCGGCAAGGCGACCAAGGACCCGACCTTCGGCCTCGACGCCACCTGGATCGCGTCCGGCGATGCCGATGCCGCGACCGGCGCGGGCTATCTGGTGGTCGATCCCGGCACCGTCATGGCGACGCACCTGAACCACGTGCTGGGCGTGCATGCGTCCGAGCTGCTGGGGCCGGACGAGGTCCAGTCGCTGCTCGACGGGCTGAAGGATCGCGCCGGCCAGCTGGTCGCATCGCTCTGCCCGGCCCCGCTGCCGCTGACGACGCTGACCGCGGTCCTGAAGGGACTGCTGGCCGAGAACATCTCGCTCAAGGAATTCCGCCGCATCGCCGCCGCGCTCGCCACCGCCGCGCAGCGCACGCACGATCCGGAGGAGCTGATGGAGGCGATCCGCCCCGCACTCGGCCCGCTCATCATCCAGAAACTGTGCGGCGTCCGCGAGCCGCTGCGCGTCATGACGCTGGAGGGACAATTGGAAGGTCTGCTGGGACAGGCGATGCGCGCGGATACCGCCCGTCGCCACGTCATCGAACCCGATCTCGGCCGGCGTATCGTCGAGGCGCTGCAAATGGCCGCACAGCCGCTGCTCGCGGAGGCCAAGCCCTTCGCCCTCGTCGTGCAGCCCGCGATCCGCATCGCCGTACGCAAGCTGGTCAGGACCTGTCTGCCCGACACGCCAGTGCTGTCGTTCTTCGAAGTGCCCGAAGAGAAGGCCGTGGAGGTCGTCGCGATCATCGGCGGCGCGCATCAGCCACAGGCGCTGGCCGCATGAGCGCCGAACCGATGCGCCATGCGTTCGCCGACGCCAGCCCGCTGATGGCCGGCCCGGTTGCGGCCCCCCTCACCTATCGACCCGGCCAGCGCGCCACCGACCGCGACGCGCTGGTCCGGCAGCATCTGCCGCTGGTGCGCAGGCTGGCGTGGCATGTTCACGGATCGATGTCGACGATCGTGGAGGTCGAGGATCTCGTGCAGGTCGGGCTCGTGGCCCTGGTCGAGGCGGCGGCGGGGTTCGAGGATCGCGGGCAGGTCACGTTCAAGCAATATTGCGTCACGCGGGTTCGTGGCGCGATGATCGACGAGCTGCGGCGTCAGGCCACCACCACGCGCGGCGCGATGAAGCGGCGGAGGCTCTATAGCAACGCGGTCGCGGAGCTGACCCGCACCACCGGCCGCGCGCCGGACGAGGCGACGCTCGCGACGAAGCTGGATGTAACGGTCGAGCGGCTGCGCACCGACTATGCCACGGCGGAAGCTGTGCGGTTCGACTCGCTCGATGAAGTCTATGCCGACGACCTGCCCTGGTTCGCCGATGACGGCCCTGACGCGTTCGAGCAGCTGGCCGAAGGCGAGGTGCGCACGCGGCTGATCGCAGCGATCACCGCCCTGCCAGAGCGCGAGGCGCAGGTGATCCAGCTCTACTATATCGAGGAACTCAACCTGGAGGAAATCGGGCAGGTGCTGGGCGTCGGCGCAGCGCGGGTCTGCCAGATCAAGGCGGCGGCACACGCAAGGCTGAAAAAGGCGATGGGACGCAGCTGAACGATTGTTGCGGCGCAACATGAAACCGCCGTTACTTTTTTACCTCAGGGTCGTTCCGAAACGGGACTAGGCCTTTACGAACAAGATTAACCTTGCTTTAACCTTCGTATCACGAGCCGGACAACGGCCGTGGGTAAACGGGGGTTTTCAGAACCATGAAGAAGTACGCACTCGCCGCTGCCGCGGCGCTCGTCGCTGCTCAGCCGGCATCGGCCATTACGATCAACCTGTTCAACACGGGCGGCGTCGAGCAGGGCACAGCTGCCTATAACGGTTTCCGCACCGCGGCGAACTTCTGGGAAAGCGTGCTCCGCAACAACACCAGCGTAAACCTCAACGTCGGCTTCAGCGCGCTCGGGCCGGGCATTCTGGGTTCCACCGGCAGCACGACGAACGTCGCCTACACCGGCGACGTGCTCCGCGCGCTCGACCGCTCGCGCACCACCGCGCTCGACATGCAGACGTTGCTGCCCAACACCCGCAGCAGCAACTTCATCGGCGGCGTGGCCGTCGATGCCATCATCTCCGGCCC
Source organism: Sphingomonas sp. AC435 (assembly GCF_979253005.1). Lineage (NCBI taxonomy): Bacteria > Pseudomonadati > Pseudomonadota > Alphaproteobacteria > Sphingomonadales > Sphingomonadaceae > Sphingomonas > Sphingomonas sp. AC435. The sequence goes on from NZ_CEEDCJ010000001.1 coordinate 126,356, forward strand.
GAATGCGAACGGCAACGGCGTGCAACTGCCGCTGACCCGCGTCATCGACAACGACGCCAGCGGCAACAACTCGGCGCTGTCGGCCAACACCTCGCTGATGAAAGCGCTCGGCCTGGCGCCGACCTATGCCGCCAACAACCCGAACCAGATCGACGGCTCGGTCAGCTTCTCGTCCAGCTTCGCGTTCGACTTCAACGCCACCGACGGCATCACCGCCGGCAGCTTCGACTTTCTGGCGGTCGCGATCCACGAGATCGGCCACGCGCTGGGCTTTCGGTCGGGCGTCGACGTTTATGACGGCAACACGGGCTTCGGCGGCAACCTGAACGGTTTCGCGATCATGTCGATCTGGGACCTGTTCCGCTACAGCGAGGAGAGCGCACAGGCGGGCGTGCTGGACTGGGCGATCGGCGGCAATCCGTATTTCTCGCTCGATCGCGGCCAGACGATCTACGACGCCAACTCGTACTTCTCCACCGGTCGCGCCAACGGCAACGGCCAACAGGCGTCGCATTGGCTCGACACGCCGCCGTCGCCCGAAATCCTCGGCCTGCTCGATCCGACGCTCGGCCGCGGCCAGATGGGTGCCGTCGAGGCGCTCGATCTCGCCGCCTACGACGCGATGGGCTGGGACGTTCGTCTCGACGTGCTGAGGAACAGGGATGCCTATTTCTCGACCGGCTTCATCCAGTCGGTCGGCGGCAACCTCGCCGTGCCGGAGCCCGCGACGTGGGCGATGATGATCGGCGGCTTCGGGCTGGTGGGTGGCGCTCTCCGCCGTCGCCGCGCGGTGAAGACGACCGTTACCTTCGCCTGACCGGACATACGCGCGGCCCCGCGGGGTCGCGCGTCGCGCTCCTGAACGGAGAGCCAAAAACGGAAAACCCCGGCGGTCTTGCGACCGTCGGGGTTTTCTTCACCCTATCGCCTATGCCTGGGGAGGCGGCGGATAAGGCCGATGCCGGCGCCCTGTCAGGCTTGGGGGGCTGGCGCCGGGATCGATCCGATCGTTCGGATTACTGGAGCAGCTTCAGCACCGACTGCTGCGACTGGTTCGCCTGGGCGAGCATCGCGGTCGAAGCCTGGCTGAGGATCTGCGCCTTGGCGAGGGCGGTCGATTCGGCGGAGAAGTCCGCGTCCTCGATCCGGCTCTTGGCATCCATCAGGTTGGTCGACGTGGTGGTCAGGTTGTTGACCGTCGACTGAAGGCGGTTCTGCACCGCACCCAGATCGCCGCGACCCGCGGAGATTTTGTCGAGCGCCGCATCGATCACCGCCATCGCTGCCGAGGCACCGGTCTGGCTACCAATCGACACCGCCGACGTGCTGCCGACCGTCAGGCCCGCATCGGCCGTGCCCGTGCCGGTGATGTTCAGCGCCGCGCCCGGCTCCGCCGTCAGGGTGACGCGACCGACCGCCGCCGTCGTGACCGAGGCCAGGCTGGCATTGTCGATGCCCTTGGCATCGGACAGGCCGGTGGTCGTGCCGCCGAGCGTGATGTTGGTGCCGTCCTTGGCGGTCAGCTTCAGTCGACCGCTCTCGGTGCTGGCGACGATGTTGCCACCCGAACCCGACACCTGGTTGATCTTGGCGGCCAACGCCTCTGCGTTGCTTTCGGCCGGGCTGAGCGTAACGGACAGGCCGTTGATCGTCAGCGCGCCGGAGCTGGCGACCGCACCAACGGCGACGGTCATCGAGTTTTCTGCCGTCGCCGAGACGCGGGTCGTGCTGCTCTGTGCATTGACCGCCGTGGCGACCAAGCTGGCGTTGGCCGACGCTGCGATGATGTCGGCGCCGCCGTTGATCTGCAAATCGCCTGCACCCAGGGCAGCGGTCACGACTGTGCTCGTCACCTGCGCCTGAAGACCCAGGTCGGCGCTGGTCGCCTTGACCATCTTCATGTCGATCGTCTCGCCGGAGTTGATGCCGGTCTGGAGCTTGATCGTGCTGGCGCTGCCGTCGAGCAGCTTGACGCCGTTGAAGGTGGTGGTCTTGCTGACATTGGCGATTTCGCTGGTCAGCTGCGACATCTCGGCCTGCAGAGCGGTGCGATCCGAGTCGCGCAGCGTGCCGGTGGCCGACTGGGTGGCCAGCTCCTTCATACGCTGCAGCATCGAGGTGACCTCGCCGAGCGCGCCTTCCGCGGTCTGCGCCAGGCTCATGCCGTCGTTGGCGTTGCGCACGGCCATCGCCATGCTGCGCGCCTGGCTCGCCATGCGGTTCGAGATCGCCAGGCCGGCGGCGTCGTCCTTGGCCGAATTGATACGCTTGCCGGTCGAGAGGCGCTCCATCGCCGTCGACAGCGCGGAGGACGCGCTCATCGAAGCGTTGGCAGCGCGCATTGCCGAGGTGTTGGTCGCGATAACGGTCATCATCTGTCTCCGTTGGTCTACGGCTTCCCCGCCGCCCCCAGAGCGGAGGGCCGAGCCGTCACAGCAAGGAACGACAGGGAAGGCCGCGACTTAAGCGGAAAAAATGAGCGGTCGCGAAATAGCTTTCGGCGGCGGATTGGCGCCCTCACCGGTGTGCCCGCGCCCGTAGGATGAACCCCGCGTACGACACGCTCGCGCGCGCCCGGAAAATATCTGCCGCCCCCGGCAAGGTGTTTACTCCGCGTTTACCGAACCGGGCGCAAAGCTTCAGCATTCCAGGGGGTATTCAGCCTTGCGTTCGATTTTTCCGTCTGCCGCCGTCACCCAGACCCGCTACGCGCTGCTGTCGTCGTTGCGCGCGCAGGGGTTCGGTATCGGCTCGTTCGAAACCGGCCAGCCCTTGCCGGGCGACCTGTTCATGGTCTGCGCCGGGGAGGCCGCTCCGGCTCCCGCGCGCACCGTGATCCTCGCCGAGCCGACACCGGGCGAAGGTCCGTCCGTGGTGCCGGGTCGCGACGGTGCGCCGCACCGCGTGACCTTCGACGCCAACGATGCCGCGGTGGGTTCCGCGATGGTCCGCGCGCTGGTCGGCGGGCCGGAGATGCCGACCGCCGCCGATCCGGAGACGCTGGCGCTGTTCGCGCTGGCCGAACGGGTGGCGCAGGCGGACATCACCGTCCTCATCAACGGCCCCACCGGCACCGGCAAGGAAGTGCTGGCACGCGCGATCCACATGGGATCGACCCGCGCCGCCAAGCCCTTCATCGCGATCAACTGCGCCGCGCTGCCCGAGTCGATGCTGGAGGCGTTGCTGTTCGGTCACCAGAAGGGCGCGTTCACCGGCGCGTCGTCGGGTGGCGAAGGTTTCTTCCGTGCCGCCGAGGGGGGCACGATCCTGCTCGACGAGATCGCGGAGATGCCGCTGTCGCTTCAGGCCAAGCTGCTGCGCGTGTTGCAGGAACGCGAAGTGGTGCCGATCGGTGCGTCCGTGCCGCAGCCGATCGACGTGCGCGTCGTCGCCTGCGCCAACCGCGACCTCCAGTCCGAAGTCGCCGCAGGCCGCTTCCGCGCCGATCTCTATTACCGCCTCGCCGTCTTCCCACTGACGACGCGGTCGCTCGCCGATCGTCCGCAGGATATTCCGGCGCTGGCCGCGACGATGATCCTGCGCCATGCCGGCACGCGCGCCGTCGTGCCGTGGCCGACGCACCGGGCAATCGAGGCGCTGGTCCAGCACGACTGGCCGGGCAACGTCCGCGAGCTGGAGAACGTGATCCAGCGCGCGCTGCTGTTCGCCGGCGGTGCGACGATCGAGGCCGAGCACATCGTGTTCGACCGCCGCGTCGCCTTCACCTTTCAGCCGGCAACTGCGCCAGCGCAGGCGGCGACGCCGGTTGAGGCGACATCGCCATCCACCTTGGGCAACGTCGTGCAGATGAGCGAGTTCGCGGCGATCCGCGAGACGCTGAAGGCGTGCGGCGGCAGCCGGATCGAAACGGCAAAGCGGCTCGGTATCTCCGAACGCACGCTGCGCTATCGCCTCGCCAAGGCGCGCGAACAGGGTGAGGATCTCGCCCGGGTGGTCAACTCGTGAGCGTCGGTCCGGTCGGCGGCGTCGGCGGCATCGACCGCGTGATGCAGCTTCGCGCCCAGATCCTCGAACGCAATCAGGCGCTTGCCCGCGCCAGCGCCGCGCCGGCCCCGACCGCCGCGACGGAAGCGAAGCCGACCAGCTTCGCCGACACGCTGGAGGGGGCGCTGAAGAGCGTCAACGACGGCCAGAATCAGGCCGCGAAACTCTCCGAAAGCTACGAGCGCGGCGAGACGGTCGACATCGCCAAGGTGATGCTCGCCCGTCAGCAGGCCAGCGTCGGCTTCGAAGCCACGCTGCAGGTCCGAAACAAACTGCTGTCCGCCTACAAGGACATCATGAGCATGCCGGTTTAAGCCATGAGCACCGCCCTCACCACCACCACCGCCGGCGGCCCGGAACGGTTCGCCAATCCCCTTCGCCAGATCCAGGGCGTCATGGCGCAGCCGGCCGTGCGCCGGACCGCGCCGATGGCGCTGATGGTCGGCCTGATCGGTGCCGCCGCGCTGGCATGGACCAGCCTGTCGACGCCGCCGCAGAAGACCTTGTTCTCCGGTCTCGCCGATGCGGACAAGGCCGCGGTCGTGCAGAGTCTGGAACAGGCGAGCATCACCGCGCATGTCGACGACGGCACCGGCGCGATCACCGTCGACGAAGACGCGTACAGCAAGGCGCGGATGCTACTGGCATCGCAGGGGCTGCCCAAGGCGGCCCCCGGCGGCTACGCGATCCTGGACCAGCTGCCGATGGGCGTCAGCCGTGCGGTAGAGGGCGAGCGGCTGCGTCAGGCGCGCGAGACCGAGTTGGCCCGATCGATCCAGGACATCGACGCGGTCGCCGAGGCGCGCGTTCATCTCGCGACACCCGAGGCATCGGTATTCGTCCGCGACAAGGCGGAGCCGACCGCGTCGGTGATCGTCAAGCTCAACGCCGGCCGCTCGCTGTCCGACGCGCAGGTGTCGTCGATCATCAACCTCGTTGCCTCGTCAGTGCCGGGGATGAAGCCCGATTCGGTGACGATCGTCGATCAGGCGGGCGCGCTTCTGACCAAGCCGGGCGGGCGCGACGCGCTCGGCGCGGCGGGCGACGAGCGCCTCGACGTGCAGAACCGGGTCGAGGACAAATACCGCCAGCAACTGACGCAGTTGCTGACGCCGCTGCTCGGCGCGGGCAATTTCAGCGCCGAGGTGCAGGCCGACGTCAATCTCGACGAGACGCAGGCGACGCGCGAAAGCTACGAGAAGCAGGGCGCGTTGCGCGCCGAAACCGGCAACTGGACGGGCAATCAGGCGTCCGGTGGTCAGGCCCCCGGCGGCATTCCCGGCGCGCTTTCGAACACGCCGCCGCCCGCCTCGACCTTGCAGGTCCCGACGCCTGCGGTCGGCGCGAGTGGTGGACCGCAGCCGGTCGCCGGCGGCCCCGCCCCGGACGCCGCGAAACAGTCGGACAGCTACCAGCGCGCCTATGATCTGGGCCGCGAAGTCTCCGTCACGCGCGCTGCGCCGGGATCGATCAAGCGCCTGTCCGTCGCCGTCGTCCTGCGCGAGCCCGACAAGGGTCGGCGGACCGCGATGGAGATCACGCAGATCACCGATCTGGTGAAGAGTGCGGTCGGCTATGATGCCAACCGTCAGGATCAGGTCACCGTCATCAGCAAGAAGTTCGCCGGCGCGACCGACGCGGTCGTAGCTCCCGCCTGGTACGACAATGCGTGGCTGCCGATGGTGGCGCGCAACGTCACCGCGGTCGTCATCGTGCTGCTGGTGCTGCTGCTCGGCGTGCGCCCGCTCGCCAAGTCGCTGATGAAGAAGCGCGAGGATGCGATGCCGGGTGCCGCGCAGACCGGCGCCCCGCTTGGTGCCCTTGGTGCGGGCGTGACCACGGTCGGTCCGGACGGCGTGCCCGTTGTCACCGCCCCCGTCAGCCTCGACCAGATGGAGAATTCACGCGGCTATGACGAGCGGATCGGTGCGGTGCGCGGCTTCACGCGGGACAATCCCGCCCGCGCCGCGTTGGCCGTACGCGACATGATCAAGGCGGACGCGAAGTGAGCGAAGCCGCCGCCGGGGCACCACCCCGCAGCTATACCGGGATCGAACGCGCTGCCGTACTAATGATGATCGTCGGCGAGGAAGAGGCCGCAGCGATCCTTCAAAAACTGGAGCCGGACGAGGTTCGCCAGCTGGGCAGCGCGATGTTCGCCGTCGCCGACGTGTCCGAGGAGGAGGTCGAGCATGTCCTCGACGATTTCGTCGGTCGCGCCCGCGACCGGACCGGCATCACCTTCGATCCGGGTCCGCAGATCGAGGCGGTGATGAACCGTGCGCTCGGCCCCGAGAAGGCGGAGAGCGTGTTGGCGCGCATTACCCCACCCGAGGCGGCGTGCGAGCTGGAACTGCTCGACTGGATGGAGCCGAACGAGATCGCGTCGATGATCGAGAAGGAGCATCCGCAGATCGCCGCCGTCGTCATTGCCAATCTCGACCCCGCGATCGGCGGTCAGGTGCTGGAGTTGATGCCGGAGGTGGCCCAGCCCGACATCCTGCACCGCATCGCCAAGCTGGGCCCGATCACGCCCGATGCGGTCGAGACGCTGAAGGACGTGTTGTCGCGGCGGACCGGCGGCAGCAGCTCGACGGTGATGCTGGGCGGCGCACGCGAGGCGGCGAAGATCCTGTCGGGCGCGCGCAAGGCGACCGAGCAGAGGGTCATGCCCAAGCTGTTCAAGATCGACCGCGACGTCGCCAAGCAGATCGAGGAGGCGCTGTTCGTCTTCGACAACCTGCTGGAGATGGACGACAAGAACCTCGCGACGCTGATCCGCAACGTCGACGGCGAAGTGCTGGTCAAGTCGCTGAAGGGCGTGGACGAGGCGATCCGGGCACGCTTCCTGGGCTGCATGTCGGCCCGCGCCGCGGACGGTATCCGCGACGAGATGGAATCGCGCGGCCCGATGAAGCTGGCCGAGGTGCTTGAGGCGCAGAAGGCGATGATCGCCGTCGCCCGCACGCTGGCCAAGGACGGCACGATCATGATGGGCGCAGGCGAGGACGACTATGTCTGATTTCCAGCCTTCGGGCGGCTTCGTCGCGGGGTTCGCCGCGCGGCACGAGGTCGCAGCCGGCCTGTTGCAGGCGGCCTTCTCCCCGCCGGGAGGCTTCGCGCCGTCCGACCCGCGCGACCGGATCGCGGCGGCGGGCGCAGGGATGCCGCGCCACTTCTCGCCCGCCAATCCGGGCAGCAACCCCACCGCGGGCTGGAACCCGCTCGATGCATGCGCACCCGCTGTGGAGCAGCCGTTCGTCGACCCCGTCGCCGCCGCGCGGGCGGAAGGCTATGCAGAGGGGCTGGCCGACGCCACGGCGCTGGCGGGGGCCGAGCGCGACCGAGATGCCGCGTTGATCCAGGGCATCGCCGGGCAACTTTCCACAGATCGTATCGACCGCGCCGCGATCGCCACGCAGCTTCGCCAGACCGTCATGCTGCTCGTCACTCGTGTCGTCGGCGATGTCGGCGTCGCCGCCGATCGCCTGAGTGCGCGGGTCGAGGTCGCTGCCAGGATGCTGGCCGATGCTCAGGAGTCCGCGATGCTGCGCGTCCACCCGGACGATGTCACACTGCTGGAGGGGCGCCTGCCCGCGACCATCTTTGCGGTCGGGGACGCGCATGTCGCGCGCGGCAGCTTCGTCCTCGAAAGCGCCTCGACGATAGTCGAGGACGGACCCGGTCTGTGGCTGGAGCAATTGACCGACGCGATCGATCGCGTGCCGCTCCCGCAGGGTGCCGTCGCATGCTGAACCGCTTCGCCGCCGATTACCTCGACACGCTCGCCAATGCCGATTTCCGCCCCACCGCCAAGGTGTCGGGCCGGCTGATGTCGTGCGACGGCCTGTTGATGGAGGCGGTCGGGCTGTCGTTGCCGGTCGGCACCGTCTGTATGGTTGGCGACACGGTGGAGGCGGAAGTCATCGGCTTTCGCGGCGAGCGCACACTGCTGATGAATCTGGGCGGCCCCGCGCCGCTATTGCCGAAGGCGCTGGTGCGGCCGCTCGGTGCTGCCGGCGAGGCGGAGGTCGGCGACGCGATGCTGGGCCGCGTGGTCGATGGCGCTGGCAAGCCGATCGACGGGCTGGGCCCGATTCGCGGCGCGCAGACCTGGCCGCTGGCGGGCAAGTTGCAGGGACCGCTGGACCGTGGCCGCGTGCTGGAGCCGCTCGATGTCGGCGTCCGCGCGATCAACGGGTTGCTGACGGTCGGCAAAGGCCAGCGCATCGGCATCATGGCCGGCTCCGGCGTCGGCAAGTCGGTGCTGCTCGGCATGATGGTCCGCGCCGCCAAGGCCGACGTGATCGTCATCGGGCTGATCGGCGAGCGTAGCCGCGAAGTCGCCGACTTCCTCGATACCAAGGTCGCGGGTGAGGCGCGCAAGCGTTCGGTCGTCGTTGCTGTACCCGCCAACCACTCGCCCGTGCTGCGGATCCGCGGCGCGCTGCGCACGCATGCCATCGCGGAGTATTTCCGCGCGCAGGGCAAGAACGTGCTGCTCATCATGGATTCGCTGACCCGCGTCGCTCATGCCGGTCGCGAGATCGGGCTGGCGCTCGGCGAGCCGGCATCGGCACGCGGCTATCCCCCCTCAGCGATCGCGATGCTGCCGAATTTGATCGAGCGCGCCGGCACCGACGCGCACGGAACGGGCGCGATCACCGCGATCTACACCGTGCTGGCGGACGGCGACGACGGCAACGATCCGGTGGTCGACTCGGCTCGCTCGATCCTCGACGGGCATATCGTGCTCAGCCGTGCGCTGGCGGAGCGCGGCGTCTATCCCGCGATCAACGTCGGCCCCTCGGTCAGCCGCGTGATGACCGACATCGCCGGGCACGACCACCTCGCCGCCGCGCGAGTCCTGCGCCGGCATTTGGCGACCTATGAAGAGAACCGCGATCTGGTGCTAATGGGCGCATACCGGGCCGGCACCGATCCGGCGATCGACGCCGCCATCGCCTACCACCCCGCCGTCACCGACTATATTCGGCAGGACCCGGAGGAGACGGTGTCGCTGGGCGACGCCGCCGCCGAACTGGTCGGCGTGTTCGGCACCCCGTGAGCCCTGACGCATGAGCGCCGACAAGTCGAAGATGCTGGCGCGGCTGCACCGGGTCCGCACGCTCCAGCTCGGGCTGGCGCGCGCGGACGAGGTCCGGCATGCAGAAGCGCTCGCGAGCGAGCATCAACTGACGCAGCGTATCTCCGCACTGGTCGACGCGGTCGCCCCGACGACGCAGGCGACGGGCGCGCACAGCCTGTCCGCCGCCGCCTATTACCGCGAGCGCCTGCAAAAGACCGCCGACGCCGCTTTTACGCGTGTCGAGATGGCCGAGCGCCGCGCCGATGCCGCGACGGAGGCCACGCGCGCTGCGAAGCGAGATCAGAGCGCCGTCGAGAAGCTGATGGAGCGCGCGCGCCAAGCCGCCACGATGAAGGAAATGCGCGCGCTGGAAGACGCGCCGGGCATCCCGCGGGGAAAACGGCACGGTCCTTGCTGATCGGGTCCTGAATAGTTCGGGACACTGCCACGTCATGATCCAGTCCACTGCCGCCACGCTCCGCCTCGCCGTTTCGCCGGGCGCTGCCGCTCCCGGTGCGCCGGTCGCGGTGAACGGGGGCGGTGTGTTCACGCTGCCGGGCATCGACGTGGGCGGCGACGTGACGCCCGGCGCGTCGATGCCGAACCTCCCCGCAATGATGGTCGCCGGATCGGCCGACGATCGGCAGCCGAATGCCGCGACCGGCAAGGGCTTGCCGATGCCGGGCGTATCGCCGGCACTGCCGCCCGCAGGCGACGCTTCGCCACGCGGAAGTCTGCCCGTGGCCCTGACCTCGTCGATGCCGCAGCCCACATCGGACGCAGCAGACGACGAACCCATCTCGTGCGGGCTGATCATCGACAAGCCGCTGGGTTTGAAGCCGGTTGCGCCAGGCGATCCGCGACCGGTGCTGATGCCGACACCGAAGGTCCCGCTGCCCGTCAAGGCTCCGCGATCGGACACGCCGCCCGCGCCAGCGCCGGCAAACCCTGCCTCCCCACCGGTCGCCGGTGCTCCCGCCGTTGCACCTGTCATCTTGACGCCGCCGACTGCCGTACCGATCGAGGCTCCGACCGCAGCCCCGCAGCCGCAGGCGGATACGCCAGCGATCCTGCCCGACATTCTCACGCCACCGCTCATGCCGCCGGCGAGTGGCAAGCCGTTCGTGCCGCCCACCATCCTCACCCCGCCCGTCTCCGCGCCGCGGCCCACCGTCGCGGAGGAATTCCCGCTGCCGGTCGAGATCATCTATGTCGATGTCGACATGCCCGTGAAACAGGAGGAGGATGACCTCCCGGTCGCGGCCGCTGCTGTCGCGGCGGCGCATACGCCGCCGCCGTCGAAGCCAGGCACGTCGCCTGTCGATGCCGACTCCGGGGGACCGACCGAAGCGCCACCGAGCGACCCGGCGCCCGTCGGCGCCGACATCGCCGCGCCGATCGTATCGTCCGCCCCCGTCTTGCCGACCCTGACACCGACGCCGACGCCGACCCCGACGGACATGTCGCCAGCGACCCTGCCCGTCACCGAGGTTGCGCCGCCTTTCGCCTCGGCCAGCGCGCCGATCGACGTATCGAGCCACGTGGGCGTCAAGCAGGATAGGGCTGCGACCGCGCAGCTGCGGCCCGCCGGGATGCCTGTGCCCCCGTCCAAGCCGGTCGCAGCGCCTGCTGCTTCGTCACCGGCAACCGCCGACTCCGTCGTGGTCAAGCCACCGGCGACCGAGCAGATATCCGTCGCTCTCGACGCATCACCGACGATGACGCTCCCGCGATCGCTTCCGATCGTGGAATATGCGCCGGTAGACGCAGCACCTTTGCCGGTCGATGCGGCGAAACCGAGCACGGTTGCGGCACCTGCCGAGAATGCCGTGAATCCCGCCACGTCCGAAGCCCACATGCTACCCGTCTCGCCGCCGATCGTCGCACTGGCGGCGGCAGTCCCGATCGCCGGCGCCCTGGTCCAGCAGCCTGCACCAAAGGCGCCCGCCGGCGTCGCACCGACGCCGCCGCGCGACGAGGTCGCAACAATGGCGGCTGCGATGAACGCCACGATCACCGCGCCTGCAACGATCACCGTCGCCACATCTCGCCCGGCACCCGCTAGAGCGCGCGATGAGGCACCAGTCCTCGCAACACCGCCCGCTGCAATCCCCGCACCTTCGGCTACGCCGGCACCGACACCGGCGGCTTCACCGCTTCAGGTCCCGCCGATCACCACCGGCGTCGCGCCCATGATCGCGGCGGCGCCGGCTGCGGCCGCTCCTCCGCTCGTCACCGCACCCGTGACGGTAGCAGAGGTACCGGTCGCCGCTCGTACGATCGACAAGCCTGCGATCGAGACCCGCGCCGACACCGTGCGGTCGGCTTCAGCGCCCTATCTGTCGCCCGCGCCGGTCGGCACCACAGCCGCCGCCGGCGTCGTCTTCGGTGCCGCCAAGCTGGCGGCGCAGCGCAGCGAGCGCGAGGATCGCATCCTGACGCTCGGCAGCGAGGCGCTTGCAGCGACGACCGCGCCGGCCGAGCGGCTGGCGGTGGCCGCGACCCAGGCGGGCAACCAGCCCAGCCTGGACATGACGGACCAGCGATGGCCGCATGCGATGGTCGCGCATATCGAGGCGTTGCGCGATGCCGTCGCGGATGCCGCGAACGCCGCCGACACCCGCATCCGGCTGGTGCCCGACGCGCTCGGCGGGATCGACATCGGCGTGCGGCAGGACGGCGACACGCTGCACGTCCATTTCGCCGCCGATCAGCCGCAGACGCGCGCCTTGCTTCAGGAGGCGCAGCCGCGACTTGCGGAAGCCGCGGAAGCGCGCGGCCTGAAGCTGGGGCAGACCTCCGTCGGTACCGATGCGGGGCAAAGCCAGCAGCGCCAGCAGCAACAGCCCCATCAGTCCCCCGCCCAGCCGGTGCGCCGGAACAGTTTCACCGCGACGACCAGTGCCGACGAAACCGGCGACGGCCGCATCGCATAATTTTCGGGAGTTCGAACCATGAGCGAAGCCAAGGAAGACGCCGCGCCCGCCAAGAAGAAGGGCGGCAAGAAGAAGCTGTTGATCGGAGTCGTCGGCCTGTTGGTGCTGGTCGGCGGCGGCGTCGGCGCGGGCGTCTATGCGGCGCAATCTGGCATGATCGGCGGCAGTCACGACGCGAAGGCGGAGCATGAAGACCCGGACAAGCCCAAGCTCGTCCCGAAAAGCGAGCAGAAGCAGGCCGGCGAGGGTGCCGAGGGGGGTGAAGGCGGCGGCCACGGCGGCGGCGAAGGCGAGGAAGGCGCGTCAACCGCGCATGCCGGCAAGCCCACGCCCGAAGGCGAGGGCGGCGAGAAGTTCGCGTCCAATTATTTCGCGATGGAGAAGGATTTCACCTCCAACCTTCGTGATTCGGTGCACTTCGTCCAGGTCGGCGTCGCGGTGTCGACGCCCTATGACGACAAGGTCATCACCAACCTGAAGACCAACGACATCGCGGTACGCTCGGCGATCCTGATGGCGCTGGGCGACACCACCGAGGAACAGGTTTTCAGCACCGAGGGGAAGCGCCAGCTTCAAGCCAAACTGGTGAAGGCAATCAACGACACGCTGGAGCAAAAAGAGGGATTTGGAGGCATTCGTAACGTTTACTTTACCAGTTTCGTTGTTCAGTGAGGCATGGTTAACGCCCCGCCAACATCCGATCGACGCACCCGCGAGCGCGAGCCCGCGCGGGAGACGGTGCTGGGCGCGGCGAAGCTGAATCCGTTCGGCGACCTCAATACGCTGCAACATCTGTCGGCGCGGCTGGCACGTACGCTGCGCCCGGTCTGGGAGCAGCTGCTGCGCCAGGAAATCCGCTGCTGGGCGGAGCCGCTCAGCGTCCAGCGGTTCGGCGACTACCGGGTGGAGCGCGGCGACGCGCTGACCGCCTGGGCTCCGCTCTCCATGTCTCCGTCGGCCGGCGCGAACGGCGGCAAGGCGTGGTGCGTGGCCGAGGGGCGGTTCGTGCTCGAACTGCTCGACCTGTTCTTCGGCGGATCGGGCGCAGTCTCGCAGCCGCTGCCGACCGAATTCTCTCCGGCCGCGGAAGCGATGGCACAACGGATCGCGCGCGCGATCGCCACGCCGCTCGCCGCCGCGTGGGAACCCCTGACCCGCGTCGCGTTCCAGGCGGAGCGGACCGAGGCGAATGCCGACATCGATCCAGACGACGCCGTCATCGTCACCCGTTTCGGCATCGCCGCGGGCGACGCGCAGCCGCAGTTCGTCGACATCCTGTACCCCGTCGCGGCGCTGAAGCCGCACGGTGCGACGCTGACCGGCAAGGTGCTCGACAAGGCCGAGCCCGATCCCGTCTGGCGCAACAACCTGACCCGCGCGACCATGGCCGTTCGCTTTCCCGTTCGCTCCGTGCTCGCCGAGCCGGTGGTGGCGCTGACGAAGCTGATGGACCTGAAGCCCGGCGACGTCATCCCGATCTCGATCAACGCCGACGTTCCCGTGATGGTCGGCCGCGACCGTCTCGGCTGCGGCACCGTCGGCACGTCCAACGGCCGCGCCGCCATCCGCCTCACCAGCCTCGCCTTTCCCGAAGGATCCGACCAATGAACGACATGACCGGCGGCTTCCCCGTCGACAGCGCCGTCGCCGCCAATTTCCGGCTGCTTCAGGACGTCGACGTGAAGCTCACCGTGGAGATCGGTTCGACCAACCTGACGCTGCGCGAACTGCTCGCGCTGGGCGAAGGCAGCGTCATCGAGCTCGATCGTCAGGCCAACGAGCTGCTCGACGTGTTCGTCAACGGCACGCTGATCGGACGCGGCGAAGTCGTGACGGTCGGCGATCGGTTCGGCGTTCGGATGACCGAACTGGTTTCCCCCGACAAGCGCGGCTGATCCACGATGCTCTGGTCCTATATCCTGAAACTGGTCGTCCTGCTGCCGCTGGTCTGCGGCCTGATGATCGGCTGCCTCTATCTCTGGCGCAAGCTGGAGACGCGGATGCCCGGCAAGTCCGCCACGCGGCTGATCGCGGTCAGGGAGACGATGATGATCTCCCCCGGCGTGCGCCTCGCGGTGCTGGAGTTCGAAGGCAGGAACCTGCTCGTCTCGGTCGCGCGCGGTGGCGTGACATTGGTCGACAAGATCGACGCCGCCCAGACCGTTCCGGCCCCGATCAGGACGGGAGCGATCCGGTGAGCCTCGCGGTTTCGCTGAAGGCCCCGCGCGGGACGCTGTTGTGGATCGTGCTCGCGATCCTGCTGGCGATGATCGTGTCGGCCCCGGCGCTGGCACAGGCGGCGCCGGCCGCCGCCCCGGCCGCAGCGCCCGCTCCGGGTGTCGGCGACGCCGTCGACCGCGCGCTCGGCCAGCTCGGCGGCCAGCAGGGCCAGTCGGCCCCGCTGTCGCTGTCGCTGCAAGTGCTCATCATCATGGGCCTGCTGACGATCCTACCCGGCATCCTGTTGATGATGACCAGCTTCACGCGGATCATCATCGTCCTGTCGGTCCTGCGTCAGGCGTTAGGGCTTCAACAGACTCCGCCCAATCAGGTGCTCGTCGGCCTGTCGCTCTTCCTGTCGCTGTTCGTGATGGCGCCGACGATCTCGCAGATCAACACGACCGCGATCCAGCCCTATGCCGCCGGGCAGCTTGCCGGCACGCAGATGATCCAGACCGCCGGTGCGCCGCTGCACGACTTCATGACGAAGCAGACGCGGGTCAAGGACGTGACGATGTTCGCCGGCATGGCGAAGGCGGGTCCGTTTGCCAGCCCCAAGGACATCCCGTTCGCGATCCTGCTGCCCGCCTACATCACGTCGGAACTGAAGACCGCGTTCCAGATCGGGTTCCTCGTCTTCCTGCCCTTCATCGTCATCGATCTCGTCGTGGCGACCGTGCTGATGGCGCTGGGCATGGCGATGCTGTCGCCGACGATCATCTCGCTGCCGTTCAAACTGCTGCTGTTCGTGCTGGTCGATGGCTGGGCACTGACGATGGGCAGTCTGGCGAACTCGTTCGCGGTCTAGCCACTCCTCCTCCCCTTCTGGGGAGCGCCTGAACAACCCTCGTGATTGCGGACCGCCGAGACATGGACGCCGATTACTTCCTCACGATCGCGAACCAGACGATGTGGGTGCTGGCGCTGGCCAGCGCGCCCATTCTGGTGCCGGCGCTGCTCGCGGGCCTGATTCTGGGCATGGTGCAGGCGGCGACGTCGATCAACGAACAGACGCTGACCTTCGTGCCCAAGCTGGTCGTGGTGGCGGTGTCGATCCTGATCTTCGGCAGCCTGATCCTCGGCCTGCTCAGCGACTTCACCGTCGCGATGTTCGAGCGCATCCCGGATCTGGTGAAGTGAGGCGCAGCGCCAGCGCGGCCACGCCCGCGCGTCCGGCGCACGCCGGGGTGGAAGCCCGGCCGGCGGGGCGCAGCACCCGTCCGACGACGCGGCTTTGCCGCGGCGGGCCTCCCGTCCACAGCGTTGTAGCGCCGCGGCAAAGCCGCGCCGTCGGTCCTCGGCCCTGCCGACGCCGGCCGGGCTTGCCCGCGTGGCGCGCAACGTGCGCGCTCTCGCAGGCCGCGCCGTGCTAGGATTCGGCCTCGCCATCGAGCCGCAGCTCTGGGCGCTGATCTTCGTCATGGTGCGGATCGGGGCTGCGTTCATCGCGGCCCCCGTGTTCGGCGCGGTGGCGTTGCCGCTGGTGGTGCGCGTGTCGCTGACCGGCGCGATCGGCATCCTCGTCCTCGCCGCGCATCCGATCGTGCCGCCGCCCTCCGTCTTTTCCGTCACCACCTTCGTCTCGGTCGCGGCCGAGGCGCTGGTCGGGTTCTCGATGGGCTTCATCCTTCAGGTCGCGTTCGCCGGACCGCTGATCGCGAGCGAGATCATCGGCGGATCGATGGGCATCGGCTTCGCCTCCTCGATCGATCCGCAGAACGGCAAGTCGACGCCGGCGCTGGGCCAGTTCTTCTCCGTCATGCTGACGCTGTTGTTCCTGTCGCTGGACGGGCATCTGGTGCTCGTCGACATGCTGGTGAAGAGCTATGACGCGCTACCCCCCGGTCAGGCATGGCTGGGTGCGGAGAAGATCAAGGCGATCGCGTTCTTCGGCGGCTATGCGTTCCTCGCCGGGCTGTTGCTGGCGTTGCCCGTCGGGTTCCTGCTGCTCTGCCTCAACATCGTCGTCGGCATGATGAGCCGCGCGGCCCCGGCCCTCAACCTGTTCTCCGTCGGCATGCCCGCCAGCCTCGCGGTCGGCGTTATCGCGCTGGCGATCGCCTTCCCGGCGATGGGCGACTACATGCTCATCATCATCTCCGAGAGCCTGGGCGCGGTGCAGACGCTGGTGCTCGGCTGATGTCGGAGGGCGGCGAAAAGACAGAAGCCCCAACCCAACGCCGCCAGGAAAAGGCGGTCGAGGACGGCAACGTCCTGCGCTCCCGCGATCTGGCGACCGCGTTCGTCGTGCTGGCCGGCGTCGCGTGGGTGGTGTTCATGGGCCCCGCCCTGCTCGCTGCCTGCAAGGAGGTGATGGCCGCCAGCTTCCAGTTCGGGCGCGGCGATGTCGAGGAATTCTCGCCCTGGCGACCGCTGGCCGAGGCCGGCTGGCGGCTGGCGATGCCGATGGCGTCGCTGTTCGCGGTCAGCGTCGCCGCGGCAATCGTCAGCGGCATGATGCTGGGCCATGTCGGCTTCAACGGCGCGCTGATGGCTCCCAAATTCAGCCGCATCAGCCCCGCCGCCGGCCTGAAGCGCATCTTCGGCATGAATGGCTGGATCGAATTGGGCAAATCGCTGCTCAAGGTCATCCTGCTCGGCAGCATCGGCGGCTACATGCTGATGAAGGCGTCCAGGTCGACGCTGGGGCTGTCGTCGTCCAACCTTCAGGACGCGCTGGGTCAGGTCGGGGGTACCTTCACCGGCATCCTGATCGCGATGGCGCTGGGCCTTTTCGCAATCGCCGGCATCGATATCCCGATCCAGATCATCCAGCGGCTGAGCAAGCTGAAGATGACGAAGCAGGAGATCAAGGACGAGCACAAGGATAGCGAGGGCAATGCGGAAGCGAAGGGCCATATGCGCGCGCGCCAGCGTGCGATGCTGTCCGGCGGCGCGCGGGCCGCAGTGGCGGAGGCGCACGTCATCCTGACCAACCCGACCCACTTCGCGGTCGCCCTCCGCTACGACCGGGGGCGCGATCAGGTGCCGGTGGTGGTCGCCAAAGGTCGCGGCGCACTGGCGCTGGCGATCCGCGAGTTCGCCGGCACCGCGCAGGTGCCGATCCTGGAATATCCGGCGCTCGCCCGCGCCGTCTATTATACCAGCCGCGAGGGGCAGGAGGTGCGCGACGACCTGTATGTCGCGATCGCCGCCGTGCTCGCCTTCGTCTTCGGCCTGAACGCGGCGGCGGGGGGTGCACCGCAACCACGGATCGATGTGCCGCCGAGCGCCCGTTTCGACGAGCACGGCAACAAACAATCCTAAAGCCGACCGGTCATCGGTCGTTTACCGGAATGAACGAAGGAGCGGCAGATGGCCACGACGACAGCGACCAGCGGCACGAGCGCCACCGCCTCCCTCGCCAGTTCGCTGGGCGTCGGCACCGGCGTCGATACCAAGGCGCTGGTCGCCAGCCTGGTGCAGGCACAGTTCGCCGCCAAGACCGCGCAACTGACCAGCAAGAGCGAGACGCTGACCGCGCAGATCAGCGGCGTGGCGAAGCTGAAGAGCGCCGTCAGCGGCTTCGACAGCGCGCTGAAGTCGCTGGTGAAAGGCGGCACGCTGGCGACCGCGCCGCAAAGCTCCAACAGCAGCATCCTGACCGCCACGACCAAGACCGGCGGCGCGGTGTCCCCGAAACTGTCCGCGAGCATCACCGTCGAAACGCTGGCGCAGGCGCAGGCCGCCACCACCAATACGCCGGTCGCCGCGACGCAGGGGTTCAAGGGCGGCAAGTTGACCGTCGCGATCGGCGCCTACGACGCATCCGGTACGCTGGCGCCGAGCAGGACGGTCGATATCACGGTCGCCGATGGCGCGACGCTGGCCGACATTGCCAAGCAGATCACGAAGGACACCGGCCTCCAGACGCAACTCGTCAATGACGGCACCGGCCAGCGCCTGACGATCAAGGGCGCATCAGGAGCCGATCAGGCGTTCGAGATTGCCGTGGACCAGACCAGCACCGACGGTGCGCAGGCCGACCTCACGACGCTGGGCGTCGGCGGCGGTTCGGGCGGCGCGACGGTCGGCACTACCGCGAAGAATGCCGTCGTGGTGATGGACGGCGCGCGGTTCAGCCGGCCGAGCAACACGATCGACGACCTGATCGACGGGGTGAAGCTGAACCTGGTTTCCACCTCCTCGACACCCGTGACGCTCGGGGCCAGTGCGCCGACCAGCGCGATCAGCCAGGGCCTCAGCGACTTCGTCGAGACGTTCAACCAGCTGTTGAGCATGGTTCGCGACGAAACCAACATCAACACCGGCACGCTGAAGAACGACAGCAGCGCGACCGCCATCGCGCGCTCGCTGTCGACGCTGACCACGACGAAGCTGGCGACATCGACCACGAACGGGCCGCAGACGCTGGCCGATATCGGCGTGTCGACCAATCGCGACGGTTCGCTGAGCGTCGACACCGCCCGCCTGAACAGGGCGATGCTCGCCGATCCGGCGGGGGTCGAGGCGCTGTTCGCGGACGGAACCGGGGCGAGCGGCGGCGGCCTGGCCGCGGCATTCTCCGCCATCGCGACGCGGCTGACGAACAAGACCGGCGGACTGGATGCGGCGGCGACCCGATACACCAAGCAACAAACGGACCTGAGCACGGCGCAATCCAAGATCAGCGATCTTTCGACTGCCGCGTCGGACCGCCTGACCAAGCAGTATGCCGCGATGGATGCGCGCGTCGCCGCCTACAAGGCGACGCAGGCGTTCATGACCAACCAAATCGCCGCCTGGAACAAGAGCAGCTGAAATGGCCTATGCTTCCACCCTGCTCCGCGACCCTTGGTCCACATACCGCGAGATCGACGCCGCCGGCCGTACGGCGCAGGCGGCGACCGGCCCTGCCCTCGTGCAATTGCTGTACAGTGAGCTAGTCGCCGCGTTGCGCGCCGCTGCCTATGCCGCCGAACAGCAGCAGTACCGGGTCAAGAGCGACCGCGTGACCCGCGCGACCGCGATCCTGTTCGCGCTGGAATCTGGGCTGGATTTCGAACGGGGCGGCGACGTGTCGAAGACGCTGGCGCGGATGTATGCCGGTGCGCGGCGGACGATCGTCAACGCGTCGATCGGCCATGATCCGCAGCCATTCCGGGACACTGCCGACACGCTGGATGAGATTGCCGCGGCGTGGCGGACGGCGTCGGGGGGCTGATCAACCCTTGGGCGTCCGGGCGTCGGTCTTGACGATTTGCGCACCCGAGCGGCGGCAGTCGGCACCGATCATCGGGAAGGGCACGTCGGTGTTGCGGGCGAGCTGGTAGGGCAACGCGGCACGGCACTGCGCCATTGTCGCATAGCGGGACGGCACGATGCGCGCCTCGGTGCACTCGGTGTGACCGTCACCGCAGCCAAGGATCGCCATTACGAAGAACATCGGAGTCATTACGCGTCTCCCATCCTGTCCTATTCAACCGATGATGCGGCGAACGGGTTCCATCGAAGGTCGGACGGCGCTTGACATGATGGTTAACGCCCGGGGAGTTGCGCGCGAGGCTCGGGCGCACGACATACGGACGCAATGCCGCCCTCCGCTCCGACCGCCAGTTCAGACCAGCCGCTGATCCCCACCCTCCGCCGTTTCCTGCCGTATCTGTGGCCGGCGGGGGAGCCGATGCTGCGTGCGCGCATCGTCGGCGCGATGCTGCTCGTCGTCTGCTCCAAGCTGGTGCAGGTGTTCGGTGCCGCCTATACTCTGAAATACGCGGTCGATCGGATGGCAGTCGGCGACCGGGGATTGGCGACGATCGTCATCCTGCTGGTCATCGCCTACGCCGCATCCCGCTTTTCCACGACGCTGTTCGACAATCTGCGCAATGCTGTGTTCGAGCGCGTCGGGCAGGACGCGACGCGGCGGCTGGCGGCGGATGTGTTCCGGCATCTGCACGCGCTGTCGCTACGCTTCCACCTCGAACGCCGCACCGGCGCGGTCACCAAGGTGGTCGAGCGCGGGACGAAGAGCATCGACACGATGCTGTACTTCATCCTGTTCAACATTGCGCCGACGATCCTCGAACTGGCACTGGTGCTCGGCATCTTCTGGTACAGCTTCGGCCCGTGGCTGGTCGCGGCGACGGTGGCGATGGTCGTCGTCTATATCTGGTTCACGCGCGTCGTCACCGACTGGCGCAACGCGCTGCGCACGCAGATGAACGACCTCGACACCGGCGCGGTCGCACACGCGGTCGACTCGCTGCTGAACTTCGAGACGGTGAAGTATTTCGGCGCGGAAGAGCGCGAGGCGCGCCGGTACGAGCGTGCCGTCGACGCCTATGCCAAGGCCGCTACGAAGTCCGAAAACTCGCTGGCGTGGCTTAATATCGGTCAGGCGCTCATCACCAACCTGATGCTAGGCGGCGGCATGGCCTATGTCGCCTGGGGCTGGAGCCGGGGCGCGTTCTCGGCCGGCGACGTGGTGTTCGTGTCGACGCTGCTGGCGCAGCTGTTCCGCCCGCTCGACCTGCTCGGCATGGTCTATCGCACGATCCGTCAGGGCGTGATCGACATGGCGAGCATGTTCGCACTGGTCGATACGCCCGCCGACGTGACCGACGCGCCCGACGCGACGCCGCTGAACGTGGCGCGCGGGCATGTCCGGTTCGAGGGGGTCGGCTTCGGCTATGACAAGGGGCGGCCGATCCTCGACGGCCTCGACATCGACGTCCCCGCCGGCACGACGCTGGCGGTGGTCGGCCCCTCGGGCGCGGGCAAGTCCACGCTCGCGCGGCTCTTGTACCGGTTCTACGATGTCGGCACCGGGCGAATCACGATCGACGGTCAGGATATCGCCGCGGTGACTCAGGCGTCCTTGCGTGCGGCGATCGGCATCGTGCCGCAGGACACCGTATTGTTCAACGACACGATCGGCTACAATATCGCCTATGGCCGCGAGGGTGCCGGCCCGGACGAGGTCGCGCGCGCCGCCGAGGGCGCGGCGATCGCCGGCTTCATCGAACGCCAGCCGGACGGCTACGACACCCGAGTGGGCGAGCGCGGCCTGAAGCTGTCGGGTGGCGAGAAACAGCGCGTGGCGATTGCCCGCACGCTGCTGAAGAACCCGCCGATCCTGATCCTGGACGAAGCGACCAGCGCGCTCGACAGCCGCACCGAAGCGGACATCCTCGCGACGCTGGAGGCGGTGGAGCGTGGTCGTACGACCATCGTCATCGCGCACCGCCTGTCGACGGTGGTCGACGCCGACCAGATCGCGGTGCTCGACCGTGGCCGGGTGGCGGAGCGCGGCACGCACGCCGAACTGCTGCGGCGCGGCGGGCTGTACGCGGAGATGTGGGCACGTCAGGCCCGCGAGCGCGACGAGGCGCTGGCGGCCGAGTAATAGCTCCGAAACGGAGCAGCTTCGATTTGAGCGTGGTCGGACCGGCCATCATCCTGATCCCGAGAGGGAGAAGGCATGAAGATCAACCCGAAGACGATTACCGGCAACTGGGACAAGGGGTTCGTTCTCGACAAGCATTCGGTGTCTAGCACCCATGTCGGCACGAACGAACACGGGCATCCTCAATACGAGACGCTCCGCACGGATGTTGGCGAAGCTTTGTACTTGCTGAAGTACAAGTTACAATGGGGCAACATCGTACCGCTGGCGATCGAACTCTCACGCGGCGTCAAAAGGTCCTTCGGGAAGATTGACTTCATCGTTCCGATGGCCGCATCGAACGTGCGGCCACGCCAGCCGGTGACGGAACTGGCCGTTGAGGTGGGCAAGCAACTGGCCGCCCGGTGAACGCTGGCTTCCTGCTAAAAAGTTCGACATCGCAGATCAAGAACCTCAACACCCGTCAGGAGAAGGATGCCGTTCTCACCGCCGCGTTCTCGACGAATGCCGCTGGTGTGGGACCCGGGCCGTTCGACATCCTGCTGGTCGACGATCTGATCCACTCCGGAGCGTCTCTCGATGCGGCTTGCACGGCGTTGAGGAGATCGGGAAAGATTGGCAAAATCTACGCCGCGGTGCTGACTTGGAGATGACGATGCCGAAACGCGAAACCGTATTCATCGCCGGATCGATCGCCATCAGCCGGCTGCATCCGGCGATCTGCGAGCGGATTGGAAAGGCCGTCGAACGCGACCTGGCGATCGTCGTCGGCGACGCGGACGGTGCGGACACCGCGATCCAGCGCGTGCTGGCGGACCGCGGCGCACGGGCGGTGACGGTCTTTTGCAGCGGCGACGCACCGCGCAACAACGTTGGCGAATGGCCGGTCGAGCACATCTATCCGGATGCACCGTCCGGCACCCGGCGCTGGTTCACGGCCAAGGACATCGCGATGGCGGAGTCAGCGGATTACGGGCTGATGATCTGGGACTCGCGAAGCACGGGTACCCTGTCCAACGTCATCGAATTGCTTGGTCAGGACAAGACATCGGTGGTCTTCGTCAACAAGAACAAGGAATTCGTGAAAGTCGTCGACATCGACGGTCTGGAACGGCTGGTAGACATGATGTCCGCGACGGCACGCGAGAAGGCCGAGCAGAAGATGCGGCTGACCGATCGGATGGCTGCGCTGCGCCACCGACAGGGGGCGCTGGCGCTCTGATCGTGGGCCGCCTTACGCCAACAGATCCCGATAGCCCGGATGCTTGCGGATGAAATCCGCGACGAACGGACACTGCGGCACGACCTTCAGCCCCCGGTCGCGGGCGCTGTCGAGCGCGACGCGGATCAGGCGGCTGCCGACGCCGCGTCCCTCGATCGCGGGGGACACGACGGTGTGGGTGAAGACGATCTCGTCGCCATAGAGTTGATAGGCGGCGACGGCGCGCTCGCCGTCCACCTCCAGCGTGAATTCCTGTTCGGCCCGGTTGTCGCGTACTTCGTTCATGCGGACTAGATGCCCCTCTGCCGTACCGGGTTCAACCCGCAGCGGAAAGCCGGCCGGAAACCTCGACCCAGTGGCCCAGCGTCGCTACATGCGCCGACGACGATGCTCGATCCCCTCCCCATTCTCAGCAAGGTTTTCGGCTTCCCCGCGTTTCGCGGCGTCCAGGCGGACGTGGTGGAGCGCGTGCTCGCGGGTGAGCGGACGCTGGCGGTGATGCCGACCGGCGCGGGCAAGTCGCTCTGCTATCAACTGCCGTCCGTCATGCTGGAGGGGACGTGCGTCGTGGTGTCGCCGCTGATCGCGCTGATGCACGACCAGTTGCGGGCCGCGACGGCTGTCGGCATCCGCGCCGCGACGCTGACATCGGTGGACGAGAACCGCGCAGAGACGATCGCCCGGCTGAAGGCGGGGGAGCTGGACCTGCTCTACGTCGCGCCGGAGCGGGCGTCGGGCACGCATTTCCGCGACCTGCTGATGCAGACAAAGCTGTCGCTGTTCGCCATCGACGAAGCGCATTGCGTCAGCGAATGGGGGCACGACTTCCGCCCGGACTATCGCCTGCTCGGCCCGTTGATGGAGGCGTTTCCGGAAGTGCCGCGGCTGGCGCTGACCGCGACCGCCGACGCGCACACGCGGGCGGACATCGCCAAGCAGCTCGGCATCCCCACGGACGGGATGATCGTGTCAGGCTTCGACCGACCGAATATCCGCTACAGCATCTCCGCCCGCGACACGATTGCGCGGCAGATCGCCGACCTAATCGCCGCCAATCCCGGCCCCGGCATCGTTTACGCGCAGACCCGCGCCGCGACCGAAAAGCTGGCGGAGCAATTGGCGCGCACCGGCCGGCCGACACGTGCCTATCACGCCGGCCTCGACCCGGCGATCCGCGCGCGCAACCAGGCGGATTTCGTCGCGAGCGAGGACATGGTCATCTGTGCCACGGTCGCGTTCGGGATGGGGATCGACAAGCCTGACGTGCGCTTCGTCGCGCATGCCGGCCTGCCGAAATCGATCGAGGCCTATTATCAGGAAACTGGCCGCGCCGGGCGCGACGGCGATCCCTCGGTCGCGCACCTGTTCTGGGGGGCGGAGGATTTCGCCCGCGCCCGCCAGCGGATCGGAGAGGTCGAGCCGGAGCGTCAGGCGGGCGAGCAGACCCGCCTCGCCGCGCTGGGCGCTCTGGTCGAGACGGGAGGCTGTCGCCGCCGCATCCTGCTGAAGCATTTCGGAGAGAACCCCACCGAGGACTGCGGCAATTGCGACAATTGCCTGGGGTCGAGCGATGCGGTCGATGCGACGGAAACCGCACGCAAGTTCCTGTCGGCGGTGTTCCGCACCGGGCAGCTGTTCGGCGCGGGCTATATCGAGCAGGTGCTGCTCGGCCAGTCGACCGAGCGCAGCCTGACCAACGGGCACGAGGCGCTGTCGGTGTGGGGCATCGCGACCGCCGACGAGGCGGCGCTGGTCAAGCCGGTGGTGCGCGCGCTGCTGCTGCGCGACGCGCTGCGCACGAACGCGCATGGCGGGCTGGAGTTCGGGCCGGGCGCCAAGCCGCTGCTGAAAGGCGAGGCGGCGCTGTCCGTCATCGTGCCGCCCAAGCGCGAGCGACGGCGGCGCGGTACACCCGTGGCGGCGAATGCGGCCGATAATCCGCTTTTCGAGGCGCTGCGTGCCTGCCGCCGCGATCTGGCGAAGGAGGCGGGGGTGCCGCCCTATGTGATCTTTCACGATTCCACGCTGCGCGATATGGCGGCACAACGGCCGAACAGCCGGGCGGCGCTGTCGCTGCTGTCAGGCATCGGCGCGCGCAAGCTGGACGCCTATGGCGATGCGTTCCTGCAAGTGATCCGCGACGCCGGGTGATCCGCGGGGAGCGGGCTCACGGGTCGCGGTAGAGCCTCTCCGTAAAAAGCCCTTTGCGGAGAGGCTCTCCCCTCTCGCCCTCAAGGGGGCGGGGAAAGCCCGGCCTAGACCGACTTCATCTTCGCCGCGATCAGCAGCGCCGCCTGATCGGACCTCATGGCGCGGATCGCGAGATAGTCCTGACCCGTGTAGAGTTCCGACACGATCCCCGCGACCAGATCGCATTCGTGCGTGACCGCGTGGCGCGCGAGGATTTCGGCATAGAAGCTACGGTTCTTGCCCTTGGTGCCCTTCACCGACTTGTAGATTGCCTTCCCCAGCCGATGCACGTTGGTGCCCATGGAAAGGCCGGTCGCGCCAAAGCCCTTCTTGACCCGCTTCGCCTTTTTCTTGGCGATGACGTACGGCAGTACCGTGTTGAAGATGGTGTCGTGATCGAGCGACATCTGGTCGCCGTAGTCGCGGGTCTTGCAGTTGCAATGGTGCTTCATGGAGCCGCGCATCTGCAATCCCTCCAGCGCATCGATATGCGCATGGGTCTTGATCCCGGATACGATCGACGTGCCGATACCGACCGCCGACATCGCGATACCTGCCACCCCGAGGCCTACGCCCGCTGTCCCGGCTCCCAGGACGGCAGCGCCGGCAACCCCGACCATCGTCAGGTTATGGGCTTGCCCGACCGCCGAAGTAGCGACGGACAAACCCGCCATGGCCTTGGAAACATGGCCATGTAGAACACGACTGTCGAGAGTATTGCCGCCGCCATACTTGAAGACACTGTTCATCGCGGACCAGTTGCCCGACGGAGCCATGTCGAGCTCGTCATCGTCTTCCATGAGATTTCCCCCCTCCAGATCGTCGTCCTTACAAGCGCCAAAAGTAAGTTGCCGTCAATCCAGCAACCCCGCGTCGCCGTCCCGATCCGGAATGATGTTCGCCGCGCCGCGGCGTGCCATATCGTCGACGAAGGGCTGACGGCGGCCCTTCGATCCGATAGGAGCAGACCATGATCCGCCCGCTCAACGACGCGTTCGCCGTCGCCCCCCAGATCCGCCCCGAGGATGTTCCCGCGATCAAGGCCGCGGGGTATGTCGCGATCGTCAACAACCGTCCCGACGACGAGGAGTCCGGCCAGCCCGCGGGCGAGGCGTTGCGTGCGGCGGCTGAGGCGGCCGGGCTGGGCTACACTGCGATCCCGGTGACGGCCGCCGGCTTCTCCCATCCGCAGCTCGATGCCATGGCGGCGGCACTGACGGCGGCGGACGGCCCCGTGCTCGCCTACTGCCGGTCGGGGACGCGAAGCTGCAATCTGTGGGCACTGGCGGCCGCGAAGGCGGGCCGCGATCCGGGGCTGCTGACCACGCAGGCGGCCGGCGCGGGATACGACCTGTCGGGCATCCGGCCGATGCTCGACGCGCTGTCGGGGCCGAAGGCGGAATGATCGCCGGCTTGGCGGGCAGCGTCAGCACCGTCCAGATCGTCGCCGCGGCGGGGGTGTTGATCGCGCTGGTGATCGGCGCGGTACTGTTCGTGCGCACCCGCCGGCCGAACCGGATCGGCAGCCCGGAGGATGCCGCCGCAGCCTGCGAAGCGACGTTGCAGGGTTTCGCCGTGACCGGTGCGGTCGTCGGTGCGGATGGCGGCGGCGCGCTGGCGGTCAGCGGCGACGGGCGCGTCGCGGCGGTCAAACGGCTGGGCCGCGGCCTCGTCGCGCGCGAAGTGATGTGGCGCACGGTCCGCTCCACCGCCGACGGGATCCTGGTGGAAACCGGCGACCGGCAGCTGGGAGAGGTCCGGCTGGCGGGCGTGAACGTGCTCGATATCCGCCGACTTGCACCGCGCCACGTGGCGCTTTGACCGCAACGCGGTTAGGTCCGCGCCCATGACACCGCGCGACGCCGTTCACTGGGTGGACCAACCGGGGCCCCACAGCCTGCCGGGCCTTTGGCATCAGTTCATCGACTGGATCGGTGACGGTACCGGTTTGCCCGACACGATCCTGCATATCCACGCCGGAATGGCGGTGCTCATGCTGGCACGGGTCGTGACGCGACGCTCGCTCGGCAGCTTCGTGCCGCTGTCGGTGGTGATCGTCGCCGAGGGCTTCAACGAAATCATGGACCGGCTGCAATTCGGGTCGTGGCGCTGGCCGGACACCACGCTCGACATCGTCAACACGCTGTTCTGGCCGACGATCATCTGCCTGGGTATTCGCTTCCGCCCGATGATCGCCCGCCGCCGCAGCGGCTTCGGCCGCCGCTGAGGAGCACCGGGCCTGCCCAGCAGCAGGCCCGGTATCCGGATCAGCCCTGCATGTCCTCCAGCTCGCGACCGCGCGTCTCGTTGACCATCGCCCGCACGAAGAAGAACGATACGGCCGCAAAGAACGCATAGCCGAAATACGTCACCGCCAACCCCGGCGACACCGCCAGCGCCGGGAAGCTGACGGAGATCGCGGCGTTCGCGATCCACTGTGCGAAGCCCGACACCGCCAGCCCGGAACCGCGAATCTGGTTCGGGAACATCTCGCCCAGCATCACCCACATGACGGGGCCCCAGCTGGCGTTGAAGAAGATGACGTAGAGGTTCGCCGCGACCAGAGCGATGATGCCGTTGTTACCCGGCAGGCTGACCGCCCCCGCCGCATCGGTGACCGCGGTGGAGAACGCCCAGGCGACCACCGCCAGCGTCACCGCCATGCCGGCCGATCCGACCAGCAACAGCGGCTTGCGGCCGATCCGGTCGACGGTCGCGATCGTGAACAGGCATGCGCCGATCGATAGCACGCCCGACAGGATGTTGATCTGGAGCGCATTGTCCTCGGTGAAGCCGACCGCTTCCCACAGGGTCGCGCCGTAATAGAAGACGACGTTGATGCCGACGAGCTGCTGGAACACGGCGAGGCCGATGCCCGCCCACAGGATCGGGCGAATCTTGCCGGTCGTCTTGTCGACCAGATCGGACAGCTTGGGCTTGTGGTGGTCGGCGGCCAGCGAGCCGCGGATCTCGGCGACCTTGCGGTTTGCCTCGTCCGATCCAAACAGGCGCGTCAGCACGACATGCGCCTCGGCATCGCGACCCTTGGCAACGAGATAGCGTGGGCTTTCCGGGATGATGAGCAAGGCGCACAGGTAGATCGCGGCCGGAATCGCCTGAAGCCAGAACATCCAGCGCCACGCCTCGTACCCCAGCCAGAAGTCCGCGGTGGAGCCGCCGGCATAGCGCGCCAGCGCGAAGTTCGCGACGAACGCGCCGGTCAGGCCGGAGATGATCATCACCTGCTGTACCGACGACAGCCGCCCCCGGATCGACGCCGGCGTGACTTCGGAGATGTAGACGGGGGAGATGACGCTCGCCGCGCCGACGCCCAGACCGCCGATGATGCGCGCGAAGATGAAGATCGCGGAGCTGCTCGCCGCACCAGCCAGCAACGCGCTGGCGAGGAACAGGATCGCCGACAGCATCATCACGCCGCGCCGACCGATCCGGTCCGCCAGACGGCCCGCGCCGAACGCACCGATCGACGACCCGATCAGGATCGCGCCGACATTGACGCCGATCCCCAGCTTGCCGAGATCGAACGCCGCCTCCAGCCCCTTCTGGGTGCCGTTGATGACGCCCGAGTCATACCCGAACATGAAGCCGCCGATCGTCGCCACCGCGACGATGGCGGCGATAAAGCCGATGTTTACGCGCTGATCGCCCACGTCCCTCGTCATCCGTCCCGCTCCTGATCTGTTTTTTCGTTGTCGTTGTTTCGTTCTAGATTTTCGCCGGTGTCACCGGCACGCCCGCGACGCCGGGGTCGAAGGCGAACACATTGCCTGCCAACGGCTGACCTTTCAGCGCCTCGGCATCCAGCCCCTTGCGCGCCGTCGTCGCGTACGCCGTGCGCAGGTCCGGCCCGCCGAACGCCATTTTGGTGACGTTCGCGACCGGGAACTCCACCGTCTGGACCAGCTTGCCCGCCGGGTCGTAACGGCGGATGCCGTGGCCGGCGTACAGGCCGACCCAGACGTGATCCTCGGCGTCGCAGACCGATCCGTCGGGATAGCCGGCGCCGTCCTCGATCGTGACGAACACCTCCGGCTTCGACAGCGTGCCGTCCGCATCGACCGCCACGCGCCAGATCGTCCGGCCACCCGTATCGGTATGATACAAGGTGCGCGCGTCGCGGGTGATCGCCGGGCCGTTGGTGATCGTCACCGGCGGCAATCCGGTGTCGAGGCACACGCCACCGGTACAGCGATACAGCCGCCCGGTCGGCTTCGCCTCGCCATCGTCCATGCTGCCGAACCACAGGCGACCGGTGCTGTCCGTCGCCGCATCGTTCAGGCGGTTGCCGGGCAGCGATGGCTCCGGATCGTGGAGCAGCGTGAATTTACCAGTCGCCGGATCGAAGCGGTGCAGCCCGGTCTTGACGCCGACGATCATACCGCCGCCCTCGGCCGGCAACACCCAGCCGACCTGATCGGGCGCTTCCCAGTGGCGGCTCTCACCCGTCTTCGGATCGAAGCGATAGACGCGGTGCGCCTTGATATCGACGAACCACAGGTGGTCACCGATCCAGACCGGCCCCTCCCCCAGCGTGGCACCGACGTTCAGGACCGATTGCACCATGTCAGCGCCACCCCGCATCGACGAAATAATCATGTCCCGTGCACATCCGCGCGTCGTCGGACGCGAGGAACAGCGCCAGCGCAGCGACGTCGACCGGCTGGATACGCCCGTCGAGGCACTGCGCCGCCACGATCTCCGCCTCGCCCTCCGGCGTGTACCATCTCTCCTGCCGCGGCGTCTGGACGTTGCCGGGCACGATCGTGGTGACGCGGATGTTGTCGCGACCCAGATCGCGCGCCAGACTGCGCGTCAGCCCCTCGATCGCGGCCTTCGCGGTCTGGTAGAGGACGAGGTCCGGCAGGCCGAGATGCCAGCTGATCGATCCGAAATTGACGATCGCACCGCCGCCCGCCGCCTTCATAGCCGGCACGACCGCCTGTGCCGCGAAGAACAGGTGGCGCAGGTTGGTCGCCATCCGCTCATCCCAATAGGCGGGCGTGACCTCCTCGATTCTATGACGGTCGTCGCGCGCGGCGTTGTTGATGAGGATGTCGACGCCGCCGAGCTGCGCCGCAAACCTGTCCAGCGTCGTCTTCAGCGCGTCGAGATCGCGCAGGTCGCAGCCAGAAAAGATGGTGCCGTCCAGCCGCGCGGCCAGTGCCTCGCCCGCCTCGACATCGATATCGAGGAACGCGACCCGCGCCCCCTGCCCCGCAAACGCCTCGACCAGCCCCGCACCGATGCCAGTCGCGCCGCCGGTGATGACGACGCGCTTGTCGCGCAGGCTGGGATAGACCGCACGGTTCATGCGAGCAGGCCACGTTCGGCGAGGTTACGGTAGAAGGCGCCGATCCCGACCGTCCACGGCGCGGCATCGGCGGAGGTGACGACGCGGTTCTCCAGCCGCCCGAGCCGGGTGCTGTCGATCGCGACCACGTCGCCGACCTTATGCGTAAAGCCGCGGCCCGGCTCGTCGCGGTCCTGCACCGGCGCGAACAGCGTGCCGAGAAACAGCACGAACCCGTCGGGATACTGGTGTTCGCTCAGCGTTTGCTTCACCAGCTCCAGCGGATCGCGGCTGATCTCCGCCATGTTGCTGCGCCCTTCGAGGACATAGCCATCCTCCCCCTCGATCCGCAGCCCGACCTCCGCCTGCCGCACATCGTCGATCGTGAAGCTGCTGTCGAAGATGCGGACCAGCGGTCCCAGTGCGCAGGACGCATTGTTGTCCTTGGCCTTGCCAAGCAGCAGCGCCGACCGCCCCTCGAAATCGCGCAGGTTCACGTCGTTGCCGAGCATCGCGCCGACCGTGTTGCCGCGGCTGTCGACCAGCAGCGCGATCTCCGGTTCCGGGTTGTTCCAGCCCGAATCGGAGCGGATGCCGATCTCCGTGCCCGCACCGACCGTCGCCAGTACCGGTGCCTTGGTGAAAACCTCCGCATCGGGGCCGATCGCGACCTCCAGATATTGCGACCACAGGCCGTCCTCGATCAGCGCCGCCTTTAGCGCCGCCGCTTCGGGGGAGCCGGGCACGACCGCACGGATCGACCCGCCCATGCTCTCTTCCAGCCGGCTGCGGATCGCCGCCGCCGCCGCCCAGTCGCCGCGCGCACGCTCTTCGATCACGCGCTCCAGCGCCGACACCGCGAAGGTGACGCCGCAGGCCTTAATGCATTGAAGATCAACCGGGCTGAGGAGATCGTGAACTGCCGGATCAAACCGCCCGAGCGACGTGCCGCCCGCGCCGGAGAAGTCCCCCGCCTCGACCAGGGCCGACACGGTCGGCGCGACATGCGCCATGTCGAGCACCTCGCCGTCCCGAACGATGATCGGACTCGGCCCGTCGGCAGTCTGGATGCGGCCGAGAAAAAGTCCGGTTTCCCAATCCGCCGGTAGCATCACCGCGGGCTCAACGTCGCCCATCATGTCCCCTCCACTCGACTATCGTCGCTGATAGCGCTACCAGCACGTCGTGACCGGCGCTGTCAAGGCCGCTCGGACCCGGTTATAGGCAGGCTCTCGATAACGGCAACGCGGGAGGGTTCCGAATGGCATCGACGGGTCATGTTCTGTGCTTCGGCGAGCTGCTTCTGCGCCTGTCCGCCCCGGGGCGGGGGCATCTGTTCCAGGAACCGCGGCTCGACGCGAATTTCGGCGGAGCGGAGGCGAACGTGGCAGTCGCGCTGGCGCGGCTCGGCATACCGAGTGCGATCGTGTCCGCTGCTCCCGACGATGCCTTGGGCGATGCGGCGGTGGAGGCGATGCGCAAGCACGGCGTGGATATGAGCCGGGTGCGGCGCGCGGCCGGACGGCTCGGCCTGTATTTCCTCACGCCCGGCGCCGGCCTGCGCGCGTCGGCGATCGTCTACGACCGGGAGAACAGCCTGTTCGCGGAGACGCCCGCCGACGCCTATGACTGGCCGACCTTGCTTCAGGGCGCGGGGCGGCTGCACCTCTCGGGCATCAACCCGGCGATCGGGCCGCAGATGGTGGAGGTCGCGCTCGGCGCAATCGCCGCAGCCAACGAAGCGGGCGTACCGGTGTCGTTCGACGGCAATTTCCGCGCCAGCATGTGGGCGCGCTGGTGCGACGCCCCCTCCCCCATCCTCGCGCGGCATATCGAGGGATGCGACCTGATGTTCGGCAGCCATCGCGACATCGCGCTGCTGCTCGGCCGCGACTTTCCCGGCGAAGGGCCGGAGCGGCGGCGCGCGGCGGCGCTGGCTGCGTTCGAGCACTTCCCCCGCTTGCGCTACATCGCCACGACTACGCGGCACGTCCGCAACGCCGACCACAACACGCTGTCCGCGCGCATCGACACACAAGATGAGGCCGTCGAGACCGGCGAGGTGGAGATCACCGGCATCGTCGACCGGATCGGCACCGGCGACGCGTTCGCGGGCGGCGTACTCGCCGGCCTGCCGCACGGGCTGGAAGAGGCGGCGCGCACCGGCCTCGCCCTCGCCGCGCTGAAGCACGCGACGCCGGGGGACCAGAGCCTCACCACCCGCCGCGAACTGGCGACCTTCCACGAAGGCGGGCTGGACGTGCGGCGCTAAATCGTCCCCTGCAAGGGGCGATGGCAGGGCGACGCCCTGACGGAGGGGTATCACCCTCTCGACAGCGGGTTACCCTCCGTCGCTGCGCGCCACCTCCCCTTGTAGGGGAGGATTAGCGGGGTCACCCCTCCGGTGCTGCGCACTCCCCTTCGAGGTACGAAATGGTGTAGGGCCATCCGCCCCGACCCTTAGGAAATCTCCGAGTGCCCACCGTTCACGTCAATGACGTCGATCTCTATTACGAGGAAGCCGGCGATCCGCGGGGACCGGTGGTGCTGCTCGTGATGGGACTGGCGACGCAGTTGATCGCGTGGCCCGATCCGCTGATCGCCGCGCTGGTCGATGCCGGCTACCGCGTCGTCCGCTACGACAATCGCGACGTGGGCCTGTCGACGCGGCTGGATGGAACACCGGCGCTGCATCCCTTGTGGGTGTTGGGCGCGAGCCGGCTGCGGATGCCGTTTCCGCTCGCCTACACGTTGCGCGACATGGCGGCGGACGCGGTCGCGCTGCTCGATGCGCTGGGTGTCGAGCGCGCGCATGTCGTCGGCGCGTCGATGGGCGGGATGATCGCGCAGCATATCGCCGCCGGCTGGCGCGAACGGGTCGAAAGCCTGACGACGATCATGTCGTCCAGCGGCGCGCCCGGCCTGCCGCCGCCCAGCCCGGCGCTGATGCGGCGGCTGGTGATGCGCTGGCCGGCGACCCCCAGCCGCGACGAGGCGGTGGCGGCGACGATGGCGACGCTGGCGCTGATCTCCCATCCCGAAGCCGCGCGCGATGTCGAGGCGCTGGCGCTACAGGCGACGCGCGCGGTCGATCGCGGCCATTACCCGGTCGGCGGGCGGCGACAACTGGCGGCGATCATCGCCGATACCGGACGTCCCGTGCTGCTGACGCATATCGTCGCGCCGACGCTCGTGATCCACGGCGCGGTCGATCCGCTGATCCCGCTGGGGCACGGCGAGGACCTTGCGCGCCGGATCGAGGGGGCCAAGCTACTGATTGTGCAGGCGATGGCGCACGATCTCGCCCCCGCCGCCCTGCCGGAAGTCACGGCAGGGCTGCTCGATCACCTGGCCGGTAGTGCACCCGCGACAGGCTCGCCGATCAGTGCGCGGGCGGTGCGGTAGCAATCCTCGACATGCGCGTCGCCGGCCAGCTTCATCGCACCGAAGCTGATCGTCGCCGCCACCGCCGATCCGATGAACGGCACGAACTTCGCCACCGACGCGGTCGCGATCCGCACGCCCATCCGGCGCAGCACCGCCGTCACCAGCTTGCGCGTGACGATGCGGCCGATGAACGTGTTGCCGGCACTGGTCGCGAGCACAAGCACCTGCTGCGCCATGTTCGGCTCCATCTTTTGCACCTGTTCGTGGTTCAGCCCGAACTTCGTGCTGATCGCGGGCAGCAGGTTGGTCAGCAGGCCGATGTCGGCGACGATGTCCGCACCGGGGATCGGCACCACCGCCGCCCCCGCGGACGCGAGCGAGCGCTTCGTCACCAGCGTGTGACATTCGGCGCGGATACGGTCCAGCTCGGCAAGGTCGCGGATCATTGGGGACTCCAGAACAATCGATGCCCGTCTTAACGCACACGCATCGACTTCGGCTCGCCGCCCTTTGGCAACCCTGTCCTGCCTGCGCGCGACCTTGCGACTGATTGAAATCAAGTATTTGGAAAGATTAGTTTTATCGTAGCCGCGTTTGGAACCCACGACCAACCGCATGCGCTATCGACCCTGTCTGTTCCAGATCAGCATGGGAAATCCGATGGCCGACCTTGCGAACCCGCAGAGCGACGATGCGCCGCTCGATACCTCCAAACGCAGCGATGCGCCGGCCGATGCCGCGGGCCAGTTACCCGAGGGCCAGGGCGACAGCTTCGCCAATGCCACCGTCACGATCGGCAAGCCGGTGGCGGAGGTGTTCGCCCATTTCCGCGACTTCGCCAACCTGCCCGGCTTTATGGAGAACGTCGTCCGTATCGACGTGCTCGATCGGCAGCGCTCGCACTGGGTGGTGAAGGCTCCCGGTGGCGGCACGGTCGAATGGGATGCCCGCGTCACCGATGAGGCTGACAACGCCTTCATGGCGTGGACCAGCGAGGAGGGCGCGGACGTACCGAATTCCGGCCGCGTAGACTTTCGTGATGCCGGCCAGCGCGGCACGGTCGTCAGCGCGACGATCCTCTACGACCCGCCAGCGGGCATCGTCGGCAAGATTGTTGCCAAGATGTTCCAGCGTGAGCCCAAGATTCAGGCCCGCCGCGATCTGACCCGCTTCAAGCAATTGCTGGAGACGGGTGAGATAGCCACCCCCGCGATGAACCCCAAGCAGTTCGAGGAGATGGGACTGTGAAAGCACTCGCTTGGCACGGTAAACACGACGTCCGCATCGACAACGTTCCCGATCCAGAGATCGTCAATCCGCGTGACGCGATCATCAAGGTCACGTCGACCGCGATCTGCGGATCGGACCTCCACCTCTATGACGGCTATATCCCGACGATGCAGGCCGGCGACATCCTCGGCCATGAGTTCATGGGCGAGGTGGTCGAGGTCGGCTCCAGATCCACGCTGAAGAAGGGCCAGCGCGTCGTCGTACCGTTCACGATCGCGTGCGGCGAATGCTATCACTGCGGCAAGCATCAATATTCCGCCTGCCCCAACGGTCTGCCGGCGGACAATCAGGATATCGCCCGCGAACTGTACGGCACGGAGATGTCCGGCCTGTTCGGCTATTCGCACATGACCGGCGGCTATGCCGGCGGTCAGGCGGAATATGTCCGCGTGCCGTTCAGCGACGTCGGCCCGATCGTCATCCCCGACGGCGTCGAGGACGACAAGGTCCTGTTCCTCAGCGACATCCTGCCCACCGGTTGGCAGGCAGCGGAATATGCGCAGATCGAACCGGGCGATACCGTCGCCGTCTGGGGCTGCGGCCCGGTCGGGCTGTTCGCGGTACAGTCGGCGTTCCTGATGGGCGCGGAGCGCGTCATCGCCATCGACCATTATCCGCACCGTCTGGAACTCGCCAAGCGGTTCGGCGCGGAAACGCTGAACTTCAAGGAAAGCGCGACCTACGAAGCGCTGATGGAGATGACCGGCGGCATCGGTCCCGACGCCGTCATCGATGCGGTCGGGCTGGAGGCGCACGGCCTGTTCGTCGACAATGTCGTCGATCAGGTGAAGGCGTCGCTGTTCCTCGGCACCGATCGCCCCCATTCCATCCGTCAGGCGATCATCGCCTGTCGTAAGGGCGGGCGCGTGTCGATGCCGGCGGTGTACGGTGGCTTCGTCGACAAGTTCCCGCTCGGCGCGTTTATGGAGAAGGGCCTGACGCTGAAGACCGGCCAGACGCATGTCCAGCATTACCTGCCCGGCCTGCTCAACGCGATCATGGAGGGGAAGATCGAGACCGAGTTCCTGATCTCCCATCGCATGCCGCTGAACGACGCGCCCAAGGGCTACAAGATGTTCCACGACGAGCAGAACGAGACGACCAAGATCGTGCTGAAGCCCGGCATGGTCGCTGCTTGATCTCTATGCTGACAGGAGACTGATGATGGCTGACAGATACGCGATCGTGACGGGTGCCTCGACCGGCATCGGCTTCGAACTGGCGACGCTCGCCGCGAAAGACGGTTACGATGTGCTGATCGTTGCCGACGAGCCGCTGATCGAGGCGGCGGCGCAGGACCTGCGCCAGTTCGGCACCGAGATCACGCCGGTAGAGGCGGACCTGTCGACGTTCGAGGGTGTCGACGCGCTCTTGGCCGCCACCAACGGCCGCCGCATTAACGTGCTGTGCGCGAATGCGGGCAAGGGCCTCGGTCACGCGTTCCTCGACCAGAGCGTCGAAGACTGGAAGCGGGTGATCGACACCAACATCGTCGGCACGATCTACCTGCTGCAAAAAGTCCTGCCGGCGATGGTCGCGCGCAACGAGGGCAAGGTGCTGGTGACCGGATCGATCGCCGGCTACATCCCCGGCTCGTTCCAGGCGGTCTACAACTCGTCGAAGTCGTTCATCGACTATTTTACCGATGCGCTGCGCAACGAAATCAAGGATGCGGACGGCGTGACGATCACCACGCTGAAGCCCGGCCCCGTCGAAACCGAGTTCTTCGACCGCGCCGACATGCTCGACACCTCGGTCGGCCAGTCGGACAGCAAGAGCGATCCCGTCGACGTCGCGAACGACGGCTGGAGCGCGATGAACAAGGGCGAGGCTTCGATCTTCTCCGGCTGGAAGACGAAGCTGCAAGGCGCGATGACGGGCATCACGCCAGCGGTGGTATTGGCGGAACAGCACCGCAAGATGGCCGAACCGGGTTCGGGCGAGGGGTAACCCGACGCTTCTTCTCCCCCCTGCTTTCCTGACCCATCTCGCTTCTGACAGTCTGAGTGTGAAGACGCCGATGGGTAATGCGGCCGATGATCGGGAGGGAGATGGCCGCGGTCATCGGCTGCATTTGTGTAAACAGACTCTCAGAAAAGGGAGAGCGGACGAAGCCGTCAGCCGCCTTCGGCGCGTTCGATGTCGGCGCCAACGGCGGACAGTTTTTCCTCCAGCCGTTCGTAGCCGCGGTCGAGGTGGTAGATGCGGCTGACCTGCGTCTCGCCCTCGGCGGCGAGACCGGCGAGGATCAGGCTCATCGAGGCGCGCAGGTCGGTGGCCATGACGGGCGCGCCCGTCAGCTTGCCGACGCCGCGAACCACGGCGGTCCGGCCCTGCACGAGGATATCCGCACCCATCCGCGCCAGTTCGGGTACGTGCATGTAGCGGTTCTCGAAGATCGTCTCGGTCAGCACGCTCGCGCCGTCAGCCAGCGTCAGCATCGCCATGAACTGCGCCT
Organism: Sphingomonas sp. AC435; assembly: GCF_979253005.1. NCBI lineage: Bacteria > Pseudomonadati > Pseudomonadota > Alphaproteobacteria > Sphingomonadales > Sphingomonadaceae > Sphingomonas > Sphingomonas sp. AC435. The sequence continues at coordinate 163,809 of NZ_CEEDCJ010000001.1, forward strand.
GCATGTCCGTCGCGAAGCCGGGGAACGGTGCGGTCGTCAGCGTCAGCGGGCGCAGCGGATCGGGCGCGGAGACGCAGACCGATCCGGGCTTGAGCTGGATCAGCACGCCCGCATCCGCCAGCGCCGACAGCGTCGCGCCCATGTCGCCCGCATCGACCCCCGTCAGCTCCAGCGAGCCGCCGGTGATGGCGGCGGCGCAGGCATAGCTACCCGCCTCGATCCGGTCGGGCATCACGCGGTACGTCGCGCCGTGCAGCCGGTCGCGGCCCTCGATCGTCAGCGTTTCGGTTCCGATCCCGTCGATCGACGCGCCCATCGCGACGAGGCAGCGGCACAGGTCGACGATCTCCGGCTCGCGCGCGGCATTTTCGATCACGCTGGTGCCGCTGGCGAGCGAGGCCGCCATGACGACGTTCTCGGTCGCGCCGACCGACACGACGGGGAAGCGATAGCGTCCGCCCTTCAGCCGGCCGCCGGGCGCGGTCGCCTTCACATAGCCTGCCGCCATCTCCAGCTCAGCGCCAATCGCCTCCAGCGCCTTCAGGTGCAGATCGATCGGACGATTGCCGATCGCGCAGCCGCCGGGCAGCGACACCCGCGCCTCCCCACCGCGACCGAGCAATGGCCCCAGCACGAGGATCGACGCGCGCATCTTGCGAACGATGTCGTACGGGGCCTCGGTCGAGGTCAGCGACTTCGCGTGGATCGTCATCGTGCGGCCGAACTCGTCGGGGCGCGTACCCTCGACCGCGGTCGACGCGCCCAACTGGTTCAACAGATGGCCGAACCCGTCGACATCGGCGAGACGCGGCAGGTTCGAGAGGATCAAAGGCTCGTCGGTCAGCAGCGCGCACGGCATCAGCGTCAGGGCTGCGTTCTTTGCGCCGGAAATGGGCAGGCGGCCGGACAGGCGATTGCCGCCGCGGATCAGGATACGGTCCATCCGTCACGCTCTATCGCGCACGGCGCGGGGTGCAAGAGCGGTGCGCGGCCGTCCGTCGCAGCGGCGGCTCTCCACCCCGCCATAACACACGGAAAATCGTGAGAATTCCGCCGATCCCCCTACGGTTGATCGACTTTAATGCATCCGCGCCGACCTCTTGCCTAATTGGGTCGATTACCGGGGGGATTGGTCTCTAGTGCCGCACAGTTGTTTCGCCGACCGTCTCGGCGACCTGATCACCTTGACTCCCGTCGAACGTGCCGCGTTGTCGGCGTTGGAGGATCGGGAACGCCGCCTGCGGCGCGGAGCGATCCTCATCAGCGAGAATGATCGCCTGTCCGAACTCTATGTCCTGAAGCAGGGCATGATGATGAGCTACGTCCTGCTCCACGATGGGCGGCGGCAGATCCTGCGCTTCCTGTATCCCGGCGACATGATGGCGATGTCCGCGCTGGCCTTTGGGACGTCGCCGGAGACGATGATGGCGTTGACCGAAGTGGTGGTCGGTTCGTTCGACCGGGTGGTGCTGGCCAAGCTGCTGGCGGATCATCCGCGAATGGCGAGCGCGATAATGGCGCTGGACCAGATCAAGCGCGTGTCGCTGACCGACCGGCTGGCGGCGATCGGCCGAACCTCGGCAAAGGCGCGGGTGGCGGCGCTGCTGCTGGACATCCGCAACCGTCTGCGTCGAGGGGATCCGGCGATCGCGGACAGCTTCCATCCCGGTATCACGCAGGAGGAGATCGGCGACGCGACCGGGCTGACCGCGGTCCACGTCAACCGCATGCTCCGACAGTTGGAGGAAGAGGGGCTGATCGCACGCGACGGCGGCCGCTACACGTTGCTGAACGAGCAGCGGCTGGTGCGGGCGGCGAGCTATGTCGACCGGTATGCGCAGGCGAATCTGGGGTGGTTGCCGGCGGCGGAGTAAAGGTTTTGGCGTCGAGAGCGCAGAGTACCTGACCCAGCCCCTTTCGACGGGGAGGGAAGCCTGAAAAATCAGGCGGCTACGCGCCCTACGCCTTCTCCAGCGTGCACTGGAGCGGGTGCTGGTTCTGGCGCGCGAAGTCCATCACCTGGCTGACCTTGGTTTCCGCAACTTCGTAGGAGAAGACGCCGCAGACGCCGACGCCGCGCTGGTGGACGTGGAGCATGACGCGTGTTGCCTCTTCCATGTCCATGCGGAAGAAGCGCTGGAGGCAGAGGACGACGAACTCCATCGGCGTGTAGTCGTCGTTCAGCATCAGCACGCGGTAGGGCGTCGGCTGCTTCGTCTTGGCGCGGGTCTTGGTAGCGATGCCCGTCCCGGTATCGTCACCATCGCTGTCTCGGCGCTCGGCCATCGTCGGCGTCATCGCGAAGGATGCGCCGGTAGGTGCGGGCCAGGTCGCCGTGGCAGCCGTCATGAGGGGGGTTTCGATCAGTCGCTGCATGGGAATGCGGGATATGGCACCGCGCCGCCACGGGGCAAGACCCGACATCGGGTTCCGTGCATCGCGATGCGACGGAACGGCACCTGCATCACTCCTCGTCAGGACGAGATCACGAAAAAGGGCGGCGCATCGCTGCGCCGCCCCGTTCCACAGCCGGGCGAGCCCGGACCTCGTTTCAGAGGCCGGGCGAACTCGGCCAAGGTGCCAGTTACGCGGCGACCTTGATCTTCTCGGCAGCGACCGCGATGCGGTTCGAGATCGGCTGTGCGACCTCGCCGGCCAGCTTCAGCGACGCTTCGGTCGACTTCGAGGTGTGCGCCATCATCGCATCGAACGCCGAGCGGGCGTAGTCGGCCTGCAGCTTCATGAACTCGGCCGGCGACTTGACCGACGACAGCGTCTTCATCGCTTCCGAAGCATGTTCGAACGACGACTTGGCGTAGGCGACGGCGTCCTGGCTCATCGTCTCGATGCCGCGGGCGGCGATCTTCGACGACTCGACGAGCGCCTCGACGTTGCCCTTGCCGAACTCGGTGGCGTCGGCGAACAGCTTCTGGCCCTTTTCGACCGCACCCTTGCTGCGCTCGGTCATATCGGTGAACACGGCCTGGGCCTTGGCCGAGGTGTCCTGAGCGGCGTTCTGCGCGTTATCGATGACGGTAGCCATGACGGGTTCCTTTGCTTCGGTAGTGGCGGCCGGTGCGGCCGTTGGGGTGGTCGCGACCGGTGCGGGCGCGGGAGAAGCAGGTGCGACGGGTGCCGCCACGGCTTCGATGATCGGCGCTGTCACCGCCTTGACGGCATCAGCGACGGATGGGGTGACCGGCTTCGGCGCCGGTGCAGGTGCCGAGGCTTTCGCTGCGGCCGTCGCGGCTTTCGCGGGCGACTTCGGCGCGATGGACTTGGCTGCGACCGGCTGAGCCGCGGCAGGCATCGGGGCCGGAGTCGAGACGGGAGACTTTGGAGCCGCTACCGGAACCCTGGGGGCCCCGGCGGGCTTGGCAACAACAGGATTGGCTTCCGGTGCCTCGACGGTATTGGTGGCCGACAATGCGGGCGGCACCGAAGTCGGGCCGTCGACGCGCTTCAGCGCGGGCACCACGGGTGCCGGTCCAGCTGGAGTCGGCTTACGCCCACCTGCCTTGCGTCCAGTCGTCGCCATGCCGCACCTCTCCATTGCTGCACTGCACAAATGGAGGCCTAACGAAGATTTGTCAAATACAAATTGTGCAGTGCAGCAACAAAATTGTCATTTGGTGCGAACATATTGGCCGGGCGCCGGCTCCAGCGGAGCAAGTTTTCCCTTGCCGGGAATGCGCGCGCCCTTGGCTGGCACGTCCGCGTCATCGATGCCGCGCAGCCAGGCCAGCCAGTCGGGCCACCAACTCCCCTTCGTCTCGGTCGCCCCCGCCACGAAGTCGGACAGCGACTCGGTCTTCGTGTCGTTGGTCCAGTATTGATACTTGCCCGCGGAGGGCGGGTTGACGACGCCGGCGATGTGCCCCGACCCCGCCAGCACGAAGCGCAACGGCCCGGCGAAATGATGCGTCAGTTTCCAGACGCTTTCGGCAGGCGCGATATGATCCTCTCGCCCGGCCTGGACATAGGTCGGCGTCGTCACCGTCGTGAGATCGATCGGGGTGCCGCCGACCGACAGCGCGCCGGGCGTCACCAGCAAATTGTCGCGGTACAGATCACGCAGATACGATAGATGCCACTTCGCCGGCAGGTTCGTCGCGTCGCCGTTCCAGTGGAGCAGGTCGAACGGCGCATAATCCTTGCCGAGCAGATAATTGTTCGTGACGTAGTTCCAGATCAGGTCGCGGCCGCGCAGCGCGTTGAAGGTCGCGGCCATGTAGCGGCCGTCGAGGAACCCGTCCGGCGACAGTTTCTCCAGCATTGTCAACTGCTCGTCGTCGACGAAATGCTGGAGGTCGCCAGCACCGGAGAAATCGACCTGCGCGGTGAAGAAGGTGGCGCTGGCGACCTTGTCCGCCCCGCCCCGCGCCGTCTCCACCGCCAGCGTCGCGGCGAGCGTGGTGCCGGCGACGCAATAGCCGACGGTGTGGACCGCGGGCACGTCGAGCAGATCGCGGACGGTGTCGATCGCATCGACCTGCGCGGCGACGTAATCGTCCCACATCACGTCCTTCATCGTCGCGTCGGCGGACTTCCACGATACCATGAACACGGTGATGCCCTGCTCCACCGCCCAGCGGATGAAGCTCTTCTCCGGCGTCAAATCGAGGATGTAGAAGCGGTTGATCCACGGCGGGAAGATCAGCAGCGGCGTCGCCAGCACCTTCTTCGTCGCCGGGTTATACTGGATGAGTTCGTACAGGTCGGTGCGCTTGACGACCTGACCCGGCGTCGCGGCGAGGTTGCGACCGACCTCGAACGCGGAACCGTCGGTGTGCGTCATCTGCCCGCGCCCCATGTCCGCCAGCATGTTCTGGAGCCCCTTGAGCAGATTCTCGCCGCGCGTCTCGACGGTCCGCTCCAGCACCGCCGGATTGGTGAGCGCGAAGTTGGTCGGGCTCATCGCATCGACGAAGCCGCGGGTGGCGAAGCGGAGCTGCTCGCGCTGCTTCGGATCGATACCGTCGATCGCGTCGACGCCGCGCAGCATGTGGTCGGCGATCGTGTTGTAGCTCTGACGGATCAGGTCGAAGACCGGGTTCTCCCGCCACGCCGCATCCTTGAACCGCTTGTCGCGCGCCTGTTCGGGGGTTTCCGCGGTCGGCGGCGCGCTGGTGGGATCGAGAAACCGCTGCCACAGCGTCAGACTGTCCGTCCAGAAGTCGCGGGCCCGCTCCAGCGTGGCGGGATCGTTGAAGCCGGGTATGGTCGGCAGCGCGGCGATGCCCTGCTCCATCATCATCTGCTGCGCACGGCCGAGGACCCAGGTCCAATGCTGCATGTCCTTCAGGGTCGGCTGCTCGGGTGCGTCGGCCATGCGCGGTCTCTCCTCGATCCTGTAGACGGGCGTAGCGCATTCGCAGTTCCACGTCAGCTTTCGCGACGGGCCGCTTCGCTGTAGATGCGTCGGCGAAAGGTACTGCCATGACCGACCCGTCCGACGATTTCTATCGCATGAAGCGCCTGCCCCCGTACGTGATCGCGGAAGTCAACGCGATGCGGGCGGCGGCGCGCGCGGGCGGCGAGGACATCATCGATCTCGGCATGGGCAATCCCGACCTGCCGCCGCCCGAGCACGTCATCGAGAAGCTGATCGAGGTGACACGCAAGCCCGACGCGCATGGCTATTCACAGTCGAAGGGCATTCCCGGACTGCGCCGCGCGCAGGCGAATTACTACGGGCGACGGTTCGGGGTCGAGTTGAACCCTGAGACCGAAGTCGTGGTGACGATGGGATCGAAGGAGGGGCTGGCCAGCCTCGCCACCGCGATCACCGCCCCGGGCGACGTCGTGCTCGCGCCGAACCCGAGCTATCCGATCCACACCTTCGGCTTCATCATCGCCGGCGCGACGATCCGCGCGGTGCCGACGACGCCCGACGAAGCGTATTTCGAGAGCTTGGAACGGGCGATGGCGTTCACCGTGCCGCGGCCGAGCGTGCTCGTCGTCAACTACCCATCGAACCCGACGGCGGAGACGGTCGACCTCGCCTTCTACGAGCGGCTGGTGGCGTTCGCGAAGGAGCAGGGCCTCTGGATTCTCTCCGACCTCGCCTATTCGGAGCTATACTACGACGGCAATCCGACGCCTTCGATCCTGCAGGTCAAGGGCGGCAAGGACGTCGCGGTCGAGTTCACGTCGCTGTCCAAGACGTACAGCATGGCCGGCTGGCGAATCGGCTTCGCGGTCGGCAACGCCAAACTGATCGCGGCGATGACGCGGGTGAAGTCGTACCTGGACTACGGTGCGTTCACGCCAATCCAGGCGGCGGCGTGCGCGGCGTTGAACGGGCCGCAGGACATCGTCGAGAAGAACCGGGTGCTCTATCACAAGCGGCGCGACGTGCTGGTCGACAGCTTCGCGCGCGCCGGGTGGGACATCCCGAGCCCACGCGCGTCGATGTTCGCCTGGGCACCGTTGCCGCCGGCACTGGCGCATCTGGGGTCGCTGGAATTCTCCAAGCAGATGCTGACCGAGGCGAAGGTCGCAGTGGCGCCGGGCGTCGGATATGGCGAAAACGGCGAAGGCTTCGTCCGCATCGCGCTGGTCGAGAACGAACAGCGACTGCGTCAGGCGGCGCGGAACGTAAAACGCTATCTGGCGTCGATGGGGGTGAATACCCCGGCGCAAGGGGCGGGCTGAAGCGGCGGGACCACAATCACGATCTGTGGCGTTTGCCGTTCTTTCTCGTGTCGAAGGCCATAAGAACGCTACCGTCGCAGGCTCAGCATCAAGGCGCCGGTGAACCAGACCGGCAATCCGCCGATGATGATGCTCGTCGCGAAGGGTTGAGCTTGCGGCTCGGGTCAAGAGAAGAAGTTTGAACGTGGCCTGGGCGACGCCGGCCATATCCGTCCGCAGATTGGCAAGGCCGCGCTCGGCTTAGCTGAAGACGATGTTGGGCGCAGATCCGCCGGCCCCGACCTTTACGTTTCGCCAGGTGTAGGGCGCGACGGCCCAGCTGTCCGGAAAATCGGCGGATACGCGGTCGCCGTCAGCATCATCGTCAACCATAATCTAGCCCCGTGCGCGATATTGGAAGTTGCGGAACCTGGCCCGGCCGTCCCCGGCTACGAACACGCCCGGCCTGAGGCTGAGGAAACCGTCGGCGACGTTATGATTGTACCCGGCTACCTCCACCGATCGATCCTTGGTCCAGTTCCGGCCGTCGCGGCTGTAGAAGAACGTCACGACGTTTTCGTCGTTCACCGCGCGGATGTGCAATCGCGTCGCGTCGATCTTGGCTCCCGGCGGCCACCGCTCCTCCTGACCGATCCGGTACGCATGGAGTTGCCCGGGCCCGATGGCCAAGCCGCAGAAGAGCTTGTCGTTGTAGAAGAGCGTCACCCCTGCGGTGCTGGTTCCCAGGATCTCGACCTCGACCGACAGCTCATACGAACGGTCTCCTGCCACGAACAGCAAGGGTGAACTGTCTGCCGGCCCCACCCCCTGCCCGGCCAGCGTCAACACTCCCTCGTTGACGCTCGCCCGCCTCAGATAATCGCCCTTCGCCGGATCGAAGAACTGCATCTTGGTGCCGAACATGTCTGGCGAGAAGTTCGATAGCGTAATTCCGTGCGGTCCGGGCAAGCCTCCCTGTGGCGCGGCGATCGGCGTGGATAGGTCGCCGCCCGCGGCGCGCGGCCATCCGTCTTCGGTCCACGTAATCGGCTCCAAAAGCATCTGGCGGCCGAGTGTGCGGAACCCGTTCTCATAGCCGTGGTACGCCAGCCACCAGCTTCCGTCGGGTGCCTCGACGGCCGTACCATGCCCGCGCGACCACCAAGGTTCGTCCCGGCTGAGCGTGCGGACGACGGGGTTGTGGGGGCAGTTCTGCCACGGCCCGTCGATGGAGCGCGATCGCGCGACCACCACCATGTGGCTGGTCGGCGGTCCTGCCGTCCCACCCTGTCCCGAAATCAGGTAGAACCACTCGCCCCGGCGCAGGACCTTCGGCCCCTCCAAGGCGAAACCCTCGATCACATAGTCGTCGGGGATCGGCCAACCTGAGTAGACGTGCTCGACCGGCCCAACGGCGGACAAGCCGTCGGCGCTGATGCGGACCCGGCGACCGCCATTGAAGAACAGGTAGCGCTGACCGTCTTCGCCGACCGCGTGGCCGGGATCGATGAAGCCGTCCAGCTTCATGTCGATGGGCTCGCTCCAGGGCCCGCTCATGCTCGACGCGTGGATGACGAACGTCTTTTGTGGGCGCTCGGAACCGTCGAGCGTCGGAATGTAGATGAAGTAGCGGCCTTCGTGTTTGGCGATATCGAGCGCCCAGACGATGCCGATGTTCGTGCGGAGGGCAGCCGCGATGGGCGTCCAGTCGATCAGGTTGCGCGAATGCCAGATCGGAATGCCGGGATAATATTGGAAGGACGAGAAGGTAGCGTAATAATCCGCGCCGTCCTTCAGAATGCTCGGGTCGGGCCGGTCGCCCGACAGCACCGGATTGACGTATCGCCCGTCGCCCAGACTGGCTCGCCTTTGTCCCTCCACCCCCGGTCGTCCGTGCAGGCGGGGTGCGCGGTCGAACGCCACCGCGTCGGGGCGCGACTGCCCGGCGGTCTCGGCTGATATCGCCGCAGCCCCCGCGGTCGCCAGCGCAAGGGTCAGGGCTTCACGGCGCGAAGGATGCATGCTGGAGTTCCGATGTAGCGAGTCGATGGTGTGGGATACTCCCGCCGACGCGCCCCGAGGCCATATATCGGGCTGAGAAGTACTGCGCTTCCGCTAGAAGACCGTCTGCGGCAACGTACGGACAGCTTGGGGCGTGAGTCCCGGCTCGACGAGCGTTTCGGTTGCGCGCGGGAGCACAGCGTCGTTGAACCAAGTGCCCGCAATGTCGTGAAACGTGTCGTGACAGCGCGCGTAGCGAAGATCGAGCTCGCCCACGGACGTCCTCAACTGCGCCAGAATGTCGGCATAACGCAGCGCACGCGGAGAGCCCGCCCCCGGCCGAATAATCGATCGGCTCACTGGCGCGCGCGAGGTCCGGCTTGACGGTCTGCGCCGGACCTCGCTGTGCCTGCGCTGCGCACGCCGGCAGCCCGAAGCTCGTCATCACCACCGCAATTGGGTGTTGCCGATGGGGATGCCGGTCATGCAGCGTTCGCCAGATCGGCGCGACAATGCCGGTCGATGAACACGTCGTGGCGTGGCATCGCCGCGGCGGTCTTGGCGATCATGTCGCGCAGGTGGTGCATGAAGCGTCCCGCTTCCTCCACCGGCAGCGTATCGACCAGCGGGTCGTAGGACGCTGGCGCCGGCTCCTGACCGGCCAGGACCGCGATCCAGCTGTCGTCGGTGAACAGCCCGCCCTGATCGCGGATGACGCGCGCCCGGCTGCGCCACAGCGCGATCTTGCCCGACAGCGAAGCCGGAATGTCCATCGTCCGGCAGTGGTTCCAGAAGGGAGAATCGTCGCGGGTGGTGGCATGATAGTGCAGGATGATGAAGTCCCGGATCTGCTCATATTCCAGCCGCAGCAGCCGGTTGTATTCGTCGCGCTCGGCACTGGTGAACCCCGTATCGGGGAATAGGCTCAACAGGCGCGAGATGCCCGACTGCACCAGATGGATGCTGGTCGACTCCAGCGGTTCCAGAAAGCCGCCCGCGAGCCCGAGCGCGACGCAATTGCCCTCCCATAGCCGCTGCCGGACGCCCGCGACGAAGCGCAACCTGCGTGCATCCCCCAGCGCCGCGCCGTCGAGGCCGCGCAGCAGATCGTCCTCGGCCTGCGCTTCGTCCTGAAACGCGCTGGCATAGACATGGCCGTTGCCGACGCGGTGCTGAAGCGGGATGCGCCACCGCCATCCCGCCGTACCGGCGGTGGCCCGGGTGTAGGGCAGCAACGCAGCGGTACTGGTACTCGGCACCGCCAGCGCTCGGTCGCAGGGCAGCCAATGCTGCCAGCTGTCGAACGCCACGCCCATCGCATCGCCGAGCAGCAGCGATCGGAAGCCGCTGCAATCCACGAACAGTTCGCCGTCGATCCGCCGCCCATCGTCGAGCCCGATCGCGGCGATATGACCATTATGCTCCGATCGCTCGACTCCCGTGATGCTACCCTCGATCCGGGTGACGCCGGCCCGTTCCGACAGCTGCCTCAGATAGCGCCCGTACAGCCCCGCGTCGAAATGAAACGCGTAGCCGAGCGATGCGAGCACGGTGGCCGGGTTGTCCGACGGTCGCGTGAACCGGCCCGCGTGCGCGGCGACGGCGGACAGGCAATATTCGTCCAGCCGGCCGACATCGCCGGCGGCGCCATCGATCCGCGACTGCCGCAGCCAGAGCTGGTGGAACTTCACGCCCTCGACATCGCGGCCGTGAGTGCCGAACGGATGCATGTATCGGTCGCCGATGCGGCCCCAGTCGACGAACTCGATCCCCAGCTTGAACGTCGCGCGGGTGGCGCGGACGAATGCGTCCTCGTCGATCCCGAGCAGGCGGTTGAAATCGTGCAGCGAGGGGATGGTCGCCTCGCCGACGCCGATCGTGCCGATGTCTTCGGATTCGACCAGCGTGATCGCGACTCCGGCGGCGGTCAGGCGGGACAGCGCGGCGGCGGCCATCCAGCCTGCCGTTCCTCCACCGACGATAACGACCTTGCGGATCGGTCGGGGTACGTCGGCGCTCACGCCGCAGCCCGGCGCTGGCCGAAGCGATGCGACCGGGCATACTCCACCAGGTCCCGATTCGACGGCAGGTTCGCGATGGCATAGTCCGCCTGCCGCCTGACCTCCGCGAATGCCCGCCGCGCATCCTCATGATAGCGGAGCGAGCCGGCCTTGGCGCTGAGATCGGTCTTCCAGCCCATGCCATACAGGACATATTGCCAGCTCGGCTCGGTGAAGATGTCGATCTGGGCATCGATGTCGAGTTCGTTCGGCCACCGGTACCGCCAACGATCGAGCATCTCGTGGAGCGAGTCGGGGATCGACGCGGCGGCGACGTTGTCGCGCCAGAATTCGGTGTCGCGCCGTTCGGAGATGCAATAATGCAGCTTGATGAAGTCCAGCGCGCGTTCGTAGCGGCGGCGCAGGTTCAGGTTGAACTGCCGCGCCGAGGTCTCGTAATCGCCCCCCCAGGGAAACAGGTTGGCGATCATCCCGGCGGACACTTCGGCGAAGGCGATCCCGGTCGCCTCCAGCGGCTCGAAAAAGCCGCTCGATAATCCGACGGCGACGCAGTTCTTGTACCAGTTGGTTTCGCGATACCCCGCATCGAACTTGAACCGGCGCACCTCCGCATCGGCCCCTGCCGCACCGAGATAGCCGCGCAGCACGCGCTCGGCGGCCTCGTCGTCCGTGTGGTCCGACGAATAGACGTGGCCGATACCACGGCGGCGATCCAGCCCGATGTCCCACGTCCATCCCGCCTGCTGCGCGGTGGAGATGGTGTAGGACGCGATCGGGTCCCGCTCTCCCGTGTACGGCAGCTGCGCGGCGACCGCCCGGTCGCAGAACAGCACGTCGCGGCAGGAGCGGAACGGGATGTTCATCGCCTTGCCGATGAGCTCGGCCCGGAACCCGGTGCAGTCGATGTAGAGGTCGGCCGTCAGTGACCCGTTCCGCTCGGTCGACACGCTGTCGATCGCACCGTCCGCGTCGAGGCTCACCTGCGTGACGGTGTCGATCAGGTGCCGGACGCCGTTGGCGATCCCCTGCTCGCGCAGCAGCCCGGCCAGCGCGATCGCATCGAAGTGGAACGCGTAGTTGAGCGGCCCGACATAATCCTCGTGGCTCGGCAGCTTGGGCGCGCGTCGGGCATCCGCCGCCTTTTTCTGTGGATTGGAAACCTCGTCCCAGTTCTCGGTCCCGCCCTCGCCCAACAACCAATAGGGCAAGAGTTCGAGCCCGCCGCTGGCATCCGCGACCTGGAACGGGTGCGAATAATGGTCGGTCGCACCTTCGCCCGGTGCGTTGCGCCAGTTCACGAACTTGGCGCCCTGTTTGAAGGTCGCGCCACAGCGGCGGACGAGGTCGGCCTCGTCGATGCCGATCGTCGCCAGCGTTCGCCGGATCGTGGGAAAGGTGCCTTCGCCGACGCCCAAGACGCCGATGTCGTGCGACTCCACCAGCGTGACCGCAACCCCGCCGGGCAGATCGGCACCGAGGCGCTTGGCGAGATACCCTGCGGTCAGCCACCCGGCCGTGCCACCGCCGACGATCAGGATCTGCTTTCTCATCCGCCTCTCCCGAACAGGTTTGACTGCCGTCGCCGTGACCGGGAACGTCCCGGTTGCGGCGACGGTAGCCGATGTCCGTCAGAATGACAGATTGATGCCGGTACTGATGCGACGATCGCTCTGGAACCAGCTGCGACCGACTAGGTTGCCGCCCGGATACCCGCCCATCAACGTGCGCGCGGTCGCCCCGGTCAGGTTCGTCCCCTGCACACCGAACGAGAAATTCTCCGTCACCTTGAACCGGACGCCCGCATCCAGCGTCCCGTAGGAGGCGCTGTAGACCGGCAGTGCGATCTGGATCGGCACCGCGGCAGCACCCGGCGCGGCGTAATAGTTATACGTCGGGTTGGTGCCGTTGCTGTTGGTCGATTGCAGGTATTTCGACCGCCAGGAGTAGGCGATACGAAGGGAGAACGGGTTGCGCTCATACAGCAACGCCGCGTTGGCGTTGTGTTTGGACAGGCCGACCAGCGGCGCATCCTCTCGCATAACGCCGTTGATGTCGCGATACACATCGCCGGGGTTCTTGCTGTCGATGAAGGTATAGTTCGCCTCGACGCCAAACCCGCTGATCGGCCCGTCGAACATATCGAGGAAGAAGCGTCCGCCGACTTCGACGCCCTTGATCGTGGCGGCTTTGGTCGAATTGATGAAGTCCGAGGCGGCGGCGTTGACGATCTCGGTCTGGCCGTTGGTGAACACCACCGGCACCTGCCGCGTCGTCAGCGAGAAGATCGGCAGGTCGGTCAGGCGCTTGTAGAACGGCGCGATGTGGAACGTCGTGCCGCGCTCGCCATAATATTCCAGCGACAGGTCGAAGTTGTTCGATATCGTCGGCTTCAGCAGCGGATTGCCCGTCTCCGCGGTGAAGTTCGTGAAGATGCCGGGCTGCCCCGCCACGGGGTTGTTCGTCGTCGCGACACCGACGGAGCCGGACGAACGCAGCGCGTTGAAGCTCGGCAGGTCCAGCGTGATGTTATAGCCGCCGCGCAGTTTCACGCGATCCGAAGGCGAGAAGACCAGATTGACGCTCGGCAGGACGCGCGTGAAATCGGCCTTGCCGCCGCGCGCAATGAACTGCGTGCCCAGCGACACGGTCTGGCCGTTGCGAATGAACGTATTGCCATTCTGCTGGATGAAGCCGCTGCCTTCGTTCTCGATATGGACGACGCGCACGCCGACATTGCCGGAGATGCCGTTCGCTGTCCCCTGTGGACCGAAGCGAACGAGGGCGTAGCCCGCCATGTTCTCCGTACGGTTGTCCACCTGATCGCCGGGCAGGATGAAGCCCGGCTGCCGGATACCGGACAACCCGCCATAACCGCTGCGCGGCAGGGGACCGGACGCCGAGCAGTTGGACTCGGTACCCGGCGGGCAGAAGCCGGCCGGCGGTGGCGTGACGAGACCGGTGCGGTCCTCGTTGAATCGATCCGCCAGGCTTTCGCTCGCGAAGAGCAAGCTACCCGGCAACAGCGCCTCACCACGGAAGAAATCCTTGAAGGCATGTGCCGACACATCCCCAGGTGCGGCGTTCGCATAGGTCAGTTGCGGATCGCCGTTCCAGCCACGGCCCAGCGCGGTCCAGTTATAACCGTTCTGAAGGTCGCGCTCCGTCCGCTCGGCGTAGCGCCCACCGACCTTGATCGACCGGAAGAAGCCATCGTCGAACTTGTATTCCGCATCGAGCTGCGCCGTATCCAGCCGACCCCTGTTGCGCTCGTTGTGGGGCATCGATGCCGACCAGAAGTAGTTGGCGGGATCAGCGAAGGATGCCTGTGTTGCGGGGCTGACGCTGATCTGCGGAAAATCGCCGGTCAGGTCCATGCCGAACGCCGGCCCGAAACTGACCTCGCGGAAGATGTCGATGCGATCGTAGATCTGCCGCGAGTCGACCCGCTGGATCGATCCGGTGATCGACAGCGGGCCACCCTCCGGCGCCCACGCGAAGGACAGCGAATAATCGCGGGTGCGCGTATCGCTTTCCACGAAGCCCTTGTTGCCGCTGCTCGTCACCTGCCCACCGGGCAGGAATGTCGCCGGATCGCGGTTGAACAGCGAACTCGTCTTCAGCAACAGGCCGTTTTCGTCGAAGGTGCTGGTCGCGGGGTCGACCGCCAGCGTCTGCGACGAAACCTGCGCCCCGTAATCGCTCGACTGACTCTTGTAGCGCGACTGGAAGAAGCTGGCGGTGAAGGTCAGGTCGTCCGAGGGAGCCCACTGGGCTGCGCCGTAGATGCCGTTGCGGCGATACTGGAACGCTTCATCACCATAGGTGAAGCCGCCGGGGATGAACCGGTCCGCGCCGCCGACGTTCGTCTTGAAATAGGGTTCGGTGCGGATGAACTGCGACAGCGAGCTGAACTGGCTGTACGCGATATCGGCGAGCAGGCCGATGCGACCGATCGGCGTGTCGAACGAGTCGGTGACCAGCACCGACCCCATCGGATCGGCCTTGTTCGCCATATCTCCAAGGCTCAGTTCCGCCGTACCGGCGACGTGGAACTTGCCGTTGAAGTCGAACGGCATCTTCGTGCGCAGGTCGATCTGGCCGCCGGTGCCGCCCTCGATCAGGTCCGCGGTGGACGCCTTGTAGACGTCGACCGCCGCCATCAATTCGGGCGTGACGTCGCTCCACAGGATTGCGCGGCCGTTATTCGCACTGAAAATTTCGCGACCGTTCAACCGAGATGCGACGCCCGTCAGCCCGCGCACCTGAACGCCGGACCCTTGAACGGAGAAGTGATCGGGATCGCCGAGCGCGGCAAACCGGACGATCGACACGCCCGACACGCGTTGCAGCACCTCGGTGATGGAATTGTCGGGCAGCTTGCCGGCATCATCAGCAACGACCGAGTCGACAACGGTTTCGCTGCGGCGCTTGCGCTCGGTCGCGGCTTCGAGAGCTGCGCGACGACCTGTGACAACGATGTCAATATCGCCCGAAGAATCGGCCTGCGCTTGATTCTGCTCGGCTCCCGGCGCGGCCGCCTGCGTCGTATCCGGAGAGATGGCCTGCACTTCCGCCTGAGCCCAGGCTTGACCGCTGATCCCTGACGCCAACACGGCCATCAGCGAGATGCCGGCTCGTACGGTAGAGCGTCGACGAATTGGCGTCTGAACGTACATTGAAACCCCTCTCCTAGCTTTATCCGACCAGCGAACATGCCGGCGGTGCGCCTAGCGCATCGTCTCAGCGATGCTACCGCTACCATTATTAGTAATATCATTCACGATTGCAAGCGCCTTATACCAGTTGAAGTTGGCACCCTATCGTTGCGAGAAAATCCACAGCCTTGCGTTCACTGTTTGTGTATCGCCCATCTCACATCGTGCCCTTCACGCGATCATATCCCTCGTCGATCACCGCCTTCATCGCTAACGCGGCACCCGCCGCGTCACGCTGCTCGATCGCATCGGCGATCCTCGCGTGAGTGGCCACCGTTTGAGCCATCGCGAAAGCGTCAAGCGGCGTGGTCAAGCCCAGGAAAGCTCGCAGCGCCGTCTCCACGACACCAGCGAAGGATCGGAATAGCGGATTGCCGGAGCCCAGCGCGATTGCGATGTGAAAAGCCAGATCGGCCTCGCCGAAAGCACGCCGATCGGACCCGGCCAGCGCCATATCGGACAATGCCTGCCTCATAGAATGGATGTGAACCGCCTGATGCTGTTCGGCCGCCAGCGCTGCCGCGGCCGGCTCCACTGCATAGCGCATCTGTGCGAGGTGCCGGAGAAACTCCTGATCCAAGCCGACGCTGACGCGCCACGTTAGCAGGTCCGAGTCGAACCAGTTCCATGCGCTCGGCGGCAGCACCACGGTGCCAACCCGGCTTTTGCCGGCAATCAACCCTTTTGCGGTCAGGGTTTTCGCAACCTCCCGCACGAGAACGCGAGACACGCCGAAGCGCTCGAATAACTGTTCCGCCGACGGCATACGGCTGCCCGGAGGCCGAGCACCGGACAGGATTTCGGCAGCCAGCCTCGCGGCCACAGCATCGTGCCCATACACCGACCGTGACCGGTCAAGAACGGTGTCCTCCGACATGATTTCGTCACTCCCACCACGATGCTCTCACAGGCACCATCGATAGATCCAAGGATCATGTGGTCGCCTGGGGCAGCTTAACGGTAACGTTAACACAGAGAGCGAACGATTGTCATGGCCGACCGTTCGGAGTTCCCCTTGCTTCACAGCCTGTTCCGGCAGTTATGCACGAGGAGAATAGCTTCCGTCAGTAAGACCGCGGCACGGCCACGTTGTTATGCCGCCTGCCGCCCGCCACCACGCGAGCTGTAGGATAAATCCGAAAACTTTATTGACAGGATGGCCGTTGACGGCTTGATCGCTGCGCAAAAGCAAATCGTCGGCGAGGATATCAAGAATGCACATCAGCTTACACCAGGCGTGCGCCACGATCGCACTCTCGACAGCCTGCATGCCGTTGTCCGCCGCCGTGTCGCAGTCCGCAGTTTTGCCCGGCGTGACAACGATGTCATCGGTGGCGCATCCCCCAGAATGGCCGGTCCTGCCGCCGAAGCGACAGCGTGATCCGAAGGTCGAAGCACGTGTCGAGGCGCTGCTCGCAAAAATGTCGATCGAAGATAAGGTCGGGCAGTTGTTGCAGGTCGACATCGCCAGCATCGCGCCGAAGGATCTTGAGACGTACAAGCTCGGCTCGATCCTGAACGGCGGCAACAGCGCGCCGAACAACGATGAGCTTGCTCCCGCGGCGGAGTGGCTGAAGCTGTTCGACGCGTTCTACGATGCATCGGTGAAGCGCAGCGACGGTCGCCCCGTCGTCCCCGTGATCTGGGGCACCGATGCGGTGCATGGCGCCAACAATATCGTTGGTGCGACGCTGTTCCCTCACAATATCGGCTTGGGCGCCATGCGTGACCCCGCCCTGATCAAGCGGATCGGTGCGGCGACCGCCGCAGAAACCGCCGCGACGGGTATCGACTGGAGCTTCGCGCCCACGGTTGCGGTCGTTCAGGACGACCGCTGGGGCCGCACCTATGAAAGCTATTCGGAGGATCCGACGATCGTCGCCGCCTATGCCGGCCAGATGGTCGAAGGCATCCAGGGCACGGTCGGACAGGATTTCATGAAGCCCGGCCACGTCATCTCGTCCGTCAAACACTTCCTGGGCGACGGCGGCACCGGCGGTCGCGATCAGGGCGACACCAGGGTTCCCGAAGCCGTCCTGCGCGATGTGCACGCGGCCGGCTATCTGACCGCCCTCCCCGCCGGCGCGTTGACCGTCATGCCGAGCTTCTCCAGCTGGAACGGCGAGAAGATGACCGGCAACAAGAGCCTCCTGACCGAAGTCCTGAAGGAACGGATGGGCTTCGACGGCTTCACGATCGGCGACTGGAACGCGCATGGTCAGGTCACCGGCTGCACCAACGAGGATTGCGCGCCCGCCATCAATGCCGGGCTCGACATGTTCATGTATTCCGGTCCGGGCTGGAAGCAACTCTACGCCAATACGTTGCGCGAGGCGAAGGACGGGACGATCCCCTCCACCCGTCTCGACGATGCGGTCCGTCGTATCCTGCGCGTCAAAGTAATCGCCGGGACGTTCGATGCAGGACGGCCCTCGTCGCGGCCGACCGCGGGCAAGTTCGCCCTGCTCGGTGCGCCGGAGCATCGGGCGGTCGCCCGACAGGCGGTACGCGAGTCCCTGGTTTTGCTGAAGAACAGTGGCAACGTCCTGCCTCTCAAGCCATCGGCCAACATCCTCGTGGCGGGACGCGGCGCAGACAATATCGGACAACAGTCCGGGGGTTGGTCGATCACCTGGCAGGGCACGGACGTCACGAACAAGGACTTCCCGAACGGCCAGTCGATCTGGTCGGGTATCGATCAGGCGGTACGGGCCGGCGGCGGCAAGGCCATGCTGGCCGTCGACGGCACCTATACTGCCAAGCCCGATGTCGCGATCGTCGTGTTCGGCGAGACGCCCTATGCCGAGTTCACCGGCGACCGCCCGACGCTGGAATATAGTCCGGACGACAAGAGCGATCTGGCGCTGCTCAAGAAGCTGAAGGCGGCAGGTATCCCGGTCGTCGCCGTGTTCCTGTCGGGTCGTCCGCTCTGGGTGAATCCCGAACTGAATGCCGCCGACGCCTTTGTGGCCGCGTTCCTGCCGGGAACCGAAGGCGGCGGTGTCGCCGATGTCCTGATCGCGGGCAAGGATGGTCGCCCTGCCAACGACTTTCGCGGCAAGCTGAGCTTTTCCTGGCCCAAGCGCCTCGACCAATACGTCCTGAACAAGCGCGACGCCGGCTATGATCCGCTTTTCCCGATCGGCTATGGCCTGACCTATGGTGCGACATCGACGCTCGCCAAGCTCGACGAGAGCCGGCCAGCCGTATCGGCGGGCGACCAGAACGCGCTGTTTGTTCGCGGCCGGGTCGTTGCCGGCGCACGATTCAACAGCGGCGGGCCGCTGGCTCAGACGCGCACGGACCGCAGCGCGCAGGAAGACAGCCTCCGGCTCGTGTGGAACGGCAAGGGGAACGGCGAGGCTGCGATCGAGCAGGCGACGCCGATCGACGTCACGCGGGAGACGAATGGTCAGCTGAGCCTGATCGTCGACTATCGCGTCACTGCTGCGCCGTCCGCTCCCGTCACCTTGGGCATGGCCGATCCGGCGAAGTCGGCGACGGTGCCGCTCAACGGCGGGCTGACCAAGGGCGACTGGACGACGATTGCGGTGCCGCTGCGCTGCTTCGCCGATCAGGGCCTGAACATGAAAACGATCGTCAAGCCGTTCGCCCTCGCCACGTCGGGCACGTTAAGCATCGACGTCTCGGCGATCCGAATCGGCAGTGCGCCCGCCGGCCCGGTCAGGTGCGGCGTGAAGTGATCAAAGAATCCGACCGCAGCGGTTCACGCCCCGATCGACCAATTCCCGCTTAAATTCATGTCGGCGTGTTCGCGGCACGTCATGCTCTTGCAAGGAAATCCCATGCCGGTCTTCCCCCGTCAGCCTCTTCTCAGGGTCCTGCCGCACACGCTGCTGGCGTGCACGTCGCTCGCGACGATGGCTTTCCCCACTGCCGCGGGGGCCACGGCAATGGCCACGGTCAATCGCAACGGCAGCCTGGTGTTGGTCGAGCCTTACGCGCCCAACATCGTTCGCGTGACGATCGCCGTCGACCGTGCCCAGGCCGATGCTCCGCCGGGTGACGGACCCAATGCGAAAGCCGATTCCGCCGGGTGGACGCACCGCACCGATGCCGATGGCGATGTCTTCACCTCCGCGGCGCTGACCCTGACTGTCAAGGCGCAGCCTTGGCCCAAAGCGCCGTCGCAGATGGAGCGCTATTTCGCGCCGTCGCTGCCACCGGTCGCGCTGCGGATCACCGATGCCGCTGGCAAGCCGCTGACCGAGATGACGGGTTGGGAGATGGCGCCGCACACCGTCAACGGCGAGAAGACCTTCCGTGTCGGCGCGAGTTTCTCCGTCGCGCCGGGCGAGCATTATTATGGGCTTGGCCAAAATCAGGAGGGCATCTTGGACCTGAAGGGCCGGACGATCGACTGCCGCCACAACTACGACGCTCCCGCAGGCGAGACGGTCTGCGTGCCCTTCATGGTCACCAACAAGGGCTATGGCATCGTCTGGGACAATCCCTCCGTCACGACCGTATCGCCCGGCCTGAATAACGCGACTCATTGGCAGTCCGAAGTCGGCGAGCGCGTGTCCTTCTTCGTGATCACCGGTGCGACCACCGACGAGCTCTACGCCGGCTATGCCAGACTGACTGGTCAGACGCCGCTGCCGCCGAAAGCCGCGTTCGGCCTGATCCAGAGCAAGGCGCGGTACGAGACGCAGAAGGAACTGCTCGACATCGCCAACGGCTACCGCAGCCGACAACTGCCGCTGGACGTGATGGTGCTCGACTGGTTCCACTGGTCGCGCATGGGCCAACTCGACATCGACCGCACCTATTTCCCCGATCCCAAGGGCATGAACGACACGCTGCATGCCATGGGCCTGCGCTCGATCATCAGCGTCTGGCCGCGGTTCGAGAAGGAATCACGCTACTTCAACATGCTCGCCAGCAAGGGCTGGTTCCTGAAGGACAAGGAGGGCAACGTCGTCGACGGGCTGCCGATCCGGTCCGATCGGGCGGGCGCGTTGATCGATACGACAAACCCCGACGCCCGAAGCTGGTTCTGGGATCGCATCCGCGACAACATCGCCAGCGAGGGCTTCGACTGGTTCTGGCTGGACGAAACCGAACCCGATCTGGTGCCCGACGGCAACTTCTTCTCGATCGGCTCGGGCGACCGCTATCACAACATCTTCCCGCTGCTCCACACCAGCGGTGTCGCGGAGGGATCGGCGCGCGACCGGCCGACGATGCGCAACCTGATCCTGTCGCGCGCCGCGTATCTGGGCGTGCAGCGCAACGGCGCGCTGTTCTGGTCGTCGGACATCAAATCGACATGGGAAGCCTATCGCCGCCAGATCCCGACCGGGCTGGGCTTCACCGCCACCGGCATGGCCTATTGGGGAAGTGATATCGGCGGCTGGCAATGGCCGAACGGACCCAAGGCGGAGAAGCCGGTCCTGCTCGATCCGGCCGGGGCGACGGCGATGGCGCCCAGCTATGCCGATTATCCGGAGCTGTTCACCCGCTGGTTCGCCTATAGCGTGTTCACGCCGACGCTGCGGATCCACGGACAGCGGCCCGGAGCGGCGCTCTGGGAATATGGCACCGCAGCCGAGCCGGTGCTCGCGAGCTTTCTGAAGCTGCGCTACGCGTTGATGCCCTACATCTACTCGCTGGGTCGGCACACCTATGAAAGCGGTGCACCGTTCATGCGCGCGCTTTTCATGGACTTCCCCAACGATCCCAAGGTCGCCAATATGGGCGACGAGTATATGTTCGGCCCCGCATTCCTCGTCGCGCCGGTGACCGAGCAGGGCCAGACGAGCCGCACGGTCTATCTGCCCGCCGGCGCAGACTGGTATGACTACTGGACCAACCAGCGGCATACGGGCGGTCAGAGCGTCACCGTGCCCACCCCGATCGACCGCATCCCCCTGTTCGTGCGGGCGGGATCGATCGTGCCGATGGGCGTCCAGGTGCCGAGCACCGCGACCAGGCAGGCCCTGGAGAGCATCCGCGTCTATCCGGGCGCCGATGCCAGCTTCGAGATCTATGACGATGACGGCGTGACCAACGCGTACAAGGCCGGCAAGAACGGCACCACCGCGACGCTTCGGTGGGACGACGCGACCGGCCGGCTGCGGACGGTAGGCAAGCTGCCGACCGGTCAGGACGCAACGGCGTTGGTGCAGGTGATCGGCGTGAGATAGCGCGCGCCGAAAACGCCGGGTCGGTGGCGCAGGCGAGGACATGATGATGGGTTTCACCCGCCGTTCTGTCCTCGCCGGGGTCGCCGCCGGTATCGTCCATTGTACCCTGGTTCGGAGCCTTCCACGCAGACGGGACCCGCTGATCGCACGGTAAAAGCGTGCCGGTGCAAGTATTTCGTCAGTCTGGCCTTGCACCACGACGATCTCGACTGGTTCCGCCCCGGCGCGACGGCGACGCCCTGCACGTCGATCTGACGCCGCGACCGGCGAACGGCTTCGTTCCCGTGCTGCGGCTTGACGGACCCCGGGCTGGTCTGATGCGTCCGGCAATCGTCGTCAGCGATAGCGACCCATCGTCACCCTCAACAGCACAGGCCGATCGATGATGTTGATGCCGTAGTCGGTCTGATCGCCGTTCCAGATGCGGTCGGTGGCCCACTGGCCGGCGACGAAACGCCCCTCCTCCACCTTGACGACCATGCCGTTCGCCGGTCCGCCCTTCCGGGTCGCGAAGGTAAGACGGACGTGGTCGCCAGTGAACAGGAACTGATCGGCGGATAGCTGCGCGACCGCGACGCCGCCGATCGGCTCCCGGCTCCACGGCGCCGGCTCGGACTTCAGCCAGGTCCACTCCCTCATGCCGAACTGCCACTCGCCCCAACTGGCGGTGATCGTCCAGTCGCCCATCGTCGTCGAAACCGCCGCGCCATCGTCGGGCTTGCCTGCGCCCCAGGTCGGATGCTCGAAGGCGATCTTCGCCCATTCCCGGTTCATGCCCTGGAACACGGCATAGGGTTTGGCGAAGGCGTCGAGCGTCTCGGCGTCCAGCGCCTTCGCCCCGAGCGGGTAGTTGAAGAAGCCGGTGTCATCCATGCCGAATGGCGCGAAGCCGATCGCGCCACGGCCGACGGCGTCGTAAAAATAGCGCGCGAACGTCCGGGAATTGCCGATCTCCGGCACCATCAGCGCATTGTCCGGCCGGCTGTACGCGTCGAGATACAGGCCGACATTTTTGCTGACGTTGTCGTAGATGTCGGGGGCCGCGAAATCGATCGACGGCGCCGCCGCCTTCCAGATGTCGAGCACGTCCTGCTGCGGCCCTCCACTGGCGACACCGCTCGGATCGGGAACGTTGGACGGCCCGGCCAGCGCCGCGTTGACGTACATCGGCAGCGGCTTCACCTTCTTGCCGGCCGCCACGATCTCATCGATGAATTTCGCCGTGTACCACGTGTTGAAGGCCCGGTCCGCCTGCCCCGCGAACACCTGCGTCCAGGTGCCCGACTTCCCGACCTTGCGCGCCAGCGGTGCAGGGATCGGGCGTGCGAACAGCGTGTTCGAAGTGGCGCTGTAGTCACGCGGATTGCGGTAGCTTCCCACCTCGTTCTCGGGCTGCACCAGGATCACGGTGTTCTGCGCGTCGTGATCCTTCAGATAGGTCATCAACGCCACGAACGCGCGCTTGTCCGCCTCCAGCGTGGTTCGCGCCAAGGGTGACAGGACGTAATGATCCTCTCCCGCCTTGTTCTTCATTCGGGGGAAGCGACGATTGTCCAGCTTGACCCAATCCGGCGTGTAGCTGGGCGACGTATTCTTCCACGTTCCGAACCACAGGAGCACGATCCGCTTGTCATGCGCGCGCGCCTGGTCGAGCAGCGTCTGAACGAAGCCGAAGTCGAACTGCCCCTCCCTGGGCTCGATCTGCTGCCACGCGACGGGAATTTCGATGGTGTTGGCGTGGATGCGGTCGAGCACCGGCCAGACCTGCGGCAGCGCCGACGCATAGTTGCTCGAATTATTGACCTGGCCTGCCAGAACCAGAAACGGCGCACCGTCCACGAACAGCGCGTGACGGCCATTCCGGGTTTCCAGATGCGGTACGGCCGTCTTGGCAGGCTGCGCGAAACCCGGCGTGGCGGTGGCGAGCAGCAAGCCGGCGGCGAGGTTGGCTAAACGTGTCACGGGTTTCCTACTCTGGCGGCAAAGCATGACCAGCGATCGTGCCCCGGACGCGTTTTAAGTCAGCGTCAGGCTGCTCTCAAGCCACAACGCGGCACGTCGAAGTTCGTGAACAATGACGTCGCGAATGGAGGGCCCGGTCCCTCGGCGATCGCGGCCAAGCACGAAACCACCGGGGTGTTGAGGAACCCCTGCTCGACGCCTTGTGCTGCCCGAATGCCCGAAGGTGTCTGGCGCTACCCGTCAACGATGTCGAACCGGGTCGCGGCTCCGGTGAGGCTGGAATCAGGCTCGAAAATGCAGTGCCGGCTGAGGACTAGTTGGCAGGCGTACAATTGCTCCGGGCAGCCCGATCAAGCAGCGACGAGGTCGAGCACGGCGTACACGAGACGCCGAGCGGCGGAGAGACAGCGCCACCTTCAGTGCACCTGGGCGTGCTTGCTAGATGCTTGCTGGCTCTAGGCTCCAGAAGCGAAAATCTAGCCAAGCCGTTAGATTTGTTGGTCGGGGCGACAGGATTCGAACCTGCGACCCCCACACCCCCAGTGTGATGCGCTACCAGGCTGCGCTACGCCCCGACCGAGGACCGCGCCGGATTGATCCGGTGCCGTCCAGAGCCGGGGCCTCTACGCGGCACCGCCCGCGGATGCAAGCGCCGCGATCCTGACTGACATTGCGTCGGCGTGCGGGGGGTGGTAGCGGCCCTGTCCAACGCGCGGGCGGGTTTCCCGGCCCGGCCGATCAGTCACGTCGGGACATCATGCTCATTTCACCAGCCTACGCCCAGACCGCGGGCGGCGCCGCGCAGGCCAGCGGGATCGCCTCGTTCCTCAGCTTCGCGCCTATCATCCTCGTTTTCATCGTTTTCTACTTCCTGATGATCCGTCCCCAGCAGCGCCGCGTGAAGGCGTTGCAGGATGCCGTGTCGGCGGTGAAGAAGGGCGACTCGGTCGTGACCGCGGGCGGCATCGTCGGCCGCGTGACCAAGGTGGAGGACACCATCGTCGAGGTGGAGATCGCGCCGAACACGCGCGTGCGGATCGTCAAGGCGACGATCGCCGAGGTGACGAACCCCCTGTCCGCCAAGCCGGCGAACGACTGATGCTCGACTTTCCCCGCTGGAAGGTCTGGTCGATCTGGGCGCTGCTCGCTGCGCTGTGCGCGCTCGCGATCCCGAGTCTGGTGCCGGAACGCTATTCGCCCGCGTGGCTGATGCGCGCGCCGCACATCAATCTCGGCCTCGATCTCGCCGGCGGCAGCTACCTGCTGCTGGAAGCGGATGTGAACGACCTTGCCGCCACCCGCCTCGAATCGATGCGCGATCAGGTGCAGACGGAGATGCGCCGCGGCAATCCGCGCATCGCGATCGGCGACATCTCGACGCGCGACGGCCAGCTGAGCTTCATGATCCGCGACACGACTCAGGTCGACGCCGCGCGCGAACGCCTGCTCGGGATCACGGGCAGCGGCGCAGGCATGACCGGCCAGCGTGAATGGGACATCCAGGTCGTCGATTCGAACCGCTTCGTGCTGCGCCCGACCCAGGCGGGACTGAAGCAGGCGGTCAACGTCGCGATGAACGACGCGACGGAGGTAGTGCGCCGCCGCATCGACGCGCTCGGTACGCGTGAGCCGACCATCCTGCGCCAGGGCGACGACCGCATTCTGGTGCAGGTGCCCGGCCTGTCCGATCCGCAGGCGCTGAAGAGCCTGATCGGCAAGACCGCCAAGCTGGAATTCAAGCTGGTCGACGAGGTCGGCAATCAGGACACGGCCGCCATCGCCCGTCGTCAGGCGCCGATCGGCAGCGTCATCCTGCCCTACCCCAGCAACCCGTCCGGCGTCCCGCTGATCGCGCTGAAGCGACAGACGATCCTGTCAGGCGAGCAGATCGCCGACGCACAACAGACGTTCGACTCGCAGACCAATGCCCCGCAGGTCGCCCTGACCTTCAACGGCCCCGGTGGTGCGCGATTTGCGCGCGTGACTCAGGAGAATGCGGGCAAGCGGTTCGCGATCATCCTCGACAACTCGGTGATCTCCGCGCCGTCGATCAACGAGCCGATCCTCGGGGGGCGCGCGTCGATCTTCGGCAGCTTCACTGTCGAATCGGCGAATCAGCTCGCGATCGCGCTGCGGTCGGGCAGCCTGCCGATCACGCTGAAGGTGATCGAGGAATCGACCGTCGGGCCCGAACTCGGTGCGGATTCGATCCGTGCCGGCGTCCTCGCCTCCGCGGTCGCGGTCGCGCTGGTCGTCGCGTTCATGTTCGTGACCTATGGCCGCTTCGGCGCCTATGCGAACCTCGCCGTCGTCATCAACGTGTTCGTCATCCTCGGCGTATTGTCGTTCCTCGGCGGGACGTTGACGCTGCCGGGTATCGCCGGGTTCATCCTGACGATCGGCACCGCGGTCGACTGCAACGTGCTCATCAACGAACGTATTCGTGAGGAGCGGCATCGCGGGCGCAGCGTCGTGCAGGCGGTGGAGCTGGGCTACAAGGAGGCCAGCCGCACCATCTTCGAGGCGAACGTGACGCACGCGATCTCGGGCTTCATCATGCTGGTGCTGGGCTCCGGTCCGGTAAAGGGGTTCGCGGTCGTGCTGCTGATCGGCATCGCGACGTCGGTCTTCACCGCCGTGACCTTCACGCGCATGCTGACCGCGCTGTGGATCCGGCGCACGAAGCCCAAGACGATCAATATTTGAGGCCGGGCCCATGAAACTCCTGAAGCTCGTCCCCGACGACACCAACATCGACTTCGTCCGCCTGCGCACATGGGCGTTCGGCCTGACGCTCGCCCTGTCGCTGATCGCGATCGGACTGGTCGCCACCCGTGGTCTGAACATGGGCGTCGATTTCGCCGGCGGTCTGATGATCGAGGAGAAGTTTCCGACTCCTCCCTCGCTCGACCACGTCCGCGAGGTCGTGAACGCGCAAGGCTTCGGCGAAGCGCAGCTCCAGCAGGCCAGCGACCCTCGGACGATCACCATCCGCCTGCCCGCGCAGCAAAATGCCGACGAAGGTGCCACCAACGCCGTCGTTCGCAAGGTGGAAACCGCGCTGGGACAGGCCTTTCCCGGCGCGACGTTCAATCGTTACGCGACGGTTTCGGGCAAGGTATCAAACGAGCTGATCCAGAACGGCCTGCTGGCGGTCGTTCTCGCCGTGCTCGGCATCGGCCTGTTCGCCATTTTTCGGTTCGAGTGGCAGTTCGGCGTGTCGACCATTGTCGCAATCGTCCACGATCTGTTGATGACGGTTGGCTTCTTCGCGCTGACCCGATTCGAATTCGATCTGAACATCGTCGCCGCGGTGCTGACGATCATCGGCTATTCGATCAACGACAAGATCGTCATCGACGACCGTATCCGCGAGAATATGCGCCGCTATCGCAAGATGGAGATGCGCGAGATCATCAACCTGTCGGTCAACGAGACGTTGCCGCGGACCGTCATGACCTCGCTGACGATCCTCCTCGCGCTGGCGGCCTTGCTGGTGCTCGGCGGCCATGTGCTGCGCGGCTTCACCGCGGCGATGATCCTCGGCATCGTCGTCGGCACCTATTCGTCGATCTACGTGTCGTCGTCGCTGCTGATCGCGCTGGGTCTGCGGGCCGAGCCGACCCGCGAGAAGCCGGGCACGACCGACCGGACGCGTATCAGCGATGCCGAGCGCATCGCGCCGCGCGAGCCGCGCGCCTGAGCCTTCTGCGATGAGGATGGCGCGATGAGGATGGAACGCGGCCAGCCGGCGAGCGGCCCGGTGATCCGGGGCTTTACAGCCGCCGGCTTCCGGCTGGACGACGTTACCGTCGCGCCCGCGCTGCTGCTGACCGAAGACCGGGCGATCGACTGGATGCCCCCGCCGATCGCCGACCTGTCGATCGAGGCATTGGAGCCGGCGCTGACGCCGACGCCGGAATTCATCATCCTCGGCACTGGCGCGCGCCTCGCCCGCCCGCCGCAATCGCTGGTCCGTGTGCTCGAGGCCCGCGGGATCGGGATAGAGGCGATGGACAGCCGCGCCGCCGCCCGTGCCTGGGGCGTCCTGCGCGACGAAGGCCGGCGCGTAGCCGCCGCGCTGTATCCGCTCGACGCCTGAGGGCGCCGGCGGAATCGACGGGCCGATCGTGCTCAGCCTCGCCTACGGCCCTCAGCCACCAGCCTGCGCAGATGCGCCGCCAGTTGCGCGGCATTGGTGTCCCACCCGAACGCGGTCACGCTCGCCGTCACCCCCTCGACCGGCAGCGGATCGGCGAGCAGCGCCCCGATCGCCTCCGCAAAGGCCGCCGGCGTGCGTTCGGCAAGGCGTCCTGCCGCGGCCGTGACCACCTCCGCCGCACCGCCGGCGGGCGTGACCACCACCGGCGTGCCGCACGCCAGCGCCTCGACCCACGCATTGGCGAGCCCTTCGGAGGCGGAGGCCAGCGCCATCACGTCCGCCGCTGCGATCAGCGCCGGCAGATCGTCATGCGGCACCGCGCCCAGCAGCCGCACGCGATCATCGACGCCCAGCGACGCGATCAGCGCCGCCAGCCGCTCCCGCTCCGGCCCCGCACCGGCAATGTCGAGCGTCACGCCGGGTAGCGAGGCGACCGCGCGGATCACCACGTCATGCCCCTTGCGCGGGATCAGTGCTCCGACCGCTATCACTCGACGCCCCGGCACCCGCCCGCGTGGATGGAAGCGGTCGCGGTCGATGCCCGTCCGATGGACCGCGATCCGCTCCACCGGCATCCCCAGCGCGATCATGTCGTCGCGCATTGCCGCGCTGACGGCGAGCAGCCCTTCCGCGTCCCGTCCCGCCGCCAGCACCTGCTTCGCGGTCGCCGTCGATCGCCCCCAATGGTGGATGTCTGCCCCGCGCGCCTTGATCGACACCGGCACGCCGTAACGCCGCCCCAGCGCCACCGCCGCCGGTCCATCCGGGAAGAAGAAAGACGCATCGATCACGTCGAATTGGAGCCTGTCCAGCACTGGCACCAGCGCTCGCTCCAGCGCCGCGGCATGCCAGCGCCCCTGCATTCCCGGTATCGTCGTGAACCGCGGCCGATGCATGTCGAGGCCGTGCCACGTCTCGCGCTGGGATAATTGGGCGAGCGAACGATAGTGCCCTGATCGCGACAGTGGCCACGGCGGCAGGCCGACCGGGGCCGCGACGGTGACCTCTATGCCGGGAACAGCGGCCAGCCCACGCGTCTGCCGCTCCACGAACACCCCGAAATTGGGCCGAGACGTGTCGGGGAACAGCGTGGAGAGGGTCAGTACGCGCATTGTCGGCGGCATAGCGGACGGACGTTAACATCCGCCCCGGTCACTGCTGCCGCCACACGACATGCCACCCCGGCGAAGGCCGGGGGCCAGCATCGGCGCACATAGTGAGACCCGCAGCATGATCGGCAACTGGACCCCGGCCTTCGCCGGGGTGGGACGGCAATGAGAGGACTGGGCAAAGGCGCGGGCGGGGCGCCTACTCCACCCAGTCCAATCCGATATCGCGGTACAGTTCGCGGTCCTCGTCCCAGCCCGGCTTCACCTTCACGTGCAGGTACAAATGCACCGGGCGGTCCATCAGCGACGACAGCTGGTTGCGTGCCCGCGCACCGATTTCGCGGATGCGCGTGCCGCCCTTGCCCAGCACGATCGCTCGCTGCGTCGGCCGCTCGACCAATATCTGCTGGTGGATCTCGACCGATCCGTCCTCTCGCTCCTTGAACGCTTCCGTCTCGATCGCGCTCGCGTACGGGAGTTCGGCATGAAGCTGCAAATAGAGCTGCTCGCGCGTCACCTCCGCCGCCAGCGCGCGCTCGGTCGCATCGGAAACCTGATCCTCCGGATAATGCCACGGACCTGACGGCATCGCCGCGGCCAATGCCTTCTTCAACTCGGGAACACCATCACCCGTTTCGGCACTGACGAACCACGTTTCGGCAAAAGCGACCTGCGCGTTCAGGCGTTCGGCGTGCAGCAGCAGCTTGGCCTTGTCGGCCAGATCGACCTTGTTGAGGATCAGGTGCTTGGGCTCCGGCCGGTCCTTCAGCGACTCCGCGATGTCGGTCACCTTCGGCCCCAGCCCGCCCTTGGCATCGACCACCAGCGCCAGCACGTCGGCTCCCTCCGCCCCGCCCCATGCCGCGGCGACCATCGCCCGGTCCAGCCGGCGTTTGGGTTCGAAGATGCCGGGGGTATCGACCAGCAGGAGTTGCGTATCGCCCTCGATCGCGACGCCCATCAGGCGCGCGCGCGTCGTCTGCGCCTTGGGGCTGACGATCGCTACTTTCTGGCCGACGAGCGCGTTGACGAGCGTCGATTTGCCGGCGTTCGGTGCGCCGACCACGGCGACGAGGCCGCAATGCTGTTCCTGATCCATCGGTGCCGGATGACGGAAAACAGCTTCAGCGACAAGGTCGGGGGTTATCCCCCCGACCCTGCGCCGTCGATCGGTTACGCGGGAACGGCGTCCGCCTTCGCGTTGATTTTGCTGGTCGCCATCTGCGTCAGCTTGTCATCGGTCGCATATTCCTCATCCAGCGTCTCCTGCAGGATGCTCGCGATCTCGGTCCGGTCGAGCTGCTTCGCCCACGCGATCAGCGTGCCGTAACGCGCGATCTCGTAATGCTCGACCGCCTGTGCCGCCGCGATCAGGCCGGCATCCAGCACGTCCTTGTCAGAAATCTCGCCGGCGACCTCGTTGGCCTCCTTGATGATGCCGTCGATCGCCGGGCAGGTCACCGCCTTGGCCTTCTCGCCGAGCAGATCGAACACGCGCTCCAGGCGCGTGATCTGCGTCTCCGTCTCGCTCAGATGCCGCTCGAATCCCTGACGCAGGTCTTGCGCCGTCGCCTTCTCGATCATCTTTGGCAGCGCCTTGGTGATCTGGTTCTCGGCATAATAGATGTCCTGCAACTGGTGCAGGAACAGGTCGTCGAACGTCGCGATGTCTTTGCTGAACAGGCCCATGATGCGTCCTTCCTTGGGGAGGTGTCGATGGGTGTCCAACGGTCGGTGACGCCGGGAGTTCAGTGACTTGCCCGAACAAACCGCTCGGCTCGGCGCTATGCGTCCACGCGTTCGAGCAGCGCCGCCGCCGCCGCGATCTCCGCCTCCTGCTTGTTGCGCCCCGTGGCCGTGGCGGACAGCGCCTTGCCGACCGTCACCGCGATCGTGAAGCGCGGCGCGTGATCGGGGCCGGAGCGATCGACCACGGTATAAACCGGCGGCGCACGGCCATTGGCGGCGGTCCATTCCAGCAGCGCCGATTTGGGGTGACGCTGCATCGGCGCGGTCGGCCGCGAACCCCAGGCGCGGTGGATCAGAGCCCGTGCGGGCTCCAGCCCTGCCTCCCGATACCACGCGCCGATCAGCGCCTCCATCACGTCGCCCAGCACATTGTCGCTGTTCGACGCGCCGTCGTCGCGCGCCTGTTTGCCGAGACGCAGGTGATCGCGCACGCCCAGCTCGCGCGCCACCTCCGCGCAGACTGCGCCCGTGACCAGCGCGTTGAGCCGCTTGGACAATTGCCCCTCCGGCTCCTGCGGGAACAGTTCCCACAGCCATTCCGCCATGACGAGGCCCAGCACGCGATCGCCGAGAAATTCCAGCCGCTGATACGTCTCGGTCGCGTGGCTGCCATGCGTCAGCGCGCGATTGAACGGCACCAGGTCGGCGGGCACCCGGCCGAACAGGCCGGCCAGCCAGTCTTCCAGCGGCGGCGTCAGAAGCCTTCTCCGATCCGCTCCCACCGCGCGGCCGAGAACCATGTCCACGGCTTCAGCCATTCTGCCGACCCATCGGTCGAGAAGAAACCGACCATCGCCTTGCCCTCGATCCGCTCCAGCGGGATGTAACCCATCCCGCGCGGGGCGGCGAAACGACTATCGGCGCTGTCGTCGCGGTTGTCGCCCATCAGGAACACGTTACCGGCGGGAACGGTGTAGAGGCCGGTGTCGTCCGCCTCCGGGATGTCGCGCTGGTCGAGCACGCGGTAGCTGCGCCCGCCGGGCAACGTCTCGCGATACTGGCGGTACCGGCAGATCGGCTTGCCCGCCGCGTCGGTGTCCTGAAAGTCGGACTCGCAATGCGTCGCGTCGAAATTGGGTGTCAGCGGCAGCGTGAAGTCGGCGATCCGCTGCTTCGGGATGGGCTTGCCGTTCAGGATCACCTGACCGCCGCGCACCTGGATCGTGTCGCCCGGCAGGCCGATGACGCGTTTGATGACGTCGTGGTCGGCGTGAGCGGGATCGGTGTCGCCCGGCTCCGGGTCCGGCGACCGGAAGACGACGGTATCGCCGCGCGCCGGCACCGATCCGAAGATGCGGCCGGGGATCAGCGGCACGCCCCATGGCAACGACCAGCGCGAATAGCCGTAGTTCCATTTCGACACGAACAGGAAATCGCCGATCAGCAGGCGCGGCAACATCGATTCCGACGGGATCGAGAACGGCGCGATGATGAAGCTGCGGAACACGAACACGATCAGCGCCAGCTTCAGCAGGAAGCGGATCGTCTCGTTCGTTTCCGAACGCTGCTTGCCGGAGAGCGGCTTGCCGGATGGAGCTTTGGCCATGATTTGAGGCGTGGCGTGCACCGTTGGCGGCGTCAAGATGGCCGGATCGTTTGCGCGTCCCATGCGTCCCCGCTAGCGACAAACCCGAAACGATTATCCCCCGGAGGTTTCATGAGCGACTGGTCGGCCATCGAGGCGCTACCCTCTTCCACGCTGGTCGAACTGTTCGACGCCGACCCCTCTCGACTCGACCTGCTGACGCTCGACACTGCGGGCATCCACTTCGACTGGTCGAAGACGCACCTGACCAAGGACGCTATCGACGCCTTTGCCGCGCTGGCCAAGGCCCGGAACCTCGCCGGCAAGCGCGATGCGATGTTCGGCGGCGAGCATGTCAACGTCACCGAGGACCGCCCGGTCGAGCACACCGCCGAACGCGGCGAGGGCAAGGCGGACAGCGTCGCGCGGGCCGGGCAATATCACGCCCGCATGCGCGCACTGATCGACGCGATCGAGGCGGGTGCGCTCGGCGAGATCCGGTCGGTCCTGCACGTCGGCATCGGTGGCTCCGCACTGGGGCCGCACCTGCTGGTCGATGCGCTGGGGCGCGACGATCGCCGGTACGACGTGGCGATCGTGTCGAACGTCGACGGCATCGCGCTGGAGGATGCGTTCGACCGCTTCGATTCCGCGACCACGCTGCTGGTGATCGCATCGAAGACCTTCACCACGACGGAGACGATGCTGAACGCCAATTCGGCGATCCAGTGGATGACCGAGCATAATGTCGAGGACCCGTACGGCAAGGTCATCGCGCTGACCGCATCGCCCGACAAGGCGGTCGAATGGGGCGTGGACGAGACGCGGGTGCTGCCGTTCAGCGAGGGCGTCGGTGGTCGGTACTCCTTGTGGTCGTCGATCGGCTTCCCCGCCGCGATCGCGCTCGGCTGGGACAAGTTCGAGGAGTTGCTGGAGGGGGCAGCCGAAATGGACCGGCATTTCCGCCTGTCCGCGCTGCACGAGAACGCACCCGCGCTCGCCGCCTTCGCCGACCTCTACTACACACAGGTCCGCCACGCGGAGACGCGCGCGCCCTTCGCCTATGACGAGCGCCTGCGCCTGTTGCCCAGCTACCTCCAGCAGCTGGAAATGGAGTCGAACGGCAAGGCGGTGACGGTCGATGGCCAGCCGGTCGGTCGCCCAACGGCGGCGATCACCTGGGGCGGCGTCGGCACCGACGCGCAGCATGCGGTGTTCCAGTTGCTGCATCAGGGCACGCATCTGGTGCCCGTCGAATTCATCGCGGTCATCGAACAGTACGACACGCTGGCGGAGGATCATCACCGCCAGTTGCTGCTGAACGCCTTCGCACAGGGTGCGGCGCTGATGAAGGGCAAGCATGCCGACGATCCGGCGCGCAGCTATTCGGGCGACCGGCCGTCCTCGACGCTGCTGCTCGACACGCTCGACGCGCGGACGCTGGGGGCGCTGATCGCCTTTTACGAGCACCGCGTATTCGTGAACGGCGTGCTGCTCGGCATCAACAGCTTCGACCAGTTCGGCGTCGAACTGGGCAAGGAGATGGCCAAGGCCGCGGATCAGGGCGGCGGCGATTTCGACGTGTCGACGCAGGACCTGATCCGCCGCGCCGGTCTCGCCGCCGGCCTGAACGGATGACGGCCCTGCTGGCGCTCGCCGCCGCGGCCGCCACCGGGCCGGCCATCGCCGATCTGCGGTGGGAACGGCGTGTGCTGGTGGTCGCCGCGCCGCGTGCCGACGATCCCGCTTTCCTGGCGCAGCGGCGCGCGCTCGGCGGGTGGGACGGTGCCGCCGATCGGGATGTGACGGTGGTCGAGGTAGCGGGCGACCGCGTCACCGGCGTCAGGGACGATGCGGCTGCGATCCGTAGCACCTACGCGCTGCCGGCCGCACGTTTCGCGGTGATCCTGATCGGCAAGGACGGGCACGTGGCGGTTCGATCCGGGGAACCGATCCTCGCCGAATCCATTCAGTCGCGGATAGACGCGATGCCGATGCGCCGCGCGGGACGTCGCTGATGCGACCCCCGGCCCAGCCACAAGGGACAGGTGAAGATATGGCCACGGAAGGGCCCGGCAGCCGGGTCGCAAACGCGCGTCGATTGATCGTGGAGGCGCTCGACATCCTCGATTCGGAACAGCTCTTCATCGTCGCTGCGCATCTCGGCCACGCGCTCGACTTGCTGGACGCGGGCAGCGGCCAGGCTATGCCACCGCCGACACGCTGAGCAACCGCTCGACGCGCGCCACACCGGCGTGGCTGAGCTGCACGATACCGCTCTCCCGGCAATCCCGATCGATATAGCCCTTCGCCTCCAGCGCATTGAGCCATCGTTCCGCCATCCCAGCGGTCATCGTCGTCGCGTCCGCCAACTCCTCCGCACGGATCAGCCTCCCCTCGGCTTCGGCCAGATAGGTCTGCAACAGGATACCCCAGGCGTGATCGGCGAACAGGTCGTCGCCCAGCTCGGCGCGGCGCAGTTGCATCATCTTCGCGATCTCGCGCGCGGCATGCCACAGCCGCTCGGGCCCCTCGGCCTGCTCACCCTGCCCGATGCGATGGATCGTACCGACCAGACGCCCGACTGCGCCGGACTGCAAGCGCGACACATAGACCTCGCACCAGACCAGCGTGCCGTCACCACGAACATAGCGCTTGCGGACCCGCAGCGGGCCTTGACCGATCGTCAGTGCGTCGACGGCGCTGCGGTTTCGCACCACGTCCCCGGAATGCGTGAAGTCGGCGTAGTTCATGCCGACAAGTACGCGCTCTGGCCGCTGCAACAGGTCGCACAGCGCCCGGTCCATCGTCAGGATGCGGCCATCCGCGTCGGAAACTGAATGACCTATCAGCATTGTCGTACCACTAAAGTCATCTACGCCCGGGCGGCCGGCGTGCCAACCCATGTTAACCGGACATAGGTTGGCAACGTATGCTGCCGGGGCCCCTTGCCCCGTTCCGATGCCCGCGCCATGTGACGGCTCATCGGAAGGACCCCCATGCCTCAGTACGACTATGACCTCTTCGTCCTCGGCGCTGGCAGCGGCGGTACGCGCGCCAGCCGGGTCGCGGCCGCGCACGGCGCGCGCGTCGCGGTGGCGGAGGAGTACCGGGTCGGCGGCACCTGCGTCATCCGCGGATGCGTTCCGAAGAAGCTGCTCGTGTACGGCGCGCATTTCGCCGAGGACCTTCGCGACGCGCAGCATTTCGGCTGGGACGTGCCCAGCCCATGCAGCTTCTCGTGGCAGCGGCTGCGCGACAACGTCCTGAAGGAGGTCGACCGGATCAACGGCGCCTACACACAGACGCTGGAGACGCATAAGGTCGACATCATTCCGCAACGCGCGGTCGTCACCGGCCGCAACAGCGTGCGACTGGCAGACGGCACCGAGAAGACGGCGGAGCGGATCCTCGTCGCGGTCGGGGCGCATCCGGCCATTCCGGAATGTCCCGGCCACGAACACGGCATCACCTCGAACGAGGCATTCCACCTCGACGCCGTGCCGAAGCGTATCCTGATCGCCGGCGCCGGCTATATCGCCAACGAATTCGCAGGCATCTTCCATCAGTTCGGCGCGCACGTCATCCTCGCCAACCGCAGCCAGGAAATCCTGCGCGGCTATGATGCGCAGATTCGCGACCGCCTGCTCCAGATCTCGATGATGAAGGGGATCGAGTTCAAGTTCGACGCAGCGTTCCAGGGGATCGAGAAGCTGGAGGACGGCTGCCTCAAGGTCAGCCTCGCCAACCACGATCCGGTCATCGTCGACTGCGTGATGTTCGCCACCGGTCGCCGTCCGAATACGGAGGGACTCGGGCTGGAGAGCGCCGGCGTCGAGCTGGACGAGATGGGCGCGATCAAGGTCGGTGACGACAACCGCTCCACCTGCCCGTCGATCTACGCGATCGGCGACGTGACCAACCGCATCCAGCTGACGCCCGTGGCGATCCGCGAGGGGCAGGCGTTCGCCGACACCGTCTATGGCGGCAAGCCCACGACGGTCGATTACGAATGCGTCCCCGCCGCGGTCTTCAGCCACCCGCCGCTGGCCGGCGTCGGCCTGACCGAAGCGCAGGCGCGGCAGAAGCTGGGATCGGTGAAGGTCTACTCGTCGGACTTCCGCCCGATGAAGAACGTGCTGGCCGGGCGCAACGAACGCGCGCTGTACAAGATGGTGTGCGATGGCGACACCGGCCGCGTCGTCGGCATCCACATGATCGGCCCCGACGTGCCGGAGATCATCCAGGCCTGTGCCGTGGCGGTCAAGGCCGGGCTGACCAAGGCCGACTTCGACGCGACCGTGGCCCTGCATCCGAGCATGGCGGAGGAACTCGTTTTGATGAGGTGAGGCCGCGGGCAGGCACGGCCACGTCCGTGCCGATGCGCGAAGCGCAGCCCCCGGTTCGGCCGGCGGGTCGGCAACGCCGAACCCCTCCGACGGTGCGGCTTGGCCGCGACGCCCCTTCTTCCTTTCGCCCCGTGTTCTTTTCAGGCGAGCCAAACCCTCACTCGCCAGAGAACCGCCCCGGCCGCCGCTCCGCCACCGCGCGCACACCCTCCGCAAAGTCGGCGGTCTTCTGCAACCACGCCTGTTCCGCCAGTTCGTGGTCGGTCTGCGCCGTCACCAGCGCGTGCAGGTCGCCGCGCATCGTCGCACGGGTGGATCGCACCGCCAGCGGCGCGCCCGCCGCGATCTCCTGCGCCAGCGCCAGCGCCGCAGAGTCCAGCGCATCCGGCGCGACCAGCGCGTCGAGCAAGCCCCACGCCGCCGCCTCGTCACCGCGGATGCGCCGGCCGGTCAGGCACATCAGGTTCGCGCGCTGCTGCCCGATCACCCGCTCCAGCACCGCGGAGATGCCGAAGCCGGGGTGAAAGCCGATCTGCACGAAGTTCGCCACGAACCGCGCGTCCGGCGTGCCGACGCGAAAGTCCGCGACCAGCGACAGGCCCAGCCCCGCGCCGACCGCGCTGCCTTGTACGGCGCACACGACGGGCGTCTTGACCGCGAACAGCCGCGCCGCCGCGACGTAGAACGGGTTGCGCTCCGCCGTCACGCCGTCGGCCACCGGATTGGCGTTGACCAGATCCGCACCCGCGCAGAATACCCGCCCCTCCGACCGCAGCACGATCGCCCGCACCTCGCGGTCCGCGTCCGCCGCGTCGAACGCCGCCCCGATCGCCGCGATCATCGTCAGGTCTGCGAAGTTCACCGGCGGGCGGGCGAAGCTGACGATCGCGACATGCCCGTCGCGGCTGGTGGTGACGGTCATGCCCCACTGTACCGCCACGCGCCGCCATGCCAAGCTGTTCGAAAATCGGGGAGAGGATGCATGAACAAGCTGCTGATGGCCGCCGCGCTGTTCGCCACGACCGCAGGTGCCGTTGAACCCGCTGGGCCGATCGTCGGCCAGACGCCGCACATGGCCTATCGCACCGGCGACTATGCGTTCCAGATGTTCGTCCCGCGCGGCTATACGGACGATCGCCGGACCCGCTGGCCGCTGATGATTTTCCTCCACGGCTCGGGGGAGCGCGGCACCGACGTGTCCGTCGTCGCGAAATGGGGGCCGCCGGCGGTCGTCGCCAAGCATCCCGGTACGCCGATGCTGATCGCCTCCCCGCAACTGCCGGAAGGCGACTGGGATGTGGCGAAGCTCGACCGGCTGCTCGCCGACCTGCGCCGCACCTACCGCGTCGACGATGCGCGCATCTACCTGACGGGCCTGTCGCTCGGCGGGATGGCGACATGGCGCTGGGCGCTGGCGCATCCGGCGCTGTTCGCGGCGATCGCGCCCGTTGCGGCGAAGACGCCGACCGACGCCGCCTGCACGCTGAAGGACCTGCCGATCTGGGCGCTGCACGGCGACCGCGACGAGGCGGTGCCGGTCCGCGGCGATTTCGAGATGGTGGAGGCGGTCCGCGCCTGCCGCGGCAGCGTTGCGCCGCGCCTGACCGTCTATCCGGACACCGACCATTTTTCATGGGTGCCCGCCTATGACGATCCCGCATTGTGGCGCTGGATCGGCGAGCAGCGCCGGGTCAGCTCGCGGTAGCAGGCACCCGCCGCGCGCTGCGCAGGCTGTCGCTCGCGTACAGCGCGCACCCGCCCCAGATCAGCGCGAAGGTGACGAGGTGGACCCAGCGCAGCGGCTCGCCGAACAGCAGCACCGCCTCTGCGAACTGCAAGGTCGGCGCGATATACTGGAGCAGCCCGAGCGTCGTATACTTCATCCGCCGCGCCGCCACTGCGAACAGCAACAGCGGCGCCGCCGTTACCGCGCCCGCCAGCACCAGCAGCAGATCGAGCCGCGTGTCCGTGCCCCACGCGCCCTGCCCGTGCAGCGCCGCCCAGCCCAGCACCGCCAGCGCCGCGGGTGCGAGGATCAGCGTCTCCACCGTCAGCCCGCCCAACGCGTCGATCGCCGCCACCTTGCGGATCAACCCATAGGTGCCGAAGCTCAGCGCGAGCGTCAGTGAGATCAGGATCGCGCCGCCCCCCGCCACCGCCATCACGATCACGCCCAGCGCGGCGACGGCCACCGCCACCTTCTGAACGCGGGACACCCGCTCCCCCAGCACGGCGACGCCGAGCGCCACGTTGACCAGCGGATTGATGAAATAGCCGAGGCTCGCCTCCAGCACATGGCCGTTCTGCACGGCCCAGATGTACACCAACCAGTTCACCGCGATCAGGCTGGCGCTCGCGACCAGCAAGAGCAGCGTCCGCCCCCGCGCCGCCGCCGCGATCCCGCGCAACCGCCCCAGCGCCACGACGATCACGCCCAGCAGCAGCAGCGACCACACCACGCGGTGGCTCAAGACCTGAAGTGCCGGCACGTCCTTCAACAGCTTCAGGTAGAGCGGCAACAGTCCCCAAAGGACATAGGCGCTGACCCCCAGCCAGGGCGCGGCGCGATCGGGGGGTGCAGAGGCCATACACCCCCATCGCCGCTTCTGCGCTGCACCGCAACGAAGTTGGTCTTGCCGGTGCCAAGGGAGTGCCGTGCAGGCACCGCCGCGAGGGATAACTACGTCATGCCGGGCGCGTCCCGGCATGACGGTGGGTGGTGCGGCGAATCCCCGTCCCTCAGTCCGCGAAGAGCAACACCGGCGTTTCCAGCATCTTCTTCAGC
The DNA here is from genome assembly GCF_979253005.1 of Sphingomonas sp. AC435. Classification (NCBI taxonomy): domain Bacteria; kingdom Pseudomonadati; phylum Pseudomonadota; class Alphaproteobacteria; order Sphingomonadales; family Sphingomonadaceae; genus Sphingomonas; species Sphingomonas sp. AC435. The sequence goes on from NZ_CEEDCJ010000001.1 coordinate 202,993, forward strand.
GCCTGCACGTAACTGGCCGCATCCCAGCCGTCGACGACGCGGTGGTCGCAGCTGATCGACAGGTTCATCAGCTTCGCGCGGACGATATCGTCGCCCCCCTGACCGTTCGGCCGGAAAACCGGACGCTCGACGATCTTGTTCGGGCCGATGATCGCGACCTCGGGCCGGTTGATGACCGGCGTCGTCGCGATACCGCCGAGCGGGCCGAGCGAGGTGACGGTGATCGTGCCGCCGCCCAGTTCGTCCGGCTTCAGCTTGCCGGCCCGCGCCGCATCCGCCAGCCGCACGATCTCGGTCGCGAGCTGCCACACGTTGCGGTCCTGCGCGTCGCGGATGACGGGCACGGTCAGCCCGGCGTCGGTCTGCGCCGCCATGCCGACATGCACGCGGCCGTGGCGCGTCACCACGCCCGCCTCGTCGTCGTAGCGCGCGTTGAGCATCGGGAATTGCGGCAGCGTCCGGCACATCGCCACGATCATCAGCGGCAGCAGTGTCAGCTTGGGCCGGCTGCCGCGGTTATCGTTCAGGTCGGCGCGGACCCGCTCCAGCTCGGTCACGTCGATTTCGTCGACATAGGTGAAGTGCGGGATGTTGCGCTTCGCCGCCGCCATGTTCTCGGCGATCTTGCGCCGCATGCCGATGACGCGGATCGCCTCGTCAGGACGCGCACGGCTGGCACCGGGTGCGGCGTAGCCCTGATCCGAGCCGTAGCGCAGGAACGCGTCGAGATCGGAATGACGGATGCGATCGGAGTCCGACTTCACCTGCGACAGGTCGATGCCGAGGTCCTTCGCGCGGGCACGGACGGCGGGCGATGCGAGGACCGGCGCGTCTCTCGCGTCTTCTCCCTTCTCTGTCAGGGAAGGGTCGGGGGTGGGTAAGGGCTTGGCGAGACCGCTGGGAGACTCACCACTCACCCCCGGTCCCGGCCCAAGAGGGAGGGGGGAAGAGGAAACCACCTCCTCCACACCCGGGTTCTCCGCCTCATATTGCTCGGCGACCTCCTCCTGCTCGCTCGAAGCAGGGGCGGCCTTCAGCTCGACATCGACCGGCCCCAGCGCCGGCGCTTCCTCGGCGGAGGCATCGACGTCGGTTTCGATCACCACCAGCGCCGCGCCGATCGCAACCTGATCGCCGACCTCGCCCGCCAGTTCGACGACGGTGCCGGACACCGGCGACTCCATCTCGACCGTCGCCTTGTCGGTCATCATATCGGCGATGTTCTGGTCTTCCTCGACGCGCTCGCCGATGCGGACGTGCCAGGCGACGATCTCGGCCTCGGCGATGCCTTCGCCGATGTCCGGGAGGCGGAAGGTGAAACGTGCCATGTCCTACGCGTCCTTCATGATCTTCTTGAGCGCCTCGCCGATGCGCACCGGCCCCGGAAAATAGGCCCATTCCAGGCTGTGCGGGTACGGCGTGTCGAACCCCGTCACGCGCTCGATCGGCGCCTCCAGATGGTAGAAGCATCGCTCCTGCACCAGCGCCGACAACTCCGCGCCGAAGCCGGATGTGCGCGTCGCCTCGTGCACGATCATGCAGCGGCCGGTCTTGCGCACCGACGCCTCGATTGTCTCGATGTCGAGCGGTACGAGCGTACGCAGGTCGATGATCTCCGCATCGACCCCCGCCTCCGCGACGACCGCCGTGCAGACATGGACCATCGTCCCGTATGCGAGGATCGTCAGCGCCTCGCCCGGCCGCACCACCTTCGCCTTGCCCAGATCGACGCGGTAGTAACCGGTCGGCACTTCGCCGGCGGGATGCTTCGACCAGTTCTGCGACGGGCGGTCCCAGTACCCGTCGAACGGGCCGTTGTAGATGCGCTTGGGCTCGAAGAAGATGACGGGGTCGTTATCCTCGATCGCCGCGATCAACAGGCCCTTGGCGTCGTAGGGGGTCGACGGGATGACCGTCTTCACGCCCGACACGTGCGTGAAGATGCCCTCCGGCGACTGCGAGTGCGTCTGCCCGCCGAAGATGCCGCCGCCGAACGGCGACCGCACCGTGATCGGCGACGTGAACTCCCCCGCCGAGCGATAGCGCAGCCGCGCCGCCTCGCTGACCAACTGGTCGAGCGCGGGGTAGATGTAGTCGGCGAACTGGATCTCCGGCACCGGCCGCAGCCCGTACGCGCCCATGCCGACCGCAACGCCGATGATGCCGCATTCGGTGATCGGCGTATCGAACACCCGCGTCTTGCCGAACTTCGCCTGAAGCCCGGCGGTCGCGCGGAACACGCCGCCGAAATAGCCGACATCCTCGCCCATCACGATCACGTCGGGATCGCGCGCCATCATCACGTCCAGCGCGGAGTTGATCGCCTGGATCATGTTCATGCGAGTAGTGTCGCCGTCTCCGGCGATGTCTCCGGCGGTGTCGTTCTGAACGTCGTTATCGGTCATGGCTTCACTCATTGTCCCTCTCCCGTCGGGAGAGGGAGGGAGCCGCGAAGCGGCGGAAGGGGGAGGGCAGGACAGCCGCACGGACTGCCCTCACCCTTCCCACGCGGCGATGCCGCGCGGGCCCCTTCCCTCTCCCAAAGGGAGAGGGAGCTATGCAGCATCACTTCCGGTCCCACGGCCGGCCGCTCGCCGCTTCTTCGGCCATCATCTGCGCCTGCTGCTCGCGAAGGTGCCACGGCATCTCCTCGAACACGCCGTCGAACAGCGTATCCAGCGGCTGGTGCAGACCGTGACCGAGGATGCCGTTCTTTTCGGCCTCCTTCTGCGCCGCCTTCACCTGCTCGGCGAGTTCGCGGTCCTGAGCGGCGTGACGCTCCTCGTCCCACTCGCCCAGCGCGATCAGGTGATCCTTCAGCCGCCGGATCGGATCGCCCAGCGGCCACGCGGTCGGCTCCCCGGCGGAGCGATATTGCGTCGGATCGTCGGAGGTCGAATGCCCCTCCGCACGATAGGTGAAATGCTCGATCAACGTCGGCCCCTGATTGGTCCGTGCCCGCTCCGCGGCCCACTGGGTCGCCGCATAGACCGCGAGCGCGTCGTTGCCGTCGACGCGCAGTCCGGCGATCCCGTACCCCACCGCGCGCGCCGCGAAGGTCGTCGCCTCCGCGCCCGCAAAACCGGAAAAGCTGGAGATCGCCCACTGGTTGTTGACGATGTTCATGATGACGGGCGCACGGTACACCGTCGCGAACGTCAACGCCGAGTGGAAGTCGCCCTCCGCCGTCGATCCTTCGCCGCACCACACCGCCGAGATCCGCGTATCGCCCTTCGCGGCGGAGGCCATCGCCCAGCCCACCGCCTGCGGGTACTGCGTGGTCAGGTTGCCGGAAATCGAGAAGAACCCGGCTTCCTTCGCCGAATACATGATCGGCAACTGCTTGCCCTGCAACCGGTCGCCCTTGTTCGAATAGATCTGGTTCATCATGTCGACCAGCGACCAGTCGCGCGCGATCAACAGCCCCTGCTGACGGTAGGAGGGGAAACACATATCCTCGTAATCCAGCGCATGCGCAGCGGCGACCGACACCGCCTCCTCGCCCGTTGCCTTCATGTAGAAGCTGGTTTTCCCCTGCCGCTGCGCCCGAAACATCCGCTCGTCGAACGCGCGCAGCAGCGCCATGTGACGCAACATCCGGCGCAGCGTGTCGGCGGACAGGCGCGGGTCCCACGGACCGACGGCGCGGTTGTCCTCGTCCAGCACCCGGACCATCGTATAGGCGAGTTCGGTGAAGTCGCGCGGCGAGGCGGCGGTATCGGGGCGCGGTGCGGAGCCGGCGGGCGGCACCTCGACGCCGACGAAATCGACCGCGTCGCCGGGCCGGAACTTCGGCTCGGGCACGTGCAGGGACAACCGGGGCAGGTTGGCGCGCGTCGGATCGGCCACTCGTCTCTCCATCTACGACGGCCACGGGGCTGTTCCCCTCGCGACCTCCCGACCCTCTTGCCGCTTTGAAATAAAATTTCAAGCGTCGTTCGGTGCTGCGCCTACACTCCGCCTGTGCCGAGCGGCTCGCGCGCCCTCCACCAGCCTGCGGCAACATCGCTGCTTCCGCGGCCTCTATCTAACTTATGCTGTTGTAAAACAAAGGAACTGTCGACCGCCGTGCCTGTTCGAAACGCATCGGACACAGGAGATAGGACATGGCACAGAAAGGCGCAGGCGGTAATCCCGGAGCGATCACGACCAAGGGCGGCGACGGCGCCCGCGGCAGCCTTGGCACGGGCCGGGGCGGCGGCACCCGCACCGGCGCCAAGAAGACCGCCTCGGCCAAGGATGACGAGGGCGGCAACGCCGGGCAGAAAGTTAACGGAGCCTAGGCCGGGCCGGCCGGGCGTCCCGTCACGCCCGGCCATGGCGCTCGCGCCCTGCCCTTGATCGAAAGCGCCCTTCGGATCACTCCACGGTCTGCTCGATCACCCCGAAGATGGGATGATGGCGGTCGTCCTCCGCCCAGATCCGCACCGTGTCGCCCTTTTTCAGGAACGGCGTCACCGCCTGTCCGCCGGTGATCGTCTCGACCGTGCGAACCTCCGCCAGACACGAATAGCCGACGCCGCCCTCCGCGATCGGCTTGCCCGGTCCGCCGTCCGGCCCGCGGTTCGACACCGTGCCCGACCCGACGATCGTCCCCGCGCCGAGCCTGCGCGTCTTCGCCGCGTGCGCGACGAGCGTACCGAAGTCGAAATTCATGTCCTCGCCCGCCTCGGCGCGCCCGAACGGCTGGCCGTTCAGGTCGACGTTCAGCTTGCGGTGCAGCTTGCCGTCCCGCCACCAGTCGCCCAGCGAATCCGGCGTCACGAACACCGGCGAAAAGGCGCTCGCCGGCTTCGACTGGAAGAAGCCGAACCCCTTCGCCAATTCACCGGGGATCAGGTTGCGCAGCGACACGTCGTTCGTCAGCCCGACCAGCCGCACCGCCGCCAGCGCCTCGTCGCGGCTCGCGCCCAGCGGCACGTCGCCGGTGACGACCACCACCTCCGCCTCCAGATCGCAGCCCCAGCTTTCGTCCGCCAGCGGGATCGCGTCGCGCGGCCCCAGGAACCCGTCCGACCCGCCCTGATACATCAGCGGATCGCGCCAGAAGCTGTCCGGCATCTCCGCCGCCCGCGCCTGCCGCACCAGCGCGACGTGGTTCACGTACGCGGACCCGTCGGCCCACTGGTAGGCGCGCGGCAACGGCGCTGCGGCGGCGTGCTCGTGAAAGCGATCGCGCGGAATCACCTCATGCTCCAGATCGGTCGCCAGATTGCGCAGGTCCGGCTCCAGCCGGTCCCAGTCGTCCAGCGCCGCCTGCAAGGTCGGGGCGATGTGGCCGGCATCCGCGCACCAGGCGAGGTCGTTCGACACCACGACGAGCTTGCCGTCACGGCCATGCTTCAGGCTGGCGAGTTTCATGTGGGGGACCTCTCCTTGTTTGACGCGGAGGGTACGTCCGACCCTCGCGTCCGACAAGCGCAGCTTGACTTTTCCGCGGTGCAGCGTATTTGGCGCACTATCGAGGCGTCATGCAGCGTGATCGGACCTTTATCGGTTCGGGCTCCGTCTCGGTCCAGCCAACGGCTTCCCTACTCACGCGGGGTGTCAATTTCCCCCGCCAAGCGAGCGCATCCGTGCGCGCGGCCTTGGCATCTGTTCTAAGGTTACCCCATGTCCTTTATCGATCTCGGCCTGTCCGAGCCGCTCGTCCGCGCGCTCGAAGCCAAGGGCTATTCCACCCCCACGCCGATCCAGGCGCAGGCCATCCCGACCGTGCTGGAGGGCGGCGACCTGCTCGGCATCGCGCAGACCGGCACCGGCAAGACCGCGGCGTTCACGCTGCCGTCGATCCAGCGCATGGCCGCCGCGCCGAAGCGCGTGCTGCCGACCCACTGCCGCATGCTCGTCCTCGCCCCGACGCGCGAACTCGCCAGCCAGATCGCCGACAGCGCGCGCGACTATGGCAAGTTCTCGAAGATGTCGGTCGCGACCGTCTTCGGCGGCACCAGCATCAACAAGAACCGTCAGGACATGAGCCGCGGCGTCGACATCCTCGTCGCCACGCCGGGCCGCCTGATTGATCTGGTCGAGCAGGGCTTCGTCAACCTGTCGATGATCGAGATCCTCGTCCTCGACGAGGCCGACCAGATGCTCGACCTGGGCTTCATCCACGCGTTGAAGCGCATCGTGAAGATGGTCCCGCGCAAGCGCCAGACGCTGTTCTTCTCGGCGACCATGCCGACCTCGATCCGCGAATTGGCCAGCCAGTTCCTGCACGAGCCGGCGACCGTCTCGGTCAAGCCCGCCGCCACGACGGCGGAGCGCGTCGACCAGCACGTCATCTTCGTCAACCAGGCGGAGAAGCAGGCGCTGCTGACGCTGACGTTGCAGGATGCGGCGATCGACCGCGCGCTGGTCTTCACCCGCACCAAGCACGGCGCGGACCGCGTCGTGAAGCTGCTGGCCGGCAACGGCATCGCCGCCAATGCGATCCATGGCAACAAGAGCCAGGGCCAGCGCGAGCGCGCGCTGGGCGAGTTCAAGTCGGGCAGCGTCCGCATCCTCGTCGCGACCGACATCGCGGCGCGCGGCATCGACGTCTCGGGCGTCAGCCATGTCGTCAACTTCGAACTGCCCAACGTGCCGGAGCAGTACGTCCACCGCATCGGCCGCACCGCGCGCGCCGGCGCATCGGGCATCGCCATTGCGTTCTGCGCCGATGACGAGCGGCCGTACCTGCGCGATATCGAGCGCACCACGCGCCAGAAGATCCCGGTCCAGGCCCTGCCGGAGGATTTCCAGAACAAGGCGAACGCGATCAAGTCGCAGCGCGTCAAGGCGATCGGCGAGGATCCCGCCGCCCGCGCCGACCGCCCCCGCCAGCAGCGCGGCCCCGCCAAGCCGCGCGCCACGCACGCGCCGCAGCACACCGGCGCGACCGGCCGCAACTACGCCAACGCCAGCCGCGGCGGTCGCCCGGCCGGCGGTAGCGGCGGCGGCGCTCGTCCCGCCGGCAGCGCCGGTGGCCAGGGCGGTGGCCGCGGTCGCGGCGGCGCAGGCCGCGGCGGCGCGGGTCGTCCTGCCGGTGCCTCGACGCAGGGCCGGTAAGACACGGGCGGGTAAATCACACGACCGCCAGAACAAAGGCGCCGCGACCCACCGTCGCGGCGCCTTTTCTTTGGCGCCCCCACCCCAGCCCCCCCTCCCTGCAAGGGAGGGCTGGGGAGCCTTGGCGACATCGCTCGCGGAGAGAACCAACTCTCCCCAAGGGGGCGAATACAATCCCAAATATCCGGGAAACCAAGTCCTTCCCGCCCGTTACCCCGTCACGAACACAGTGACCGGGACCGAGACATGGACATCTCCACCACCCCCATCGCCGAACGCATCGCCCGCGTCCTGATCGCGCAGCGGATCAGCGCCAACGCTGCCGGCGACGAAGAGTCGGCCTCAGCCACGATCGATGCGAACTGGCAAGACCACCTCCCTGACGCCCTCGCCGTCCTCCGCACCCTGCGCGAACCCGACGAAGCGATGGCCGCCGCCGGCGACGTCGCGATCTGGGAACGCATGGTCCTCACCGCCATCGACCACGCCACCACCCCGCGGGTTGTGCTGTAGCTCCCCGTCATGCCGGCTCGTCCCGGCATGACGGCCGCACCCTTAACTCCCCCCTAACCATCCCCGCGCTAATCCCGCGCCCATGTACCACGACCCAGCGCTCGCCGCCGCCACCCGCGTGACGCGTCCGGCCTCTGCCGTTTCAGGCGGCGCGGGGTTTGCCGGGTTTGCGGGCCTCGCGAGCTGGACGCTGGTCGCGCGCGCCAATTTCCTCGATGGGCCCTATTCGGCACTGGTCGGGCTTGCCGCCTGCGCGTTGGCGATGATCGCGTGGTCGCTGCTCGTCGACCGGGTCCACCGCTCCGCCACGACCGGCCTCGACTGGCAGAACCCGCAGCCGATCAGGGCCATTCTCGACATCAGCCTGACCAAGCTCGCCGGATACTGGCTCACCTGGGGGGGGATCGCCGCCGTCTACGCCACGGGCCGCTTCTACTGGCAGGGCAATTTCGAATTCGCGATGTGGTGCTTCCTGTGGGGGGCACCCGCACTGTTCGCGCTGTCGATCCCGTACGTCCTGTGGATCGACCGCCATATGGTCGAACCACGCGACGGCGCTTGGCACCTCGGCGCATGGCTGACCGGCCAGTCCGGTGTCGATCGCGGCGCGATCCAGAACCACCTCCTGAGCTGGGGCGTGAAGGCGTTCTTCCTCCCCTTCATGCTGGGCGGCGTTCCCTCCGGCTTCGGAGCGTTCGTCCGCGCCGACCTCGCCGGGGCACTCGCGCATCCGGTTGCGCTGACGCAGATGCTGATCGGCGCGATGTTCCTGATCGACATGGGCATCGCCACCGTCGGCTATGTCCTGACCTTCCGCCCGCTCGACGCGCATATCCGCAGCGCCAACCCGTTCGCGGCGGCGTGGATGCCCGCGCTGATCTGCTATCCGCCCTTCATCCTGATGCTCGACGGCGGGCCGTTCGACTATCATCAGGGCACCGCGCAATGGGATTACTGGCTGGGCGACCACCCCCTCCTGCTGGCCGCGTTCGGCGGAGTGCTGGTCGGCCTCACCGCGATCTACGCGTGGGCGACGCTGGCATTCGGGCCGCGTTTCTCCAACCTCACGCATCGCGGCATCCTGACGCACGGTCCCTATGCGTGGACGAAGCACCCAGCCTACTGGTCGAAGAACCTGTTCTGGTGGCTGTCGGTGCTGCCGTGGTTCACCACCGGCTCCCCCGTCGACGCGATCCGCGCCACGCTGACGCTGGGTGCGGTCAGCGGCATCTATTACTGGCGCGCGAAGACGGAGGAACGCCACCTCCGCCGCGATCCGGCCTATGTCGCGTACAGCGACTGGATCACCCGACACGGCCCGATCGCGCGCGTCCGTCAGAAGCTCTCTTCGGCGTACACGCGGGAGATATCGCGACCCCACGCGTCCTCGTAACGCTCCAGCAGCATCTCGGCCGGCACCTTCCCGCGCCGCACGATCTCGCGCAGCGGATCGAGGAAGCCCGTTTCGTCGTCGCCCGCCGCGTTGGTTCGCGCCCGCGCCGCCAGCCCGCGATGCGCGATCTCCAGCACCTCCGCGGCCACGTCACGCAGCTTGCCGCCACCCGGCAGCGGCGCATCCAGCGCCAGCTTCGGCACCGCATCGCGCAAGCTCTGGCGATCCTCGATCGACCAGTCCTTCACCAGATCCCACGCGGCATCGAGAGCTTGGCTGTCGTACAGCAACCCGACCCACAGGGCCGGCAGCGCGCAGATGCGGTTCCACGGCCCGCCATCCGCACCGCGCATCTCCAGGAACGTCTTCAGCCGCACTTCGGGAAACGCCGTCGACAGATGGTCGGTCCAGTCGTCCAGCGTCGGCTTCTCGCCGGGCAGAACCGACAATTCGCCCTTCAGAAAGTCGCGGAACGACAGTCCTGCGGCGTCGATATAGCGCCCCTCGCGGTAGACGAAGTACATCGGCACATCGAGCATGTACTCGGCGTACCGCTCATACCCGAACCCGTCCTCGAACACGAACGGCAGCATGCCGGTCCGCGCCGGATCGGTGTCCGACCAGATATGGCTGCGGTACGACAGCATCCCGTTCGGCTTGCCCTCCGTAAAGGGCGAGTTCGCGAACAGCGCAGTGGCGAGCGGTTGCAGCGCCAGCCCGACGCGGAACTTCTGCACCATGTCCGCCTCGGTGGCGTAGTCGAGATTCACCTGGATCGTGCAGGTGCGCAGCATCATGTCGAGGCCCATCGACCCGACCCGCGGCATGTGCTGCCGCATGATCCCGTAGCGTCCCTTGGGCATCACGGGCAGGTCGGCGCGCGCCTTGTCCGGCCACATGCCCAGCCCCAGAAATCCGACCCCTAGCCGGTCGCCGGCGTCCTTCACCTGCCGCAGGTGTCGGCCCGTCTCCGCACAGGTCTGATGCAGGTTCTCCAGCGGCGCACCCGACAGCTCGAACTGCCCCGCCGGCTCCAGACTGACGCTGCCGTCCGCGCCCGACAGGGCGATGACGTTCTTGCGACCGTCCGGCCCCAGCTCCTCGACCGGCACCCAGCCATGCTCGGTCAGCGCCATCAACAGGTCGCGGATGCCGCCCTTCTCGTCATAGGACGGCGCGTGATGATCGCTCGTGGCATAGACGAACTTCTCGTGCTCGGTCCCGATCCGCCACCGCTCCGCCGGCTTCTCCCCGCGCGCGAAGCTGGCGATCAACTGATCGCGCGATTCGATGATGGGGGATGCCTTCGCAGTCGCAGGCGCATCGGTCTTGGTCGTCATGTCGCGCCTCTACGCGCGCACGGACGGGTGCGCCAGATGGATTGGAGGCAGGCGCGGGGTACGGATCGTTGGTGCCGCGCGGCGTCCTGCCGATCCGGCCAGAGCAACGCCCCTGTCCTACATGGCCTTTTTCAGCGACAGTCGCATCGCTGTTTGACACCGTGGACCCTCACTGGCGCCGTAAGCGCGCGGCGAAGGAGAAGCCGCGACTGGCGAAGTGGAGAAACCCGTCCGACGCCTCCACTTCCTCCACTTCGGTTCTCTACCAATCCCCGGCCGCCGCCATCCACAGCGCCACCGCCGCCGCCGCCGCGGTGTCGGCTCGCAGGATGCGGGGGCCGAGCGTCACGCCGACCGTCGCCGGGCAGACGCGGATCGCCGCGCGTTCGTCCTCGTCGAAGCCCCCCTCCGGCCCGATCAGGATCGCGCCCGCGCCGGACCGCGCGCGCATCGCCGCCAGCGCCGGCTCGCCGCCGACCTCGTCCGCGAAGAACAGCGCGCGGTCCTCCGGCCAGTCGCGCAGCAGCGCCATGAGCTTCACCGGCTCCGCAACCTGCGGCAGGGCGGTGCGCCCGCATTGCTCCGCCGCCTCGATCACGTGCGTGCGCAGCCGTTCGGTATTGGGCTTGTCGACCACCGTCCGTCGCGTGACGACGGGCACGTAACGGTCGACGCCCAGCTCGCACGCCTTTTCCGCCATCCAGTCGACACGGTTCTTCTTCAGCGGCGCGGCGCACAGCCATAGGTCGGGCACCGCCTCCCGCTCCGCCAGCCGCTCCTGCACGTCCAGCATCAGGTCGCGCTTGCCGACCGATGTCGCCACCGCCAGCCATTCGCCGGTGCGATCGTCGAACAGCTTGACCGGATCGCCCGGCTTCATCCGCATGACGGAGCCGAGATAATGCGCCGCCGGTCCGTCGACGCGCCGCGGGCCCGCCATCAGTACCTCGTCCACGAACAGCCGCGGTGTCGATCGCGGCGGCCAGGCCGGCGTCGCCGCCATCACCGCTTCCTCTTCCAGATGCGCCGCCCGATCACCCACGCCGCGGCCATCCCCAGCACGCTCAGGATCGCGATGCCGGCGACGACACCCGCGACGCGGAAGATCGCCCAGAACAGCGCCTCCACGAAGCGCCCGACCGCGACGGACAAACCGATCATGCGGGGCCGATCATGAGTGAGTGCGCCGAACCATCCGCCGGGGATAGCGCCACCGCCACGCGCGGCAACCCCGCATGCCGGGTTGCTGCACCGCGACGTAAATTGATGAACGGCCGTTCATGTCGCTTGACGTCATAACGTCGCCGCCGCCATCCTGTCGCCGACGCCGCGGATTTGCGCGTTCCCGATCAAGGAGTTCCGATGAAGACGCTGCTCGCCACCGCCCTCGCTGCCGCCACGCTGACGGCCACCCCCGCCAGCGCCGAACTCTACAATTTCAGGCTGTCGGGCGACTACACCGCGAGCTTCTCGGTCGACTCCAGCCCGATCCCGGACGAGTTCATCCCCAGCCTCGGCTTCGTCCTGTACGGTATTCCCGTCACCGGTACCGACACCGGCATCTTCGATCTCGGGTTCTTCGAGGGCGGTTTCGGTGGCGGGATGAGCATCATCGACCCTGCCACGTTCGACGCGGTCTTCGTCGCCGACGGGCCGCAGCTTTTCAGCGGCACCGTGGCTGCGCCGACCTTCCTGACCGGCAGTTTCGCGCTGACCGAATATCAGGGCACCGGCCGCTACACCCTGACCATCGCCTCCGCCGCCGGCGCGGTACCGGAACCGGCAAGCTGGGCGCTGATGATCGCCGGTATGGGCTTGGCGGGCGGCAGCCTGCGTCGTCGTTCGCTGAAGCTGAGCTTCGGCTGAAGTCCCCACCTCCGTCATGCCGGGCTTGTCCCGGTATGACGGAGGGAGGTCGACGTGACCTCCCAAAACCCGCAAGTCCCCCGCCTTCCTCCTCGCCGGTCCTTGCGGCATAGGGCGGCCATGCCCGACACGCCGCCCCCGATCGTCCCCGATAGCGAACATCGCGGCCTCGTCGCCCGCCTGCCGCCGACCGCACGCGGTCTGGCGCTGCTGGCGCGATTCGACCGGCCGATCGGCTGGTGGCTGCTGTTCTGGCCCGGCGCGTGGGGCGTCGCGCTGGCGGGCGGCACCGCCGCGCGGTGGGACCTGATCGCGTGGATCCTGCTCGGCAGCATCGCGATGCGCGGCGCGGGCTGCGTCTACAACGACATCGTCGACCGCGATCTCGACGCGCAGGTCGCGCGCACCGCCGCCCGGCCGATCCCCGCCGGCCTGATCTCCGTCAAGGCCGCTTGGGTGTGGCTCGTCGTGCTCAGCCTCGTCGGGCTGGTGGTGCTGCTGCAACTCCACACGCTCGCGGCGGTCGTCGCGCTCGCCAGCCTCGCGCCCGTCGCCGCCTATCCCTTCATGAAGCGCATCACCTGGTGGCCGCAGGCGTGGCTCGGCCTCGTGTTCAGCTGGGCGCTGCTGGTCGGGTGGACGGAAACGGCGGGCAACCTGTCGGCACCGATGTGGTGGCTCTACGCCGGGTCGATCGCGTGGGTGATCGGCTACGATACGATCTATGCGGTGCAGGACCGGGAGGACGATGCGCTGATCGGCGTTCGCTCCTCGGCGCTGGCGCTCGGCGGGCATGTCCGGGGCGGCGTCGCGGCATTCTATGTCGCCGCGGTGGTGTTGTGGGGCTTGGGGCTGTGGAGGGTCCGCCCCGACCCGCTCGCGCCGCTCGCCCTGCTGCCCGCGGCACTGCATCTCGGCTGGCAGGCGGCGACGCTTCGCCCGGAGGACGGCGCCGGCGCCCTCGCCCGCTTCCGCGCCAACCGGTTCACCGGATTGCTGGTGTTCCTCGCCTGCGCGGTGGTCGGATCGACCGTATAAACGCCTGTCCTACACGCCCGTTCTATGAGACACCCGGCGGGCTGTTTCTCGTGACGACGACCCCAAGCCCGTCACCTCAATGACAGCCGGGGTGACGGAGGAGGCCAGAAGCCGCATTGGACTAACCTTAGCCTAACCTTCCGCGCCGTAACCGCCCAAATCCGCCCCTAGCATCCGCCGCCCCACCCCCCTAAGTCTGGGCGATGCTCACCACCGATCAGGCGCGCGACCGCGCCGCCGACATCGTCGCCCGCGCCCGGACGGCCGGGGCCGACGCCGCCGATGCCGTCTTCGCCGCCGACGCCGCGCTGGAAGTCTCCGTCCGCCTCGGCAAGCTGGAGGATGTCGGCCGCTCCGAAAGCGCCGAACTCGGTCTGCGCGTATTCGTCGGCCGCCGCTCCGCCAGCGTCTCCACGTCCGACCTGACGCCGGACTCGATGCAGACGCTGGTCGAACGCGCCGTCGCGATGGCGCGCGAAGCGCCCGAGGACGAGTGGGCCGGCCTCGCCCCCGCCGAACGCCTGCTCCACGGCGCACCGCCGCTGCTCGATCTGGCGGACCACGACGATCCTGCGCCAGAGCGCCTCCGTGACCTCGCCCTCGCCGCGGAGGAAGCGGCCCGCGCGGTTCCCGGCGTCACCAATTCGGAGGGCGGCGGTGCCAGCGGTTCTCGCAGCGTCTGGGCCCTCGCGACGTCGACGGGCTTCGCGGGGTCCTATGCCGCCACCGGCTACGGCCTGTCCGCCAGCGTGCTGGCCGGCGATGCCGCCGCCGGGATGCAGCGCGACTACGCGCATCACGGTGCCCGTCACCTCCGCCACCTCGACGCTCCCGACGCGATCGGTCGGGAGGCGGGGGAGCGTGCCGTCGCGCGCCTCAACCCCGGCCGCCTTGCCAGCGGCGCGATGCCGGTCGTCTTCGATCCACGCGTAGGATCGTCGCTGCTCGGCCACCTGCTCGGCGCGATCGGCGGGTCTTCGATCACCCGCCGCACCAGCTTCCTGCTCGACGCGCTCGGCACCCGCATCCTGCCGCACGGCCTGTCGGTCCGCGACGATCCGCACCGCCCGCACGGCCTGCGCTCGCGTCCGTTCGACGGCGAGGGTTTGCCCGTCTCTCCGACGGCGATCGTCGAGGACGGCGTGCTCGAGACCTGGCTGCTCGACTCCGCCTCCGCCCGCCAACTGGGGCTGGAGCCGACCGGCCACGCCAGCCGCGGCATCGGCGGCGGACCCGGCGTGACGACCAGCAACACCTATCTCGACGGCGGCAAGCTGCCTGTCGAAACGCTGATCGGCGACATCGCCGACGGCGTGTACGTGACGGAGCTGATCGGTCAGGGCGTCAACGGCGTCACCGGCGACTATAGCCGCGGCGCGGCGGGTTTCCGCATCGTCGGCGGTGCAATCGCCGGCCCGGTGGCGGAGTTCACGATCGCCGGCAACCTGAAGGACATGTACGCGAACCTGACGGCGGCCAACGACCTGAAGTTCCGCTACGGCACCAACGTCCCGACGCTGCGCGTGGACGGCATGACGGTCGCGAGTGGCTGAACCCGACGCCACCGACCTCTTCCCCGCCGTCGCGGAGACCGTCGCCGCGGCCGGTCAGATGGCGCTCGCCCGCTGGCGCACCGATTTCCGCCGCTGGGAAAAGGAGCCGGGCAGTCCGGTGTGCGAGGTCGACCTGGACGTCGATCGCATGCTCATGGCGCGCCTGTCCGCGCTGCTGCCCGACGCCGGCTGGCTGTCGGAGGAGACGGCAGACGCCCCCGACCGCCTGAGCCGCCGCCGCGTCTGGGTGGTCGATCCAATCGACGGCACCCGCGACTATATCCGCGGCCGCGAGGGTTGGGCGGTGTCGGTGGCCCTGGTCGAGGACGGGCGCCCGGTGCTGGCGGTGCTCGACGCGCCCGCGCGCAAGGAGCGCTGGTCCGCGACGCTCGGCCGGGGGGCGTGGCGCAACGGCGTCCGGCTCGCGGCGGGCGATCGCGCCGACCTGACCGGCGCGCGCGTGCCGGCCGATGCCCCGCCCCGGTCGGACCGCGACTTCGTGGCGGTTCACAAGCCCAACTCGATCGCGCTGCGCATGGCGATGGTGGCCGCCGATGAGGCCGATCTTGTTGCGACGCTGCGCTGGGGGAATGAATGGGACATCGCCGCCGCCGCGCTGATCGCAACGGAGGCCGGCGCCGCCGCCAGCGACGCGCACGGTGCGCCGTTGGTATTCAACAAGCCACGACCGCAAGCCTTCGGCGTCCTGGTGTCCGCACCTCGCCTCCACGCCGCCGCCGTGGCCCGGCTGGAGGCCCGCGCCGCCGCCGCCGGCTGAACGTTACGTAGATCGTACAAGATCTTGATGGTTTCCGGACAGGGTAGGTCGCTTGGTAAGCCGATATTGACCATTTCGGTTCATTACGCGTCATCGGTCAGGAGACACCCCGTGGCGACACAGCCCATTGAAGATCATCGCCCCGACGGGCGCAAGAGCACCCGCCATTCGCTGAACATCAAGGGCAGCGCCCGCATCGCGGTTGGTATCGACATCATCGACGCGTCCGCCACCGGCGTGAAGGCGCGCCTGTCGGTACCGCTGCCGATCGGCACGCTCATCAACATCGGCCTGCCCGGCAACAACAAGCGCCACGCCCGCGTCGTCTGGAGCGAGGGCGACATCACCGGCTGCGAGTTCGTCCAGCCGCTCGACAGCTACGACCTCATGATGATGCTGGACGGTCCGAAGGCGCAGAACAACTAAGGGCATCGGCCGGGACGCTCAGCCCGTCTCGTCCCCGTCCTTGTACTTCATCTCCAGAAAACGCCCGCGCGTCTGGAGGTTGTCGAGGTCGCCTTGCGCCAGTCGCGCGGTCATGTCGGCGATCTCGCGCTCGATCAGTTGCAGGCCGGCGACCAGCTCGGCGTCCGGTGTCCGGCCGTTGCGCTCGACGGTGCGCAGCGTGTCCGGCACCCGCGCATAGTCGTTGACGAAGGCGGGCAGCTGCTCGCCGACCAGCCGCCGCACCTCGAACGCTTCTTCCGTCTGCGGCTCGATCCGCGCCAGTTGCGGCGACAGCGTGTCCAGCCGTTCGCCGATCCGGTCGACCAGCACCTGCGCAGGCCGCGGCAAGGCACCGCGCTGCGCACCCAGCCAGCGCTCGGTCTGCGCGGGCAGCGCGCGGATATCGACCGTCTTCAGCTTTTCCGGCGGCGGCGCGGCACGCTCGCCGGGCACGAAGGACAGGAACAGCACCGCGGCGACCATCACCGCCATCACCAGCACCGCGCCCATGATGCCGAGCGGCGCGACCAATCCCCACAGTGTTGCCGCGACGAGTATCGCGACGATCGCGCCGGCGATCCACGTCAGCCGTTTGGCTATGCTCGCGGTCCGCCGGCGTCGGGCGCGCGCCGGCACGCCGTCACCGGTGTCGCTGATCCGCGCCCAGCTGGACCGCGCGGCGGAGATGGCGTCGTCGACGTCGCTCATCGGTTATAGGCTCTCCAGCCGGTACTGGTTCGTCGGGGCGGAGATCGCCCCTTGGCTCGCCCCCTCGGCGCGGGCGATATAGCCGCGCGACTTCTCGACCTCATTGCCCAGCGTGGTGACGGTGGTCTTCATCGAATCGAGCGCCTTCAGCTTGAACGTGTCGATCGCATCCATCGTGTCGTAGATGTTCTGGAACGCGCGTTGCAGCGTCTCCAGCGGGATCGTGGAGGCGGCGGCCTGTTCGTGGATCTGCGCGGTCTGGCTCTTGAGCAACTTGCCGGTCGAATCGATGATGTTCGCCGTCGTCGTGTTCAGCTGCGTGATCTGCTCCAGCACCAGCTTCTGGTTGGTCAGCGCCTGCGCCACCGTCACCGCGGTGCGCAGCGCCGCGACCGTCGTGGTGCTGGCGCGGTCGACGCCCTTCACCAGCTCGACATTGTTCTTCTTGACCAGATCGAGCGCCAGATAGCCCTGCACCGTCACCGCCATCTGCGTCAGCAGGTCCTGCGTCCGCTGCCGCGTGTAGAACAAGGCCGTTTCGCGGATCGCCTTCGCCTTGGCGGGATCGGTGTGATCCAGCTCGTTGGCCTTGTCCTCCAGCTTGGCGTCCATCGCCTGCGACAGATGGATCATCTGCTCCAGCCGACCCATCGCGTTCCACAGATTGGCGCGCTCCGTGTCGATCGCAGCATTGTCCATCAACAGCTCGTCCTTGCCACTGGCGAGGCTCTTCAGGATCGAGCTGATATGCGTCTGCGACGATTTATAACCGTCGAAGTAATTGCGCATCTTGCTGCCGAACGGGATGATCCCGAACAGCTTCTGCGGCGCGGTCAGGTTACCCTTCTTGCCGGGATCGAGGTCCTCGACGACGCGGCGAAGCTCGGCCAGATCCTTGCCGACGCCCGTCTCCTGATCCATCGCGCGGACCGGGCGGTCGAGGAAGCGGTTCGACTGGCCGGCCGCCTCGCGAATCTCCTTCGCACCCATCGCCGTGATCGCGTCGACGCGCTTGCCGAATTCCGGGCTGTTGACGTCCTGCGCGACCAGATCGGTCACGAAGCTGTCGACGCGCGTCTCCAGCTCTGACTTCTTGGTGTCGTCCACCGGCACCAGCCCCGCCGCCTTGGCCGGCGCGACCGTCGGCACCGGATCGGGCGGCGTCAGCACCAGCTCTTTTTCAGCGGTGATCGTCTCGGTCGTGGTCGCCATGCGTCTTGTCCTCGGATGCGAGCGGCAATGTGGCCGGGCCGGTGCTGCCGCGCAAGCGTATTAGCGGAATAATACGCACAGCCGATCCGCCCCGCAATGCCTGCCCTTCCCGCGGCGCACCATTTCGGCTATGGGGCGCGCAACTTCGCTCCAGACATCCAGGATTCCCCATGAGCCTCCGCAACGTGGCGATCATCGCGCACGTCGACCACGGCAAGACCACGCTCGTCGACCAGCTCTTCCGCCAGTCGGGCACCTTCCGCGACAACCAGCGCGTCGAGGAGCGCGCGATGGACTCCAACGACCTCGAGAAGGAGCGCGGGATCACGATCCTCGCGAAGCCGACCTCGGTCGACTGGACACCGCCGGGCGCCAGCGAGAGCATCCGCATCAACATCGTCGACACGCCCGGCCATGCCGACTTCGGCGGCGAGGTGGAGCGCATCCTGTCGATGGTCGACGGCGTCGTCCTGCTGGTCGATTCGTCCGAGGGCGCGATGCCGCAGACGAAGTTCGTGACCGGCAAGGCGCTGGCGCTCGGCCTGAAGCCGATCGTCGTCGTCAACAAGGTCGACCGTCCCGACGCCCGCATCCAGGAAGTGCTGGACGAGGTGTTCGACCTGTTCGTGTCGCTCGACGCCAATGACGAGCAGCTCGACTTCCCCGTGCTCTACGCCTCGGGTCGCAACGGTTACGCCTCGACCGACATGGACGCGCGCGAAGGCACGCTGATCCCGATGTTCGAGACGATCGTGTCGCACGTCCCCGCCCCCAAGGTCGAGGTCGAGGACGTTCCCTTCACCTTCCTCGTCACGCTGCTCGACCGCGACAACTTCCTGGGCCGCGTGCTGACCGGTCGGGTCAATTCCGGCACGGTGAAGACCAATCAGGCGATCCACGCGCTGGATAACGACGGCAACATCGTCGAGACCGGCCGCGCGTCGAAGATCATGTCGTTCCGCGGGCTGGAGCGCGTGCCGGTGGATGAGGCGAAGGCGGGCGACATCATCTCGCTGGCCGGCCTGTCGATCGCGACCGTCGCCAACACGATCGCCGACGTGACCGTCACCGAGCCGCTGCACGCACAGCCGATCGATCCGCCGACGCTGTCGATGCGCTTTGCGGTGAACGATTCGCCGATGGCGGGCCGCGAGGGCACCAAGGTGACGTCGCGGATGATCCGCGATCGCCTGTTCCGCGAAGCCGAGTCCAACGTCGCCGTGAAGGTGACGGAGGCCGCCGACCGCGACAGCTACGAAGTGGCGGGCCGCGGCGAGCTTCAGCTGGGCGTGCTGATCGAGACGATGCGCCGCGAAGGCTTCGAGCTGGGCATCAGCCGCCCGCGCGTGCTGTTCGGCGAGGACGAGAACGGCAAGAAGACCGAGCCGTACGAGACCGTCATCATCGACGTGGACGACGAATATTCGGGCACGGTCGTCGAGAAGATGAACCTGCGCAAGGCGGAGATGACGGACATGCGCCCGTCCACCGGCGGCAAGACGCGCATCACCTTCTCGGCGCCCTCGCGTGGCATGATCGGTTATCACGGCGAGTTCCTGTCGGACACGCGCGGCACCGGCATCATGAACCGGCTTTTCGAGAAGTACGGCCCGCACAAGGGCCAGATCGAGGGCCGCAAGAACGGCGTCCTGATCTCCAACGGTGCCGGTGAGGCCAATTCCTACGCGCTGGGGCCGCTGGAGGAGCGCGGCATCCTGTTCGTCGGCCATGGCGAGGCCCTGTACGAGGGCATGATCGTCGGCGAGAACGCCAAGCCGGACGACCTCGAAGTCAACCCGATGAAGACCAAGGCGCTGACCAACTTCCGCGCCTCGGGCGGCAAGGACGATCAGGTCCGCCTGACGCCGCCCAAGCGCGCGACGCTGGAGCAGGCGATCGCCTATATCGACGACGACGAGATGGTCGAGGTGACGCCGAAGTCGATCCGGCTGCGCAAGCGCCACCTCGACGCGAACGAGCGCAAGAAGGCCAGCCGCGCGAAGCTGGTCGCCTGATCGGTCGGTCCTCGCCCCCGAACCGGGGCGGGGACCGCCGGAAGGTTAGGCTAAGGTTAGTCCAATGCGGCGTTTCGACGGACGCTGCACGTGGTCGGGATCCGGCGGTTCAAAGAGCGTTCGTCACAGGCCACGACCTTATGTCGAAACGCGTCGTGTAGGACAGGGCGATCGTCGCCCCTTCGCCCTGACGACAGGTTATCGCGCTGATATCGAAGCCAAGAAAAAAGGGAGTCGGACACCACGTCCGGCTCCCTTTTCTGTCCTGAAAGGCCGGCGGACCCGGAGGCCCGCCGAACTCAGTCGATCAGGCCTTCGCCGTCGCGAAGCGGACCGAGGTGCGGCGACGGCGCATCGCGCCACCGACCAGGCCCATGCCGCCGATCATCATCGCCCAGGTCGTCGGCTCCGGCACCAGCCCGAACGCCGCGCCGGTGGTGAAGGTGTAGCCTGGGTTCGCCAGCACATCGACGTTCACGTTCCAGCCGATCGCATCCAGCAATGCCAGATCGAGCGCCTCGACCTGATCTTCCAGACCGGAGCAGATGTACGGGTTCATGATGCCCAGGAAATCGCCGCACGACTGCGCCGGCTCCTTCCAGTGCGACGCCTGCCAGCCATCGCCGAAGTTCGAACCGGTCGACCAGTAGCCGCCCATGAACGCCGTGTTCCCGCCATCGAGCGAGAAGTAGGAGTCGGTTCCGAACGTCCAGTCGAGCTTGCCCGGCGCCGAATAGCGGAACATGTCGGCGCCGTAGCCCCACCAATAGTCATCGACCGGGAAACCCCCGCCGACCGAGAAATCGAAATCCTCGACGCCGCTCAGGAATCCGAGCGCGTGACCCAGTTCGTGGATCGCCACACCGATGAAGTCATAGGTGCCGGCCGAAATACCGTCGGTCGGATCGAAGTCGAAGTCGAAGGTGCTGGAGAACTGGATCTCGCCGTCGATGACGTTGGAACCGAACTGCGCATCGAAGGCCGCCGAGTCGTTGTACAGCGCCTTCAGGTTCGCGGTGGACAGGGCGATCGTGCTGCTGATCGGCGTTCCGTCCGGCGCAAATCGCTGGCTGGTCGCCGACACGCCGGTTTGGGTCCCAATGTCGTCATAACCCGGCACCGTGACCGCGACGCTGCCCGTGGAGCTGAGGGGAGCGAGGTTGGCGACCGCCTGCCTGTCCAGCGCGCTCGTGGAGGATGCCGACAGCAGATCGTAATAGTCGGAGATCGGAACGAAGGTCTGGAGCGTGCTGCTGGTGCCGCCCAGGATGTTTGGGCCGAGCGGCGAGAAGCCGACTTGGAAGTTCAGGACCGCGTCGTTGTTGAGAACCGTTTCCCAATACCGGGCCGCGGCGGCGAAGCCGCGTGCGGCGGGCGATCCGGCGACACCGCCGATATCGATAAGATTGATGGTCGTAGCCGACGCCGGCATCGCCGCGACAAGACTGGTCGCGCCCAGCATCACAGCGCTTACGCGCTTCAACGCATTCTTCATGGTGATCTCCCCGAGATTGCTTTGACTCTGTCCGACTCTTGCCGGTCCGGTCGAGGAGCATCATGACGATCAAGGGATGACGGTCAAGCCATGTTCATCTTTTATTAAGGGTCCGCACCGGCCGAAAACCATTCGTTCCCAAGGCGAAACCCACGGGCGACGTCATCCCTTCACGGGTGTCCAGCGTTGCGTTCGGCAGAAGAAGGCGATGCAGCCCTGAACCTTCAGCGTTCCATCACTCTCGCGTTTCAGGATCGATTTGTACGTCTTGCCGGATTTGGGATCGTAAATCTTGCCGCGCCAGTCGTCGCCCTTGTCGGCGAAGCCGGACAGGATCACCAATCCCTCCAGCGGGCGGCGGCGCAATGCGGGATCGGGGTTGTTGGAGTCGACCGGCGGCCCCGATGGAGGCTGCTTCAACAGCGTCGTCAGGCGACCGCACACGTTGGAGCCGCAGGGGCCGACCGTGACGATCGCGGTCTTTTCCTCGGTCATCCACCTCCCGGCGATCGGCGTCGCAGCATGGGCGGAAGCGGCGACAAAGCCGGCGGCGAACAGGGCGGCAGGTGCGAGCGCGGTCAGGATTTTCTGCATCGCTGCAATCGATGTCCTGCATGCCGCGTTAATGCAAGTCGCTTGCCGCGACGGCCCGCCTGCGCCACCTGTAGCTGCCATGCCGCCACCCTCCGCCACCGACGCCCTGCCCCAGGGCGAGTTCCGTTCGCTGTCGGAAAGCCATCGCAGCGTCGTCCTGCCCGCCGGCGCAGGCGCATTCCGCCGCTTCCTCGCCTTTGCCGGCCCCGGCTATCTGGTCGCGGTCGGCTATATGGACCCCGGCAACTGGGCGACCGACATCGCCGGTGGATCGGCGTTCGGCTATACCCTGCTCAGCGTCATCCTGCTGTCCAACCTGATGGCGATCGTATTGCAGGCGCTGTCGGCGCGCCTCGGCGTGGCATCGGGCATGGATCTCGCGCAGGCGTGCCGCGCCAACTACTCGAAGCCGGTCAGCATCGCGCTGTGGGTGCTGTGCGAGATTGCGATCATCGCCTGCGATCTGGCGGAGGTGCTGGGCACCGCGATCGCGCTGAAGCTGCTGTTCGGATTGCCGCTGACGTGGGGCGTGCTCGTCACCGCGGTCGACGTGTTCCTGATCCTCGCGCTGCAACGCTTCGGATTCCGGCGGCTGGAGGCGTTCGTCATCGCCCTGTTGTGCATCATCGCCGGCTGTTTCGTGTTCGAGCTGTTCCTGGCCCGACCCGATCCGGGTGCGATCATGCGCGGGCTGGTGCCGACGCCGGAAATCCTGACCAATCCGGCGATGCTGTACATCGCGATCGGCATCCTCGGCGCGACGGTGATGCCGCACAATCTGTACCTGCACTCGTCGATCGTCCAGACGCGGGCGTTCGGCACCGGTTCGGCGGACAAGCGCGAGGCCGCCAAGATGGCGACGATCGACAGCACGGTCGCGCTGGGGCTCGCGTTCTTCATCAACGCGGCGATCCTGATCCTCGCCGCCGCGACCTTCCACACCGCCGGTCGCACCGACGTGGCGGAGATCGACGAGGCCTATCGCCTGCTCGCGCCGTCGCTGGGCATGGGCGCGGCCAGCGTCGTCTTCGCGGTCGCGCTGCTCGCGTCGGGCCAGAACTCGACCGTCACCGGCACGCTCGCCGGCCAGATCGTCATGGAAGGATTCCTCCACCTGCGCCTGCCGACCTGGGCACGCCGCCTCGTCACCCGCGCGCTGGCGATCGTGCCGGCGGTGCTGGTGGTGGGCGCGAGCGGCGATGCCGGCGCGACGCAGCTGCTGGTGCTCAGTCAGGTGATCCTGAGCCTGCAACTGCCGTTCGCGGTGGTGCCGCTGGTGATGTTCACGGGACGGCCCGCGGTGATGGGCGACCTCGTCAGCCCCGCGTGGCTGCGCGGACTGGCGTGGGTCATCACCGCGATCATCATCGGGCTGAACGGAACGCTGCTGTACGGGATGCTGTGAGCTCCTTTGCTCTTGTGCGGAGGACCTCCAGGGAGGATCGATCGAGCACATACGTATGATCGCGTGACATCCGCGCGCCGCCCACTATCGCTGATCCGGATCAATCACCCCGGAGCATCCCTTGGCCACTCTGCTGTCTCCTGCCGCCGACAAGCCGGTGCTGACGCCGCTCGCCGCGCAGATCCTCGACACGCTCGTTCACCGCATCGGCAAGGACGAAAAGGCCGCGCGCCCGCATGACTGGCTGGCGGCGACGATCTTCACCGTCCGCAACGACATCATCGAAAAGTGGATGGATTCCACGCGCGAGGCCCATGCCAAGGGCGCCAAGCGCGTCTATTATCTCAGCCTGGAATTCCTGATCGGGCGGCTGCTCCGCGACGCCTTGTCCAACCTGAACCAGACGCACGATATCGCCGGCGCGCTGAAGTCGCTCGGCGTCGACCTCGCCACGATCGAGGAAATCGAACCCGACGCGGCGCTCGGCAATGGCGGTCTCGGCCGGCTGGCGGCGTGCTTCATGGAAAGCCTCGCGAGCCTCGACCTGCCGGCCTATGGCTATGGCATCCGCTATGTGAACGGCATGTTCCGGCAGCGGATCGACGACGGCTTCCAGGTTGAACTGCCCGAGAACTGGCTGCAATACGGCAATCCGTGGGAGTTCGAGCGGCGCGAGAGCGCGTATTTCATCGGCTTCGGCGGCGAGGTCGTCGGCACCGAGACGGGCCACGTCCACTGGAAGGCAGCGGAGGGCGTCGAGGCGACCGCCGTCGATACGCCGATGGTCGGCTGGCGCGGCAAGCGGGTCAACACGCTGCGCCTGTGGACCGCGCGCGCGTTCGATCCGATCAAGCTCGACCAGTTCAATGCCGGCGATTTCGAGGGGGCTTTGGCGGGTCAAACCCGCGCCGAGACGCTGACGCGCGTGCTGTATCCGAACGATTCCACCGCCGCCGGGCAGGAGCTGCGGTTGCGGCAGGAGTATTTCTTCTCCTCCGCGTCGATCCAGGACATCGTCCGCCGGCACATTCAGTATACCGGCGACATCCGCACGCTGCCCGATAAGGCGGCGATCCAGCTCAACGACACGCACCCGGCGGTCGCGGTGGCGGAGTTGATGCGGCTGCTGGTCGATTTCCACGATCTCGGCTTCGACGAGGCGTGGGACATCACGCGCGCGACCTTCGGCTACACCAACCACACGCTGTTGCCCGAGGCGCTGGAAAGCTGGCCGTTGCCGCTGTTCGAACGGTTGCTGCCACGGCACATGCAGCTCGTCTACGCGATCAACGCCAAGCTGCTGCGCGAGGCGAAGGCCAAGGGCGTCGACGATCGCGCGATCGCCGCGATCAGCCTGATCGCGGAGGGTGGCGAGCGGCGCGTGCGGATGGCAAATCTCGCGTTCGCGGGATCGCACAGCATCAACGGCGTCGCGGCGCTGCACACCGACCTGATGAAGAAGACGGTCTTCGCCGACCTGCACGCGCTGTATCCGGACCGGATCAACAACAAGACCAACGGCATCACCCCGCGCCGCTGGCTGCAACAGGCGAACCCCGGCCTGACCGCGCTGATCCGGGAGGCGATCGGCGACGATTTCCTCGACGACGCGGAAAAGCTGTCGGCGCTCGACCCGTTTGCCGACGATGCCGGCTTCCGCAGCAGGTTCGCCAGCGTGAAGCGCGCCAACAAGGTCGCGCTGGCGCAGCATCTGAAGGAGCTGATGGGCATCCGCATCGATCCCGACGCGATGTACGACGTCCAGATCAAGCGCATTCACGAGTATAAGCGCCAGTTGCTGAACATCGTCGAGACGGTGGCGCTGTACGACCAGATCCGCAGCCATCCGGAGCGCGACTGGGTGCCCCGCGTGAAGCTGTTCGGCGGCAAAGCGGCGTCGAGCTACCACAACGCGAAGCTCATCATCAAACTGGCCAACGACGTGGCGCGCCGGATCAACGCGGACCCGGCGATCGGCGGCCTGCTGAAAGTCGCGTTCGTGCCCAATTATAACGTGTCGCTGGCG
Source organism: Sphingomonas sp. AC435 (assembly GCF_979253005.1). Taxonomy (NCBI): domain Bacteria; kingdom Pseudomonadati; phylum Pseudomonadota; class Alphaproteobacteria; order Sphingomonadales; family Sphingomonadaceae; genus Sphingomonas; species Sphingomonas sp. AC435. The sequence continues at coordinate 228,426 of NZ_CEEDCJ010000001.1, forward strand.
GAGAAGATCATCCCCGCCGCCGACCTTTCGGAGCAGATCAGCACCGCGGGCATGGAAGCGTCCGGCACCGGCAACATGAAGTTCGCGCTGAACGGCGCGCTGACGATCGGCACGCTGGACGGTGCGAATGTCGAGATTCGCGACCGTGTCGGCGACGACAACATCGTCATCTTCGGCCTGACCGCAGACGAGGTCGCGGAGCAACGCGCCCGCGGCTACGACCCGCGCGCCGCGATCGACGCCTCGCCGGAGCTGTCGCAGGCGCTGTCGGGCATCGCGTCGGGCGTCTTTTCCCCCGACGATCCCGACCGGTACAAGGGACTGGTCGGCGGGCTGTACGACGGCGACTGGTTCATGCTCGCCGCCGATTTCGACGCCTATGCCGCCGCCCAGCGCCAGGTGGATACGCGCTGGCAGGACCGTGACGGATGGAACGCAGCGGCGATAAGGAACGTCGCGCGCGTCGGATGGTTCTCGTCGGACCGCACCATCCGCGAATACGCGAAGGACATCTGGGGAGTCCTGTGAAACCATCGAGTGACGCTATCGCCGCCCTGCTGGAAGGGCGTCACGACGACCCCTTCTCCCTTCTCGGTGTCTTTCCCGGCCCCGACGGGAGCTTCGCGCGAACCTGGATTCCCGGAGCGGAAACGGCAGAGGCCTTCGACCTCGCGGGTCAGAGCCTCGGGCAACTGACGCCGGTCGGAGACGACCTGTTCGAGGGAGCGGTGACGGGCGACCCTCAGCCGGTCCGCTACAAGGCGCAGGGGTACGGCGCGGAGTGGTGGGTCGGCGACCCGTACAGCTACGGCCCGGTGCTCGGCCCCACCGACGACTATCTGATGGGCGAGGGCACGCACCACCGCCTGTGGGACAAGATGGGCGCGCACCTGATCGAGCATCAGGGCGCGACCGGAATGCACTTCGCGGTATGGGCCCCGAACGCGCGGCGCGTCTCCGTGGTCGGCGATTTCAACGGCTGGGACGGACGCCGCCACGTCATGCGCCGCCGCGCCGATGTCGGCGTGTGGGAAATCTTCCTACCAGATCTTCCCGCCGGCCAGAGCTACAAGTTCGAAATCATCGGCCCGCACGGCGAGATGGTGCCGCAAAAGGCGGACCCGTTCGCCTTCGCCGCCGAACTCCGCCCGAAAACCGCCTCGGTCACGACCGGCGCGTTCACGCACGAATGGCAGGACGACGGCCACCGCCAGCATTGGGCCTCGGTCGATCCCCGCCGCCAGCCGATCTCGATCTACGAGGTTCATGCCGGGTCGTGGGAGAAGGACGCGAACGGCTGGTATCTGACGTGGGACGCGCTGGCCGACCGCCTGATCCCATACGTCGTCGACATGGGCTTCACCCATATCGAATTTCTGCCGATCACCGAGCATCCCTATGATCCGTCATGGGGTTACCAGACGACGGGCCTTTATGCTCCGTCCGCCCGGTTCGGCGATCACGAAGGGTTCGCGCGGTTCGTCGACGGGGCGCATCAGGCGGGCGTCGGCGTGCTGCTCGACTGGGTGCCAGCGCATTTCCCGACCGACGTGCACGGGCTGTCGCGGTTCGACGGCACTGCGCTCTACGAGCATGAGGACCCGCGGCTCGGCTATCATCCCGACTGGAACACCGCGATCTACAATTTCGGGCGGCGCGAAGTGTCGTCCTACCTCGTCAACAACGCGCTGTTTTGGGCTGAGCGCTATCACCTCGACGGGTTGCGCGTCGATGCGGTGGCATCGATGCTGTACCGCGATTACAGCCGGCAGGCGGGCGAGTGGATCCCCAACGAAGAGGGTGGCCGCGAGAATTGGGAAGCGGTGGAATTCCTCCGGTCGATGAACCGCGCGGTCTACCGCGAGCATCCCGGCATCTTCACCGTCGCCGAGGAATCAACGTCGTGGCCCGGCGTGTCCCAGCCCGCGCCACCGCCGGGCGAGCGCAACGGCGGGCTAGGCTTCGGGTTCAAGTGGAACATGGGGTGGATGCACGACACGCTCCACTACATGGCGCGGGAGCCGGTGCATCGGCGACACCACCACGGCGAGATCACGTTCGGGCTGGTCTACAGCTTCAGCGAAAACTTCGTCCTGCCGCTGAGTCATGACGAGGTCGTCCACGGCAAGGGATCGCTGCTGGCGAAGATGCCGGGTGACGACTGGCAGCAATTCGCCAATCTCCGCCTCTACTATGCGTTTATGTGGGGCTATCCGGGCAAGAAGCTGCTGTTCATGGGGCAGGAGTTCGCCCAGCGTGCCGAATGGTCGGAGGAACGCGGCCTCGACTGGCATCTGCGCTCCAGCCACGCGCATGACGGCGTCCGCAAGCTGGTCCGCGACCTGAACCACCTCTACGCGGCAAAACCGGCCCTCCACGCCCGCGATTGCGAGCCGGAGGGGTTCGAGTGGCTGGTGGCGGACGATAGTGTCAACTCCGTCTTCGCATGGCTGCGCAAGGCGCCGGGCGAGAAGCCGGTCGCGGTCATCACCAACATGACGCCGGTGGCGCGCGCGCCGTATCGCCTGCCCCTGCCGCACGACGGCCGCTGGACCGAAGTCCTGAATTCCGACGCGCATGACTATTGGGGTTCGGGTCTGGGCAATATGGGCGGTGTCGAGGCGAAGGACGGCGTCGCGTGGGTCACGCTGCCGCCGCTCGCCACGATCATGCTGGAGTTCGAGGGGTAATTGCACCGGGCGCCGGCGGGATGGGCCGGGGCGAGGCATAACCTATGGCAAGCGCGCGGGGTACCACCCCGTGCCCAACCCCTCCAGGATCGAAAATCGAGGAAAAGAAGGCCCTCCCACCCTCGACAACGCCCCGAAACGGGTGAAACAATACGGCCACAACAGGAGGGATGAGGATGGACCACCACCACCGCCGGGGACAGCCGCTGGCCCGCGACGCTATGGCGTACGTGCTGGCCGGCGGGCGTGGCAGCCGCCTGTTCGAGATGACGGATACCCGCGCCAAGCCGGCGGTCTATTTCGGCGGCAAGGCGCGGATCATCGACTTCGCCCTGTCGAACGCGCTCAATTCCGGCATCCGCCGTATCGGCGTCGCGACCCAGTACAAGGCGCACAGCCTGATCCGGCATCTGCAACGCGGCTGGAACTTCCTGCGCCCGGAACGCAACGAGAGCTTCGACATCCTGCCCGCCTCGCAACGCGTGTCGGAGACGCAGTGGTACGAGGGTACGGCCGACGCCGTGTTCCAGAACATCGACATCATCGAAAGCTATGGTCCGGAATTCATGGTCATCCTGGCGGGCGACCACATCTACAAGATGGATTACGAGATCATGCTCCAGCAGCATTGCGACAGCGGTGCGGACGTGACCGTCGCCTGCATGGAAGTGCCGCGGATGGAGGCGACCGGCTTCGGCGTGATGCATGTCGACGAGGACGACCGGATCGTCGATTTCGTCGAGAAGCCCGCCGACCCGCCGGCGATCCCCGGCAATCCGGAGATCGCGCTGGCCTCGCTGGGCATCTACGTCTTCGCGACCAAGTTCCTGATCGAGGAACTGCGCCGCGATGCCGCCACCGAAGGATCCGCACGCGACTTCGGGAAGGACATCATCCCGTATCTGGTCAAGCACGGCCATGCGCAGGCGCACCGTTTCAGCGCGTCGTGCGTCCGCTCCGACGGAGAGCCGCAGGCCTATTGGCGCGATGTCGGCACGATCGACGCCTATTGGGAGGCGAGCATCGACCTGACCGATGTCCTGCCCGAGCTGGATCTGTACGAGAATAGCTGGCCGCTCTGGACCTATTCGGAGATCACGCCGCCCGCCAAATTCGTCCACGATATCGATGGCCGCCGCGGCTCCGCGGTCGCCAGTCTCGTGTCGGGCAATTGCATCGTGTCAGGCGCCTCGATCAACCGGTCGCTGCTGTCGACCGGCACACGCGCGCACAGCTTTTCGATGCTGGACGAGGCGGTGGTCCTGCCGAACTGTCATATCGGCCGCGGTGCGCGGTTGCGGCGGGTGGTGATCGATGCGGGCGTGAAGATTCCCAACAGCCTGGTGGTGGGCGACGACCCGGTGCTGGATGCGCAGCGGTTCCGTCGCACCGACCGCGGCGTGTGCCTGATTACGCAACCGATGATCGACCGGCTGGGGTTGTGAGGGAGGCTGTTCCGTTCCGCGCAGGATTAATGAAGTCCCTCCCCTCTCCCCTTGGGAGAGGGGCCAGCTTGCACAGCAAGCGCTGGGTGAGGGTGGGGAGCGACACACCCTCACCCTTCCGTCGCTTCGCTCCTCTCTCCCTCTACCAGGGGGAGAGGGATTAAGTGCGCATCCTCTCCGTCGCGTCGGAAGCCTATCCTCTCGTCAAGACCGGCGGCCTCGCCGATGTCGTCGGTGCGTTGCCGGCAGCGCTGAGCACACACGGGATCGTCACGACCACGCTGCTGCCCGATTATCCGGCGATGGCCGCGGCCACTCGCAACGGGCGCGTGGCGCATCACTGGCCGGACCTGCTCGGGGTCGAGGCGCGGCTGATCGAGGCGCGGATCGGCGAGCATCCGCTGCTGGTGCTCGACGCGCCGGAGCTGTTCGCGCGTCCGGGTGGCCCCTATGCCGATGCGGACGGCCGCGACTGGGGCGACAACTGGCGGCGCTTCGCCGCGCTCGCCCGCGCCGCCGCGGAGCTCGCGGCCGGCACCATCGCCGGCCATCGCTTCGACGTGATGCACGCGCACGACTGGCAGGCGGCGCTCGCTCCCGTCTACGCGCGCGCGCTGGGGGCGGAGGCGAAGACCGTCGTCACCGTCCACAATATCGCGTTTCAGGGCAGCTACGACGCCGGCATCTTTCCCGCGCTCGGGCTGCCCGCGTCAGACTGGAGCATCGACGGCGTCGAATATTACGGACAGGTCGGATTCCTGAAGGCCGGCCTGAACGCCGCCGACGCGATCACCACCGTCTCCCCTACCTACGCGCGCGAGATTCTGCGCCCGGAATTCGGCATGGGGCTGGAGGGGCTGATCGCAACCCGGTCGCGACAGGGTGCGCTGCACGGCATCGTCAACGGCATCGACCCCGCCGTCTGGAGCCCCGACGCCGACATTGCCCTGCCTGGGCGCTACGCGATCGAGACGCTCGGCCGCCGCGCCGCCAACCGAGCCGCGGTTGAGCAGGCGTTCGGCCTCGATCCCGCATCCGGCCCGATCTTCACCGTCGTCAGCCGGCTGACATGGCAGAAGGGCATGGACGTGCTGGTCGAGACGATCGACCACCTCGTCGCGCGTGGCGGCAGGCTGGCGCTGCTCGGATCGGGCGACGCCGCGCTGGAATACGCGTTCCTGTCGGCCGCGGAGCGCCACCGCGGCCGGGTCGGGGTGAGGATCGGGTATGACGAAGAGTTGTCGCATCTATTGCAGGGCGGTGCCGACGCGATCCTGATCCCGTCGCGGTTCGAGCCGTGCGGGCTGACGCAACTCTACGGCCTCGCCTATGGCTGCGTGCCGGTCGTCGCGCGCACCGGCGGGCTGGCGGATACGGTGATCGACGCGAACGAGGCCGCGCTGGCGGCGGGGGTGGCGACCGGCATCGTCCACGACGGCGTCACGCCCGACGCCCTGATCCACGCGATCGACCGCACGATCGCGCTCTACGCAGAGTCCGACCGCTGGCGCACGCTTCAGCGCAGCGGCATGCAGGCCGATTTTTCCTGGAGCCGAAGCGGCCAGCTTTACGCCCGCCTCTACCGCGATCTAACGGGATCATCATGACCATCACCGTCCCCTCCACGCCCTATCCCGACCAGAAGCCGGGCACGTCCGGCCTGCGCAAGAAGGTCCGCGTCTTCCAGCAGCCCAATTATGCCGAGAACTTCATCCAGTCGGTATTCGACGCGATTGAGGACAAGGACGGCGCGACGCTGGTGATCGGCGGCGACGGGCGCTTTCTCAACCGTGAAGTGATTCAGGTGGCGATCCGCATCGCCGCCGCCAACGGTTTCGGGCGCGTCGTGGTCGGGCGTGGCGGCATCCTGTCGACGCCCGCCGCCAGCAACATGATCCGCATCCGCCGCGCGCTCGGCGGGCTGGTGCTGTCCGCCAGCCACAATCCCGGCGGCCCGGACGAGGATTTCGGGATCAAGTACAATATCGCGAACGGCGGCCCCGCCCCCGAAAAGGTGACCGAGGCGATCCACGCGCGCACCCTGACGATCAACCGCTGGCTGACCGTCGAGGCGGACGACATCGATCTTGATACCGACGGCGAGACGATGCTGGCGGGGATGACGGTCGAGGTGGTCGATCCGGTTACCGATTACGCCGAACTCATGCGCAAGCTGTTCGACTTCGATGCGATCCGCGCCGCCGGGCTGTCGATGGCGTTCGACGCGATGAGCGCGGTGACCGGCCCGTACGCGACTGAGATTCTGGAGCGGCAGCTCGGCTTCGCGGCGGGCACGGTTCGAAACGGTACGCCGCTGCCCGATTTCGGCGGGCACCACCCCGATCCCAATCTCGTTCACGCGCATGAACTCTATGAAACGATGATGGCCGCCGATGCGCCGGATTTCGGCGCGGCATCGGACGGTGACGGCGACCGCAACCTGATCATCGGGCGCAACATCTTCATCACGCCGTCCGACAGCCTCGCGATGCTGGCCGCCAACGCGCACCTCGCGCCCGGCTATCGCGGCGGGTTGAAAGGGGTTGCGCGGTCGATGCCGACCAGCGCCGCCGCCGACCGCGTCGCCGCCGCGCTGGGTGTTCCCTCGTTCGGGACGCCGACCGGCTGGAAGTTCTTCGGCAATCTGCTCGACGCAGGGCTCGCGACGATCTGTGGCGAGGAAAGCGCGGGAACCGGCAGCGACCATGTCCGCGAGAAGGACGGGCTCTGGGCGGTGCTGCTGTGGCTCAACATCCTCGCGGTGCGCGGCCAGTCGGTCGAGGCGATCGCCCGCGAGCATTGGGCGACCTATGGCCGCAACTATTACGCCCGCCACGATTACGAGGGCGTCGAGAGCGACCGCGCCGATGCGCTGATGAGCGAATTGCGCGGCAGGCTGGGTGACCTGCCGGGCCAGCGGTTCGGCGACCTGACTGTCGAGACCGCGGACGATTTCGCTTACGAGGACCCGACCGACGGGTCGGTCAGCCGGCATCAGGGTATCCGTGTGTTGTTCGTGGGCGGCAGCCGCGTCGTGTTCCGCCTGTCCGGCACCGGCACCAGCGGCGCGACGCTGCGCGTCTATCTCGAACGGTACGAGGCGACCGCCATCGATGGCGATACGACCGCGATGCTGGCCGACATCGCCGCCGCCGCCGACGCGATCGCCGGCATCGTCCGCCACACCGGTCGCGAGCGTCCGGACGTCGTGACGTGAGCATGCCCGCCTGGGGCGCGCATCCCGTCGCCTCGGGTCCCGATGCTCCGGCTACGCAGTTCGCGGTGCGCGCACCGGATGCGAGCGCAGTCTTCCTGTGCCTGTTCGACGGCGACAGCGAGCGCCGCCTGCCGATGGAACGCAGCGGCGACGGCTGGTCGCTGACGGTGCCCGGCGTGCGTGCCGGCGACCGTTACGGCTATCGCGCGCACGGGCGGTACGAGCCGGCCGCAAACCTGTGGTTCGATCCCGCCAAGCTGCTGGTCGATCCGTGGGCGCAGGAGCTGGACCGGCGCTTCGCCCATGACCCGCGGCTGGCGGTGTTCGGCGAGGACAGCGCGGCGCTGGTGCCGAAGGCGATTGTGCCCGCCTCCGTGTCGCGCGCGCCACCGCCACCACCCGTGTTTGTGCCCGGCGGGCTGATCTACGAATTGAACGTGCGCGGCTACACGATGCGGCATCCGGAGGTCCCGCCGGAGCAGCGCGGCACGATCGCCGCGCTCGCGCATCCGACGGTGCTGCGGCACCTGACGAAGATCGGCGTCGCGGCGGTCGAGCTGATGCCGATCGTCGCGTGGATCGACGAACGCCATCTGCCGCCGCTGGGGCTGGTCAACGCGTGGGGATACAACCCCGTCGCACCGATGGCACTCGATCCCGGCCTGTGTCCCGGCGGGGTCGAGGAGTTGGCGTCGACGGTCACGGCGTTGCGCGCGGCGGGCATCGGCACGCTGCTGGACGTGGTGTTCAACCACACTGGAGAGAGTGACGCGGCGGGGCCGACGCTGTGCCTGCGCGGGCTCGATCCGGCAGCCTATGCGCGCGACGGCGCGGGGCAGCTGATCAACGACTCCGGCACCGGCAACACGCTCGACTGTTCGCAAGCGCCGGTACGCGACCTCGTGCTCGCGTCGCTGCGGCATTTCGCGTCGTTGGGCGTCGACGGGTTCCGGTTCGATCTCGCGCCGATCCTCGCGCGCGGACCGGGCTTCGATCCCGCCGCACTGATCTTCGCGGCGATCGCCGGCGATCCGTTGCTGAAGGACCGGATCATGATCGCGGAGCCGTGGGATACCGGCCCCGGCGGCTATCAGCTCGGGCATTTTCCCGCGAACTGGCTGGAATGGAACGACCGGTACCGCGACGATGTCCGCCGCTTCTGGCGCGGCGACGGCGGCGCGGGCGTGCTGACGACGCGGATCTCCGGGTCCTCCGATGTGTTCGGGAGCGCGCGCGCGTCGCGATCGGTGAATTTCGTCGCGGCGCATGACGGCTTTTCGCTGGGCGATGTCGTCACCTATGCCCATCGCCACAACGAGGCCAATGGCGAGCAGAACCGCGATGGTCATGCCGAGGAAATCGCATGGAACAACGGTGTCGAAGGTCCGAGCAGCGATCCCGCGATCCGCGGCCGCCGCGATGCCGATGTCCGCGCGATGCTGGCGACCCTGTTCGCATCGAAGGGCACGCCGATGCTGACCGCGGGCGACGAGTTTGGCCGGACGCAGCGCGGCAACAACAACGCCTATGCGCAGGACGAGATGACGTGGCTCGACTGGGAGCATCGCGATGTCGCGCTAGAGGATTTCGTCGCGGCGCTGTCCGCGTTTCGGCGAGACTGGCCACTGGCCGATCCCGCATGGCTGGCGTCGGCGGACTGGCGCGACCTGTGCGATCGGCCGATGACGCCGGAACGGTGGATGGGCGCGGGCGGGTTCCTGCTGCGCCTGCCCGCCGGTGACGAGACGATGTTCCTGCGCGTCGATCGCGGGGAGCGGCGCGTGACCCTGGCACGCGCGAAAATGCTGGAGAGTCGATTGTGATCCTGATGATGCTGGCCGCCGCGGCCATTGCCGCCCCGATCGCCGCTGCTCCGGTGAAGCCGTTCCCACCCTCGCCCGCACAGGTGTACGGGCCGCTCTATACCGCGGTGCAGATGCGCCAGATCTTCCCCGATTCGAAGACGTTCGCGGATGCCGTGCCGAAGCGGTCGGCGACAGCGATCATGGCCGCGTACCGAAGCTGCAAGTGCGACACCGACCCGGCGTTGAAGGCGTTCGTCACCGCGAACTTCACGCTGCCCGCCGAGCGCGTGGTGACGCCGCAGCCGACCAGCAGTCTGGCGGAGCACATCGACACACTGTGGCCGCATCTGACGCGCACCACCACCAGCGTGCCCGCGGGATCGTCGGGCTTGTCGCTGCCAAAGCCCTATGTCGTGCCCGGCGGACGGTTTCGCGAGCTGTATTACTGGGACAGCTATTTCACGATGCTGGGCCTGCCCGCGGCAGGGCGACAGGACCTGATCGAGACGATGGTCGCCGATTTCGGCAGCCTGATCGACCGTTACGGCCACATCCCGAACGGTACGCGCACTTACTATCTTAGCCGGTCGCAGCCGCCGGTCTTCTATCTGATGTCCGGCCTGTCGCGGGATGCCACGACGCTGGCGACGCGGACGCGGCAATTGCGCGCGGAGCATGCGTTCTGGATGGACGGCGAAGCCACGCTGAAGCCGGGGCAGCAGCATCGCCGCGTCGCGCGCCTTGCCGATGGGTCGCTGCTCAACCGGTACTGGGACGACCGCGCCGATCCGCGCGACGAAAGTTACCGCGAGGATGCCGCGCTCGCCGATCATACGCCGGATCGCGACCGCGCCGACTTGTTCCGCAACCTGCGCGCCGGGGCGGAAAGCGGCTGGGACTTCTCGTCCCGCTGGTTCGCGGACGGACGCACGCTGGCGACGATCCGCACCACGCGCTTCGCCGCGGTCGATCTCAACAGCCTGTTGCTAGGGCTGGAGCAGGCGATCGCCACGAACTGCCGCACGCTGGCCGACACGGCGTGTGCGACGGAGTTCGGCCAGCGGGCGGAGGCGCGGACGCAGGCGATCCGCCGGCATCTGTGGAACGGGCGCTTCTTCGCCGACCATGACCTCGACACCGGCCGTGCCAACACCGTGCTGACCGCCGCGACGATGTTCCCGCTGTTCGTCGGGGCCGCGACGCCCGATCAGGGCCGCGCGACGGCGGCGGCGTTCCAGCCGCTGGTCGGCGAGGGCGGCGTGATGACGACGGGGACGCCGAGCGGGCAGCAATGGGACGAACCCAATGGCTGGGCCCCGCTCCAGTGGATCGCGATCACCGGCCTGCGCCGCTACCAAGAAACCGCGCTGGCGACCCGGATCAGGACCGCATGGCTGGCGGGCGTGCAGCGGGAATATGCCGCGTCGGGCAAGCTGCTGGAGAAATACGACGTGGTCGAGCGCAAGCCGGGTGGCGGTGGGGAATATCCCAATCAGGACGGCTTCGGCTGGACCAACGGCGTCACCCGCGCGCTGCTGGCGGAGAAACCCTAACGCTGCATCCGCATCATCTCGCCCATCGGCATCAGGTTGTGGTCGAGATGGTTCATGATCCAGATCGTGCCGATCAGCACCAGTCCGACGATTAGCACGCCGAATGCCAGCGCCAGCACGTTGTTGCTGTTGTCCGGCCCGGTGGTGATGTGCAGGAAGAAGACGAGGTGGATGCCCATCTGCGCCACCGCGAGCGCGATCAGCGCGACGGGGATGCCGGGGCCATAGATCAGCCCGGTGCCCGCCGCCCAGAAGGACGCGGCGGTCAGCACCGTCGCCAGCCCCAGCCCGACCAGATAGTTGCGGACCTGGATCGCGACCGACGCGCCGTCATGCTCGTCGCTTTCGCCCGGCGCGGAGTCGCCCGTCTCGTGATCGGACTCCATCTCCATGTCGCGTTCGCTCATGTCGCCGCTCCCGCGCCGAGAAGGTAGACTACGGTGAACAAGGCTACCCAGATGATGTCGAGCGCGTGCCAGAACAGCATGAAACACGCGACGCGTCGGTCGATGTCCTCGCGGAAACCCTTGGTCCAGACCTGCGCCATCATCGTCGTCAGCCATGCGAGGCCGAGCGCGACGTGGACGCCGTGGCACCCGACCAGCGCAAAGAACGCTGACAGGAACGCACTGCGCCCCGGCCCGGCACCCTCGCCGATCAGATGCAGGAATTCGTAGAGTTCCAGCGCGAGGAAACCAGCGCCGAGCAACGCGGTCGCCGCCATCGCGACCTGAAACCATTTGATGGAGCGGGCGTGCATCGCGATACCGGCCATGCCGCACGCGAAGCTGGACAGCAGCAACAGCGCGGTTTCCCCGGCGACCAGCGGCAGTTCGAACAGATCGCGTCCGCCCGGCCCGCCCGCCGTCTCCCCGACCAGCACGGCATAGGCCGCGAAGAAACCGGAGAACATGATGAAGTCGGAGAGCAGGAAGATCCAGAAGCCATAGGCGACGACGATCCGCTTCGACGCCGGTCCCTGCTCGCTGATCGGCGTATCGCCGTGGCCGAGGTGGTTAGGGTCGCCCCCGCCGTGGCCGTGGCCGTGGCCGCCGTGTCGGGCTGCTGCTTGCGCGCTCATGCGACGCTGTCCTCGGGCAGGCCCAGCAGGATCGCCTTGGCGCGGCGGCGTTCGGCGTCGCGGCGGCGGGCTTCTTCCGCCGGGACTTCGTATTCCGCCTCGTCGCGCCACGCGAAGACCACGAACGTCGCCCACGCGCCGAGGAAGCCGAGGATCACCATCCACCAGATGTGCCAGATCAGCGCGAACCCCATCACCGTCGCGAAGAACGCGGTGACGATGCCCGTCGGCGAGTTATGCGGCATCTCGAAATGCTCGTATTCGGGGCGGTCGCTGAGCTGCTTCTTCTCCAGCGCGCGCGACTTGATGTCCCAATAGGCTTCCTCGCCCTGCACGTTCGGCAGCACCGCGAAGTTGAACGGCGGGGGTGGCGAGGTCGTGATCCACTCCAGCGTGCGGCCATCCCAGGGATCGCCGCTGGTGTCGGCCAGCCGCTCGCGGTCGCGGATCGAGACGTAGATCATGACGATCTGGCACGCGATACCGATTGCGATCAGCACCGCGCCGACCGCCGCGGCGATCAGCCACGGATGCCAGGCGGCGACGTCGTAATGGCCCAACCGTCGCGTCATGCCCATCAGGCCGAGCACGTAGAGCGGCATGAAGGCGACGTAGAAGCCGACGATCCAGAACCAGAAGGCACGCTTTCCCCAGCGCTCGTCGAGGGTGAAGCCGAACGCCTTGGGCCACCAATAGGTCAGACCCGCAAACGCGCCGAACAGCACGCCGCCGATCACGACGTTGTGGAAATGCGCGACGAGGAACAGCGAGTTGTGCAGCACGAAATCGGCGGGCGGTACGGCGAGCAGCACGCCGGTCATGCCGCCGATCACGAACGTGACCATGAAGCCCAGCGACCACAGCATCATCGATGTGAATCGGATACGGCCACCGTACATCGTGAACAGCCAGTTGAAGACCTTCACTCCCGTCGGCACCGCGATGATCATCGTCGTGATGCCGAAGAAGCCGTTGACGTCCGCTCCCGCCCCCATCGTGAAGAAATGGTGGAGCCAGACCATGAACGACAGGATGCAGATGACCATCGTCGCCGCGATCATCGATCGATAGCCGAACAGCGGCTTGCCCGAGAAGGTCGACACGACTTCGGAGAAGATGCCGAACGCGGGCAGGATCAGGATGTAGACTTCCGGATGGCCCCATGCCCAGATCAGGTTCACGAACATCATCTGGTTGCCGCCAGCTTCGTTCGTGAAGAAGTGGAAACCGAGATACCGGTCGAGCGTCAGCATCGCCAGCGTCGCGGTCAGGATCGGGAAGGCGGCGACGATCAGCAGGTTCGCCGCCAGCGACGTCCAGCAGAACATCGGCATCCGGGTGTAGCCCATGCCGGGCGCGCGCATCTTCAGGATCGTCGTGACCAGATTCACGCCAGACAGCAACGTGCCGACGCCCGATATCTGGATCGCCCACAGATAGTAATCGACCCCGACCCCGGGCGAGAAGCGCAACTCGCTGAGCGGCGGATAGACGACCCAGCCGGTCTTCGCGAACTCCCCGACCACGAGGCTGATGTTGAGCAGCAGCGCGCCCGACGCGGTCAGCCAGAAGCTGACGGAATTCAACGTCGGAAACGCCACATCGCGGACGCCGAGCTGAAGCGGCAGGGCGAAGTTCATCAGGCCGATCATGAACGTCATCGCGACGAAGAAAATCATGATCGTGCCGTGCGCGGAGAAAATCTGGTCATAGTGGTCGGGCGGCAGGTAGCCCGGGTTCATGTACGCGATCGCCTGTTGCGAGCGCATCAGCAGTGCATCGGAAAAGCCGCGCAGCAGCATCACCGCCGCGAGCACGCAGTACATCACCCCGATCCGCTTGTGATCGACGGAGGTGATCCACTCCTTCCACAGATAGGGGAACAGTCCCTTCTTCCACACCCAGCCGAGGATGCTCAGGATCGCGATCGCCACGACCGCGGACGATACCAGCGGCAGCGGCTCGTCGAACGGGATCGAGTCCCAGTTCAGCTTGCCGAAGATCGGCGAGATCTGCCCCGTCTCGACGGGGTGCAGCGGGCTCACTTCTTGTCCTCCCGGCCGGAATCGGCGGTGTCGCGGACCGCGGCACCGGCGTGCGCGACGATGCGGTCGTAGAGGCCGGGCAGCACCGCGCGGTAGCTGAACGGCGTCTTCACCGACGATGCCTCCCGAGCGAGCTTGGCAAAACCGGGGCCGTCGAGCAGCGGTCCCGCCGCCCGCGTTTGCGCGGCCCAACCCGCGAATTGCGCGCGCGGTACGGCATCGACAACGAAATTCATGTCGGCGAACCCCTCCCCGCTATAGTGCGCGGACATGCCGCGATAGCGGCCGGGCCGGTCGGCTTGCAGGTGCAGGCGCGAGTCCATGCCCGACATCGCATAGATCTGGCTACCCAGCTGCGGCACGAAGAAGCTGTTCATGACGGTGCCGCTGGTGATGCGGAACCGGACCGGCGTACCGACGGGAATGACGAGGCGATTGACGGTCGCGACGTTCTGGCCGGGATAGATGAACAGCCATTTCCAGTCGAGCGCGACGACCTGCACCTCGATCGGTGCGACCTTCGATGCCAGCGGCTTTTCAGGGGCAAGATCGTGGCTGCCGATCCAGGTTATGCCCGCGAGGAAGATGACCACCAACGCGGGCACGGACCACACCAGCAGTTCGACGCGCCCGGAATAGGTCCAGGTCGGCAGGTACGTCGCGCGGGTGTTGCCTGCACGGAACCACCACGCAAAGGCCAGGGTCGCGACGATCGTCGGGATGACGATGCCGAGCATGATGACCAGCGAATTGAGCAGAACCGTCCGCTCGCCAGCCGCCACCGGCCCGGCGGGATTGAGGACACCCGGTTCGCAGGCGGCCAGCAGCAACGCGGCGGCCACCACGGCGATGCGGATCGAGCGAGGTTTACCGGCGATCACAGCTTGGCTCTACGCCTGCCGACGATCCGCTGCTAGGCTGCGAATGCCGAAAAGTGTCACCGGACAACATGGATCATGAAGATGATGGCTTCCCCGATGTCCCGCTGTCGCAGCGCGCTGTTCCTGCCGGCATCCAACGCGCGGGCGATCGTCAAGGCACGCGGTCTGCCGTGCGATGCGGTGGTTCTGGACCTGGAAGATTCGGTCGCACCGGAAGCCAAGGCGGCGGCTCGGGATGCTGCGCGGGCGGCGGTGTATGACGGCGGCTTCGGACCCCGTCTGCTGGTCGTGCGCATCAACGCGGTGGACGGCGAATGGGCGGAGGACGATCTTGCGGCGCTGGCGACCATGCCGCCGGACGCGGTATTGCTGCCAAAGGTCGACGGGGTCGCGACGTTGCGGATGGCGCGCGAGCGGCTTGGGGCCGACGGCCCCGCAGTGTGGGCGATGATCGAAACGGCGCGCGGGATCATGGCGCTGCCCGACATCGCGTTGGCGGCAGCCGAACTGCGACTTGGTGCGCTGGTGGCGGGCACGAACGATCTGGCACTGGACCTGCGTTGTCGCCCGGGACCGGACCGCGCACCGTTGCTGCCCGTGCTGGCGCAGATCGTCGCGGCGGCGCGGGCCGGCGGGATGCTGGCGCTGGACGGCGTGCTGAACGTGTTCGACGATCCTGATCGGCTGGCAGCGGAGTGTCGACAGGGCGCGGACTGGGGGTTCGACGGCAAGAGCCTGATCCATCCGGCACAGATCGATGCGGCCAACGCTGCGTTCGGGCCGACCGAGGCGGAGGTGGCGCGCGCGCACGCGATCGTCGCGGCATTTTCCGCACCCGATGCGGAGGGACGTGGCGCGATCAGACTGAACGGTGAGATGGTCGAGCGGCTGCATCTGATGGAGGCGGAGCGGGTGCTCGCGCTGGTGGAGTAGCGCCGGAGCGACCGGTCGTCGTCATGCCGGGCTGGCTCGGACATCCACGGAGCGACCCGATCACGAGCTGCGGGCGTGTCCGGCAGTGGATGCCGGGACGGGCCCGGCATGACGGCTGACCGACGGGGCGGGCGACACCTGTCGCCCGCCCCCATCCATTACATCTGCTGCAGTTCGTCGATGTGGGTCTGCACCACCGGGGCGATCGCTGCGGCGGCGGTCTTCAGCGGAGCGGCGGTGCCGTTCGCGGCATAGCCCTGATGCAGCGCCAATGCCTGCTGATGCGCGACCTTCTGCTGCTGAATATAGGCCTGATCGCGCGCGGTGCCCTTGGCTGCTCGCAGCTTGGCGATGTTGCTGGCCTGCATCGGCTCCAGCTTGGGTGGCGGCACGGCGATACCCGCCTGCCGGGCGGCAGCCTTCACGTCGTTGGTGCTCTTGGTGTGGTGCGCGATCATCTGGTTCGCGAACTGGCGGACCTTGGCGTCCTTGGTCGAGGCCAGCACGAGCTGGCTCGACTGTTTTTCATACAAGTCGCTGGCGCCGGCCTTGGCGACATAGGTCTTGGGGGTGACGGCCTGCGCGTGGACCGCGGCGGGCATGATCGCCAGTGCGGCGGCGATGCTGAAGGTGCGAATGATCATATATCTCTCCTGTACAAACGCCCGCGCGACGCTGCGCACGGAGTGGTTCGACAAGGCGGTGCAATCCTTCGCACGGCGACCCGGTTCCGCTGGATTGAGACCCAATTCCCGATAGCTGACAGATACTTACTTCGATCAATACGATTTGCGCAGGGTGCATGGCCGAGCTGACCGACATTCAGCCCTGGAGGTGCTTTTGCTCTTTACGCATAGCCGCCCCGGAATCGTCTGTGCCTTATCCCCTTGAAACATGGACGCGGCCTGCACGGCGACCCATGTGCTCCCGCGAAGGCGGGAGCCCAGTACTGGGTCCCCGCCTTCGCGGGGACACATGACCAATACATCTTTCAAGGGGGTCATTGCCGAACAAGTCCGGATGACGGAGATAGGCTGAGCGTCGATCGGCTCTAGCTGGCCAGCGCTGCCGCGGTGTCCGAGCGACGCTCAGGTCGACCCATCAGCGCCGGTACTTCGCCGCCGTCCGTGAATACGCCACTCAGCCCTGACGCTCGCAGCGTTCCAAATTCCTCAGCGCCCGATCCAGTCGGCGACTTCCGACGCGACCTGATTGGCGGCCTGATTCAACGCCGGTCCCGCCGATGCGGCGTCGATCGCCGCCACCGGGACGCGCGCCTCGAACCGGCGCTTCTCCGTTGCGGGCTGGCCTGCCCGCTGGAGCGCACCGTCGAACGTGACCACGGCTTCCCGCGTCGCCGCGTCTAGCCCGAAGGTGCGCAGTTCTCCCTCCAGATCGTCGTTGGCCTCCGCCACCGCCTGCACCGGGCTGAGCACGACGCGACCGGTACGCGCCGACACGGTATCGGACACGACCCGTGCGAACAGGCGTGACGGCGGCTCCGTCCACTGCGCATCCTTTACATAGGCGACGCTGGTCGCGCTGGTCGCAACGGGCACGCGCTGCGTCGCCAGCGACTGCGGCGTCACCGGCACGCCGATCACGATCGACTTCGCGGTCGCCGAGTTCTGGACCTGACCGACCGGCACCTGCGCCGTCGCCTCCAGCTTCATCAGCGTGTCGGGCGGGGTCGCGCCGAAGCTGATGCAGCCGGCGAGCGGGAGCGCGGCGAGGAGGCCGATCGCGATCGAGAGCGTCTTCATGCCGATACCCCTCACTTACCCTTGTAGTCCGGCAGCTTCTGCTGCCCGATGAGCGAACTCGCGCCCTGCTGATCGACCTTCTCCGCCACCGACGACAGCGCCGCCGCCGTCGTCCGCAGGTCGCGGACCAGCCGGTTCGCTTCCGGTATCGTCTGGCGCGAGAAGGTCTGGAGGCCGGGCCGCGCATCGTTGATCGCGCCGTTCAGCGTCTCCGCCGACTGTTGCGCCGCCGCGATCGCGCCATTCAGGTTGCGGATCGTCGGCTGGATGTCGTTCGCCAGCACGCCGTTGGTGGTCGCCGCCAGCGCGCCGATCTGCTGCGCGGCGTCGCCCGCCTGCTGGATGGCGACGCGGGTCTGCGCCAGTGTCGCCGCGATCTCCGGTCCGCGATCGGCCAGCGCATCGGTCAGGCGATTGGTGTTTTCCAGGATGCCGGCGATCGACGCCTGATTGCGGTCCGTGAGCAGGCCGGTGAGGCGCTCGGTCAATGTCGATAGCCGTTCCAGCAACTGCGGCGCGGAATTCAGGATCGCGCCGAGGCCGCCCTGCTTGGTCGGGATCACCGGCACCCCGTAGGGGCATTGATCGGCACGCGGCGTCTCCGGACAGGCGATCGCCGCCTGCCCCTTCCGCGCGCCGTCCAGCGACACCTGGCTGACGCCGGTGAAGCCGACGCCGGAGATGCTGGCGGTGGTGCCGAGCAGGATCGGGGTGTCGTGGTTGACGCTGATGCGGACGCGCACGAACTGCGGATCGTTGGCCCAGAGCGCGATCTGTTTCACCTGGCCCGACGGTACGCCCGAGAACGTCACGGCCGAGCCGCGCGCGAGCCCGTCGACCGACTGGCGGAAGAAGATGTCGTACTCTTTCTCTTCGGTGCCGCCGAGTCGCGCGATCCACACGGTGAACAGCGCGAGCACCCCGAGCAGGATCAGCACGACGGCGCCGACGAGGACGTGATTAGAACGGGTTTCCATCAGCTTGCCCTTGCTGCGTTGTCGGCGGCGGCGCCTTGCGAGCGCTGGCCGGTCTCGTTGGCGACGACCTCGGTCGGATGCGCGTCCGCCTGGGCGTCGCTGGTGCCAAATTCCTTGGTCGTCGAGGCGGCCCGGCCACGCGGCCCCTCGAAATACTCATGAATCCAGGGGTGATCGAGCGCCTTCAACTCGTCGATCGTGCCGACCGCGATCACCTTCTTGTCGGCGAGCACCGCCACCCGGTCGCAGATGGCGTACAGCGTGTCGAGGTCGTGGGTGATGAGGAACACGGTCAGGCCCAGCGTGCGCTGAAGCGACTGGATCAGTTCGTCGAAGGCCGCCGCGCCGATCGGATCGAGACCCGCGGTCGGCTCGTCGAGGAACAGCAGTTCCGGGTCCATCGCCAGCGCGCGGGCGAGGCCGGCGCGCTTCTTCATGCCGCCCGACAGTTCGGCGGGGTATTTCGGGCCGGCATCGGCGGGCAGGCCGGTCATCACGACCTTGTACGCGGCGATCTCGTCGATCAGCGCAGGCGACAGGTCACGGTAGAACTCGCGTAAGGGGACCTGCACGTTCTCCGCCACGGTCAGCGTCGAGAACAGCGCGCCTCCCTGGAACAGCACGCCCCAGCGTTTGCGGATGTTGGTCGCCTCCGTCTCGTCGCGGCCGATCGTCGGCTCTCCGAACACGGTGATGTCGCCCGCATCGGGCGTCTGGAGGCCGATGATCGAGCGCATCAGCACCGACTTGCCGGTGCCTGACCCGCCGACCACGCCGAGGATTTCCCCGCGACGGACCTGGAGGTCCAGCCCTTCGTGGATTACCGAGGGGCCGAAGCTGTTCCGCAAATTTTTGACGTCGACGATGATGTCGTCGCGGTCGCGGCGGTCGCGGGGTGTGTCGGACACGGCCATCAGTTCCACCCGATCCACGTGAAGAACACCGCGAAGAACGCGTCGAGCACGATGACGAGGAAGATGCCCTGCACCACCGCCGCGGTGGTACGTAGACCGACCTGCTCCGCGTCCGCCTCCACCTGCATGCCCTGGAAACACCCGGCGATAGCAATGATCGCGCCGAACACGGGTGCCTTGATCAGGCCGATATACAGATCGGTGATCGGCACGACCTCACGGATGCGGGCGACAAACGTGACCGGCGGAATTTCCAGCGTGATCCACGACAGCAATCCGCCGCCGATCAGCGCGATCATGGACGTGTAGAAACCCAGCAGCGGCATCAGAACGATGGCCGCCAGCGTGCGCGGCAGCACCAGCGCCTCCATCGGCGACACGCCGATCGTCCGCATCGCGTCGATTTCTTCGGTCAGCTTCATCGTGCCGAGCTGCGCGGCGAACGCCGAGCCGGAGCGGCCCGCGACCATGATCGCGGTCATCAGCACGCCGAGCTCGCGGAAGGTCAGACGACCGACGAGGTTGATCGTGAAGACCTCGGCGCCGAACTGACGCAGCTGCACCGCGCCCTGTTGCGCGATGACCATGCCGATCAGGAAGCCCATCAGGCCGAGAATGGCGAGCGCGGATACGCCGACCGTTTCGAACTCGTGCACCACCGCGTTGAAGCGGAAGCGGCGCGGGTGGCGAATGACCTGGCCGAACGCAATGACCGTCGCGCCCATGAAGCCGAGCAAGCCGTACAAGGTTCGGCCGGCGACGACGACGGCGTCGCCGACTTCGCCCAGCACCCGTTTGAAGCTCGACTGGTGACCGGGACGCACCGAAACCGGCGTGTCGGACTGCACAACCTGATCGAAGAGATGCTGGCCGTCCGCGCTCAGCCCCTCGACCGGGGCGTCGTGGCGGGCGGCGAAACGGTGGACGACCCACGCCCCGACCGTGTCGATGCGGTGAACACCGCTCATGTCGACGCGGGTGACCTTGCCGTCGAGACGATCGAGGCGGTCGGGCAGCGTGCCGAGCCGCGCCAGCGACAGGTCGCCAGCGAATCGGACGGTGTCCTGATCCTGATCGAAAGTGGCACCATCCGTCATCGCACCACTCCTTGGGCGAATAGGCGCTGAACGGCAAGGCGGCTTGCCGACGGGACGGATCGTTTCCGAAACCGCGCCACCCCTGCGATCAAAGCAGGACGTCCACCAGATGGATACACAGGCCGACCAGTCCGCCGACGATCGTGCCGTTGATGCGGATATATTGCAGGTCGCGGCCGACCGCATTTTCGAGGCGACCGGTGATCGTGCGCACGTCCCAGCTTCGCACCGTTTCGGAAACGAGGCGAACGATGCCGTCGCCGTAATCCGCCGCGATGCCGACGACGGTGCGGCGGACGAAGCGGTTGATCCGGGCCGCCAGCGCACGGTTCTCGCGTAGCGTCGCGCCGAGCTGGCGCAGGATCTCGCCCAATTTGCCGGCCATGGCGCGTTCCGGATCGCGGGCAATGTTCAGCAACGCACCGCGCGCCTGCTCCCACAGCCCGTCGAGCCAACGCGCCATCGCCTTGTTGGCGAGCAGCTCCTCCTTCAGCGACTCGACACGCGCCTGCGTCGCCGGATCGTATTGGAGGTCCCAGGCGAGGCGATCGAGCCCCTCCTCGGCCTTGATCCGCATCGGATGCTGCGGATCGTCGGCCATGTCGGCGAGCAGCTTTTCCAGACCGCCGATGAGCTTGTCCGCCAGCGTCTCGTCGAGCCCGGTCCAGCGCAGGATCGCGCCAGCGCGGTCGTGGACCATCTGGCGGATGAGCGTGTCGTTCCCCGAGAGCGCGTTCGCGCCCCACCGGATCGCGGCATCGAGCAACGGCGCGTGCCGGCCCTCCGCCATCGCCGCCTTCAGCAACTGGCCGGCGAGCGGCGACACCTGCGTGTCGCGCAGCCGCCCGGCGACCGCCGACTTGACCATTCCACCGAGTCGCGCGGGATCGAGCCCGTCGAGCATGCCCGCGACCAGCGCCGACGCGCCCTGTCGGAACCGGCCGCCGGCGCTTTCGGGCGGATCGGTCAGCCAGCGTGCGACCGCCTCGGCGACGTCGAGCCGCCGCATGCGTCGCGCGACGACGTGCGGGATCAGAAAATTGTCGCGGAGAAACTGGGCGAGCTGGTCGCCGATCCGGTCCTTGTTGCGCGCGACGATGGCGGTGTGCGGGATCGGCAGCCCGAGCGGATGCCGGAACAGTGCGGTCACCGCGAACCAGTCGGCCAGCGCGCCGACCATCGCCGCCTCCGCAAAGGCGCGGACATAGCCCCAACCGGGATGCAGCGGCACGAAGTGACGGCTGACAAGGAAGATTGCCGCCATCAGCAGCAGCAATCCCGTTGCCAGCCGGCGCATCCGCACGAGCCCGACCGGTGGCGCTTCGGTCGCCAGCGGGGATCGGGTTGCAAGCGTCATCGCTTGCACAATACCCGAACCGGCCGGTTGGTTCAGCCGGTTCGTGACGGGGCCGTTCCGGCGTGCGCCACGACCGTCCTCATTCGGCCGGATGCGGGCGGTCGGCGTCGTAGCTGATCTTGCCGGCCGGTCCCCCCAGCGGCGTCGGCGAGGGGGCGCCGGCGATCACCGGGCCGTCCTCGTCACCGGGGCGATAGGTGAGCAGGCGACGGCCGAGCTTCGGCCCGATCCACTCTTCCATCCCGATCGCCAGGCTGAAGCTGGCGGGCACGATGCAGAGCGTCAGGATCGTCGACAGGAACAGCCCGCCGATCACCGTCACCGCCATCGGCTGGTTGAACGATCCATCGCCGCCCAGCGCCAGCGCCGTCGGGATCATGCCGGCGATCATCGCGACCGTGGTCATGACGATCGGCTGCGCGCGCTTGTGCCCGGCATCGAGAATCGCGGCCAGCGGCGGCACGCCGACGCGCATCTCCTCCAGTGCGAAGTCGATCAACAGGATCGAGTTCTTGGCGACGATGCCGAGCAGCATCAGCAGACCGATCAGCACCGGCAGCGAGATCGGCATGCCGCACAGGTGCAGCGCGATCGCGCCACCCAGGGGCGCCAGCAGCAGCGAGCCGAGGTTCACGAACGGCGGCATCGCACGGCGATACAGCAGGATCAGCACCGCCAGCACCAGCAGCACGCCGGCGAACACCGCGATGACGAAGTTCTGGATCATCTCCGCCTGCCACTTCGCCTCGCCGGAGGCGGCATAATGCACACCCTGCGGCAGGTTCTTCATGATCGGCAGTTCCATGATCTTCGACCGCTCCTCGCCGGCGATCGCGCCGGGTGCGAGGTCGGCACCGATCATGATGCGGCGTTCCTGGTTGAAGCGACGGATCTCCGACGGCCCCGCCCCGAAGCCGATCTCCGCGACGACGCGCAGCGGCACGGTACCTCCGCGCGAGGTTTGGACGGGCAGGTTCTGGATCGTCGACAGGTTGCGGCGGCTATATTCGTCCAGCGCGACGCCGATCGGAATCTGGCGATCGGGCAGCGAGAACTTCGCCGCGTTCTGCGCGATTTCGCCCTGCGTCGCGATCCGGATCGTCTGGCTGAGCGCCGCCGTCGTCACGCCCAAGTCGGCGGCGAGGTCGAGCCGTGGACGGATGACGAGTTCGGGCCGGGGCAGATCGCCCTCGACTCGCGGCGCACGCAGATTGGGCAGTGTCCGCATCTCGTTGGCCAGCGTGTTGGCGGCCTTCATCAGTGCATCGGGATCGGCACCCGCCAGCATCAGCGATACCGCGCGGCCACCGCCGCCGCCGCCGCCGAAGTTGATCCGGGCATCCGGAATCTCGTTCAGCAACACCGCCGTCTCGCGCTCGAAATCGATCGAGCTACGCTTGCGGTCCTTCTTCAGCGTGATGGCGATGCTGGCATTGCCGATGCGGACGTTCTCGACGGCGGAGCGAACCTCCTGCTGCTGGCGCAGGATGTCGGCGACGCGGCTGGTCACCGCCTCCGTCTGCGCGAGCGTCGTACCGGGCGTCATCGTGATCGAGACGCGACTGAAATCATTGTCGCGCGGCGGCTGGAACGTGAACGGCAGGGTCGCGAACGCGCCGATCGTGGCAAGGAACGCGAGGCCGCCGATCGCCATCGTCCACCAGCGATTGCGCAGGGTCCAGCGCAGGATCGCCATGTACCCGTCCATCGCCCTGCCCTCGCCGTGTTCGGCGTGGCCATGCGCTTTGAGGAAATACGCCGCGACCATCGGTGTGATGAGGCGCGCGACGGCAAGGCTCATCAGCACCGCGACGACGACGGTGATGCCGAAATTCTTGAAGAATTGACCGGCGATACCCGGCATCAGGCCGACCGGGAGGAACACCGCGACGATCGAAAAGGTCGTCGCGACGACCGCGAG
This sequence comes from Sphingomonas sp. AC435, assembly GCF_979253005.1. Lineage (NCBI taxonomy): Bacteria > Pseudomonadati > Pseudomonadota > Alphaproteobacteria > Sphingomonadales > Sphingomonadaceae > Sphingomonas > Sphingomonas sp. AC435. Next base: position 252,105 of record NZ_CEEDCJ010000001.1, read on the forward strand.
ACCGATCTCGTCGGCAGCGTCGATTGATGCCTGATACGCGGTCTTGCCCATCCGCATGTGACGGACGATGTTCTCGATCTCCACGATCGCATCGTCGACGAGCACGCCCGCGACGAGGCTGAGCGCGAGCAGCGTCATGAAGTTCAGACTGAACCCCATCAGCGACATGATCCAGAAGGTCGGGATCGCCGACAGCGGGATCGCGAGCGCGGAGATCACCGTCGCGCGACCGTCGCGCAGGAACAGGAACACGACGACGACCGCCAGGATCGCACCCTCGAGCAGGGCGTGGACCGCGGACCTATACTGCGCCTTGGTATAATCGACGCTGGTGAATTGCTGGATGAACCGGAACTTCGGGTTCTCCTTCTCGATCTTCGCCAGTTCCTTGACGGTGGCGTCGTACAGCGCAACCTCGGACGCGCCGCGCGCGCGCTGGATGCCGAACCCGACGACCTGATGGCCGTTGACCTTGGAGAAGCGCTTCTGTTCCAGCGACGTGTCGCGGATCTGGGCGATGTCGGCCAGCTTGACCATCCGGCTCATCGTCTGGATCGTCTGGCCGCCATTGGCGATCTGGTTGCCGGCGATCGGAATCTGGAGCTGGCCGACCTCGTAGGCGGTCTTGGCGCTGCCGACGATGCGCAGCGACTGCTGCGATCCGCCGATTTCGGCCTGCCCGCCCGCGGCATTCTGGTTCACGTTGCGCAGCGCCTGGTTCACCTGGCTGGCGGTGATACCAAGTGACTGCATCTTGGCGGGATCGAGGATGACGCGGATCGCGCGATCGACACCGCCCGACAGGTCGACCTTCTGCATGCCCGGAATGCCGAGCAGGCGCTTCACGACGACGGTGTCGACGAATTCCGACAGACCCTCCATCGTGGTGTCCGTACCCTCGACCGACCATGTCGCGATCGAATCGTCGTTGATGATGACACGCTCGACGCGGGGTTCGATCACGCCGTCCGGCAATTCGCTGCGCACCGACGCCACCGCGTCGCGCACGTCGGTGACGGCGCGGTCGACGGGAGTCGAGAAGTCGAACTGGATGAAGGTGCCGCTGGAGCCTTCGCTGATCGTCGAGTTGATCTCGTCGACGCCTTCCAGCCCGCGGATCGCCGCTTCGACCTTGGTCGTGATCTGCGTCTCGATCTCGGTCGGGGCCGCGCCCGGCTGGCTGATCTGGACGTAGACCGCCGGGAAGGTGATCTCCGGGCTGTCGTTCACCTGCATGCGGTTGAACGAGATGATGCCCGCCAGCGTCAGCGCCATGAACAGGACGAGCGGAACGACCGGGTTCCGGATCGCCCAGGCGGACATATTGCGAAAGCCCATCGTGGGTTAGCCCTTGCGTGCCTGGAGGACGGGTTTGATCTTCTGGCCGGGATTCAGGAACGCGCCCGCCGAAATCACGACGCGTTCGGTGCCGTTCAGCCCCTCGGCGATGGGGATGCCGTTGTCGGCGCCCTCACCCGTCTTGACCGAACGCCGCTCGACCTTGTCGTCCTTGCCGACGACGTAGACGAAATTGCCGGTCGCATCGGACAGCACCGCCGATTCGGGCAGCAACGGCTCGGACGCGCTGCCCGCCGTCACCGTCGCCGAGGCGAAGCCGCCGGGACGCAGCGCCGGATCGTACTTCACGGCGATGCGGGCGATACCCTGCCGCGTCGACGGGTCGATCACGGGGGAAACCTGCCACACTTCGCCCGGGAAGCTCTGTGTGGAGCCGACGGGCGTGACAGTGGCGCGCGAACCGACGCGCAGGCCCTGAAGATCGCCTTCGCTCATCTGCGCGCGCATCTCCATCTGGCCGTTCTGCGCCATGCGGAACAACGCGCCGGAGCCGGAGCTGACGATCTGGCCCGGCTCGACCTGACGCGTCAGGATCAGGCCGGCGGTGGGCGCGCGGATGTCGAGGCGACCGTTGCGGGCACGCGCCTCTCCGAGCGACGCCTGCGCGACCTTGACGCGGGCGGAGGCGGCGTCGCGCGTGGCGGCGCGGCGTTGCAAGTCCGCCTTGGAGATGAAGCCGCGATCGACGAGCTGCGCGGCGCGGTCGAGTTCCGCCTGCGCAAGGTCGGCATCGGCCTTCGCGACGCTGACCTGTGCGGCGAGCGAAGCCGCGGTCTGCGTCTGCACGGACCGGTCCACGGTCGCGAGCACCTGCCCGGCGGCGACCCACTGGCCGGGTTCGACCAGCACGCGGGTGACGAGGCCACCCTCGCCGGCGATGCCGACGGGCATGTCGCGACGGGCGGCGAGCGAGCCGGTCGTGGTCACGTCGCGCGCGACGACGGTGCGACCGGGGACCATGACGGAAATCGCCGCAAGCTGTTCGCCCGATGCGGTTTTCGCCGCACCGTCCGATTCGCCGCGGCCGAATACCGCCCAGCCGACGACCGCGAGCACCGCCACGACGATCGCGGCGATCAGGAACTTACGACGCGACGGCGGCGCTTCGACGCCCGGCAGCCGTTCCTGCGTGATAGAGCCCGTCTCGTAGTTCATCGGCTTTCGTCTTCCCCCGCACGACCCCACCGGCCAGTGACCGGGCTGTATTATCCGAATAGGTCACCAACCTCAATAGGGCGGCCATAGCATATCCTACACGATGTTCCTCGTTCATCGCAGGTTGCCAGCGGGCCGTTCATGGGCTGTGTCATCATCGTCGTCGCTCCACGGGAGAAGTCCATGCGCCTTGCCACCCTCGCCCTCGTCGCCACGGGCTTGTCCTCGCTGACGGCGTTCCCCGTCGTCGCGCAGACCGTGCCCGGCGTCGCACCGATGATCCCGGCGGAGGGCACCGTTCTGGACATCACGGCGGAAGGCCGCACGACGCGGGTGCCCGACCTCGCCACGATTCGGGCCGGGGTCGTCACGCAGGGCGCGACGGCCGCGCAGGCTTTGACCGCGAACGGCGGCGCGATGGAGAAGGTGATCGCGGCCCTTCGCAAGGCCGGCGTGCAGCCGCGCGATCTGGCGACCGCGTCGGTCCAGTTGTCGCCTCAGTACCGATACCAGGACAACCAGCCGCCGGTCATCACCGGCTATCAGGCGACGAACAGCGTCAGCATCCGCTTCCGCGATATCGCCAGATCGGGAACGATCCTCGATACCCTGGTGGCGCAGGGCGCCAACCAGATCGACGGGCCGAACCTGTCCGTCGACCAGCCCGATGCGGCGCTGGACGAAGCCCGGACCGATGCCGTGAAGAAGGCGCGGGCGCGGGCGGAGCTGTATGCGAAGGCGGCCGGCATGCGCGTGCTCCGGGTCGTGTCGATCGACGAGACCGGGCAGGATGCCGGCGGGCCGGACCGCCCGCCCGTGTTCCTGCAGGCGCGGGCGCAGATGATGGATTCCGCCACGAAGATCGTGCCGGGCGAGAAGGACATCACCGTGACACTGCGCGTGCGTTTCGTTCTGGGACAATAGACCATGAAAAAGGGGCCGCCCGGCATGCCCGGCGCCCCCCATTTCCGTAGTGACACTGGCCGTGTCGCTATTCCGCCATCCAAGCCGGCGGAAGAGCGTCCGACTTAACGGACGCTACCGCGACGCACCAGGTTGACGATCCCGAGCAGGACCACCGCACCGAGCAGCGACACCAGGAACGACGTGACGTTCAGGGGCGCGTTGTTGATCGAACCGCCGCTGATGATCAGGCCGCCGATGAAGGCGCCGATGATCCCGACGACGATGTTCAGGAAGATACCCTGCTGGGCATCCGTGCGCATGATGATGCTGGCGAGCCAACCGATGACGCCGCCGATGATGAGCCAAAGGATGATACCCATTACACTTCCCTCCATTATGCCCATCATACGGGCGATGGAGGTACAAATCGGTGGCGTTGATTTATGTTCCGCCTGCGATCCGATTCAGAACATGGATTTTTAGTAGCGTTGCTGGCGTTCGTACAGGGAACGATAATGCTGGATGCGCGTGACGCGCAGCCCCGGCATCCCCGACCGGTCGATCGCGCGCTGCCACCCGGCGAATTCCTCCACCGTAAGGCCGTACCGCTCGCAGACCTCGTCGACGGACAGCAGGCCGCCGTTGACCGCCGCAACGACCTCGGCCTTGCGCCGCACGACCCAGCGGCTGGTGCCCGGAGGCGGAAGCGTGTCCAGCGTCAAAGACTCGCCCAGGGGGCCGATGACTTTCGCGGGGCGGATCTTCTGGTTCTCGATCATACTCAACCTCTGTCGGGGCGGGGGGCCCCCTTCACGAACTCGATGGGTGGGGAGTAAGGGCGGGACTTGAAGATCGCCTGAAACCCCACGGTAAACGCGCTCTTCATTCGTCCTTCCAACGTGTTATCGCGGCCGCCACCTGGCCGTTGAAGCTGCCGTCCCGCGGTGCGAACTCCGACGGTTTCGGACGCTGGACGGCATCGCCGGCCGCTTGCGCGGTCGCGGTCGGGCTGGCCGACTGCCGCGCCTGCACACCGATCATCAGCACCGCCAGATCGCCCGGCCACGCCACCGGTTCGGCATCGCGATCGAAGGAGAAGCTGAGGTCCAAGGCGGCGTGTCTTTCGGGCAGGAAAAAGGGTCGGTCGCCGGCGTGTAGCGGCAAGGGCATGAAGGTCCGGTAAAGCGCGGCCCATGCTCGCCATTCGACCCGCACGCGCCTATGTGACGGAACGATGGACGAAACGGATTTCCAGTTGGGCGCCGATGTCGGTGCCAGGCGGATCGTCGTCGCCATGTCGGGCGGCGTCGACAGCTCGGTCGTGGCGGCGCTGGCGGCGCGGACCGGGGCGGAGACGATCGGCGTCACGCTGCAACTCTACGACCACGGCGAGGCGGTCGGGCGCGCGGGCAGCTGCTGCGCCGGCCGCGACATCCGCGACGCGCGCGCGGTGTGCGACCGGCTCGGCATCGCCCACTATGTCTTCGATCACGAGAGCGCGTTCCGGCGCGACGTCGTCGACCGCTTCGCCGACGAGTATCTCGCCGGGCGGACGCCGATTCCGTGCGTGTCGTGCAACACGGGACCGAAGTTCACCGACCTGCTGGCGCTGGCACGCGAACTGGGCGCGGACTGTCTGGCGACCGGCCATTACGTCCGGCGGGTCGAGGGGCCGAACGGCGCGGAACTGCACCGCGGGGCGGACCCGGCGCGCGACCAGAGCTATTTCCTGTTCGCCACGACGCAGGACCAGCTCGACTTTCTCCGCTTCCCGCTCGGCGGCCTGCCCAAGGCCCGGGTGCGGGAGATCGCGGCGGAACTGGGTCTGGGCGTCGCCGCCAAGCCCGACAGCCAGGACATCTGCTTCGTTCCCGATGGCGACTATGCCGGGCTGGTCCGCAAGCTGCGTCCCGATGCGGATACCGCGGGCGAGATCGTCGATCTATCGGGCCGCACGCTGGGGCGGCACCGGGGGCTGATCCACTTCACGGTCGGACAGCGTCGCGGGCTGGAGATCGGCGGCACGCCGGAGCCGCTGTACGTGGTGCGGCTGGAGCCCGACTCGAAGCGCGTCGTGGTGGGTCCGCGGGCGGCGCTGGCGGTCGAGGCAGCGGTGCTGGAGAACCTCAACTGGATCGGGGGCGACCATCGCGGGCCGCTGACCGCCAAGGTCCGGTCGATGGCGAAGCCGGTCCCGGCGCGGCTGGAGGGCGGACGCCTGAGCTTCGACGCGCCCGAGTACGGTGTCGCACCGGGTCAGGCGGCGGTGTTGTACGCCGGTGAGCGGGTGCTGGGCGGCGGCTGGATCGCCGCGACGAAGGCCGCGCTGCTGGCGGCGTGAGTCGGATAGATGGGGACAGGGTTTGCCGGGCTGTACTCCCGGCGAAGCCCCGGCCCTCTCCCACTCCGTCACTCCTGCGAACGCTGGGATCTTCCCGATGGCGGGCTCGTCGCGCCGCCGCGTGAGACTCCAGCTTTCGCTGGGGTGACGAGGACGTTGGAGTGGCGCAGCGGAAACTGCCGCGCTGGAAAGCACATCGGATGGAACATAGGCGGGAGAGAGCGCGGTGGTGCGCTCGATCTCCCGCCGCTGTCGTGTTCGCCGGTGCCGGTCTTGCCGGCGGCTCCGCTCCAGAATTCGTCTTTTTTTGACGGCGTCCGCGACAGCGCAGGCTGCGTAGAGGAGCGACGGGCAAAAAAAAAGGCCGGACAAGCCGGCCTGTGAAGTTTTTAGGAGAGGATGCCTGAAAGGCACGGTCTTTGTGCAGTGCAGCGCGGCTATTCGCAAGTGCAACTTGATCCATCATAGTTGCAAATGTTGCAATCGTATACTCAGGGCAGCAGGAACGTGCCCTCGATCACGGTGACGCACTGACCGCCGAGCACCACGCGGTCGCCATCGATTCGGCAGGTCAGGTGACCGCCGCGCGCACTCGCCTGAAAGGCGGTCATCGTGTCGCGGCCGAGCCGCTTCGCCCAATAGGGGACGGCCAGCGCATGGGCGGAGCCGGTCACGGGGTCCTCGTCGATGCCATAGGCGGGCGTGAACACGCGGCTGACGATGTCGGTGGTCGCGCCCGGCGCGGTGACGACCGCGACCATCGGTTCCAGTGCCGCGAGCGCACGCTGGTCCGGATCGAGATTGCGGACGACGTCCTCGTCCTCGACCACGATCAGCGCATAGCCATGTTCGTGCCACAGGATGTCGGCGGGACCGGTGATCCCCAGCGCCTCGACCAGCCCCGGGATCGCGCGCGGCGACGGCCCCCATGCGGGGAGCGACAGCGTGTAGCCGTCATCCTGCCGCGCGACCTCCAGCATGCCCGCCTTGCGCGTGCGGAAGCGGACCTTTAGCCAAGTCGGGTCCGACGACAGCACGACATGGCCGCTGGCCAGCGTGGCGTGGCCGCACAGCACGACCTCCGCGCCCGGGGTGAACCAGCGCAGCTCGAAATCGGCGTCGTCGTCCTCGGCGGCAACGAGGAAGGCGGTTTCGCTGAGGTTGTTCTCCTGCGCGATCTTCAGGAGCACGTCGTCGGCCAGCCACGCCGACAGCGGCATCACCGCCGCCGGATTGCCCGTGAACGGCGCATCGGCGAACGCGTCGACCTGGGTGAAGGGTATTCGCATCGTCAATATCCCACGCGCTTGCTGAACCAGTGCGGCGTCACGTCCGCCTCCACCAGCGGGTTGTCGGTATCGGTGTGCCCTTCGGGATCGAGGTGGATCAGCACCTCGACCTTGGGAAACGCACGCTTCAGGTTGCGCTCGACCGATTCGACGAGGTCGTGGGCGCGCGCGACGGTGATGGTCGGATCGACCTCCATGTGGAATTGCGCGAAATCGTGGCTGCCGGAGCGGCGCGTGCGGAAATCGTGGATGCCGCGTAGCCCCGGCTGGCGCGCGGCGATGTCGAGGAACGCGAATCGCTGATCCTCCGGCCATTCCTTGTCCATCAGTTGATCGATCGCGTTCGACGACGCCTGAAACGCGCCCCAGGCGAGCCAAGCGGCGATGGCGATACCGAACAGCGCGTCGGCACCGTGCCAGCCCATATATTGATCGAGCACCAGCGCGGCGATCACCGACCCGTTGAGCAGCACGTCCGATTGATAGTGGACATTGTCCGCCATGATTGCGACGGAGCCGGTCTGGCGAATAATCCGTCGCTGATACCAGAGCAGCAGCACGGTCGCGCCGATCGCGACGATTGACACGCCGATCCCGAACTCCGCATCCTGCGTCGGTGCGGTCTCGCCCAGGGCCATGATCGCTCGCCAGCCGATACCGGCGGCGGACGCGGTGATGAGGCCGACCTGGAACAACGCCGCCAGCGCCTCCGCCTTGCCGTGACCGAAGCGATGGTCGTGATCGGCGGGCGTCGCCGCCAGCCGCACGCCGTACAGCGTCACGAGGCTGGCGAGCAGGTCGAGCCCGGTATCCGCCAGCGAGCCCAGCATCGCGACCGAGCCGGTGTGCCATGCGGCGAAGCCCTTGAGCGCCAGCAGGAACAGCGCCATCGCGACGCTGGCGAGCGCCGCGCGCGTGGCGAGCGGGAGCGCGAGACGACGTTCTTCGCGGGTCATGGGTAGAGCAGCCCCTCCGTCCAGCCGCCGTCCTCGCGCACGAACAGGCGGCGTTCGTGCAGCCGGTGCGCGCGGTCCTGCCAGAATTCGATCTGTTTCGGCGCGACGACATAACCACCCCAAAAGGGCGGGCGCGGAATATCCTGCCCCTCGAACCGGGCCTTCATCTCGTCGACACGACGCTCGAACGTCTCGCGCGTGTCGAGCGGACGCGATTGTTCGGAAGCCCACGCGCCAAGCTGCGAGTCGCGACCGCGGCTGGCATAATAGGCGTCCGACTGCGCCTCGGTGGCGAGCGACACGGGCCCCTCGATCCGCACCTGCCGGCGCAGCGACTTCCAGTGGAACAGCAGAGCGGCGTGGGGATTGGCGGCGAGGTCGCCGGCCTTTCGCCCGTCGCGGTTGGTGTAGAACACGAAGCCGTCCGGGCCATGCCCCTTCAAGAGGACCATGCGGACGGAAGGGTGCCCCTGCCCGTCCGCGGTGGCGAGCGCCATCGCGTTGGGATCATTGGGTTCGGACGCCTGCGCCTCCGCGAACCACGTATCGAACAGGGCGAAAGGGTCGTCGGTCATGCCCCGCCCTTACCGCAATCGCGCGGCGAACGGAACGAGTCCGCGAGCGCCGCATTCATTCAGGATAATCGGGGATCAGAACATGGCGGCACGCGCATATTGGCAGGGGCAGATCCGGTTGGCGCTGGTGTCCATTCCGGTCGAAATCTATTCCGCCACCAAGAGCGGCGCGGCGGTGTCTTTCCGCCAGATCCACGAACCTTCGGGCAAACCGATCTCGTACGAGAAGGTCGTGACGGGCATGGGCCCGGTCGACGTCGACGAGATCGTCAAGGGGTACGAGGTGTCGAAGGGCGAATACGTGCTGCTGGAGCAGGACGAGATCGACGCCGTGAAGCTGGAATCGAAGAAGACGCTGGAGCTGACGCAGTTCGTCGACGCGTCCGAGATCGACGTGCTCTATTATGAAAAGCCCTATTTCGTGGTTCCCGCCGACGATCTGGCGGAGGAAGCGTTCATCGTCCTGCGCGAGGCGTTGCGGCGGACGAAGAAGGTAGGACTGGGCCAGCTGGCGATGCGCGGCCGAGAATATGTCGTCAGCCTGAAACCGTGCGGGCGCGGCATGGTGCTGGAAACGCTGCGCTACGCCGACGAGGTTCACAAGGCTCAAGGGTATTTCCGCGAAATCCCGGACGACAAGCCCGATGCCGAACTGCTCGACCTGGCGGAGGCGCTGATCGACCGGAAGACATCCGCATTCGATCCGCAGGAGTTTCATGACCGTTACGTCGATGCCCTGAAAGGATTGATCGAACGCAAGCGCAAGGCGCACGGGAAGAAGATCATCGAGGAGAAGGACACGGGCGAGGCCAAGGGATCGAACGTGGTCGACCTGATGGCGGCGCTGCGCAAATCGATGGGCGACAAGGCGACGCCGGCGAAGAAGGAGCCGGCCGCAGAGAAGGCGGCTGCGGCGAAGAAGACGCCGGCGCGGAAGCCTGCGGCGAAGAAGCGTGCTTGAAGGCTGCGCTGCTCCCCTCCCTCGTAGGGGGAGAAGATGGTGCACCCTTCCTGACGGGGAGCGGAGCCAATGACCGACGCGCTCGAACGGTACAACGCCAAGCGCGACTTCTCGAAGACGGCGGAGCCGGCGGGGACGCTCGCGCCCGGCAACGGCAACAGCTTCATGGTTCAGAAGCATGACGCGACGCGGCTGCACTGGGATTTCCGGCTGGAGATCGACGGCGTCCTGAAGAGCTGGGCCGTCACGCGGGGGCCGAGCCTCGATCCGGACGAAAAGCGGCTGGCGGTGCGGACCGAGGATCATCCGCTGAGCTATGCGACGTTCGAGGGGACGATCCCCAAGGGCGAATATGGCGGCGGCACGGTGATGCTGTGGGACCGCGGAACGTGGTCGCCGATCGCCGGCAAGTCCGCGAAGGACCTCGACAAGGGCCACCTGCATTTCGTGCTCGAAGGCGAGCGGATGCGGGGCGAGTGGCTGCTGATCCGCCTGAAACCGCGGGGCAAGGAGCGCGGCGAGAACTGGCTGTTGCGCAAGGTGGAGGACGGGTTCGCCGGCGGCACCGACACGCTGGTCGAGGAAGCGCTGACCAGCGTCGCCACCGGCCGGACGATGAGCGAGATCGCCGAGGGGAAGACAGCGGCGAAAATTGCGCCGAAGACGCGCAAGACTACACCGAAAAAGGCGGCGACCAGCAAGCGTGCGCCAGTATTCCGCGCGCCGCAATTGTGCACGCTGGTGGATGCGGTGCCGGCCGGGTCGGAGTGGCTGCACGAGATCAAATATGACGGGTATCGCACGCTGGTCGCCGGCGACGGCAAGGCGGCGAAGGTCTTCACCCGCAGCGGGCTCGACTGGAGCGACAAGTTCGGCGGCATCGCCGATGCGGTGGCGGCGCTGCCGGGCACGGCGCTGATCGACGGCGAGATCGTCGCGTTCCGCGACGGCAAGCCCGACTTCGCCGCGCTGAAGGATGCGATCGCGGCGGCGGACGGGGGCATGACGCTGGTCGCGTTCGACCTGATCGAACAGGACGGCGAGGACCTGTCCGACCTGCCGCTGACGGAGCGCAAGGAGCGGCTGCGCGCGCTGATCGGCGAGGGGTCGGAGACGCTGCGCTATTCCGAGCACGTCGTCGGATCGGGCGAGGCGCTGTTCGAACAGATGTGTCGCGAAGGGCTGGAGGGTGTCGTGTCGAAGCGCGCCGATTCGCCCTATCGATCGGGCCGAACCAAGGCGTGGCTCAAGGCCAAGTGCATCCAGCGGCAGGAGTTCGTGATCGTCGGCTGGCAACCCTCGCCGAAAGGGCGCGGCTTCGCGTCGCTGCTGCTGGCGGTGCATGAGGGGGACGGCTTTGCCTATCGCGGCAAGGTCGGCACCGGCTTCAACGCCGCGACGATGGACGAACTGGTCGCGAAGCTGGCGCCGCTGGAGCGCAAGACGGCGCCCGTCAGCGCGCCACGGGCGCTGGTGCGCGGCGCGAAATGGGTGACGCCGAAACTGGTCGCGGAGATCGCCTATGCGGAGGTGACGCCGGACGGAATGCTGCGCCACGCCAGCTTCATCGGCCTGCGCGAGGACAAGGGCGCGAACGAGGTGGTGGCGGAGATTCCCGCCCCTGCGCCCGATGCGAAGACCGCGACCAGCGTGAAGATCAGCAATCGCGACCGGGTGATCTTCCCGGAATCGAACGTCACCAAGGGGCAGTTGGCGGACTATTACGCGGCGATCGCACCGATCATGCTCCCATGGGCCGGCAAGCGCCCGGTCAGTCTGGTCCGCTGTCCGCAGGGTCGCGCGCGCGCCTGCTTCTTCCAGAAACACGACGCGGGCAGCTTCGGCGATACCGTGCATCAAGTGCCGATCCGCGAGAAGGACGGATCGACCGAAAACTACCTGTACGTCGATACCGCCGACGGGTTGGTCGCATGCGTGCAGATGGGTGCGATCGAGTTCCACGGCTGGGGATCGTCGGTCGCGAGCGTAGAACAACCCGACCGCATGGTCTTCGACCTCGACCCGGACGAGGGGCTGGACTTCGCCGACACGAAAAAGGCGGCGGAGCATCTGAAGGAGCAACTGGCGGAACTGGGGCTGGTCAGCTTTCCGCTGCTGTCGGGGGGCAAGGGCGTCCACGTCGTCGTGCCGCTGACGCCGAACGCCGAGTGGCCGGCGGTGAAGGATTTCGCCAGCCGCTTCGCACAGGCGCTGGCGCAGGCGGAGCCGGATCGGTTCGTCGCGACAATGGCGAAGGCGAAGCGGAAGGGCCGCATCTTCATCGACTGGCTGCGCAACCAGCGTGGGGCGACCGCGATCATGCCCTATTCGGCGCGCGCGCGGGAGGGTGCTCCGGTGGCGGTGCCGGTGTCATGGACCGAATTGCGCGACATCGACACGGCGGCGCGGTGGAGCGTGACCGACCTCGACGCGCTGGCAAAGCGCGCCGGTGGGCGTGGGTTGGAGGGCTGGGGCATGGCGGATCAGGTGTTGCCGGATTTTTGAGCGTCCCTTTGCTGCTCCCCTCCCCAAGGGCAGGGGAGCCAGGAAGAGGAAGGTTGCGACACTCCGGCCTCCTCGTTCACAGACCGAAACGGCTTGCCGCCGCCGTCTGCGTGTGGGACCACGCGCGCCTGCATTTCCGCCCAGCAAAGGACGCGACGCGACGGTCATGGCGACGCAGTCGACCTCTCTCTTCGACGCCGGCGTGAATGCGCGGCGGTGGATCGACGACTATGTCGCACGGGCGCCGGCGCATGACGTGCTCGCGACGGGATCGACCGAGCCGTGGGCGACGATGCTGGAGGAGCTGGCAGCGGTCGCGAGCGACGATCTGGGCCATGCGCGCGAGCGCGTGCAGCGGCACGCGGCGGACATCGGCACCGGTTTCCGGATCATCGGCGAGGCGGACGAGCGGCCGTGGCCGGTGTCGCCCGTCCCCCTGCTGATCGAGGCATCGGAATGGGCCGGGATCGAAGCAGGCGTGGCGCAGCGCGCGGAGCTGATCGAGCGCGTCGTCGCCGACCTGTATGGCGAGGGCCGGCTGGTCGCCGAGGGTGTGCTGCCCGCGTCGCTGGTGACCGGCAGCCGCCTGTTCCTGCGGCCGATGGTCGGGCTGGAGCCGCCGGGCGGCAAGCATCTGCAATTCGTGGCGTTCGATCTGGCGCGCGGGCCGACCGGCGAGTGGCGGGTGCTGGCCGATCACCTGCGCGCGCCGGCGGGTGCGGGCTATGCGCTGGAGAATCGGCTGGCGGTCGGGCGGACGCTGGGCGGACTGGCGGCGCGACTGAACGTGCAGCGGCACGCGCCGTTCTTCGCGGCCTTCCGCAGCGGGCTGGCGGCGCTGTGCCGACGCGACGATCCGCGCATCGGCCTGCTGACGCCGGGGCGGTTCAACCCGAGCTATCCGGAGCAGGCACACCTCGCCCGCTATCTGGGACTGTTGCTGGTCGAGGGGGCCGACCTCGCCGCGCTGGAGGGCAAGGTCTATGTCCGCACGATCGGCGGGCTGAAGCGGATCGATGCGCTGTGGCGCAGACTCGACCCGCGCATGCTCGATCCGCTGGCGTTCGACACCCATTCGCAGATCGGCGTACCCGGCCTGATCGATGCCTATGCGGAGGGCAATGTCGTGCTCGCCAACGCGCCGGGCGCGGCGGTGATGGAGGCGCCCGCCTTCCACGCGTTCATGCCGGCACTGGCGCGCGCGGTGCTGGGCGAGCCGCTGAAGCTGCCGACGATCGCGACATGGTGGTGCGGTGGTCCCGACGAGTGCGCGCATGTCGCCGCCAATCTCGATCGGCTGACGATCGCGCCGGCCTTCGGGCATCTCCCTCTTGGGCTGGCCGACGACGCCTCGCGCGCCGACCTGATCGCCGACATGGCCCGTCGCCCGCAGGATTATGTCGGGCAGGAGGAGGTGCGGCTGTCGACGATGCCCGTCGTGGTCGGCGACCGGCTGGAGGCGCGGCCGTTCATGCTGCGCGTGTTCGCGGCGCGCGACGGCGATGGTCACTGGGCCGTCATGCCGGGCGGATTCGGCCGGATCGGCGAACATCCGCAGGCGACCGTGGCGGCGATCGGCGAGGGGCTGTGGTCGGCCGACGTGTGCATCTACGGCGCGGAGCCGGTCGCGCCGGTGTCGCTGCTGACGGCCACCGATTCGCTGCACGTCCGGCGCAATCCGGGCACGCTGCCGAGCCGGGTGGCGGACAATTTCTACTGGCTGGGCCGCTATCTGGAGCGGGGCGAGGCGTTGCTGGGCGCGATCCGCGTGCTGCTGGGCAATTCCATCGACGCGGACGGCGGCGGCGCGGTGCTGCCAACGGCGACGCTGGCGCGGCTGGTCGGCATGCTGGCCGGATCGAACGCGGCCCCCGCTCCCGCCTCGCTCAACCGCCCCGCACTGATCCAGTTCGCGCGGACCGCGATGGAAGACCCGGACTGGCATTCGGTGGCGGCGATCAACCGCAACGCGCGCGCGATCGGCGAGGGATCGCGCGACCGCCTGTCGGCGGACATGGTGCGCCTGCTGGAGGCCCCCTTCCCCACGCAGCGCGGGATGCTGGAGCGGGCGGGATCGCTGCAACGGCGTTACGCGGCGATCGTCGGCCTGTCGGCGGAGCATATGGTGCGGACCTCGGCGTGGCGGTTCCACGATCTCGGGCGACGGATCGAGCGCGCGGCGGCGATCGCGCGGGCGGTGCGGCTATTCGGCATGCCGGGCGCGACGGTGGACGATCTGTCGACGTTGCTGGACCTCGCGGACAGCCAGATCAGCTATCGCCAACGCTATCCGACCGGGCTGGCGCGCGTGGCCGTGGTCGATCTCGTCGCGCTCGATCCGAACAATCCGCGCAGCCTTGGTTTCCAGACGGAGCGGATCGCCAATCACCTCGCCGCGCTGCCGGTGCTGGGGGACGACGAGATGGCGGAGGCGCAGCAGGCGCAGGCGATCCGGCTGAAGGCGATCGTCGCGACGGCGGATGCGACGACGCTAGACGTGGATACTTTGGGCGATGTCGAGAGCCGGCTGGTGGCGTTGTCGGACGCGGTCGCGCGCCGATATTTCCTGCAAGGTGCGGAGCCGCTGCGTGCGGTCGGGCTGACGCTCGCATGAAGGTGGCGGCGTGATCTACGACATCCGGCACGTCACGACGTTCGACTATGGCAATCAGGTCAAGTTCGCGCGCTGCAATCTGCGATTGAAGCCGATCGACTGGCCGGGGCAGACGCTGGACGATTACCGGCTGACGGTATCGCCGGTCGGGCGGACGAGCCCGGCGCGGGCGGAGGCCGGTCTCGCCAATGTCACGCGGCTGGTGGTGGACAGCCCCGTCCGCACGCTGACGATCGAGAGCGTCGCGCGGGTGACGGTGGATCGGTTGGTCCCGATCCCGGCCGTCGACGATCCGACGCTGGGCGAGATCGCGCAACTGGCGCGGACCAGCCGCGACCTGTCGGCGGCGGGACCGGCGGCGTATATCTATCCCTCGCCGCTGATCCCGCTGGACCCGGAGATCGGCGCGTGGTGCGCGGCCGACCTCGATCCGGCGCGGGGATCGCTGGACGCGGGCATGGCGCTGGCACGGCGCATCCAGCGCGATTTCGCGTTCGATGCGGATGCGACGTTCGTCGACACAGCCCCGATCGATGCGTTCCGGCAACGGCGCGGTGTGTGTCAGGATTTCGCCCAGATCATGATCGCGGGGCTGCGCGCCGCCGGTCTGCCGGCGGCCTATGCGTCGGGCTATATCCGTACCATCCCACCCCCCGGACAGGCGCGCCTGGTGGGTGCCGACGCGACGCATGCGTGGGTGCTGCTGTGGTGCGGGCCGGTTCGCGGCTGGGTGGGGATGGACCCGACCAACGGCATCTGGATGGCGGCGGACCATATCGTCACCGCGGTCGGGCGCGACTATGCGGAGATCGCGCCGGTCGACGGGGTCGTGCTGGGATCGGGCGCGCAGGATATGGACGTCAGCGTCGACGTCGCGCCGCTGGAAGGTTCGTGAAGCGGGTCGCGCTGGTGGCGCTCATCGTCGCAGTGGTGTTCGGGGCGAGTTACTGGCTGTTCGCGACGATCACCGGGCGCAACCTGCCCGACTGGGCGCTGGTGCTGCCGTTGATGGTGATCGGGACGGATATCGGGTGGTCGGTTGCGCGGCGAGCGATGCGGCGCTGACCGGGTCAGGCCGGGACGAGCCCGGCCTGACTACTCATTTCGTCACGGCGTTGGGATCGCCGGCGTCGGGATCGTCCTTGTCCGCGGGGCCGGAATAGGCGTTGTCGGTCTGGCCGCCGTGACCAAAGAAGCCGCCGCCTTCGGGTTTCTTGCCGGTCTGCGGGTTGGGATAGGCGCCGCCGTTGCTCTCGCCGCCGGCATCCTTCGCGGGGGCATCGGACACGCCGTCGGGCGCGCCCTTGCGGCCGTCGCCGCCATTCGCCTGCATCGGTTGATCGGACATGGGATCGTCTCCTTCGCCCGGCATAACGCGCCGCACGGCTCGCGCGTTGCGCTCTTGCGGCGAAGCGCCCACATAGGCGGATAATACACCGACCCGGATTACAGGGAATTCGATGGCCGATCCGTACCAGATTCTCGGCGTGGCACGCACTGCGACCGAGGCCGATATCAAGAAAGCCTACCGCAAGCTCGCCAAGGAGCTGCACCCAGACCGTAACAAGGACAATCCCAAGGCGTCCGAACGCTTCAGCCAGGTGACGAACGCGTACGACCTGCTGAACGACAAGGACAAGCGGGCGCGCTTCGATCGCGGGGAGATCGACGGCGACGGCAACCCCGCCGCGCCGTTCGGCTTCGGCGGCGGTGGTGGTGGTCGCGCCCCGCATCCCGGCGCGGGCGGCGGCGGGTTCCGCAGCCAGGGATTCGAGTTCGGCGGCGGTGGTGCCGACGCGCCCGACATGAGCGATATTTTCGAGGGGCTGTTCGGCGGCGGATCGCGCGGCGGCTTCGGCGGCGGCGCGGCACCGGGCGGCGGCGGATTTGCGAGCGGCTTCGGCCGGCGCGGCGCGACCAAGGGCGCGGACGTGCAGTATAAGCTGCAGGTGCCGTTCACCGACGCTGCGACCCTCGCGCCGCAGCGCGTGACGCTGGGCGACGGCAAGGCGATCGACCTGAAGCTGCCGGCAGGTGTCGAGACGGGCACGCAGATGCGGCTGAGCGGCAAGGGCCAGCCTGGGCCAGCGGGTGCGGGCGACGCGCTGGTGACGATCGAGGTTCAGCCGCACCGCTTCTTCGTGCGCGACGGCGACGATGTCCGCGTCGACCTGCCGATCTCGCTGGCGGAGGCGGTGCTGGGCGGACAGATCAAGGCACCCACCGTGGAACGCCCCGTCATGCTGACGATTCCTGCCGGCACCTCGTCCGGCAAGGTACTCCGGCTCAAGGGCAAGGGATTCCATAAGAAAGGCGGCGGCCGCGGCGATCAGCTCGTCACGCTGATGGTCGACGTGCCCGACGATGCGGCGCTGAAGACCTTCGTTGAGGGCTGGTCCGGGCGCGATGCGGGGAACCCGCGGGCGGCGATGGGCGTCTGAAGCCCTTGTGGATGATATCGGCGAACTGACCCCGGAAGCACGGGCTCACCAACACGGCCGCGCCCGCGCCCGTTTCGACAAGCAACTGGCGAAGGTCCGCCCCGGCAGCTACGCGTTCGAGGTGTTCAAGCGCGCGGCGATCGGCGTGTTCAACGACGGTTTCACGCACGCGGGCAACCTTGCTTATCTGGCGCTGATGACGCTGTTCCCGTTCTTCATCGTCGCCGCCGCGATCCTGTCGCTGCTGGGACAGAGCGAAGAGACGGTGCGGACGGTCGAGGGATTCCTCCACGTCCTGCCGCCCGATGTGTCCACGATTCTGCAAAAGCCGATCGCCGACGTGCTGGCGTCGCGCACCGGCAACCTGCTGTGGCTGGGCGGCCTTGTCGGGCTGTGGACGGTAGGCGGCTTCGTCGAGACGATCCGCGACATCTTCCACCGCGCTTACGGGATCAAGGCGACCGCGCCGTTTTGGAAATCGCGGTTGTCGTCGTCGGGTGTCATCATCCTGTCGGTGATCGTCGCGCTGTTCGCGTTCCTGGCGCAGGGTATCCTGACCGCGGCGGAGCAGTTCGTGTACCGGTTGCTGCCGTTCGCGCAGGATTGGGTGGGGGTGATCGGCCTGTCCCGCTTCATTCCCGGCCTCATCATGTTCGGCGCGCTGTACATGCTGTTCTATTCGGTCACGCCGTCGAAGTACCGCTACACCAACTGCCGTAAATGGCCGGGCGCTGCCTTCACGACGGTCTGGTGGGTCAGCATGACCGCGCTGTTGCCGGTCGTGCTCGCGCAACTGGGCGGGTACGACATGACGTATGGTAGTCTGGCGGGCGTCGTGGTGATGCTGCTGTTCTTCTATTTGATCGGCCTTGGGCTTGTGTTCGGGGCGCATCTGAACGCGGCACTGGCGGAACCGCCCGAATCTTCGCTACAGAAGGGCGAGGCGGCGCCGGCGGGAGCGGCGATAGCGTAAAGGCTTGATGTGACAAAAGGGATCGGCGTGAACGGATTGATGGCTGGCAAGCGTGGGCTCGTCATGGGCCTCGCCAACGACAAATCGCTCGCGTGGGGGATCTCGCAAAAGCTGGCCGAGGCGGGGGCGGAACTGGCGTTCTCCTATCAGGGCGAGGCGCTGGAGAAGCGGGTGCGTCCGCTGGCCGAGCAGCTTGGCACCGCGCGGCTGATCGAGTGCGACGTGTCCGATATGGGCGCGCTGGATGCGGCATTCGCCGACTTGGCGAAGGACTGGCCGACGATCGATTTCGTCGTACACGCGATCGGTTTCTCGGACAAGAACGAGCTGCGCGGGCTCTATGTCGACACCAGCCTCGACAATTTCCTGATGACGATGAACATCAGCGTCTATTCGTTCGTGGCGGTGGCGCAGCGGGCGGCGAAGATGATGCCGGACGGCGGCGCGCTGCTTACGCTCAGCTATTACGGCGCGGAAAAGGTGATCCCGCACTACAACGTCATGGGCGTGGCGAAGGCCGCGCTGGAGACGAGCGTGCAGTATCTGTCGGTCGATCTGGGCCGCGACAACATCCGCGTGAACGCGATCAGCGCCGGCCCGATCAAGACGCTGGCGGCGAGCGGCATCGGCGATTTCCGCCTCATCATGAAGTGGAACGAGCTGAACTCGCCGCTGAAGCGCAATGTCACGATCGAGGATGTCGGCGGCGCGGGCCTGTACCTGCTCTCCGACCTGGCGAGCGGCGTGACGGGCGAGGTGCATCACGTCGACGCCGGCTACAACGTCATCGGCATGAAGGCGGAGGACGCACCCGACATCGCGCTGGCCTGAGCGCGGGTGCCGGTCGGTTTTCTCGCCCGGCAACCGCTTCCACGTCTATTCCAGTGGGGTCGAACCGCGGGCACCGACCCACGTCGCTTACCCGGACGTGGCGATCGCCGATAATCGTGGACTGGACGCCCGCACCTTGCGATGGATTGTCGAACAGGTGAGCCTTTGCCGGCCAGAGATCGTGGATGCATGGAATGACCCCCTTGAAACGCGCGGTCGGCGTCGAACTAGACGAAGACATCTTTGTGCAAGCCCTACTCGCCGGTTGTGGTGACATGAGGCGGACGGCTCGTAGCGCGGCATGAGCGTCAACAGCTTCGGCCGCCTGCTGCGGTTCACGACATGGGGTGAGAGTCACGGGCCGGCGATCGGGGCGGTCGTGGACGGGTGCCCGCCGGGCATCGCGCTCAGCGAGGCGGATATCCAGCCGTGGCTGGATCGCAGGCGGCCGGGCACCTCGCGCTTCACGACGCAGCGGCGGGAGCCCGATCTGGTCCGCATCCTGTCTGGCGTGTTCGACGGGCGGACGACCGGCACGCCGATCAGCCTGATGATCGAGAATGTCGACCAGCGCTCGAAGGATTATTCGGAGGTCGCGAAGGCGTATCGGCCGGGACATGCCGATTATGCCTATGACGCCAAATACGGCTTCCGCGATTATCGCGGCGGCGGGCGATCGTCGGCGCGCGAAACGGCGAGCCGGGTCGCGGCAGGGGCGGTGGCGCGGGCGGTGATCCCCGGCGTCCGCATTCGCGCCTGGGTCGAGGCGATTGGCGGCGACCCGATCGATTTCGCGGCGTTCGACGACAGCGCGATCGACGAAAACCCCTTCTTCTGCCCGGATCGCACCGCTGCGGCGCGTTGGGAGCAACTGGTCGACCGCGCGCGCAAGGCGGGATCGTCGCTGGGCGCGGTCGTGGCGTGCGAGGCGACCGGTGTTCCGGCCGGCTGGGGCGCGCCGCTCTATGCCAAGCTGGACAGTGAACTGGCGGCGGCGTGCATGGGCATCAACGCGGTCAAGGGCGTGGAAATCGGCGACGGGTTCGCCGCCGCGGCGCTGTCGGGCGAGCAGAACGCCGATCCGATGCGACCGGGGGAGAACGGACCGGCGTTCCTGGCCAATCACGCTGGCGGGATCGCCGGCGGGATCGCGACCGGCCAGCCGATCCGGCTGCGCGTTGCGTTCAAACCCACCAGTTCGATCCTGACGCCAGTGCCGACGATCAACGCGCTGGGCGAAGCTGCCGAGATCGCCACGAAAGGTCGACATGATCCATGTGTGGGTATTCGCGGAGTCCCGGTGGTGGAGTCGATGGTCGCCCTCGTGCTCGCCGACCAAGCGTTGCTTCATCGCGGTCAAACTGGCGCAACGTTAACCTACTAAACAATTGAAATGGAACGCACTCCTATCGGGCTTCGTTTGACGGGTACTTTTAGGAGAATGACGATGCGTATGATCCTTCCTTTGGCGGCTGCCGCTCTCGCCCTCCCCGCGCTCGCCGCCGCGCAGACGACCGGTGGCACTGCGGGCGGTACCGCAGGCAGCACGATGGGCGGCACGTCGGGCACGATGGGCGGTACGACCGGCTCCACGATGGGTGGCACAACCGGTAGCACGATGGGCCAGACCGGTGGCCAGACCGGCACCACGACGACCACGCCCGACACGCAGTCGACAACGACGCGTTCGACCACCACGCGGTCGCCGAACCGTGCACGTCGCGGTTCAGCGACGGGTGGTACGACCGGCGGTGCGACGACCGTCGATCCGACGACCAGCGCGCCGGGCACTTACGGCGGCGCGGGCACGACTGGGGTCGACAGCACGACGGCACCGGGTTCGACCGGCACGACGATTGGCGGTACCACCGGCTCCACGATGGGCGGAACCACCGGTACGACGACCGGCGGCACCATGGGCACCACCCCGCCGCAATAAGCGTCTTCAACGATGCCGACGAAGGGCCGGGCGAGCGATCGCCCGGCCCTTTCGTTTGTCAGTCGGCGAAGGGGTCGCGGACGAGGATGGTGTCCGCACGCTCCGGGCTGGTCGAGACAAGCGCGACCGGGCAGCGGATCAGTTCCTCGACGCGGCGGATGTATTTGATCGCCTGCGCCGGCAGGTCCGCCCAACTGCGCGCACCCGCGGTCGACTCCTGCCATCCCTCCATCGTCTCGTAGACCGGCTCGACCGCGGCCTGATCGGCGGCATGAGCGGGGAAATAGTCCAGCGTCTCACCGCGCAGGCGATAGCCGGTGCAGATCTTCACCTCGTCGAACCCGTCGAGCACGTCGATCTTGGTCAGGGCGATGCCGGTGATGCCGCCGACCGCCGCCGACTGGCGCACGAGCACCGCGTCGAACCAGCCGCAGCGCCGCTTGCGCCCGGTGACGGTGCCGAACTCGTGGCCTCGAATACCGAGCTGCTCGCCGGTGGGATCGTCGAGTTCGGTCGGAAACGGGCCGGATCCGACGCGCGTCGTGTAGGCCTTGGCGATTCCCAACACGAAGCCGACCGCCGCCGGACCGAGTCCGGAGCCACCCGCTGCGGTGCCGGCGATGGTGTTGGACGATGTGACAAACGGATAGGTGCCGTGGTCGACATCGAGCAGCACGCCCTGAGCACCTTCGAACAGGATGCGCTTGCCGGCGGCGCGGGCGATGTTCAGGTCGCGCCAGACCGGCTTGGCGAACGACAGGACGAAATCCGCGATCTCGCGCAGGTCGCCGACCAGCCGCTCGCGGTCGATCGGATCGACGCCGAAGCCGGCCCGCAGCGCGTCATGATGCGCACAGAGGCGGTCCAACTGCGCATCCAGCTTGTCGAGATGGGCCAGATCACAGACCCGAATCGCGCGGCGACCGACCTTGTCCTCGTAAGCCGGGCCGATGCCGCGGCGGGTGGTGCCGATCTTGCCCGCGCCGCTCGCATCTTCGCGCAGGCCGTCGAGGTCGCGGTGGAAGGGCAGGATCAGCGCGCAATTGTCGGCGATGCGCAGCGTATCCGGCGTCGCGACGACGCCCTGCTCGCCCAGCCGCTCGATCTCCGCCTTCAGCGCCCATGGGTCGAGGACGACGCCGTTGCCGATGACCGACGGCGTACCGCGCACGATGCCGGACGGTAGCAGCGACAGCTTGTACACTGCGTCGCCCACCACCAGCGTGTGGCCGGCATTGTGCCCGCCCTGAAACCGAACGACCATGTCGGCCCGCTCGGCGAGCCAGTCCACGATCTTGCCCTTGCCCTCGTCGCCCCACTGCGCGCCGATGACCGCTACGTTCGCCAATGCGTTTCTCCCCGGATGCGCGTGCCCTCTACAGGGCCTGCGCCTGTCCTGCCACCCAGCAATGCGTGGCGAGTTGTGCCTGCGGCGTATCCGCCGGATCGAGCGCGGCGACCGTGACCCATCCCTGGGCGCGGAGCGATGTACCCTCCGCATCGGGCGTGCCATGCGGCAGGAACAGGCGGCGGCGCTCCACGGTGGCATCGCCCGCCAGCAGTGCGTCGGCGTAAAGGGTGAAGCCTGTAGCGGGTTCCTCGTTGCCGTTCGGGTGGACCACGACATAGGTACCGCCCCGGCCGAGTTCGCGCGCGGCGCCGGCGGCGAATAGCGAAAAGCCGAGCCACGACTGGTATTCGAAGCCGTGCCGCTCCGTCGGATCGAGCGTCATCGCAACGCGGTCGCCAAGCGAGTCGGCGATCTGCCGCAGCCCCTCGAGCCGGCTGGCGAGCACGCCTGTCGTATCGAACGTTCGCAGCCGCTCCAGCGCAGGGGCAAAGGCGCCCGCCGCTTCGATCAGCGGCAGATAGGCCGGCGCGATCGCGGCGACGCCGCCGGCGTCCTTGGCGTCGAGCCGGTCGCGCAACGCGTCGATCTGCCCGGCCGGCACGGGCAGCGCCCCCGCGGCGAGCGTATCCACCAGATCGGGGAGTGTGAAATCGACCGACGGGTCGGAGATGCCCGCGGCGGCGAGCGCATCGGCGGCGACTGCGACGACTTCGCGCGCGGCGGCGATCGAATCGAGGCCGATGAGTTCGACGCCGAGCTGGCGGCGTTCACGCGCCGGGGCGAGCTGCGTCGCGCGTAGTTTCAGAACGGAGCCGGCATACGACAGGCGGACGGGGCGTGGGTGGTGGCCCATGCGGGTCGCGGCGATACGGGCGACCTGTGCGGTCAGGTCGGGGCGGATCGCGAGCGTCGCCTGCCCGACCGGATCGACGAAGCGAACGGCGTTGGCGAGGCCACCGGCCTTCAATCGCGCGGCGAGTTCCTCCGCATATTCCGCAAGCGGCGGGTCGACGCGCTCGTAACCGTAGAGCCGTGCCGCCTCCAACAATCGCGCCTCCACGGCGGCGGCGACATCGGCGAAGGGTGGAAGGCGGTCGTGAAACCCCTCCGGAAGCAGGCCGGGCTTGGTCATGCGCGCCGGATAGCGGGGTGCGCGGTGGAGCGCCAGCCGGCGAAGTGGAGGAAGTGGAGGCGCTGGCGCACCAGTTCCTCCACTTCAGGTCCGGATCAAAGGCCCCCGACGCCTACGCGCCGAGAGGGGTGGGATTGCCGAAGCCGGCGGGACGGCGGGTCTTGGGGATCGAGGTGCCGGCAGCGGGAACCGACGGGGTCTTCGAGCCCGGATCGCTGCGATCGAGCTGTTCGCCCGCGATCAGCTTCTTGATCTCGTCGCCCGACAGCGTCTCATATTCGAGCAGCGCACCGGCCAGCAGGTGAAGCTGGTCGACATGCTCGGTCAGCAGATGCTGCGCGCGCGCCAGACCACCCTCGACGATCGCCTTGATCTCGTCGTCGATCAATTGCGCGGTGGCATTCGACATCCGAACCGGCTGCGAAGACGAATAGCCGAGGAAGCTCTCGCCCTCCGGCTGGGCGTATTCGACCGGGCCGACCTTGTCCGACATGCCCCACTTGGTGACCATGTCGCGGGCCAGACCCGTCGCATACTGGATGTCGCCCGACGCGCCCGACGACACCTTGTCGTAGCCGAAGATCACTTCCTCTGCGACACGGCCGCCCATTGCCACCGCGAGGTTCGCGTACATCTTGTCGCGGTGGTACGAGTAGCTGTCCCGCTCCGGCAGGCGCATCACCATGCCCAGCGCGCGACCGCGCGGGATGATCGTCGCCTTGTGGATCGGATCGGACGCCGGCTCGTGGATCGAGACGATCGCGTGGCCCGCCTCGTGATAGGCAGTCATGCGCTTCTCGTCCTCGGTCATGACCATGCTGCGGCGCTCGGCGCCCATCATGACCTTGTCCTTGGCTTCCTCGAACTCGGCCATCGCGACGAGGCGCTTGCCCTTGCGAGCCGCCGTCAGCGCCGCCTCGTTGACGAGGTTGGCGAGGTCCGCGCCGGAGAATCCGGGCGTGCCGCGCGCGATCGTGCGCGCATCGACGTCGGGAGCGAGAGGCACCTTCTTCATGTGCACTTCGAGGATCTTGACGCGCCCCTCGATGTCCGGCCGCGGCACGACGACCTGACGATCGAAGCGGCCCGGACGCAGCAGCGCGGGATCGAGCACGTCGGGGCGGTTGGTCGCCGCGACGATGATGATGCCCTCGTTCGCCTCGAAACCGTCCATCTCGACCAGCAATTGGTTCAGCGTCTGCTCGCGCTCGTCATTGCCGTTGCCGAGACCGGCACCGCGATGACGACCGACCGCGTCGATTTCGTCGATGAAGACGATGCAGGGCGCGGACTTCTTGGCCTGTTCGAACATGTCGCGGACGCGGCTGGCGCCGACGCCGACGAACATCTCGACGAAGTCGGAGCCCGAGATGGTGAAGAACGGCACGCCCGCCTCACCCGCGATGGCGCGGGCGAGCAGCGTCTTGCCGGTGCCGGGCGATCCAACGAGCAGCGCGCCCTTCGGAATCTTGCCGCCGAGGCGCGCGAACTTGGTCGGGTCCTTCAGAAAGTCGACGATCTCGGTCAGTTCCGAGCGGGCCTCGTCGATGCCGGCGACGTCGTCGAACGTCACCTTGCCGTGCTTTTCGGTCAGCATCTTCGCGCGGCTCTTGCCGAAGCCCATCGCGCCATTGGCGCCGCCGCCCTTCTGCATCTGACGCAACACGAAGAACGCGATGCCGAGGAACAGCAGGAACGGTAGCGACTGGTACAGCAGGACCATCCAGACCGAGGGACCTTCCTCCGGCTTGGCAGTGATCGTCACGCCCTTTTTCCGCAGCGTCGGGACCAGCGTCGCATCCTGGATCGGATAGGAGCGGAACTTCTCACCGCTCGTCATCGTGCCGGTGATGATGTCACGGCTGATGTTGACGTCGCGCACCGTGCCCTCGTCGACCTTGTCGAGGAAAGCCGAGTAGGCGATCTGGTTGCCGGTGCCCGAGGTCGTGGTCCGACCGTCGATCATCGTCACGAACAGCGCCAGGCCGAGCAGGATCGCCACCCAGATGAGAAGGCTCTTCATCCAGGGGTTAGGCCCGCCGCCCTCGGTTCCGTTCTGCTTGTCGTTGTCGTTCATGGGTCGCGCTGTACCTTTCGACCCTCAAGATAAGCCGGGATGGGTTAATGGCAATGGAACAAGAGCGCTCAGAGTGATCGACGTGGCGGTGCTTCGCGAAAATACCACGTCGTATCGCGCGCGGAGGCCATCACACCCGCCTGCGTTGCCGATTTGCCCGCCTCCAGCGCATCGAGCAGCGCCTCGACATGGGTCGATTCGGAAAAACCGGGTCGAGTAATCGTGTTGGCCGTGCGGACCTGTTCGATCGCCATCCGGGCCAACATGCGGCGAAGCGCGCGGGGCAGGTCGGCGACGTCGATCGCGACATTCTGCCCGTGATGGGCGCGGGCGGCCCAGAGCCAGTCGCGGACCGCGCGCAGGTCGGCGTCGGCTTCGGCGCACCAGCCGGCGCTGCGGGCGAGCGCGGCGGGATCGAGCAGGTCGTGTGCGGCGAGGTGGCGGCGCAGATGCGTGCGGTCGAACCGGTCGGCGTCATTCGAGGGATCGTCGACGAAGGGGATTCCGGCCGCCTCCGCCATCGCCCGCAAGGTCGCGCGACGCCAGCCGAGGAGCGGACGGATGACCGTCAGGTCACGGTCGCGCCGGCGCGGACGGATACCGGCGAGGCCCGCCAGTCCGCTGCCGCGATTGGCGCGCATCAGGAAGGTTTCGGCCTGATCGTCGGCGTGATGCGCGGTGGCGAGGTACTGCGCGCCCTCCCTTGTAGCCCAGTCGGTTAAGGCGGTGTAGCGTGCGGCGCGTGCTTCGGCGTGGAGGTTGCCGGCGGGCAACGGTTCCAGCGCGAGCGTCCGGTGGGGGATGCCCGATGCGGCGCACCAGCGTGCGACCATTGCGGCTTCCTCGGCGGAGTCGGCGCGGAGGCGGTGATCGACCGTCGCGGCGATCACCCAGCCCGGACAGGCCGTGGCGGCGAGCGCCAGCATCGCCATGCTGTCGGGACCACCGGATACCGCCAGTGCAAGCGGGTTAGGGGAATCGAGCGGGGCATCGAGCAGCGCTGTCGTATCGGAGCGGAATCGATCGATCAGCCCCGGATCGATCAGGGCCGAATCGATCGCGCCCGCCTCACTTGCACTTGGCGGCGGTGCGGCCACGGGTGATGTCGGCCTGCATCGCGGCGGAGAGCTTGCCCGCATAGACGTCGCTCAGCTCGTCATAGACCTTGCAGGCGTCGGCCGGCTTGTTGAGCTTCACCAGTGCCTGACCGAGGTACAGCAGGCTGTCCGGCGCACGCTCGCCATCCGGCATCTTCTTGTAATTGTCGTAGAACGCCATCGAGGCAAGGCTGGGCTTGCCGTCGTCCAGATAGGCGCGGCCGAGCAGGTTCTGCGCGTAGCTTGCCCGCTTTGACTTGGGGTAGTCGGCGACGGTCTTCTTCAGTTGCGCCTGCGCCTCCGGGTACAGCTTCGCCTGCCAGAGGCGGTAGCCGTAGAGATAGGCGTCCTCCGCGGCGTCGCCGCTCGACGGGCGTTCCAGCGCTGCAAGGCGCGCGGCGCGTTCGTCGGTGACGGTCGGGCCTGCCGCTGCCGGGCGGGTTGCGCCAGACGCGGTATTGGAGCCACCGAGCGGGCGCGACGGCGCGCTGGACGCGATCGGTGCCGGCTCGCTACCATCGACGGGAGCGGCGGCGACCGGAGCAGTCAGCTTCGCATCGGTGCTGCGGCGGTAGGCCTCGAACTGCTCGCGCAGGGTGCGAATCTGGTAGCCATTCTGTTCGACCTGCCCGGTCAGCGTCGCAAGCTGCTGCTCGAGCGAGGTCACGCGCGCGGTCAGGTCGACGACGGCGCTGGAGGCGGGCGCGCCGGGTACTTCGGTCGGAGCGACCGGCGCGGTCACGTCGGGCTGGAGCAACTGGCCGTTCGGGAAGACCTTGCGCTGGACCGCGCGCATCTCGCTTTCGAGGCGTCCGACACGGCCGTCGAGGCCGGACTGCGCGCTGGCGACCGCTGGAAGCGCGCCGACGAGCATAAGAGTCAGAAACAGGATGTTACGCTGGGTCACAATACGCTGGGTCACTGTACGCTGGGTCACTGGCGTTTACTCGCTGGTATTCGGCCTGGACGCTGGCGGGTTCGCGGCCGAGTTGAGGTTGGCACGCTGCGTCTCCGTCAGCACGCGTGTCGGACGCGGGCGCGGTCGCGCTGCG
The DNA here is from genome assembly GCF_979253005.1 of Sphingomonas sp. AC435. Classification (NCBI taxonomy): domain Bacteria; kingdom Pseudomonadati; phylum Pseudomonadota; class Alphaproteobacteria; order Sphingomonadales; family Sphingomonadaceae; genus Sphingomonas; species Sphingomonas sp. AC435. The sequence continues at coordinate 279,659 of NZ_CEEDCJ010000001.1, forward strand.
GTCGGTCGCACCGGACTGGTGGAGGACGTAGCGGCCGGAATGGCGCTGGGCGTCGGCGTCTGTGCCGCCGGCGCGCCCGACAGGCGTGCGGCGATCGAGGCGGCGTCGACCGGCACGTCCTTGATCGGCCGGCGACCGTCACCCAGTGGCGGGATCGCACGGCCGTCGACGCTGACCTGAAGCTCGTCGGGACGGCCGACGTTGATCATCGGGCCATTCGCGGTCGGCGGCACATCGAACTTCTCGCCCGGCTTCAAGATGCCGAGATACAAGGTCGTGTTGGCGGCATCGTAGACGCGCAGCCACACCTCATCGTCGCCCGCCGCCAGCGTCACCTGTCGCGGTGCGGCCGGTGCGGGGGCCGCGGTCGGCGTCGGCGCGGCGCCGGGCGAAGTCGCGGGCGTGGCGGCAATCGTGCCGGTGCCTTCGCGCCGGAGCACGTCGGTACCGTACCATAGCCCGACGAGGATGATGACAGCGAGCGCCAGTCCCAGACCGACGATCGCGACACCGCGCGACGGCACGCGTGCCGGATCGGCGGTTTCATAGGGTGCGTATTCGGGCGCCCGGGTGACGTTGCGCAGTTCCAGCCGGACGTCGTGGGCCACCGCAACCTCATCCATCCCCAACGTGCGGGCATAGGCGCGGGCGAACCCGACCGCATAGGTGGGCGACGGCAGCGCGGCAAAATCGGTGGCCTCGATCGCCTCCAGATGGCGCAGCGGAACGCGGGTGCGCTGCCCCACTTCGGCGATCGACAGCCCGGCTGCCTCGCGCCCCGCGCGCAGGCGATCGCCGACGCGTTCGGCGGACGCTGGCGGTACGGGCTGGTCGGGCACGACGTCACTCATCCATTCACTCCGCCCGGGCATCCCACCCGCCCCTGCATCTTTCAGAGCGTTACAGCCCCGTCAAGCCGCGCGCCCGTTCGGAAACGCCCTTACGCCAACTCGATTCCGTTTGCCGCCGCCCAGCCTTCGAGCGCGCCGCGCATGTCGCGCGGCGGCTTTTCGAGCAGCGTGTCGAGCGCCGCCGTAACCGCCGCCCGATCCAGCGACCGGATCATCGCCTTGACCGGGCCGACCGCGGCGGGTGTGATCGACAACCGATCGATACCGATACCGATCAGGGCCAGCGCCTCCAAGGGGCGGCCGCCCATCTCGCCGCACACCGCCACCGGCACGCCCTGCTCGCGCGCCGCGGCGGCGACGCGACGCAGGAAGCGCAGGATCGACGAGGACAGCCAGTCGTACCGCTCCGCCAGCTTCGGATTGGCGCGATCGGCGGCGAAGAGGAACTGCGTCAGGTCGTTGGTGCCGATCGACAGGAAATCGACCGCGGGCAACAGCAGGTCGAGTTGCTCGGCCAGCGCCGGCACCTCCAGCATCGCGCCGTAGCGGACTTCGTTCGGCGCGCGCTTGCCGCGGCTCGACAGCCAGTCGCGCTGCGCCTCGAACAATGCCTTCGCTTCGTCGAACTCCCACGCCTCCGACACCATCGGAAACATGACGTTGAGGGTGCGGCCGGCCCCCGCCTCCAGCAGCGCGCGCGCCTGCACCTTCATCAGGCCGTCACGCTCCAGCGACAGGCGCAGCGCGCGCCAGCCCATCGCCGGATTTTCCTCCGTGCCGCCCTCCAGCTTCAGGTAGGGCAAAGCCTTGTCGCCGCCGATATCGATCGTGCGGAACACGACGGGACGGTCGCCGGCGGTTTCCAGCACCTCCCGGTAAAGACGTTGCTGACGTTCGCGCTGGGGCAATGTCGCGGAGACGAGGAACTGGAATTCGGTGCGGAACAGGCCGATCCCGTCCGCGCCGGTGATGTCGAGCGCGCCGACATCGTCGCGCAGGCCCGCGTTGATCATCAGCGTGACGCGGTGGCCGTCCTTCGTCTCCGGCGGCACGTCACGCAGCGCGGCGAATGCGGCCTTCCGCTTTTGACGCAGCGCCAGCTTGGCGTCGAACGCCTCCTCCATCGCCGCCGACGGCCTGACGAAGACGTTGGCCTCGGCCACGTCGAGCAGCAGCTGGTCGCCCTCCGCGATCAGGCGGCGGACGTCGCGGACGCGGCCGAGTACCGGTACGCCCATCGCCCGCGCGACGATCGTAACATGCGCGGTGAGCGATCCCTCTTCCAGGATCACGCCCTTCAATCGGCGGCGATCATATTCCAGCAGTTCCGCGGGGCCGAGATTGCGCGCGATCAGGATCGTATCCTGGCGGAGGCCGAGTTGCGCGGCGGTGCCCATCTGCCCCGACACGATGCGCAGCAGGCGGTTCGCGAGATCCTCCAGATCGTGCATGCGATCGGCGAGCAACGGATCGTCGATCTGGCGCATGCGCTGGCGGGTGCGCTGCTGCACGCGCTCGATCGCGGCCTCCGCGGTCAGGCCGCTGTCGATCGCCTCGTTGATGCGGCGCGCCCAGCCCTCGTCATAGGCGAACATCTTGTAGGTCTCGATGACCTCAATATGCTCGCCGCCGACGCCGAACTCCGCCTCGCGCGCGATGCGGTCGATCTGTTCGCGCATCTTGTCGAACGCGGCGTAGACGCGGTGCCGCTCCGCATCGGTGTCCTCGGCGACGGTATGTTCGACGACGATGCGCGGCTGGTGGAAGACGGCGGCACCCGACGCCATGCCCTCGACCAGCTTCTGCCCCGGAATGCGGACGGCGGCGGTCGATTGCGGACGATCGGTCACGGCGGCGGTGTCGATCAGGCCAGCATTGGCGATCAGTTCGGATAGCACCATCGCGACCGTCAGCAACGCCTCGATCTCCACATCGGCGTAGCGGCGCTGTTCCGCATGCTGGACCGCGAGCACGCCGACGACGCGTTCGCGGCGGATGATCGGCACGCCGGCGAAGCTGTGGAAGCGCTCCTCCCCGGTTTCCGGCATGTAGCGGAAGTCGGGGTGGGAGGCGGCCTCGTCGAGGTTCAGCACCTCGCCGCGCTCGGCGATCGTACCGACCAGCCCCTCGCCCAGCGCCAGCTTGGTGACGTGCACCGCCTCCTGCGCGAGGCCGCGGGTGGCGAAAAGTTCGAGCACGCCCTCGCGAAGCAGATAGACGGAACAGACTTCGCTGTCCGTTTCCTCCCCGATGATGCCGACGACCTGGTTCAGCTTCGCCTGCGCGGGCGTACGCGACGCCATTACGTCGTGAAGACGAACGAGAATCTCGCGGGCGGAGGCGGCGGCCGTGGGCATGATGCGACTCGCTATCAGATTGTCCGGGGGCCGGGTAGCGGCGCGATCACGGAAACAGCAGCCACCCCGCCGCCGCACCGAAAGCGATCAGCGCGGGGATCAGCCAGCGTCCCTTGCCGAACCACGCCGCCGCCAGCGCCAGGGCGAAGATCGTCCCGACCGGCCAGAGCGCCGGAGCGCGGGCTGCGGTGGCCCAGCCGAGTTGCACCGACGTGGCGGCGATCACCCCGACCACCGCCGCCGCGACACCCGCGAGCAGCCGGTGGGTGGCCGGGTTCTCCACCACCGCCTCCAGCCGTTCGAACAGGATCATCGAAAAGGCAAACGCTGGCAGGAACATGCCCGCGGTCAGCGCCAGCGCACCGCCGAACCCACCGGCGACATAGCCGACGAAGGTGCCGAAGATCACCAACGGCGCGGGCAGCACGCCCGCCAGCGCGACGCCGTCGAGAAACGTGCCGTCCGCCAGCCAGCCGCGCCCGACCGTATCGGCGCGCACATAGGGGATGGCGGTATAGGCTCCCCCGAAGGTCAGCAGCCCGCCCTTCAGCCCGGCGACGAACAGCGCGGCGATGCCCGCCTGCACGGCCGGCGACGCGGCCACCGCGCCGACCGGCGCCACCGTGCCGTTATGCAGCGCCAGCGCGAGGAGGACGGCCAGCATCGCCACCGCCGCCGCGGCCCAGCGCCGCGCCGCGACCGCATAGGCGAGACCGCCGGCGATCAGCGGGATCCAGAACGGCACGCCGAGCAAAGTCGCGACCGTCGCAAGTCCGGCGATCAGCCACAGCAGGCGGTCCTCCAGCACATGCGTGCCGATCCGCTGCACCGCCCGGACGATGATCGCGACGACGACGATCTGCACGCCCAGCAGCAGCCCCGACGCCCCCGTCCGACCAAGCAGCCACGCGTCGTAGAGCCACGCCGCGCCCAGCATCAGCACGAAGCCGGGCAACATGAATCCCAATCCGGCGAGCAGTCCGCCCCAGCGGCCCCGCGCTACCATGCCCAGATGGACGCAGAGTTCGTGCGCCTCCGGCCCCGGCAAAATCTGGAGAATCGCGAGCAGGCGGTTGAAGCGCGTGCCGGAGATCCACGAATCGTCCTCCACCAGCGCCTGCCGGATCATCGCGATCTGCGCGACCGGGCCACCGAAGGCGAGGCAGCCGAACCCCAGGAAGCGCAGGAATAGCGCCGGCAACGATATCGCGGGTGGCGCAGGCGACGGCACGGTGCCCCGATCCGCCGCGTCGACGACCATTCCCCCCATATGATCCCCCCTTCTACTCCGTCAGTCGAACAATCCGTCCTGCGATCCCGCCGGCGGGTTGAGCCCGAGATGTTTCCAGCCCCCGGCGTTCAGGAAGCGACCACGGGCGGTGCGGGCGATGAGCCCAAGCTGGATCAGATAGGGCTCGATCACCTCTTCGATCGTATCGCGCGGTTCGGACAGGCCGGCGGCGAGCGTCTCCACCCCGACCGGGCCACCCCGATAGATATCGGCGATCATGTGCAGATAGCGCCGGTCCATTGCATCGAGGCCGAGCTTGTCAACCTCCAGCCGGTTGAGCGCGGCGTCGGCGACGCGGGCATCCACCGTTTCCACGCCCGCAACGTTGGCGAAGTCGCGAACGCGACGCAGCAGGCGGCCGGCGATGCGCGGCGTACCACGCGCACGGCGCGCCACCTCCGCCGCGCCGTCCGGCGCGATGCCGAGATCGAGCAGCCCGGCGGCGCGCGACACGACGCGCGTCAGTTCCTCCACGGTATAGAATTGCAGGCGCACGGGAATGCCGAACCGGTCGCGCAGCGGCGTCGTCAGCAACCCCTGCCGCGTCGTCGCGCCGACCAGCGTGAAGCGTGGCAGATCGATGCGGACGGATCGCGCCGACGGCCCCTCCCCGATCATCAGGTCGAGCGCGCGGTCCTCCATCGCCGGATACAGCACCTCCTCGACCGCCGGTTGCAGCCGGTGGATCTCGTCGATGAACAGGACGTCGCCATCCTCCAGATTGGTCAGCAGCGCGGCGAGATCACCCTGTTTGGCGATGACCGGGCCGGAGGTGGCGCGGAAGCCGACGCCCATTTCGCGCGCGATGATCTGCGCCAGCGTGGTCTTGCCGAGACCCGGAGGGCCGAAGAACAGCACGTGATCGAGCGCATCGCCGCGACCGCGGGCGGCCTGGATGAAGATGCGCAGGTTCTCGCGCGCCGCCTGCTGCCCGACGAATTCGTCGAGGCTTTTGGGGCGCAGCGCGGCGTCGACGTCCTCGGGGCGGCGGCTGGCGGTCAGGAGGCGGTCGTCGGTCACGATTCGTTCCGTAGCGGACCTGCACGCATCAAGTCGAGGGGGCGAAGTGGAGGAAGTGGAGGCGTCGGTGCGCCGGCCTCTACTTCGCGCACGCTGCCATCGGAACGGCGGGCATCAGGCGAATGGGGCGGCGACGGATACACGGCTGTTATATCGCACCGGGCAGCGATGTAGGACAGCGGAACCCGTTCCGCGCCATGCGGTTGGAAGCGCATGGCGGACGATCCCCACAGCATCGGCGATATCCTCGACTCGTTGGATACGCTGGCGGACGAGCAGGACCGGGTATCGCTCGGCGATGCGGTGGCGGCGTTCGGCAACCGATCCTACGGCCCGTTCCTGTTGGTGCCGGCATTGATCGAGGTATCGCCGATCGGCAGCATTCCCGGCCTGCCGACCGTGCTGGCGGCAATCATCGCATTGTTCGCGGTGCAGATCGTCATCGGCCGCGAGCATCTGTGGCTGCCGAAGTTCCTCGCGCGGCGGAGCGCCAAGGCGGCGACGGTGGACAAGGCGACGCGCAAGCTCCGCGGCGTGGCGCGCTTCGCGGATCGCTGGTTCCACGGGCGGCTGCCGGTGCTGACCCGTGGGCCCTTCGTGCGGGTGGCGGGCCTGTGCTGCCTGTTGCTCGCGATGACGGTGCCGCCGCTGGAACTGCTGCCATTCGCGAGCACCGCGCCCATGGCAGCGATCGCCGCGTTCGGGCTGGCGCTGCTGGTCCGGGACGGCGTGCTGATGATTGCGGCTACGGTCCTGGCCGGGGTGGCGGTGGCGGTCGGCGTGGGGGTGATCGGGTCGAAGGGGTAGGTCGTACCGTCGCCCTCAGCCGCGCGCGTACGAAGCGGTTTCGGCAGACACGCCCCGCCACGCATTCAGCAATTGCTCGATCGCGAGTCCCTCCGCATCGAGGTGCGCGCGGACGCCGGCGATCAGCGTCAGCATCGCCGCGCGGCGATCCGGTTCATCGGCGCCGACGACCCCGCCGATTCCGCTCCAGCGCAACACATAGGCGTCGAAATTGGCGGCGGCGGTGTCGCAACTGACCATCATGTCGACAGCGGAGCGACGCTCGCCCGGATCACCCTGCGCTATGGCCGGGCAGAAGATGTCGGCGTGCTTGAACAGGCGATACGCACGAAGCCGGCGCGCCAGATCCCAGTGCGCCCGCGCCAGATCCGGACCCCCATCCTTGGTGGCGCCGGTGACGACCACCTCCGCCGCCTTCAACTGGTCGAAAAGGCCCTGCCGATGTTCGTTCAGCAGACGAAGTGCGCGGGTGGTGTCCATGCCCCGACCCTGCGGCGGAAAGGCTTACTGATCCATTACGGACCCAAAATGCATTTTACACACGGATTTTGGGTCTAATTTCATTTTGCGGCTTTTCGCAGCGCCAGCCGAACCAGCGCGTCGAGGCTGGCGGCGCCGCCCAATTCCTCGTCCGCCGCCGCAACGGCTGCGCTGGCATCGGCGGGGCGGAAGCCGAGATTGAGCAACGCCGATACGGCATCCGCTGCCGCCCCGGCTGGCGCGACCATCGCTCCCCCGACCCCGCTGCCCGCCGGGATGGCGCCGACGCGATCCTTCAGTTCGCGAACGATGCGTTCCGCCAGCTTCGGCCCGACGCCGTTGGCCCGCGCCACCATCGCCTTGTCCTGCGCCCCGACGGCGCGGGCGAGGTCTACCGGTTCCAAAGTCGACAGGATCGCCAGCGCGACGCGGGAACCGACGCCCTGCACGCCGGTCAGCAGACGAAACCAATCCCGTTCGGTTGCGCTCGCGAAGCCGACGAGGCGGATCGAATCCTCCGAGACCAGCATTTCCGTGAACAGGGTCGCCGCCTCGCCGACCGGACCGACCGCCGCCAGCGTGCGCGACGATGCGCCGACCAGATAGCCGATACCGCCGACGTCGATGACGGCATGGTCGATGCCGGTGGACTCCAGCCGTCCTTTGAGATGCGCGATCATGGCCGCGGGACGTAGAACAAACCGCGTCCCGCGTCATCCCGGAGCATCAGCCCGTCGCGAGCGGGATCAGTTCCGGATGCAGGTAGGCCGGATCGAACTCGCCCAGCGACGCGAGCCGGGGCAGGTCGAGGACGGTGATCGCGCCGTTCTCCCGCTCGATCAGGCGATCCTGCGCCAGCGACTGGAGCACCCGGTTGACGTGGACGGGCGTCAGGCCGGTGGCATCGGCCAATTGGCCTTGGGTCAGCGGCAACGCAGCCGCCGTTTGCGCATCGAGGCCGGCGACGCGCACCGCCGTTTCGCACAGCAGGTGCGCGATGCGGGTGCGGGCACCGCGCCGGCCGACGTTCAGTATCCACTCCCGGAACACGGAGGCATCCACCAGCGTGTCGAGCCAGAACGCACGGGCGATCGCCGGCCGCCGTTCGACCAGGGCGAGCAGGGCGGTGCGCGGGATGAAGGCCACGCGGCACGGCGTCAGCGTGCGGATGTCGTGATCGGCGGTACCCGTCATCAATCCGTGCAGGTCGAGCAGGTCGCCGCGCAGGTGCAGCGACACGATCTGTCGCTTGTCCTCGCCGGTGATCTTCGAGCGATAGCCGAAGCCGGAGAGCAACGCGCAGCAACGCTCGACCGGGTCGCCATCGCGCGCGATCACCGTGTCGGCGTCGAGCGTCGTCGCCTCCTGCGCCAGCGCGACAAGTTCGGCGCGGTCGTTTTCGTCGAGTGGGCCGGATCGTTCGAGCTTGCGGACGATCGGCATGAGGACAGGTTCGCCTGCCTGCATCGGAATACCTCTTATCAGGGCGCTGTGGAAAGGCGGCGCCGTGCCGAGCACGGCTCGCAAGGCCCGTTTACCATCACGGTCGCCGGTAAAAACGCTTGGTCGGAAAGCGAACATTATCCAGGGCAAGGCGGTGTCCCGTCGCCGGTGCTAGTCGGCGGCATCGCCTGCCCACGATGTCGGGATGCAGGCGACCGGGGGGTCAGGCTCCCCCGCCCGCACGACGGGATGCCGTTATGTCCATGCTCATGCAGTCCTCGCCTGCGCAATCCACGGTCGAAAACCGGCTGCTATCCGCGCTGTCGGCGGAGGACTTCGCGCGGCTCGCGCCCTCGCTGGAGCGGATACACCTGCCGGTCCGGTTCCTGATGGGCGGGCACGGCGAGGTGATGGACACCGTCTATTTTCCGGAAACGGCGGTCGCGTCGCTGCTGGCGATCTCTCCCGACGGCAACCGGGTGGAGGCGGGTCTTTTCGGGGCGGAGGGCATGTCCGGCCTCCCGGTGCTGCTGGCGGAGGGACGGTCGCCGCACGATTCGCTGATCCAGGTCGAGGGCAATGCGTTGCGCATGCCCGCCGATGCGTTTGCGAAGGCCGCGTGGGACAGCCCGACGCTGATGGGCCTGATGCTCCGCTACGCGCAGACGTCGTCGGTGCAGGTCGCGCATACCGCGCTCAGCAACGCGCTGCACACGATCAACGAGCGGCTCGCGCGGTGGATCTTGATGTGTCACGACCGGGTGCCGACCGACCAGATCGCGCTGACGCACGATTTCATGGCGCTGATGCTCGGCACGCGCCGATCCAGCGTGACGCTGGCGTTGCAGACGCTGGAGGGCAGCGGCCTGATCCGCTCGCTGCGCGGTCAGGTCGTGGTGCGCGACCGCGCCGGACTGGAGGAGTTCGCGGGCGATGCGTACGGCGCACCGGAGGCCGAGTATGAACGCCTGATCGGGCCGATGCCGCGCCCGCGGTCGAAGGACGGGGTCGGCGGGGGCGCGAGCATCGGCCCCACCAGCTAGCGGCGATAACGGTCGGCGAACTCGTCGTCGGACATGATGAGGTAGCGGATCGTGTCGATCAGCGCCCACGGGCCGGTGACGATCAGGCCGACCAATGTGCAGGTCAGCACCAGCATCGCGATGCCGGAGCCGGTGCGGCCGAGATAGAAGCGGTGGATGCCCAGCGTGCCGAACAGGAAGGCGATGATCGCGGCGACGAACTTGTTGCGATCTGAGCGCGGGCGCGGTGGTGTGGTCGGGATCGCGACGGCCTGCGCCGCGGTCGGCAGCGGAAAGATGCTCAGCGCGCGGGTGTCAGCGGTCTCGAAATCGACATAGGCGCCGATCGCCGGTTCGCCACGATCCGCCCAATCGTCCGGGCCGAAGGTGTAGCGACGGCCGTCATCGCCTGCGACCTGCCCCGCCCCGGTCCGCGCATCCACGCCAAGCACTTGTCCCCGCATCTATTCCCTCCCTGTTGCCGCGGCGTTTCCGACATCCGCTGCCGGGTTGCAAGTCATCAGGCGGTGATGCGCGAGCGGCGCGCCATGCCCTCCGCACTGGCGAGGTGGTGCGCGTGGGTGATCGCGACGGCCAGCGCATCGGCGGCGTCGGGCCCGGCCAGCTTCGCGCCGGGCAGCAGCACCGCCATCATCGCCTGGATCTGCTTCTTCTCGGCGCCGCCGGTGCCGACGACCGCCTTTTTGACGGTCGAGGGGTGATATTCCCCGATATGCAGCCCGGCGGCGGCGGCGGCGAGCAGCACGACCCCGCGCGCCTGCCCGAGCTTCAGCGTCGATTGCGCATTGGTGTTGCCCAGCACCTCCTCCACCGCCGCGCCGTCCGGCCGCTCGGTGCGGATGACGTCGACCAGTGCCGAGTAGAGCAGCGACAGGCGGCGGGGCAGCGCCATCGATGGATCGGTGCGGATCTGGCCGTTGGCGACGTGGCTGAGCCGGTTGCCGTCCGCGCGGATGACGCCCCAACCGGTGGTGCCGAGGCCGGGATCGAGGCCGAGGATGATCATTGGGACTGCTTCCACCGTGCGGGACAGGTTTGCGCAACCGACAGGATCGACAGGAGCGTGCCCTCCATGTTGGTCATCACGTCGTAATTGGAGACGCGAATCGTCGTGATGCCCGCTGTTTTCAAGATGCCGTCCGCAACGAAATCGGTGTCCGCGTCATGCGTATGACCGTCCACTTCCACGGCCAAGGCGGTGGCCGGGCAGAAGAAATCGAAGATGCGAGGGCCGAAGACATACTGGCGGCGAAACTTGAAGCCGCCCAGCTTCGATCCGGACAGATGCCGCCACAAGCGTAGTTCGGGTTCCGTCGGATTGCGGCGGTGATCGCGGGCGTAGCCGCTGACGACTACCGACGCCGCTTCTCTCTTCAAGCCCCTCCCCTTCAGGGGAGGGGTTGGGGGTGGGGCGGGTCTCACCGATCCCGTCGCCTGCGGAGAAGCCCCACCCCAACCCCTCCCCTGAAGGAGAGGGGCTTGAAGTGTTGGCTCAACCGAGCTTCTCCATGACCTCGTCGGAGACTTCGTAATTGCCCCAGACGGTCTGGACGTCGTCGTCGTCGTCCAGCGTGTCGATGAGCTTGAACAAGGTCGCGGCATCGCCCTCCTCGATCGAGACCATCGTCTGCGGACGCCAGGCCAGCTTCGCGCCCTCGAATTCGCCGAGCACCGGCTCCAGCGCCTTGGCGACTTCGTGCAGGTCGCCCTGTGCGGTCCAGATCTCGTGGCCGTCGTCGGTGGAGGTCACGTCCTCCGCCCCGGCTTCCAGTGCCGCCTCGAAGACCTTTTCGGCATCGCCTGCCGACGCCGGATAGTTGATGAGGCCGACGCGGTCGAAGGCGTGGCTGACGGAGCCGGACGCGCCGAGATTGCCGCCGTTCTTCGCCACCGCCGTACGGACGTTGGTCGCGGTGCGGTTGCGGTTGTCGGTCAGCGCCTCGATGATGAGCGACACGCCGCCGGGGCCGAAGCCCTCGTAGCGGATCTCCTCATACGCCTCCATGTCGCCGCGCGACGCCTTGTCGATCGACCGCTGGATATTGTCCTTGGGCATCGACTGCGCCTTGGCGGCGTTCACCGCCGCGCGCAGGCGCGGGTTCATGTCGGGATCGGGCAGGCCCATCTTGGCCGCCACGGTGATCTCGCGACTGAGCTTGGAGAACATGCCGGATCGCTTTTTGTCCTGCGCGCCCTTGCGGTGCATGATATTCTTGAACTTGGAATGGCCTGCCATCGGTCCGCCTCTTGGAAGATGGCAGCGTCCTTAGACCCGACAAAGGGCTTTCGCCAATCGTCCCCTTCCGGCAAACGGCGCAGCGATGACGGTAAGCGTGGATATGGGCACCGACGAGCGCGGCTCGGCGGTGGCGATGGACCTTGAGGAACTGCTCGCCACCCGGTTGCTGGTGCAGGGCAATTCCGGATCGGGAAAGTCGTACCTGCTGCGCCGCCTGCTGGAACGGTCGGCCGGGCAGGTGCAACAGGTGGTGATCGACCCGGAGGGCGATTTCGTCACGCTGGCCGGCCCCTACGGGCATGTCGTGATCGAGGCGGCGGATTATTCGGTGGCGGAGGTGGCCCGGTTCGCATCGCGCATCCGCGAACACCGCGCGTCGGTGGTGCTGAGCCTCGAGGGATTGGAGGCGGAGGGGCAGATGCGCTGCGCCGCCGCGTTCCTGTCGGCGCTGTTCGATGCCCCGCGCGAACATTGGTATCCGGCACTGGTGATCGTCGACGAGGCGCAGCTGTTCGCCCCGACGACCGGCGGCGAGGTCGCGGAGGACGTCCGGCGCGCCTCCTTGTCGGCGATGACCAACCTGATGTGCCGGGGACGCAAACGCGGCCTGGCGGGCGTGATCGCGACGCAGCGACTCGCAAAACTGGCGAAGAACGTGGCCGCGGAGGCCTCGAATTTCCTGATGGGCCGCACGTTCCTCGACATCGACATGGCCCGCGCCGCCGACTTGCTGGGGATGGAGCGGCGGCAGGCGGAGGCGATCCGCGACCTGCCGCGCGGCACCTTCATGGCGCTGGGCCCGGCGGTGTCGCGGCGGCCGATCACCGTCAGGATCGGCGCGGTCGAAACCTCCGCCCGCTCGGGCAGCCCGAAGCTGACGCCGTTGCCGGACGCGAAGCCGTTCGATCTGGTCGACATGCTGGCCGAACCCGTGGTGGACGCGCCGATGCTGCCGATGGCGTTCGAAGCGCGGCCACGGCTGGTGCCGGCGGAGGAACTGGTGGCGGATATCGGCCGCCCTGCCCCCGCGCCGCTGGCGCCAGTGCCCGATAAGGACGAGACGGAGGTCGAGGCGATCTACGCGGAAGCGCTGCGCGCGATCGTCGCCGATGCGGATGCGGCGTTCCGGTCGCCGTCGACGCTGTTCCAGGATTTTCAGGTGCGATGCCGGATGGCGGGGCTGTCGCGTCCGCCGCTGGACCTGCCGGGATTCACGCGGCGGCTGAGTTGCGCGCGGGCGGGTATCTTCGACGTGGCGGCGGAGGAGTGGCAGGACGCGCTGGCGCTCGCGGGGACGTTGCCCGACGACATGATGGGCGCCTTCCTGCTCGTGGCGCGCGCCGCCAAGGAGGGACGCCCCTGCCCCTCCGACGCGGAGCTGGCGACAACCTACGGCACCAGCTCGTTGGGGCGCGTGCGTCGCCTGATCGGTTATATCGAAAGCCGAGAGCTGTTCGTGACGCGCGTGGACCTGTCGGGCAAGCGTTCGATCACGATCCCGCGCCTTGGTTGGACGACAGAGTCAGCCGACGCAGCTTGATCTAGTTTATTCACCCAGAAAACCAAGTTGGTTCTACATTGTTTACTCCTCCCGCCTATCGGTGATGGCGGAGGACGTTTTCATGCGGGTGACGATCACGGCCAGTCAGTTGCGGCTCGGCATGTACATCAGTGCGATCGACACATCGTGGTGGGAACATCCGTTCTGGCGCAGCAGCTTCCTGCTGCGGCGGCAAAGCGATCTGGACAAGATCATCGCCAGCGATTTCCAGCGGATCGAGATCGATACCGACCGCGGGATTGCACCCGAATCGAATGCGTCGCTCAGCGACGCTGCTTCGCCGGAAACGGCGATTGCTGTCGACCCTCTTCCAGCCGTCGCGGAACCTGCCGCGCCCGAGCCGACGCCGGTCCGCTCCCGCCCCACGCGTCGGCGCGAGGATGCGGCGACGCGCGCCGCCGAGACGGTCCAGCGCTCCAAGTTCGCCGTTCGTCGCATGTTCGGCGAAGCGCGGCTGGGTCGCGCGATAAAACCCGCTGATATCGCGCCGCTGGTGGACGAGATCGCCGCCTCCGTCGCGCGCGATCCCGGCGCGATCATTTCGGTCTGCCGTCTGAAGAACAAGGACGAGTACACGTACCTGCATTCGGTGGCGGTGTGCGCGTTGATGATCAATCTCGGCCGACACCTGCGACTCGACGAGCGCGAGATCCGCGACATCGGCATGGCCGGGCTGCTCCACGACATCGGCAAGATGGCGATGCCGGACGGTTTGCTCGACAAGCCGGGGCGACTCGACGACCAGCAGACCCGCGTGATCCGGACTCATCCCGAAGAAGGCATCCGGCTGCTCGGCGACAGCGACGAGTTGATGCCGATCGCGCGCGACGTGTGCCTGCACCATCACGAACGGGTCGACGGCACCGGCTATCCGTTCGGACTGACGGCGGAGCAGTTGAGCGTGCATGCGCGAATGGGCGCGGTGTGCGACGTCTACGACGCGGTCACCAGCAATCGCAGCTACAAGCCGGCCTGGTCACCGTCCGACGCGCTGTCGCGGATGATGACGTGGGAGGGGCATTTCGACCCCAACGTGCTGTCGGCGTTCGTCGGCAGCATCGGCATCTATCCGATCGGCACGCTGGTGCAGATGTCGGACAGCCAGTTGGGCATCGTCATCGCCGCGAATGCCGACGAACCGACGCTGCCCTGCATCCGGCGGTTCTACGCGGTGCCGGACGCCCGTTTTCTGGCGCCGAAGGACGGGGTTGCCCGACCAGCCCCCCACCCGGACGCGATCCTGCGCCCGGAGGACGGCGATCGCTGGTTCGGGCGCGACTGGCCGGCGATCGCCGCGCGGGTGCTGGCGGGCGAGACCGTGACCGGGGAGCTGTTCGGTGCGACCGGTCACGGCGCGATGCCATTGATCGGGATGCGCGCCGCCTAGACATCGGCTCTTCATCACTCCCCTGAAGCGGGAAGGATGCGGTTAACGACGATCCCGTTCAGATCATCCCCAGCGCCTGCATGTACACTTCGAGGATCGCCTCCTCCTCCTGATATTCTTCCTTCTTCTTCTTGCGGATCGACAGGATCTTGCGGATCGCCTTTGGGTCGTAGCCGCGGCCCTTGGCCTCCGCCATCACGTCCTTGATGTCGTCGGCGATGCCCTTCTTTTCCTCTTCGAGGCGCTCGGCGCGCTCGATCAGGAGCCGAAGCTCGTCCGCTGCGACGTGCCCGCCGCCCATGCCTTCGTTACGATCTTCGGCCATGTCCCACCCCGCCCGCGCCCACGCGCGGCCTTTTGCTGATTCGATGAAAGGATGCCGGATCCCCGGCAGGGGGGCGCGTCTAGGCGTTTACGTTTCGCGGCTCAACCCCGGCCGGGTTCGGTCATCGCGGGCGGATCGCTGGCCGGGAAACTCTCGTCCAGCGCTTCGTCCAGCGCATCCTCCAAAGGCGCGTTGCGGGCGACGCTCTCCTTCATGCGGGCGAGCTGTTCGGGCGTGGCATCGCCCTGATGCCGCGCCTTCCAGTCGGCATACGGCATGCCGTAGATCGCCTCCCGCGCCGTGTCCTTGTCGAGCTTGCCCGCCTCCTGCGTCCAGTCGGCCAGGCAGTTGCGGCAAAAGCCCGCCAATCCCATCAGATCGACGTTCTGCGCGTCCGTCCGATGACGCAGATGCCGCACCAGCCGGCGATAAACCCTTGCGGCGGTGGCATCATCGATGCTGTCAAGCGGGTCCATTCGTATGCTCCGTGGTTGATCGAGGTATAATAGGCTTTAGGAGGTGGGCCCGCATCCCCCAGCCGTATCTCATGAAAGCTGATCCATGACCCAGGCCAACGCCCCCACGGAGTTCGCGCCCCGGACGCGCAAGGTCCGCGTGCTCGCGACGCTCGGCCCCGCCAGCAACACGCCGGAAATGATCGCCACCCTGTTCCAGGCGGGCGCCGACGCGTTCCGCGTGAACATGAGCCACGGCGATCAGCAGTCGAAGGTCGCGGTGATCCAGGCGATCCGCGGACTCGAACGGCAGTTCGGCCGCCCGACGACGATCCTCGCCGATCTTCAGGGACCGAAGCTGCGCGTCGGCCGCTTCGCCGAGGGTCGCGTCGAACTGGTGACGGGTAACGTCTTCACGCTCGACCGCTCGCCGGAGCCGGGCGACGCGACTCGCGTCGAGCTGCCGCACCGGGAAATCTTCGCCGCGATCGAACCCGGCGCACGCCTGTTGCTGGACGATGGCAAGCTGGTGCTGCGCGTGACCGACCATGACGAAACCAAGATCGTCACCACGATCGAGGTCGGCGGCATGCTGTCCAACAACAAGGGGCTGAACGTCCCCGACGTGGTCGTGCCGATGGCGGCGCTGACCGAGAAGGACCGCAGCGACCTGGCGTTCGCGGTCGAACAGGGCGTCGACTGGATCGCACTGTCGTTCGTGCAGCGCCCCGAGGATTTGATGGAGGCCCGCCGCCTGATCGGCGGCAAGGCGGCATTGCTCGCCAAGATCGAGAAACCGGCGGCGATCGAGCGGCTGGAGGAGATCGTCGAGCAGTGCGACGGCGTGATGGTCGCACGCGGCGATCTGGGCGTCGAACTGCCGCCCGAGCAGGTGCCGCCGCTGCAGAAGCGCATCGTCGAGGTGTCGCGCCGGATGGGCCGGCCGGTCGTCGTCGCGACGCAAATGCTGGAATCGATGATCCAGTCGCCGTCGCCGACCCGCGCCGAGGTGTCCGACGTGGCGACCGCGATCTACGACGGTGCGGACGCGATCATGCTGTCCGCCGAGAGCGCGGCGGGTGCGTGGCCGATCGAATCGGTGACGATGATGAACGCGATCGGCAACGCGGTGGAGCGCGATCCGGGCCACGGCGACCGCGTCCACTTCACCGTGATGAAGCCCGATCCGACGACCGCCGACGCACTGGCGGAGGCGGCGAAGAATATCGCGCGGACCGTGTCGGCGGCGGCGATCATCTGCTTCACCTCGTCCGGGTCGACCGCGCGCCGCATCGCGCGCGAGCGGCCGGCGGTGCCGATCCTGGTGCTGACGCCGCAGCTGGAAACGGCGCGGCGGCTGGGGCTGCTCTGGGGCACGCACGCCGTCCACACCCGCGACGTCGAGTCGTTCGAGGAGATGGTCGCCAAGTCGAAGCGGATGGCGCTGCGCCACGGCATCGCCAA
Organism: Sphingomonas sp. AC435; assembly: GCF_979253005.1. Lineage (NCBI taxonomy): Bacteria > Pseudomonadati > Pseudomonadota > Alphaproteobacteria > Sphingomonadales > Sphingomonadaceae > Sphingomonas > Sphingomonas sp. AC435. The sequence continues at coordinate 296,382 of NZ_CEEDCJ010000001.1, forward strand.
GGCGGGCGAGCAGGTGGTGGTGATGGCCGGCGTGCCGTTCCGCACGCCGGGGTCCACCAACGTCATCCACGTGACGCGCATCGTCGGCGACGAACTGAAGAACTACGACTGAGCTGTGAAATCCTCCCCGGCACGGGGAGGACTTCACATGCACGCGGCGCAATCATCGTGCCGTAACAAGCGTTTGCCATCGCCGCCGCATGCCCTCACCTCCGGCAGGATGACCGCTACCGTGCTCTCCGCTCCCGTCCGCCGGACGCCCGCCGTCGGCCTCGTCCACCTTGCGCTCGCGCTGGGCGGGTTCGCGATCGGCACGACCGAATTCGCGACGATGAGCCTGTTGCCGCTGATGGCGCGCGACCTCCACATCGACGAACCGACCGCGGGCCATGTCATCAGCGCCTATGCGCTGGGCGTCGTGGTCGGCGCGCCGACGCTGGCCGTGTTGGGAGCGAAGTGGCCGAAGCGGACGATGCTGATCGCGCTGATGGCGGTGTTCGCGGTCGCCAACGGGCTGTCCGCGCTCGCGCCGAGCTACGGCTCGATGCTGGTGTTCCGCTTCCTCAGCGGCCTGCCGCACGGCGCGTATTTCGGGATCGCCTCTCTGGTTGCCGCGTCGCTGGTGCCGGCCGAGCGAAGGACGCGCGCCGTCGGCCGCGTGATGCTGGGGCTGACCGTCGCGACTGTCGCGGGCGTGCCGCTGGCCAATGCGCTGGGCCAGTGGATCGGCTGGCGCTGGGGCTTCGGCGTGGTGGCGGTGCTGGCGGCGGCGACGGCGGTATCGGTGGCGATCATGGCCCCGCGCGAAACCGTGCAGCCGGGCGCGAACGCGATGCGCGAACTGGGCGCGCTGAAGAAGCGTCAGGTGTGGCTGACGCTGGCGACGGGCGCGGTCGGGTTCGGCGGCATGTTTGCGGTCTACACCTATCTCGCCTCCACCCTCTCGGCGGTGACCGGCGGAGGGCGCGCCGCGCTCGCGCTGGTGCTGGTGGCGTTCGGCAGCGGCATGACCGCGGGTAACCTGTTCATACCGCGCTTCGCCGACCGTGCGCTGATGCCGACGGCGGGCGTGCTGCTGGTGTGGTCGGCGGCGATGCTGGCGCTGTTCCCGCTCGCCGCGCACGACCTGACCTGGTTGACGCTCGACGTGTTCGCGATCGGCGTCGGCGGGGCGCTCGGCACCGTGCTCCAGACGCGGCTGATGGATGTCGCGGGCGACGCGCAGACGCTGGCCGCCGCGCTCAACCATTCGGCGTTCAATACGGCGAACGCCTTGGGGCCGTTCCTCGCGGGGCTGGTGCTGGCGGCGGGCTATGGCTGGACGTCGACCGGGCTGGTGGGTTGCGCGCTGGCGCTGGGCGGGCTGGCGATCTGGGCGGTGTCGTGGAAGGTCGGCGACCGGTAAAAGACTGTTGCTCCCGTGGCGACCGCGGCCGATACGTTCGGGCAAAGCGGGAGAGGCGGCGTGACGACCAAGGACAGGATCGGCTGGAGTGCGCTCGCGCTGCTGGGCGCGACCGCGCTGGGTGTCGTCGCCACCGTGCGCGGCGAGAGCGTCAACGCGCTGTGGATCGTCACCGCGGCGCTCTGCACCTACCTGATCGCATATCGTTTCTACGCCAAGTTCATCGCCACCCGCGTGCTGGGTATCGATCCCTCACGCCCAACGCCGGCGGTTCGCCGCGCCGACGGGCTGGATTATGTCGCCACCGACCGGCGCGTGCTCTTCGGCCACCATTTCGCGGCCATCGCCGGCGCGGGGCCGCTGGTCGGGCCGGTGCTGGCGGCGCAGATGGGCTATCTGCCGGGCGTGTTGTGGATCCTCGTCGGCGTCGTGCTGGCGGGGGCGGTGCAGGATTTCTGCATCCTGTTCGTGTCGATGCGCCGCGACGGGCGCTCGCTGGGCGAACTGGTCCGCGCTGAGATGGGGCAGGTCGCGGGGACGGTCGCGCTCGTCGGCGCGTTCGCGATCATGGTCATCATCCTCGCCGTGCTGGCGCTGATCGTGGTGCGTGCGCTGGCGGAAAGCCCATGGGGGCTGTTCACTGTGGCGGCGACGATCCCGCTCGCGCTGCTGATGGGGTGCTACACCCGCTGGCTGCGGCCGGGACGCATCGGCGAGGTGTCGGTGCTGGGCATCGTCGGGCTGCTCGCCGCGATCGTGCTGGGCGGGCAGGTCGCGCAGTCGTCGTTCGCGCCGTGGTTCACGCTGACGCCGGTGCAGTTGTGCTTCGGCCTGATTGCCTATGGTGCGGTCGCGGCGCTGCTGCCGGTGTGGCTGCTGCTCGCACCGCGCGATTACCTGTCGACCTTCCTGAAGATCGGCGCGATCGTCGCGCTGGCGCTGGGCATCGCGATCATGGCCCCGCCGCTGCGCATGCCGGCGCTGACGCAATTCACGAACGGCGGCGGACCGGTCTGGGCGGGCACGCTGTTCCCGTTCCTGTTCATCACCATTGCCTGCGGCGCGGTCAGCGGCTTCCACGCCCTGATCGCGAGCGGCACCACGCCGAAACTGATCGCGAGCGAGGGCGACGCACCGTTCATCGGGTACGGCGCGATGCTGGCGGAGAGCTTCGTCGCGATCATGGCGCTGGTCGGCGCGTCGATCCTCGACCCCGGCCTGTATTTCGCGATGAACAGCCCCGCCGCGGTGGTCGGCACCAGCCCGGAAAGCGCCGCCGCCGCCGTGACAGCGATGGGCTTTCCGATCACGCCCGCCGCGCTGGCGCAGGCGGCCCGCGACGTCGGCGAGGCGACGGTCATCAGCCGCACCGGCGGCGCGCCGACGCTGGCGGTGGCGATGGCGGAGATCTTCAGCCACGTGCTCGGCGGATCGGCGATGAAGGCGTTCTGGTACCATTTCGCCATCCTGTTCGAAGCGCTGTTCATCCTGACCGCGGTCGATGCCGGCACCCGCGCGGGGCGGTTCATGTTGCAGGACCTGCTGGGACTGGCGGTGCCGCGCTTCCGCGAGGGGGCAGGCTGGGTGCCGGGGCTGGTCGCGACCTTCCTGTGCGTCGGCGCCTGGGGGTTCTTCCTCTATCAGGGCGTCACCGATCCGCTGGGCGGCGTGAACACGCTGTGGCCGCTGTTCGGGATCGCCAACCAGATGCTCGCCGCGGTCGCGCTGGTGCTGGCGACGGTGGTGCTGTTCCGGATGAAGCGCGACCGCTACGCCTGGGTCACCGCGGCTCCGGCGGCGTGGCTGGTGCTGTGTACGGGCACGGCCGGGTTGCAGAAGGTCTTCCACGCCGATCCGGCGATCGGGTTCCTGGCGCATGCCGCCAAGTTCTCTGCCGCCGCTGCGGAGGGTCGGGTGCTCGCCCCCGCCAAGTCGCTGGCGGACATGCACCGCGTGGTGCTGAACGACCGCATCGACGCCGGACTGTGCGCGCTGTTCCTGGCGGTGGTGGCGACGATCCTCGTGTTCGGCATCCGCGCCTGTCTCGCCGCGCGCCGTGTGGACCGGCCGACGGTCAGCGAAATACCGGCGCTCGGTGAGAAGACGGTCGCGGCATGACGCTGATCGCGCTGCTCAGGGAAACCGCGCGGGCGATGGTCGGCATGCCGTCCTACGACGCGTATCGCCGGCACATGGCGGAACGGCATCCCGACCACGATCCGATGGACGAGATCGCGTTCTTTCGCGATCGGCAGCAGGCGCGGTACGGGGGCAAGGGCGGCGGGCGCTGCTGCTGAGGTTGCCGCCCCAAGCGCCTCATGCGCAAAGCCGTTGCGGCCCCCCCGCGATAGTGCGATGATTCGACATCATGCTGCTGCATCCGCCAGGAACCCCCCGCAATGCGCTGACGATGCGTCTGGCGCGTTATGTCGACCTCACCGGCCATGAGCGCGACGCGCTGGCGGCGCTGATCGAAAGCGAGCGGCGACTGAGCGCCGGGCAGTTGTTGCAGGAACAGGGCGGCCCCGTCGACGGACTCTTCGTGGTGCAACAGGGCTGGCTCCATTCGTCGAAGCGGCTGACCACCGGCGGGCGGCAGATCCTGCGCTTCCATTATTCGGGCGACCTGATCGGCACGTCCTCGATCGCATGGTCGGTCGCCGCGGCGTCCCTGACCGCGGTCAGCGACTGTATCGTCGCGACGGTGCCCAAGGCGAACCTGGGCCGCTTGTTCGCCGCGCATCCCCGGCTTGGCGCACTGCTCTATGCCGTCGCCTGTGCGGAAAAGGTGGCGATGGCGGACCGGTTGACGACGATCGGGCGGATGAACGCGCTGCAACGGCTGACCATCCTGCTGCTCGACGTGCTGGCGCGGCTGCGGGTGACGGCGGGCGGCGTGGTCGACACGATCGAGCTGCCGCTGACGCAGACCGATCTCGGCGACGCGCTCGGCCTGACCAAGGTCCACGTCAACCGCACCTTCCGCGCGCTGGAGGCGAAGTCGATGATCCGCCGCGACGGCCGGCGCGTGACGATACTGGACGAGGCCGGGATGACCGCCGCGACCGGCTTCGTCGACCGCTACCGCGAAGTCGCGACGGAGTGGCTGCCGAATCCCTGACGCTCCGTCATTGCGAGCGTAGCGAAGCAATCCAGACCCACGCTCCCGGCTCTGGGCCGCCGTCGCTTCGCTCCTCTCGATAGCGGCGTTCCTATCCCGGAACCGGTGCCGCGCGCAGGAACGCCGCGTGGGGCTTCATCGCCGCGGCTTCGCGGGCGTTCCGGTCCGCCAGCATGCGCAGGAAGCCCGCGAGATCCGCGTCGGGCAGCGTATCCGCCAGTGGATGCCAAGCCGCAGGCGCGACCCCCTGCCCGGCCAGCACCTGGAGCCAGCCGGGCTCGGTGAACAGCTCGTCATGCTCGCGGACGATATGGCCGCGCGAACGGTAGAGGTCGATCTTCGCGGCCAGCGTGTCGGGCAGCGTCATGTCCCGGCACGCCTGCCAGAACGGCTCGGGCCGGGCGTTCGCGTGATAATGGAGGATGACCATGTCGCGAATGCGCTCGATCTCGAAATCGGTCTGACGGTTATATTCGGCACGTTCGGCGGCGGTGACGGTGCGGCCGGGAAACAGCTTCAGCAGGCGCGCGATCGCCGACTGGATCAGGTGGATGCTGGTCGATTCGAGTGGTTCCAGGAACCCGCTCGACAGCCCGATCGCGACGACGTTCGCCTCCCGCGCCCGGATGCGGCGGCCGGTCGTGAACGACAGCGGACGCGGATCGCCCAGCGCCGGCGTGTCGAGCCCGGCGAGCAGCGTCGCCGCGGCCTCATCGTCGCTGGTATGCGCGCTGCAATAGACATGGCCGTTGCCGGTGCGGTGACGCAGCGGGATGCGCCATTGCCACCCCGCCCGATGCGCGGTCGAGCGGGTGTAGGGGACCGGCTCAGGCGTCGGTTCGCTCGGCACTGCCAGCGCGCGGTCGCAGGGCAACCAGTGGCTCCACGTCTCGTAACCGACGCCCAGCGTCTCGCCGATCAGCAGCGCGCGAAAGCCGGTGCAATCGACGAACAGGTCGCCGTCGATGCGGCGATCCCCCTCCAGCCGGAGCGCGGCGATATCGCCGGTGGGCGCCCGCTCGACGGAGAGGATTCGGCCCTCGATCCGCTCGACGCCGCGCGCCTCCGCATAGTCGCGCAGGAACCGCGCGTAGAGCGTGGCGTCGAAATGGTAGGCGTAGGGAACGGGGGGCAAATTGGGCGCGGTGACCGAGGGCCCGCGATGCATGCGGCCGGCGCGCGCCGCGACCTCGTTCAGGGCATAGTCGCCGAGCGGCCCCGCCACGCCTGCCGCGTTGGCGCGCGCCCAGTAATGATGGAACGGCACGACGCCGATATCGCGGCCGACGGTGCCGAACGCGTGCATGTAGCGATGGCCGGTCTTCCACCAGTCGACGAATTCGATGCCGAGCTTGAACGTGCCGCCCGTCGCGGCGAGGAACGCGTCCTCGTCGATGCCAAGACCGTGGTTGAACAGGCGGATCTGCGGGATCGTCGCCTCTCCCACGCCGACCGTGCCGATCGCCTCGGACTCGACCAGCCTGATGCGTGTCGCTGGCCCGGCGAACCGCGCGAGCGCGGCGGCGGTCATCCACCCCGCGGTGCCGCCGCCCGCGATCGTGACCGTAAACGGCTGGCTCATGCGGCCATCAGGAAGGTGTTGACGGTCAGCCGCCCGACGCGCGGATCGGGCGAGAGCGACAGGTCCGCGGGCAGATCGGCGCAGTGCAGCGTGTTGCTGCGATAGAGAATTGCGCGGTTGAAGCAGCCCTGATGGCGCGCGATGCAGGCGAACAGCGGCGTGTCGCCATCGATATAGGCCGCGTCGGGCAACCCGTGTTCGCGCACGTCGAGTTGCAGGGCGGAGGCGTAGGACGGGTAGCGCGACCGGTCGACGCTCTCATATCCCGTCGACCGCTGTCGGAAGAAGGCGGTGCCGCCACGCTCGTCCGGCGACAGATAGTGGAGCAGCGCCAGCCGGTCCTCGCCGACGCCGTCGATATGCGGCAGCCGCTGGATCGGCGCGAGAGCAGACGGGGGCGTGGTGACGATAGAATAATACGCCTCCATCACCGACAGCGCGCCCGTGCCGAAGGTCTCGCTCGCGAGCGGCTCCAGCGCGGCGAGCAAATCGGCGATCAACGGGGCCGGGACCGTGGCGCGAATGCCGGGATAATAGGGGCCGATCGGCGCGAACTCGCGCGCGGCGGCGTCGTCGACGAAGATGGCCGGATCGGGCGCGAAACCGTCGAGGATCAGGACGGGCGACCGCTCCTCGCCCTGATGCACGACGGTGGTAGTCCAGTGGTTCACGTCACGAAGGGTAGCGGGTCGTGCGCGCGGCGTCTGCAAAATCCTCCCCTCGTCGAGGGGAGGATTCGGGGCCGTCAATCCGCCGCGATCGGCCCTTGCGACGGCGACGCGCGGCGGGTGAACCAGACGACGACGACCATCACCACGCAAAGCCACGCCGACAGCCGGAACAGGTCGGTCGACGCGAGCAGATACGCCTGCCCGACCATCTGCCGCGTCACGACCGCGGCGGACTGCACGTCGGTCAGGCCCATCTTCCCCAGCGCGCCGGAGGCCATCTGGTACGGCATATTGGTGCCGACCGCGTCGGAAAGCCGGCTCTGGTGCAGCGCCTCGCGCCGGTCCCACGCCGTCGTGATGAGCGAGGCGGCGAAACTGCCCGCCGTGATGCGCGCGAAGTTGGAGATACCGGTCGCGGACGGCAGGCGTTCGGGCGGGATGCGATCGAGTGAGATCGTCAGCATCGCGAGGAAGAACGTGCTCATCGCGATCCCCTGCACCAGCAAGGGCAGCATCAGGTCGCGGAAGCTGGCCCCCGTCGTATAGCCGGAGCGCAGGTAATAGGAGAGGCCGAACGCCGCGAAGGCGATCGTCGCCATGATCCGCGCATCGACGCGCCCGCTGAACTTCGCGACGAACGGCGTCAGCAGCACCGCGACCGCGCCCGACGGCGCGGCGACGAGGCCTGCCCAGGTCGCGGTGTAGCCAAGCTGCGTCTGCAACCACAACGGCAGCAGCAGCGTGTTGGCGAAGAACACCGCATATCCCAGACAGAAGGCAACGGTGCCGATCGCGAAGTTGCGACTCTTGAACAGCGACAGGTTCACCGCCGGGTTGGCGTCGGTCAGTTCCCAGATCAGCCAGAACACGAAGCCGATCGCGGCGACGACGGTGGCGATCACGATCCGTTCGGACGCGAACCAGTCGTCGTTCTTGCCCAGATCGAGCACGATCTGGAGCGCGCCGACCCAGATCACCAGCGCCACCAGCCCGACCTGATCGATCGGCAGCTTGCGCGTCGGCGTCTCCCGCGATTTCAGGCCTTTCCAGCACGTCGCCGCGCAGAACAGGCCGAAGGGCACGTTGATCAGGAAGATCCAGCTCCAGTGGTAATTATCGCTGATATACCCACCCAGGATCGGCCCCATGATCGGCGCGACCAGCGTCGTGATCGACCAGATACCGAGCGCGGTGCCGCGCTTGTCGGGCGGGAAGATCGCGATCAGCAGCGCCTGGCTGCCGGGGATCATCGGGCCCGACACCGCGCCCTGAAGAATGCGGAAACCGATCAGCGAGGGCAGGTTCCAGGCGATTCCGCACAGGAACGACGCGATCGTGAACAGGAACACCGACGTGCAGAATGTCCGCACGACGCCGAACCGGCCCATCAACCAACCCGTCAGCGGCACCGCGACGCCGTTCGCGACCGCGAAGGCCGTGACGATCCACGTCGAATTGTCGCTCGACACGCCAAGATTGCCGGCGATCGTCGGCAGCGACACGTTGGCGATCGTCCCGTCCAGCACCTGCATGAACGTGCCGAGCGCCAGCGCGAAGGCGACCAGCGCCAGCTTCCCCCCTTGCAGGGGCGGTGCGCCACCGGCGGCGGGAGGGCCGGCCATCAGCGGTTGGCCGCGACGATCTGGCGGATGCGCGCCTCGGTCGCAGGGTCGTTGGCGGCGGTGTCCAGACCCTTGTAGGCAGCACGCCCCGGCTGGCCGATGCGCGTGCCCGACGTATTCGCCGTATCCACCGTCGCCGCGACCGACAGGCCGACGCGCAACGGATTCGCCTTCAACTCGCGCTGGTCGAGCGCGATGCGGACGGGCACGCGCTGCGTGATCTTGATCCAGTTGCCGCTGGCGTTCTGCGCCGGCAGTAGCGCGAAGGCGTTGCCGCTGCCCGCGCCCAGGCCGATCACGCGGCCGTGATAGACCACGTCGTCGCCGTACATATCCGAATGGATCGTCGCGGGCTGGCCGATGCGCAGGTCCTTGAGCTGCGTCTCGCGGAAATTGGCGTCGACCCAGACCCGGTCGAGCGGCACGACCGCCATCAGCGGCGTCCCCGCCGCGACCTGCTGGCCGATCTGCACCGTACGCTGCGCGACGACGCCGTCGATCGGCGCGGTGACGTGCATGTGCCCGCGCACGATCGCGGCGCGGCGATAGGCGGCGACCGCGGCAAGGACGGCGGGGTTGGTGTCGACGGTCGTCCCCTGCACGCCGGTGCGCGACTGTTGCTGACGCGTGCGGGCGAGCGCGAGGTTCGCGGTCGCGACTCGGACCTCGTCGGCGGCGTGGCTGAGTTCCTCGCCCGACACCGCACCCTCGGCGGCGGCGCCGCGGCGGCGGGCATAGTCGCTGCGCGCCCGCGCCAATTGCGCCTGTGCCTGCACGACCTCCGCACCGGCCGAGTCGACCTTGGAGAAGTCGGACCGCGTGGCGCGGACGGCGCGCGCGAGTTCGGCTTCGGCCGATGCGAGGCCGACATCGGCGGTCGCCGCATCGAGGTCGATCAGCGGCTGGCCCGCCTTCACCATCTGCGTGTTGTCGGCATGGATCGACAGCACCGTGCCGGGATCGCGCGCGGTGATAGCGACGATATCGCCGGCGACATAGGCGTCGTCCGTCTCCTGCTCCGGCGCGGCGAGCAGGAAGTGGAATACCGCCCAGACGATCGCGCCGGTGACGACGACGAGGCCGAGCAGCATCAGCCCACGACGCCGCGCGCGCGGGTTGCCGCTGGCGGGCGGTGCCGAGGGGGCAGGAGCGGGAGCCGGCGCGGCGGGAGCCTCCGGCACGGGAGCAGTCGAGTCGGTCATCGGGTCGTGTCCTGTGAGAAGCCGCCGCCGAGCGCGAGGACCAGCGCGACGCGCGCCTGCGCCGCATCCACCGCGAGGTTGGCATCGTCCTGCGCCGCGGCGAGCTGGCGGACGTCGTTGTCGATCAGGCCGAGGCGGCTTTCGAGGCCGCTCGACACGCGGATCGCGTTGAGGCGACCCGTTTCCGCGAAGCCGCGCACGACTTCGCGCTGGCGCGCGCGGTCCTGTTCCAGCGCACCGATGCGAGCGATGGCGTCCGCCGCCTGCCGCACCGATCCAATCACGCGATCGTTGTAATCGGCGGTGGCGAGGTCGACCGCCGCCGTCGCGCCGGCCAGATCGGCACGCAACCGGCCATTGTCGAAGATCGGCAGGTGGATCGCCGGCCCGACCGCAGCATTACCCGCGTCGGGGGAGAACAAATTGCCGAGGCCGATCGCCTGCAGCCCGGCTGCGGCCGAAATGTTGATGTTCGGGTAAAAGGCGCGGCGCGCGACCTGACGCCCCGCCGCCGCCGCCTCGACCCGCGCCTGCGCCGCGGCGATGTCCGCGCGGCGCGACAACAGGTCGGCTGGCACCGTCGCTGGCAGCGGCAGGGCAGTGTCGAGCATCAGCCGCGTCGGCGCGATCGTCTGCGGGTAATCGACGCCTCGCCCCGCCAGCGCGGCGAGCGCGTTCTTCGCCAGCACCTGCGCCGCCTGCGCGCGGACGAGCGCCTGCCGCGCCTGCGCCAGCAGCGTTGCCGCCCCTTGCGCATCGAGGTTGCTCGCCAGCCGGTTGCGGATGCGGACGTCGATCAGCCGCGCCGAGCGGGAGCGCGTGGCGATCGTATCGCTCGCGATCCGCGCCTGCGCTTCTGCGCGGGCGAGGTCGAGATAGGTCTGGACTACCGATCCCGCGAGAGCGAGCCGTGCCGCCTCCAGATCCAGCGCCGCCGCCCGGCCCGATGCGCGTGCGCCCGCGATTGCCGCCTGCTGCCGCCCGAACAGGTCGAGATTCCAGTTGAGGTTCGCCAGCGCGGTGCCGACGAAGCGGACCGAACCGCCGAAGGGCGGCGGGATGATGTACTTGCCGCTCAGCCGGCTGACCTGCCCCTGCCCGTCGAAGGTCAGGTCGGGACCGTCCTCCGCCCGGCGTTGCGACAGCACCGCCTGCGCCTGCGCGACGCGGGCGAGTGCGCCGGCGAGCGTCGGGTTTCCACTGGTCGCATCGGCGACCACCCGGTCGAGCTGCGGGTCGCCGAAGCCGTGCCACCAGTCGCCCGCGATCAGCGGCGCGGGCGCGCCGGTGAGGCCGAGCGCGGCGGGCGCGACCGGCGTCACCGCCTGCTGCGTCGCCGGTGCGGCGCACCCTGCGAGCAGCGCAGCCGCGAGAGGAACGAGCCGAGACACGCGCATCATGCCGACACCTTCACCAGCGTGTCGCGCAATTTCTGCAAAAGGGCGATCATCGTCTCCACCTCCCGCGGCTCCCAGTCCGCCAGCCATTCGTTCCAGCAGGCCAGCACCTGATGCTTGCAGCGCATCGCCACCGCCTCGCCCTCGGTCGTCAGCACGAGGTTGATGCAGCGGCGATCCTCCGCGGTGCGTTCGCGCGTGATCCAGCCGCTATGCTCCATCGCATCGACCAGCCGCGTCATCGCGCCCTTGTCGTGGCCCAGATCGCGCGCGAGTTCGGCGGCGGTGTTGCCGCGCCCGGACCAGATCGCGACCAGCGCCTGCCACTGCATCGCAGTCAGTCCTTCGGCCGCGAAAATCCCCTCGATCCGCACGCCACCGAGCTGGTGAACGCGACGGACGAGATAGCCGATCGAGCAATCGGGCGTGAAATCCGAGTCGGTGTAGAAGCCCATATGGTTGCCTTGGCTACCATTGCCTGGGCAGTCAAATGAACTTTACGACATTTTTATGCGGCTGGCCCGCAATCCGTCTCGCGGCTTTACGGCGACCCGTGCTTCGGGTGCAGGATGGATCAGCATTCCCCTCGCGGCCGCACCGCCGCCCTGACGCTCGGTGCGATCGGCGTCGTGTTCGGCGATATCGGCACCAGCCCGCTCTATGCGTTCCGCGAGGCGTTGGCGCAGTCGGCGGCGGGCGGCATCGACGCGACCGAGATCGTCGGCGTGCTCAGCCTGGCACTGTGGGCGCTGATCCTGATCGTGACCGTCAAATACGTGCTGTTCCTGCTGCGCGCCGACAACAACGGGGAGGGCGGCGTGCTGTCGCTGATGGCGCTGGCCAGCCGATCGGGCACGGCGCAGCGCGGCGGGCTGGTGCTGCTGCTGGGCGCGGCGGGCGCGGCGCTGTTCTACGGCGACGCGATCATCACGCCGGCGCTTTCGGTGCTGTCCGCGGTCGAGGGGCTGAAGACGGTGCCGGGTCTGGGCGGGCTGTCGCTGCCCGCGATCATGGGCATGACCGTCGTGATCCTCATCGCGCTGTTCGCGGTGCAGTCGCGCGGCACCGCCAGCGTCGCGCGCGTGTTCGGGCCGGTCTGCGTCCTGTGGTTCCTCGCGATCGGGGCGCTGGGGGCATGGCACGTCCTCGATCGACCCGGCATCCTGATGGCGTTCAACCCCTGGCATGCGGCGACCTTCCTCGCCGGACACGGCACTGCCGGTCTTTTCGTGCTGGGCGCGGTGTTCCTGACCGTGACCGGCGCAGAGGCGCTGACCGCCGACATGGGCCATTTCGGCGCGCAGCCGATCCGCATCGGCTGGTTCGCGCTCGTCTTCCCGGCACTGGTCCTCAATTACCTCGGGCAAGGCGCTTTCGCGCTCGCGACGCTGGAGACGGCGACCGCGGCGGGCAAGCCGTTCGCGAACGCCGACTGGTTCTTCCTGATGGCGCCCGACCAATTGCGTGCGCCGCTGGTCGTACTGGCGACGCTGGCCACGATCATCGCGTCTCAGGCGGTCATCACCGGCGCGTTCAGCCTGACGCAGCAGGGGATCGCGCTCGGCTTGCTGCCGCGGATGGCGATCCGACAGACGTCGCAGCATCATGCCGGCCAGATCTATATCCCGCTCATCAACTGGCTGGTGCTGATCGGCGTGCTGTATCTGGTGCATGCCTTCCAGAGCTCGTCGGCGATGGCGGCGGCATACGGGATCGCCGTGACGGGTACGATGGTCATCACCACCTGTCTGGCATTCATCGTCGTGACGCGGCTGTGGAAGTGGAAGCTGGCGACCGCGCTGGCGTTGATCGTGCCGTTGCTGGCGATCGACCTGATCTTCTTCGGGGCGAACATCCTGCGCGTCAGCGAGGGCGGCTGGGTGCCGTTGCTGGTCGCGGCGCTGGTCGGGCTGGTGATCGCGACGTGGCGACGCGGACGCGCGCTGGTGTCGGAGCGGACCTCGGGCGACAGCGTTCCGCTCGCCGCGATCGCCGCCGCACTGGGGCGTCGGCCACCGGAGCGGGTGGAGGGCACCGCCGTGTTCCTGACGCGCGAGACGCACGAGGCGCCGGCGGCCCTGCTCCACAATCTCAAGCACAACAAGGTGCTGCACGCGCACAACGTCGTGCTGACGGTGCGGACGGCCGACACCCCCTATGTCGCGCCGCCGGAGCGGCTGGAAATGACGCCGCTGGGCGAGCTGTTCGAATGCGCGACGCTGACCTACGGGTATATGGACGTGCCCGACATCCCGGCCGACCTGCTCGGCGATCCGCGCTGGCCCAAGGACAAGGGCGGCACGTCGTTCTTCATCGGCCGCAATTCCGTCGGTGCGGCGAAGGGTCAGGGGATGCCGTTCTGGCAGGACGTAATCTTCCTGTTCCTGCAAAAGAACGCGACCGATCCGACGCAGTTCTTCTGCATCCCGCCCGGCCGCGTCGTCGAACTCGGCAGCCGCATCGAGGTGTAGACGCGCCGACCGCCGGACGGCAGGACGAGTCCGTGCCCGACACCCTCGCCAGCCACCGGATCGGTATCGTCGTCGCGCTGGCGTCCGTCGCCGCCGTGGCGGGGGTGGCGCTGCTCCTGTCACCCTATCTGGGCGCGGGCAGCCTGGCTTTGCTGTTCATCCTGCCGGTGATGCTCGCCGCGGCGCAGGGCGGACTGGTCGCCGGCCTCGTCGCGGCGGGGAGCGGAGCGGTCGCGTTCAACTTCTTCGTGATCGAACCGCGCTTCACGCTGCGCATCGCCGATCCCGACAATGTCGCGACGACGTTGGTGCTGCTGCTGGTCGCCGCCGCCGTCAGCCAACTCGCCGGTCGCCTGCGCGCGGCGCGGGAGGCGGCGGAGGCGCTGGCGGCGGACCAGCGGCGGCTGGCCGCACTGGAACGCGCGCTGACCGATGCCGGCGACCAAGGCGCGGCGCTGGCGCTGCTGATCGATGCGGTAGCGGGGGCGTTCGCGGTCGACGCCGCAGCACTCGGCGAGCCCGACATCGCCGACGCCGCGCCGCTCGACCGGGCGGCGGGCGAATGGGCCCTGGCGAACGGCGAGGCGGCGGGGCGCGGCAGCGGCGTGATCGACGCTGCCGACCGGCTGTACGTGCCGCTGGTCGCGGGCGGCGAGCGGGTCGCGCTGATCGCACTGTCGCGCGCGGACGGGGCCTCGCCGGTACCGACGGGGCGCGGCGGGCTGCTGCGCAACATGGTCGCGGCAGCGGCGCAGACGATCGGCCGCCTGCGCCTTTCGGAGCAACAGGCGGCGATCCGCGAGGAGCGACGGCGCGGCGAACTCAGCGCGGCGTTGCTGTCCTCGGTCGGGCACGACCTGCGCACGCCACTGACGGTGATCCTGGGCGAGGGTCAGGCGCTGCAAGGTGGCGCGACGATCGTGGCGGAGGCGCAGCGGCTGGCACGCAGGATCGACAATCTGCTCGGCATGGCGCGGGTCGAGGGAGGCGCGGTGGCGGTCGCGATCGAGCCCGTCGACCTGACCGATGCGGTCGCCAGCGTGCTGGACGATGCCACCGGGCTGCTTGGCGGGCGCACAGTGTCGGTGACGATCGCCCCCGACGCGCCGCTGGTGCGCGCCGATCCCGGCCTGCTCCACCACGTGCTGCTGAACCTGATCGACAATGCCGCCAAATTCTCGACCGGCCCGATCGCTGTCTCCGTCGCAGGTCCGGTGCTGACGGTCGCGGACACCGGGCCGGGCATCCCGCCGGGGCATGAGGACGACGTGTTCACCCGTTTCCGCCGCTTCGCCGGTTCGGACCGCGAGGGCGGCAGCGGGCTCGGCCTCGCGATCGTCCGCGCCTTTTCCGATGCGTTCGGCGCGACGGTGACCGCGACCAACCGGCCGGGTGGCGGCGCGATCTTCAGCGTGGCATTCCAGTCGGCATGATCCTGATCGTGGATGACGAGCCGCATGTCCGGCGGCTGCTCGCGGCGATCCTGTCGCGCGGCGGGTACGAGGTGGCGGAGGCGGGCGACGCGCGGTCGGCGATGCCGCTCGTCGCGCGCGCGGAGGCGGTGCTGCTCGACCTCGGCCTGCCCGATCGCGACGGCATGGAGTTGCTGAGCGATATCCGCCGGGTCAGTGCCGCGCCCGTGCTGGTCGTCTCCGCGCGCGAGGCGGCGGCGGAGAAGGTCGCCGCGCTCGACCTCGGTGCGGACGATTACGTGACGAAACCGTTCGATGGCGACGAACTGCTCGCCCGACTGCGCGCGGCGTTGCGCCGGCGTGGTGCCGAGCCGGCCCGCGCCGTGACCGCCGGCGATGTCGTCATCGACACCGAGCGGCGATCGGTCACCAAAGCGGGCGCCGAAGTGCATCTGACGCGCAAGGAATATGGCCTGCTGGCGATGCTGGCCGCGCATCCCGGCCGGATCGTCACGCACGCCCAGTTGCTGACCGCGATCTGGGGTCCGGCGCACGTCGCCGACATCGCATACCTGCGCGTGGCTGCGCGGGCCCTGCGCGTGAAGCTGGAGGACGATCCGGCGCGGCCCGTGCTGATCCGCAACGAACCGGGGATCGGGTATCGGCTGGTGGTCTGAGCGGCGTCACCCGTCACCATATGGAAAAGCCGGGGTGACGAAGCGGCGTGGCAAGATTCCAACGTCGGCCACAAGCAGGCATGCACCCGATCAAGGCTTACCTCGTACGTCGGCTCACGCCCACTTGCGGATGACCGCGCATGTCTCCACACCTACCAAATGCTGACGCAAGAAGGTGATAAGCGAGGGCAAAGGGAAGGCTTTGGCTGCGCGTGGCTAACGCTTTTGGTGAATGCAATTTTCATAGGACTGCTTACAGCTAGCTTTGTTCAAGGTCCGTTTAACAGCAAGGAGCGGGAAGTCTGGTATCGATACTATTCCGTTGGCTTCTTCGTAGCAGGGGTGGTTCTGCCCACAATCGCCATTGTTGTATTCCGTCGCAATGCGAAGGTCGTTCTCCCATCGACAGTGTGGATGATAATCGTGTTTAGCTGTTTCCGTGGCTATGCAATGCTGTCGGGCGGAGGAATATGAAGGTCGATCGAGCGGCCGCTCACCACCACAGCCGGTTATTTCCACCCGAGAGCACACTTGGCAGAGGGTCGAGGCATTCACAGCCATCAAGCACCTCGACGCGCGGCGTCATCGCACTCGACCTTTTGCCGAGGTGACGCTACGCCCCCGAACTCCGCGTTGCACGCGTGACGGCGCCCCGGTATGGCCCGGTCCGTGAAACCCCTCATCATCGCCGTGCCCAAGGGGCGTATCCTGAGCGAGGCGTTGCCGCTGCTCGCCGCCGCCGGCATCCGTCCCGAAGCCGCCTTCGCCGACGAGGACAGCCGCGCGCTGCGCTTCGCCACCGATGTGCCGGAAATCGAACTCATTCGCGTCCGCGCGTTCGACGTCGCGACCTTCGTCGCGCACGGCGCAGCGCAAGTGGGCGTGGTCGGATCGGACGTGCTCGCCGAGTTCGACTATTCGGAACTGTATGCGCCCGTCGATCTCGGCATCGGCCATTGCCGCCTGTCGGTCGCGGAGCCGGTCGCGATGGCCGAGCGCGACGATCCGCGCGGGTGGAGCCACGTCCGCGTCGCGACCAAATACCCGCACGTCACCGCCGCCCATTTCGCGCGCCGCGGCGTGCAGGCGGAATGCGTCAAGCTGAACGGCGCAATGGAACTCGCCCCCACGCTCGGCCTCGCGCCGCGGATCGTCGATCTCGTGTCGTCCGGCCGCACGCTGAAAGAGAACGGACTGGTCGAGGTCGAACGCATCATGGACGTGACCAGCCGCCTCGTCGTCAACCGCGCGGCGATGAAGACGCGGCCCGACGTGGTGCCCCTGGTCGAGGCGTTCCGCCGCGCCGTCGCCGGGGCGATGGCCGCATGATCCGGCTCGACACGACCGAATCCGGCTTCGCGGAAGCGTTCGACGCGCTGGTCGAGGGACGGCGCGAGTCTGCCGCCGACGTGACCCGCGACGTGACCGCGATGCTGGCGCGCGTGAAGGCGGAGGGGGCGGACGCCGTCGCCGCGTTGACGCTGCAATTCGACCGTCACGATCTGGCGCAAACCGGCTGGCGCATCGACGCCGCGACCTGCGCCGCGGCCTATGAGGGGCTGGAGCCAGGCCTGCGCGCCGCGCTCGACCTCGCCGCCGCGCGCATCCGCGCCTATCACGAGCGTCAGCGGCCGGTGGACAGCGACTATGTCGATGCGGTCGGCGTCCGGCTCGGTGCGCGCTGGTCGCCCGTCGATGCGGCGGGGCTGTACGTGCCGGGAGGACGCGCGGCCTATCCGTCGTCGCTGCTGATGAATGCGATCCCGGCCAAAGTCGCCGGCGTGAAGCGGCTGGCGATGGTCACTCCGACCCCGAATGGAGAGGTCAATCCGCTGGTCCTCGCCGCCGCGCATCTGTCGGGCGTGGACGAGGTGTTCCGCGTCGGCGGTGCGCAGGGCGTCGCCGCGCTCGCCTATGGTGCCGGGCCGATCGCGCCGGTGGACGTGGTGACCGGCCCCGGCAACGCCTGGGTCGCGGAGGCCAAGCGCCAGCTCTACGGCGTCGTCGGCATCGACATGGTCGCCGGACCGTCGGAGATCGTCGTCGTCGCCGATGGTGCGAACGACCCCGAATGGATCGCCGCCGACCTGCTCAGCCAGGCCGAACACGACGTGACGACGCAGTCGATCCTGTTCGCCGACGACGTCGCCTTCGCCGACAGGGTTGCCGCGGCGGTGGAGGCGCAGCTTGGAACGCTGGCGACGGCGGCGGTGGCGCGGACCGCGTGGGAGGCAAACGGCGCGATCGTCGTGGTGCGTGATCTCGAGGAGGCGCTGCCGCTGGTCGACCGCCTCGCGCCCGAGCATCTGCAACTGGCGGTGGACGATCCGCAGGCGTTGTTCGACCGCGTGCGGCATGCCGGATCGGTATTCCTCGGCCGTCATACGCCGGAGGCGATCGGTGATTACGTCGCGGGGCCGAACCACGTATTGCCGACCGGCCGCCGCGCGCGCTTCGCGAGCGGGCTGTCGGTGCTGGACTTCATGAAGCGCACCAGCTTCCTGGGGCTGGACGAGAGTGCGCTCGCGGAACTCGGCCCTGCGACGGTGGCGCTGGCGGAGGCGGAGGGGCTGCCCGCGCACGCCCGCTCGGTCGCGCTGCGGTTGCGCCTGAACCGACCTGAAAACTGAGATTTACCGGCCGGAAACCCGGTATCTGAGGAGAGCATGATGTTTCGTCGCCGTGTCGCCGCCCTGCTGCTCATGCTCGGCATGCCGCTGATGTCGCCGCTCTGCGCGCAGGTGGTGGTGCCGGACGACGACTATGCCGCCGATCCGGTCGGCATCGTCGAGAAACCCTGCGTGTTCCACCCCGCGCCGATTGACGACAAGACCAAGGCGGCGTGGCGGCTGCACCTCGCGACGCGCGATTTCGGCGGTCTGTGCCGCTATGCCGCCGACGACGCGCGCCTGATCGCGGCGAAGACGCCGGTGCGGATCGTGTTCCTCGGTGATTCGATCACCGAGGGTTGGGCGCAGAAGGACCCGGCGTTGTTCCAGAACGGCGTCGTCGGCCGCGGCATCGGCGGGCAGACGACACCGCAGATGCTGGTCCGCTTTCGGCAGGACGTGATCGACCTTCACCCGAAGGCCGTGCACATCATGGCCGGCACCAACGACATCGCGGGCAACACCGGCGCCGCGACGATGGCGACCGTCACCGGCAACATCCGCAGCATGGCCGAGCTTGCGAAGGCGAACGGCATCCGCGTCGTCATCGCCTCCGTCCCCCCCGCCGCCGAGTTTCCCTGGGCGAAGGACAAGCAACCCACGCCGCAGATCGCCGCGATCAACGCTTGGGCCAAGGGCTATGCGGCGGCGAACGGATTCCAGTGGGTCGACTATCACTCCGTTCTCGCCACCGCGGCCGGCGGAATGAAGCCGGGGCTGGCGAGCGACGGCGTCCACCCGACCGAGGCCGGCTACGCAGCGATGCGCCCCGTCGCTCTCGCCGCGATCGCCCGTGCGACGCAATAGGAGACGAGGCGGCGTGCGATGCCGCCGAACGCCAGCGACCCGTCATGCCGGCGGCCGTGATCCCTCCGCGCCGGGCCCCCGTGTCCCCGCGAAGGCGGAGACCCAGTGAGCCGGACGGGTCTACGCCTGCCGAACCAATGCACTGGGCTCCCGCCTTCGCGGGAGCACGATACCTGGCAGCGCTACTGCTTCCGGCCCACACCTTCTGCCACCCCGGCGAAGGCCGGGGTCCAGTTGCCGACCAAGCCGTGAGTCTCTTCAATTTCGCCGATACTGGACCCCGGCCTCCGCCGGGGTGGTACGACCTTGGGAAACGTGCCGCCTGACGCGAGCATACCGACTCGCACCCCACCGTCATTCCGGGGAGCGAAACGACGCGGCAATCCAGCCCCTCAAAACACCGGCTTCACCTCTGCATCCGGCAGCTCCACGCCCAGCACCCGCGCGACCGACGGCGCGATCGCTCGCATGTCGACTACGCCAAGACCGGTGTGCCGGATCCCCGGCCCCGCCACGATCAGCGTCGACCGCATCGCCGGGTCGCTCGGGACATAGCCGTGCATGCCCTTGTACGCGGCAGGCCTTGCAATCGGCGCGGCCGGATCGCGCCCCGTCTCGTAGCCGGGCTGGAGCGCGACGAAGAAACTCGCCTCGTTCGCGCCGCCCGCCTTCGCCACCGCGCTGCGGTCCATGACCGCGGCGATGTGGTAGGCCGGATCGGCCGCCGTCTTCGCCAGCACGCCCGCCACCTTCCTCACCAGCGCGGCGTCGTCCGGTCGCGCCAGCCGCACCGCCGCGGTGCCGCCCGCGAGCCAGGGCATCGCCTCCCATGCGGTCGGCTTGCCGTCCGCACCGAGCGTGATCAGCCCGGCGTCGAGGAACGGCTTGAACAGGTTGATGTCGGTCGCGATCGGCTGGAACCCGTGATCGGACACCAGCACGATCGTCACGTCCGGCATCGCCTTGCGCGCCGCGGCGACCAGTTGGCCGACCAGCTTATCGGTCTGTTCAATCGCGGCATTGGCAGCAGCAGAGCCGGGGCCGCTGCGATGTTCCTCGTGGTCGATCCCGGCGAGGTAGACGGTGGTGAAGGCTGGCTTGCGCGCCGCGATCAGCGCGGCGGCGAAGCGGACGCGGTTGGCGTCCCCCTCGACGCTTTCGTCGATGCCCTGCGCATAGGACGTGCCAACCGCCTTCTCCAGTTCGGGCAACAGCCCCGGCGTCGCCAGCGCCGCAAGCAGCTTGGGATCGTTGGCGGTGCCGGTGCGCCAGATCTGCGGCAGGTTCGCGTCGATGCCGGGGGCACCGACCGTGACGGGCCAGTGGACGTTGGCGGTCGTCAGCCCCTTCGCATGCGCCGCCGCCCACAGGGTCGGCACGCGCACGTCGCTGGCATACCAGTACCAGCCGGTCTGGTTCTTCGCGTCGGGATCGAAGGTCAGGTTGTTCGACACGCCGTGCTTCGCGGGCGAGACGCCGGTGACGAGCGTGGTGTGGCTGGGATAGGTCAGCGTCGGCAGGACGCCGATCACGCCCTCCGCCGACGCACCCTCCGCCGCGAGGGCGGTCAGCGCGGGCAGCGTCATGCCGCGCGCCTTCGCCTGCGCCACGTCGGCGGGCCGCAGCCCGTCGAGCGAGATCAGCAGCACCGACGAGGCCGAAGCCTCGCCGGTCGTCAGCAGCGCCGCCGCCACGAACAGGAGACGCCGCAGCATCGTCAGAACCCCTTGCGCAGGGAGACGAAAAACTGGCGCGGCGCACCCGCCAGCAGCGTCTGGTTGTCGCCGCTCGCCCCATACCCGTTGGAGCCGATCGTGGAGATGTATTCCTTGTCGGTCAGGTTGGTCACGCTGCCCTCGATCGCCAGCCCACCCAGCGCGGGGAAGCGATAGCCGATGCTGGCATCGACCAGCACGCGCGCACCGACCGACTGGTCGTTGAGGTAGGTGAAGTAGCGCTTCGACATGTAATCCGCACCGGCACGCGCGAAGAAGCTGCCATTGTCGAACACCAGTTCGCCCTTGGCCATATGCTCCGGCGTGTCGACCACCGTCCTGCCCTCGGTCGCGGTCAGCACCGCGCCGGCGACGTTGCGGACGTCGTCCTGATATGTCGCCTTGTTGTACGAATAGCTGGCGAAGGCGGAAAAGCCGCCGGCGATCCGGTAATAGGCAGACAGCTCCGCGCCATAGCTTTCGACGCTGCCCGCATTGTTCAGCGTCGGCGGGTTGCCGATGATCCCCGCGCCGTTGGCGAAGGTCAGCAGCCGGTCGGAGAAGTCGACATAATAGCCGACCGCCGACAATTGCAGCCCGCCGGTGCGCAGGCGCACGCCGCCCTCCGCGGTTTTCGACGTCTCGGGCTTCAGCGTGGTGCGGATCGCGTTGAATCCGACCTGCGTGATCGCGAACGGACCCGTCGTCGCCGACGACACGAACGCGCGCATGTTCTCCGTGTAGCTCGCGAACACCTCCGCACCGCCACCCAGGCGGAACACCGCACCGACCTGAGGCAGGAACCAGTCCTTCGACTGGATCTCACCCGCGACCAGCGTACCGGTCGTCAGGTTCGCGCGGTTCTGGACGCGCATCCCCTTCCACCCGCCGTTCAGCGTCAGGTCGCCCAGCGTCAGCGTATCGGCGACATAATATTGCAACGTGAAGGTGTCGTACTTGCCGTCCCACTGGGTGGCGAACGGGTCCTTCTGGAATTCGAGCGTCTCGCGATTGGGCGTCGCGGTGCTGGTCATGCCGTAGAAGCGGCGTGCCTGCACGAACGTGTTGCTCTCGACCCAGCCGCCAAGCTCCAGCCGGTTGGCTCCCGTCTCGTACGCGAAGCGGGTCAGGTTGCCGGCGCGGTCGATGCCGTATTCGGTGGTGCGGAACGACAGCGGCGATGCCGCGGTCAGCGTGCCGCCATTGCCGTCCGGCGCGCCCGCGGGGGTGCCGACATAGGGCGTGATCCACGACCCCTGACCCTTGTTCTTGTGATAATAGCTGGTCGAGACGACCGACAATTCCGGCGACAGCTTCGCGTCGAACGTCACGCCGCCCAGCCAGTCGCGGCGCAGGCCGCCCGCATCGTAATACACGTCGTCGATCGTGCCGATCCCCGACGGGAACGCGAGTCCCGCCGACGGATAGGGCAAGGGCGCGGCACCGCTGCCGGCGCGCACGGTCTGGTTGGCGTAGATCTGCCCGAGTTGCAGCGCGAGCGGGTAATTGTCGCCGATATTGTCGTTGTTCAGGCCGCGACGACGGATGATGTCGAGGCTCAGATCCTGATAATCGGTCTCGCGCCGGTCGGAGAAGTTCAGGAACGCGGTAATGCTGCCCAGCCCGGCGATGTCCTTGACGACCTTGCCGTTCGCCTGATGCTGGCGCTGGTTGCCGTATCCCTTCCACTTGTCGGTCTGAAGGAAACCATAGCTCAGATAGCCCTTCAGCCCGTCGCCGAGGTCGCCCGAATCGACGCGGACGAAGGCGCGATAGGTGTCGTCGCTGCCGTACGTGCCGGAGCCGACGATATCGAACGCGTCGGACGGCGTGCGGCTGACGAACTGGAGCGTGCCGCCGAGGTTGCTGGTCGAAGCGGTGCCGATCGAGCCGGCGCCCTGCGCGACCGTGGTGCTGGCAAGGTTTTCGGAGATGATCGCGCGGCTGACGTGCAGGCCGTTGACGTTACCATAGCTCATGTCGCCCAGCGGCACGCCATCCAGCGTGAAGCCGAGCTGATTCTGGTTGAACCCGCGCAGGCTGATCCGCGTCGACCATTCATACGCGCCGAACGCGTCCGACGACTGGAAGTTGACGCCGGGCAGCTTGGCGATCGCCTTCAGCGGCGACGTGCCGGGCGTCAGCCGCTCGAGATCGCTGGCGGTGACGGTCTGGACCTGACGGCTCTGGCCGAAGCCGAGCACGACGATGTCGCCGCCCGCCTGATCGGTGCCCGCCTGATCGGTGCCCGCCTGATCGTCGGGCGCTCGAACGGGCGGCGGCGTCTCGGTGGCGGCAGGAACCGCGGCGGCAGCCTGCACGGACATCTCCTGTGCAACGGCAGCCTGCGCGAACAGCGCCGCAGGCGCGACGCCCGCGAGCATCAGAAACTTGGCGATCATGGTTTTGGCCTCTTGGACGGATATGCTTCCCGGTGAGCGGGGCCATGTTCCCGTCCGGTGACCGGGTCGTGACGCATCCGTGACGGATGCGTGACGCCCTACTTCATGGGCAGTTCGCCGAAGCTGATCTTGATCCGCACCCAGCCGCCCAGAATCTTGCGGTTACCCTCGCGGGGCGGCAGCACGCGGAATTGCCACGCCGCCAGCCGCATGGCCCGCGCCAGGCCTGAGCCGACCGGCGATTCGGCCACCTGACGACAATTCTCGACGCGATAATCCTCGATCATCCGACAGGCGATAATCGCATAGCCGCCCGCGGGCGCTCCGTTGGGCAGATAGCCGTTGAGCTCGGCCTGGGTCGGCCGGCGATACCAGTCGACGTCGTACAACTGCTCGCCGCCCGGCCCCTCGCCAGGACCATAGACCTTGCCGCTGCCCTTGCCGGTTCCTGCGGTCTCGGTGCCGGTATCGCCCTTGTCGCCCATCTTGCCGATGTCCGCGGCGTCGAACAGCTCCATGCCGCCGGGCAGCATTTTTAGCGGCGCGGGGGCCGGGATCGGCGGCGGTGGCGGTACCACGGCCGGGCCGACCGGAGCCGCTGCAGGCGCCTTGCGCGCGGCGCTGGTGGACCGCGCGACGCTCTTCTGCGGACTGGGCCGCGTCACATCATTGGGCGCGGGATAGAGGCTGAAGGTCTTGGGATCGGGATCGACCTCTCGCGGCGGCGGCGGCTTCGGCGCGGCCCAGAACAGTGCGAGGATGATGAGGACATGCGCCACCAGCGCCAGGATCAGCGAGGCGGGCCGGCGCCGACCGGGCGAGACGCGGTAACCCGATGCCATCGCCGATCGCCCTAGGATGTGGCGAACGCGGTCGCAATGGGGTTGGGTGCCGAGGGATGCGGACCGACGCTCAATCCTCCCGGCGCGGGCAGGTGGCGCGCCGCAGGCGTGACGGAGGGGCGGCCACAAGCGACAGGCCCGCGGCTGCCCCTCCACCAGCTTCGCTGGTCCCCCTCCCCGTGCCGGGAAAGATTCGAATCAGGCCAGCTTGCCCTCGAAATCGCTCGCGTCGTGGCGTTCGTGGAGCTGTTCCGCCGGATCGCCCATGATTCGGTTGACGATCCGCCCTCGCTTCACGGCCGGCCGTTCCCCAATGCGCTCGGCCCAGGCGACGACGTTGCCGTATTCGTGCGCCGACAGGAACTCGGCCGCCTCGTAGACCTTGTTCTGCACCAGCGCCCCGTACCACGGCCAGATCGCGATATCGGCGATCGTGTACTCGTCGCCCGCGACGTACGGCACCTCGCCCAGCCGGCGGTTCAGCACGTCGAGCTGGCGCTTCACCTCCATCGCATAGCGGTCGATCGCATATTCGATCTTCACCGGCGCATAGGCGTAGAAATGCCCGAAGCCGCCGCCCAGCAGCGGCCCGGCCCCCATCTGCCAGAACAGCCACGACAGCGTCTCCGCACGGGCGGCACGGTCGGCGGGCAGAAACGCGCCGAACTTCTCCGCGAGGTAGACGAGGATCGATCCGGACTCGAAGACGCGCACCGGCTTCTCGCCGGTATGATCGACCAGCGCCGGGATCTTGGAATTGGGATTGGCGGAGACGAAGCCGCTGCCGAACTGGTCGCCGTCCATGATGCGGATCAGCCACGCGTCGTATTCCGCGCCGGTGTGGCCCGCCTCCAGCATTTCCTCCAGCAGGATCGTCACCTTCTGACCGTTTGGCGTGGCGAGCGAGTATAATTGCAGCGGATGTTTGCCGACGGGCAGGTCCTTGTCGTGCGTCAGCCCCGCGATCGGACGGTTGATGCTGGCGAAGCGGCCACCGGCCTCGCGGTTCCAGGTCCAGACCTTGGGCGGCTCGTAGCTGGTATCGGTCATCGGGGCTCCTTCGCAACAGTTGCGACCGGGCGTAATCTATGGTCCACCACCCCCGCCCTCAAGGAAGCGGCGGGAGAGAATGATGCTGAAGCACGGTCTGGCGGCATTTGCCGTCGCGGGAATGGGTGGCTTGCTGGTCGCCGGAACGACGCCGCTGGGCGCGCAGGTGGTGGCGAAGCGCACCGATCCCGCGATGATGGCCGCGATCGCCGCGCCGGAGCGCAGCGCCGCCAACCGCGCCCGCGACAAATACCGCCACCCGGCGCAGACGCTCGCGTTCTTCGGCGTCACCCCGGCCCAGACCGTGGTCGAGTTCCAGCCGGGTGGCGGCTGGTACACCGAAATCCTCGCACCCATGCTGTCGGCGCGCGGCCACTATATCGGCCTCACCAGCCAGAAGGGGCAGGAGGGGCTGACGAAGCTGCTCGCCGGCGGCGGTACCCGGTACAAGGGCGCGTCGGCGGCGGCGCTGGACGTGGCCGCTGGAACGTCGACCGTGCCGGACGGATCGGTCGACACCGTGCTGACGTTCCGAAACGTCCACAATCTGATCATGCAGGGCGGACAGGCCGCGCCGAACGCGTTCAAGGCGTTCCACCGCATGCTGAAGCCCGGCGGCACGCTCGGTGTGGTCGACCACCGCCTGCCAGAGGGCATGGACTCGGCGGCGGAGATGAAGAGCGGCTATCTGAAGCGGTCGACGATCGTGAAGCTGGCACAGGATGCGGGCTTCAGGCTCGCCGGCGAGAGCAAGGTCAACGCCAACCCGCGCGATACGCATGCCTGGCCGGACGGCGTGTGGACGCTGCCGCCGACGCTGCGGCTGGGCGACAGCGACCGCGCCAAATACGTTGCGATCGGCGAGAGCGACCGCATGACGCTGCGGTTCGTCAAGGCGAAGTAGCGGTTTCAATCCCCTCCCCTTCGGGGGAGGGGAAAGGGCTTGGGGGTGGGCCGGCTCCACCCAGCGGCCCTCCCCTGAAAGAGCGGGATAAGCGCGAGGACGTCAGGCCTTCCGAGCCCGCCCCCGTCTCAGCCCGCCGGCTTCGCCCCGATCTTGATCCCCGCCGCCATCGGCTGGCTCGGCGGCAGCGCGAGTTCCCCCGCCGGGAAACCGTTCGACTGGAAGATATAAGCCTCGATATCGGCGACGGTCTTGCCGCTCAGGCTGCCCGGCGCGTTCAACGGCATCGTCGTCTGGATTCGCCCAAGCAGGTCGCCCGCCGACGTGTTGTTCCAGTTGTTCAGGAAGCCGCTGCCCGTCAGCGCCGGCGCGACGTCGATCCCCGACAGCGAGTCGCCGTGGCATGCGGCGCAGTTCGCCGCATAGGCGGCCTTGCCGCGCGTCGCCTGTTCGGCAGTGTAGACGCCGCTCCACACGCTGCGTTCGCTCGCCTGCGCATTGGCGACGACGGCGGCCCCGAACATCGTGGTCGCCGCGGCGAGCAGCCACAGGCCGCGGGTCTTGTCGATCATGGTCATCACGCTACTCCCGGAAGCCGATACGCGACCAGCTCGGCACTGTAGTTGCCGCCACCAATCGCGACGACGATATATTGTTTGTTCGCAAGGCGATAGGTCATCGGTGAGCCGCTTTGCGGGGCGGACATGTACACCGCGCCCTTCTCTTCCCCGGTGGCCTTGTCGTACGCGCGCAGCATCGCACCGCGCACGCCGTATTCGTTGGTGTAGAACCCGGCCTCGCCACAGATCACCAGCGTCTTGGTCACCAGCGGGCCGAGGTTGCCGGCGCGACCGGTGCGCGGGATCTTCAACCCCTTCAGCTTGGGGTGGTTGCGGACGTTGTCCGGCGTCTCGCCGTGCGCCACCTGCCACGCGATGTCGCCCTTGGTCAGGTCGATCGCGGTGATCCGCCCATAAGGGGGCTTGAGCAGCGGCAGGCCCTGTACCGCCAGATACCCCGGCGGCGGCGCCTGCACGCCGCCCGGCGCGCCACCCGGCGGCGGCGCGACCGGCGGTGCGCCGGTGTTGGCCGTACCCGGAGGGGCACCAGCAGTGGCCGGCGGTGCACCCGGCGGCCGCGCACCGGCGGGCATCGGCGCGCCCATCGCGGTCTGCGGTCGCACGCCCGAACCCGCGATCCCGTGCACCTGCGGGAATTCGGATACATTCATATCGGTATTCGGCACGATCCCGACCACCGACGGTTGCGTCTTCGAATAGACGTAGACGGTGTGCGTTTCGGGGTCGTAGCAGCCACCCGGCCAGTTGGTCCCGCCCTGGATACCGGGATTGGTGATCGTCCCCCAGCGGCCCGGCTTGCTGACCACGGGCGGCGTGTAGAGCGGGCCGATCTTGTACGACTTGACCATTTCCACCGCCTCGGCGCGCAGCTCTGGCGTGAAGTCGATCAGGTCGTCGATCGTCACCCCCTGCATGTCGTAGGCGGGCGGCTTGCTGGGAAAGGGCTGCGTCGGCGCATACCATTCGCCGGGCACGTCGCCTGCCTCCACCTTGCGCTCGGCGATCGGCCAGATCGGTTTCCCCGTCTCGCGGTTCAGGACGTAGAGGAACGCCTGCTTGGTGGGCTGGGCCAGCGCCTTGACCATACGGCCCTTGACCGGGATGTCGCACAGGATCGGCGCGCAGGGAATGTCGCGATCCCACAGGCCGTGATGGACGAGCTGATAATGCCAGCGGCGCACACCCGTTTCCAGGTCGAGCGCGACGATCGATTCGCCGAACAGCGCGTTGCCGCGACGGAACATGCCCATCTCGTCACCGGTCGGCAGTTCGACGGGAATGTAGACCAGCCCGAGCTGCTCGTCCGCCGACATCTCCGCCCAGACGCCGCCGTTGCCGGCCTCGTCCGCATCGCCGTTCAGCCAGCTGTCGTAGCCATATTCGCCCTTTTTCGGAATGGTGTGGAAGATCCACTTCCGCTTGCCGGTCCGCACGTCGAATCCGCGGACATAGCCCTTCACGTTCTTGCGCACCGCCGGCACGTCGCCCGCGGTGTGCGCAGCCCCCACCACCACCGTGTCGCGCGCGACCAGCGGCGTCGCGTGCAGCCCGACATCCGCGGTTTCCAGATCGAGTTCCTGATCGAAGTCCTTCTTCAGGTCGACGATGCCGTTCACGCCGAAATCGGGGTCGGGAACCCCCGTCGCCGCGTCCAGCGAGACGAGCTGGTACCCCGTCGTCACGTACAGCACGCGTTCCTTGACGCCGTCCGTCCAATAGGAGCAGCCATGCCCGGACAATTGCCGCGGCGAGTTCAGCGCGCGCTGTCCCTCGTCAAGCCGGTGCATCCACAACAGCTCGCCGCTCGCCGCATCCAGCGCGATGCAGTCGCGCCGCGATCCCGCCGGCAGGAACAGGCGTCCCTTGACCAGCAGCGGCGTCGGTTCGAACTGATACTCCTTGCGCGCGCCGAACACGTCGGTCTTCACGCTCCACGCGATTTCCAGATCGCCGAAATTGGCGGCGTTGATCTGGTCCAGCGGCGAATAGCGCGTGTTGGCCACATCCGCCGCGTAGTGACGCCATTCGGTATCCGGCCCCACTGTCGTTGCAGCCGCCGCAGCCGTCGCCTGTACCGCCGCACCCGCCCGCGCGCCGATCGTCATGACGAACACGGACGCGGCGGTACCGCTCAACAGGTGACGGCGGGAGATATCGGACATGGTGCTCACCAGCTCACGGCGATGTACTTCGCCTCGCAATATTCGATCAGGCCGTGATGCGATCCCTCGCGGCCCAGCCCGCTCTGCTTGACGCCGCCGAACGGGGCGGCGGCATCGGACACCAGCCCGCGATTGACCGCGACCATGCCGCATTCGATGCGGTCGGCGATCTTCAGCGCGGTCTTCAAGTTCTCGGAATAGACGTACGCGGCCAGCCCGTATTCGGTGGCGTTGGCCAGCGTGATCGCCTCTTCCGGATCGTCGAACGGGATCACCGCCGCGACCGGGCCGAACACCTCGTTGTCGAGGATTTCGGAGCCGGGCTGGACGTTCGCGATCACCGACGGCGGGTAGAAATAGCCGTCACCCTCGATCGCCTGCCCGCCCAGCCGCACCTCGGCACCCTTCCCGACCGCGTCGCCGACCAGCCACACGATCTTGTCGACCGCCTTGCGGTTGATCATCGCGCCGCATTGCGTCGCCGCCTCGATGCCCGGACCGACCTTCATCGCGCCCATCTTCTCGACCAGCTTGGCGACGAACGCATCGTGGATGCCGCGCTGTACGTAGAAGCGGTTGGCGGCCGTGCAGGCTTCGCCGGCGTTGCGCATCTTGGCGATCATCGCGCCCTCGATCGCCGCGTCCAGATCGGCATCGTCGAGCACGATGAAGGGCGCGTTGCCGCCCAGTTCCATCGACGAGCTGACGACCGAATCCGCCGCCTCGCGC
Source organism: Sphingomonas sp. AC435 (assembly GCF_979253005.1). Classification (NCBI taxonomy): domain Bacteria; kingdom Pseudomonadati; phylum Pseudomonadota; class Alphaproteobacteria; order Sphingomonadales; family Sphingomonadaceae; genus Sphingomonas; species Sphingomonas sp. AC435. The sequence goes on from NZ_CEEDCJ010000001.1 coordinate 325,803, forward strand.
AGCAGCAGGCGGCCGACCTGCGTCGATCCGGTGAAGGACAGCTTGCGCACGCGCGGATCGTGCAGGATCGCACTGCATACCGGGCCGGGCTTGCTGGTGTTGACCACGTTCACGACGCCCGCCGGCACGCCCGCGCGGCGCATGATCTCCGCCACCGCCAGCGCCGTCAGCGGCGTCTCCGCCGCCGGTTTCAGGATGCAGGTGCACCCCGCCGCCAGCGCCGGCGCGATCTTGCGAGTCGCCATAGCCGCCGGGAAATTCCAGGGCGTAATCAGCAGCGATACGCCGATCGGCTGATACTGGACGAGGATGCGGTTACCGCCCGACGGGGAGATGCCGAGTTCGCCGTTGATGCGCACCGCCTCCTCCGCATACCAGCGGAAGAATTCGGCCGCATAGGCGACCTCGCCCCGCGCATCGCTCAGCGCCTTGCCGTTCTCCAGCGAGATCAACTGCGCCAGCCACTCCTGCTCGGCCATCATCGCGTGGAAACAGGCGAGCAGGATGTCGGCGCGCTTGCGTGGCGCGGTCGCCGCCCAATCGGCCGCCGCCGCCGCCGCGGCATCGACCGCAGCGATCCCCTCCGCGATGTCGCCGTCCGCGACGCTCGTCAGGATGCTGCCGTTCGCCGGATCGTCGACGTCGATCCGCGCGCCGCTCGCCGCCTCCACCCAATGTTCGCCGATCAGCAGGCCGGTGGGGATCGCGAACGGTCCGTCGCGACCATGCGCGGGCGGCGGGGTATAGGTGGGGCCGGTCATGTCGGTGCCTTGTCGTTCAAGCAGCATGGAGGGAGGCCCGGTCGCCGGCGAACGCCGCGCGCGTGATGGTCTGCATCGCCGCCAGGTCGAGCGGCCGGGGGTTGTTCTTGATCAGCCGGGCGGCGTTCAGCGAATATTCCGCGACGTAATCCTGCTGGTCCGCGCGCAGGCCCAGCGCCTCGAGCGACGGCGGGATTTCGATCTTCGCGAACAGCTCCGCCACCGCTTCGATGAAGGCCTGCGAGCGATCGGCGGCGGTCGCGCCACCGATCCCGACCAGCTCCGCCAGCTCCGCAAAGCCCTCCGTGCAGGCGGGGCGATTGAACTGCATCACGAACGGCAGCAGCGTCGCGACGCCCTGCCCGTGCGCGGTGTGCGTCAGATTGCCGACCGGATATTGCAGTGCGTGCGCCGCAGCGGTCCCGGCGGTCCCGAACGCGCAACCGGCGGCGAGCGAGGCGAGCATCACGCCCTCGCGCGCTTCCATGTCGCTGCCGTCGACGAACGCACGCTCCAGATACCGGAAGATGTTGGTCACCGCCAATTTGGCGAAGTGATCGGACAGCATGTTCTTGCCGACGAACACATGCTCCTCGGTCAGCATCGCGTCGACCGGGCGGGCCAGCGTCGTGTACGCCTCCACCGCATGCGTCAGCGCGTCCGCCCCCGAAAAGGCGGTCAGGCCGGGCGGGCAGGTGACGGTCAGCTCGGGGTCGCAGATCGCGATCTGCGCGATCAGGTGCGGGCTGGCGATGCCGACCTTCGCGCCGCGTTCCTCGTCGGCGACGACCGCGACCGGCGTCGCTTCCGATCCGGTGCCGGAGGTCGTCGGCACCGCGACCAGCGGGATCACCGGGCCGGGTACCGCGAACTCGCCATAATAGTCGCGCACGCTGCCGCCGTGGGTCAGCAGCACCGCGACGACCTTCGCCAGATCGAGCGAACTGCCGCCGCCGATGCCGATCACCACGTCGGCCCCGTAGCCGCTGCCCTGCGCGACGCACGCATCGATCGAGCGCAGCGGCAGGTCGGGGATCGTGCCGTCGAACACGCGCGTCTCGACGCCGCGCGCGGTCAGATCGTCGACCATCGCCGCGAACTCGGGCTGCGCCGCCTGCCGTTCGTCGGTACAGATCAGCGCGCGCCGACCGACGCGGGCGGTGGCGGAGCCCAGCGCCGCGCGCTGGCCGCGGCCGAACAGGATGCTGCGGGGCAGGCGCAGCGCGCCGAACATGGGAGCGATGTCGGTCACCGGGCGCTGCCGGTCTTGAGGTAGGCGATCACGTTGGCGCGGTCCTGTGGATTGGCGATCGGTGCGGCCATCATCTTCGTGCCGGGCACCGTCTTCGTGGGGCCGCTGAGGAAGCGGGAGAGGTTGGCCTCGTCCCATTTCAGCCCGGCGGCTTTCATGGCGGGGGAATAGCGATAGGTCGGCAACGATCCCGCCCGTCGTCCGACGACGCCGACGAGATTGGGACCGATGCCGCTGACGCCGGTCGGGGCAAGCGAGTGACACCCGGCGCAGCGCGCGAACACCGTCTTGCCCTTGACCGGATCGGCGGCGGGCAGCGGCGCGGCGGTCGTCGCCACGCCACTGCCAGCAGCGATCGCGACGACGGCGATACCGCCTGCGACGGCGAACATTCTGACCATCGATTGACCTTTGTGGAAACGCGTCATGCGGCGACGACCTCCTCGGGCACATAAAGCCGGCGCGACGCGTCGATCCACAGGAACAGGATGGCGGCGATCAGGCACAGCACCGCCAGCACCATGAAGGCGGGGAACCAGCCGCTCATCGTCACGATATAGCCGGTGACGGCGGCGGCGATCGCCGCGCCCAGATTGCCCAGCGTGTTCATGACCGCGGACACCGATCCGGCGAACTCGCCGCCGATATCCAGCGTCACCGCCCAGGACACGCCGACCGTCAGCTCCAGCCCGAACAGCGCGACGCAGAAACACGCGATGCTGGGGATCGGCGCGTCGAGGGCCGCGGCCAGCGGGATCATCGCCGCGGCGGTCAGGAACCCGATCACCGCGATCACCCGGCGCGCCAGCTTCAGCCCGGCCCCGCGCTTGACCAGCAGGTCGGACGTCCAGCCCCCGGCGAGATCACCGAGCACGCCCGCCATCAGCGGCATGCTGGCGAACAATCCCATCACCGCGATGTCGAACCCGCGCGTGTCGTGGAGGTATTTCGGGAACCACGTGAGGAAGATGTTGATGCAATAGGCGTAGCAGAAATACATCGCCGACAGCAGCCAGAGTTGCGGATTGGCGAGCAGGCGACGCCACGGCACCTTGGCGCGTGCGGGTCCGCTACCCAGCGCGTTCTCGATCATCGCGCACTCGGCGGCATTGACCGACCGGTGCGTGCGCGGCGTGTCGCGATAATACCAGAACCACAGCAATGCCCACGCGATGCCGACGACCGCGAACAGCAGGAACGGCATGCGCCAGCCGAAATCGACGATCAGCAGGGCGACGAACACCGGCGTCACCGCCCCGCCCAGCCGTGCGCCGGCATGCGTCAGGCCCTGTGCCCATCCGCGCTCCGCCGGCAGCATCCACCGCGACAGCGAGCGCGTGGCGATCGGAAAAGCGCCCGCCTCGCCCATCCCGAACAGGAACCGGCACACCATCATCGACCCGGCCGAAAACGTCAGCGCGGTCGCGGCAGTGAAGGTCGACCACCAGAGCACCACGCCGGTCAGCGCGCGGCGCGGCCCGAACCGGTCGCCCAGCCAGCCGCCCGGAATCTGGAAAAAGGCATAGGCGAATTGGAACGACGCGAAGATCCACCCCATCGTCACCAGCGAGAAGCCGAACTCCTTCTGGATCGACGGTGCCGCGGTCGCGATGACGACCCGGTCCATATAGGTGATGAGGTAGGCGAGGACGGTCAGCCACAACACGACATGCCGCACGCGCGTCGGTCGCATCGTCGCCGCACCGTCGCCGACGCGGGGAACGGTCGCCGGCGGCACGATCGTGTCGGTGGTGCCCGCCCCCGCGATGCTCACGGCTTCGCGGCCCCGCACGCGTCCGCCGCCCGGCCGACGCAGGTCTGCCAGATCGTCGGCACCTTGCGCCCGGCGATGTAGACGGAGGAGATCGCCCGCGTGTTGCGGATGTCGGCGACGGGATCGCGGTCGAGCACCAGCAGATCGGCCCATTTGCCCTTCTGCACCGTCCCCGCCTCGTTAGAGCCCAAAAAGCTGGCGTTGGTCCCGGTCGCGGCGGTGATCGCCTGCAACGGGGTCACGCCCGCCTTGACCATCAGCTCCATTTCCCAATGGGCGAAATAGCCGGGGAAGCGCGCGGTCGGCCCGCTGTCGGTGCCCATCCCGTACTTGACGCCCGCTTTCGCCTCCGCCGCGAAGCTGGCCATCGCGTTGGTCAGCACCTGCGGATATTTCGGGAAGGTCGGCGACGCGGCGAGCCGCTGCTGCCGCTCGTCGCTTTTCAGCGTCGCGACGGTCGACGGTGCGACCCCACGCGAGAAGAACGGATCGTCCACGAACGGTAGCAACGTGTACGTGAAGCTGGCTTCGCGGCTCAGCGTCGACGCCAGCTGCCACGTACCACGCGCCTTCATCGCGGCGATCAGCGGCGCGTCCGCGACGCGGTCGCGCACCTGATGCATGAACACGTCGACGCCCTCGCGCATCAGTTCCGCGGCGTTGTCGTAATAGAAGATGTGCGCCGCCGCCTTTTTGTCGGCCTTATGCGCGGCGGCGATGACGGCGGTGCTGACCGGATAGGGCATGCGCTCCGCAACGGTGCCGAACTCGTCGTCCATCCACAGTTTGACGAAATCGTCGCCCTTGGCCGTCTCGCGTTCGACCATCGCGGTCGCTTCCGCAGGGGTCGCGACCGACTGGTCCAGACCGGGCACGCCGCCATAGCTGCCCTTGAACACCACGCCCCGCCCGGCGGTATAGGCGCGCGCCATCTCGACCCGGCCGATCCGCCGCTGGTCGGCGATGACGTCGTGGATCGTGTCGCCGTCGGTGCCCAGCGTGTAGACCGACGTCACGCCGTACGCCGCGTACAGTCGAAGCTGCGCCTCGATATTGGCGCGGTCATAGTATTTGGTGAAGTTCTGGTCGACGCCGTTCACCAGCCCCAGGTGCACGTGACTGTCGATGATGCCCGGCATCAGGTATTTGCCGCGCAGGTCCTCGGTGGTGGCGGACTTGGCCGCGGCCGGTCGCCGGCGCGACGGGCCTACCCAGGTGATGCGACCGTCGGTCATCACCAGTGCCTGGTCCCCCACGGGGGCGCGGCCGGTGCCGTCGATCAGCGTGAAATGGTCGAGGACGACGGTTTCGGCGAAGGCTCCCCCGCTCAGGCACATCGTCGCGATCGCCGCACCGAGGCGGATCGCTGTGTATACCCGGCGACTTGGGCGAATCCGCCGCATCGCTTACCTCTCCATGTCATATCCTATATGATCTGGTTAGGCAGCGTCGCGGAGGCTGTCAAGCGGGCGTAACGCCCATCTGCGGTGGAGATCAGTCGGTGGTCGGCACGGTTTCCGCCAGCACGCGATCCATCCGCATCTGCGACCGCTCCAGATGATAGCGGACGGCTTGCTCGGCCGCCGCGGGATCGTGCGCGACCAGCGCGTCGATGATCTTGCGGTGCTCCTCCGCCGCCTCGTTGGGCGCGTTCGTCGCATACAGCGCGCGGAAGATATGCAGATGCGCGTGCAGCCGGTCGATCGCTTCCTCGATCAGGCGATTGCCGCTGCCGGTCGCGATCAGGCGGTGCAGCTTGGCGTCCGCCTCGGCGAACCGCGAATAGGCGCGCGCGTCGCCCGCCACCACGCTCGACATGTCGCGATCGATCGCCTCCAGAATCGCGATCGACGCGTCCGTCATCGCCTCCGCCGCGCGCGCCGCGGCATAGGGCTCGATCAACTGGCGCAGCGTGTACAGGTCGCGCACCTCGTCGCGCGTCATCTGGGGGCTGGCGCGATAGCCGACGTTCGGCATCTTGAAGACCAGCTTCTCCGCCTCCAGCTGGCTCATCGCCTCCCGCACGGGGGTCTGCGAAATGCCCAGCTGCCGCGCGACGGTGTCGATCGCGATCCGCTCCCCCGGCGCGATCGACAGGCTCATCAATTGCGTCAGCAGATATTCGTACGCGCGCTCGACCATCGTCGGGCCGGGCACCGGCTTCGCCGCACGCGTGCGGGCCGGCACCGGGATAGTTTGTTCAATCTGCCGCACAGCCAAGGGATCACCACCCGGTTCGAGTTCGTGAAATCATATAGGTTTTTGGCTTTTGAAGTAAGCGGATTTTGCTTGTGGGGTGGGAACGTTACCTGCGAACGAATACAATATTCTATCGCTCCCGTTCCGGTTACGGCAGGCGAAACGACGATCGTCAGGAGTATCGATGACGCGCCTTCTCCGCCCTCTGACGATCGCCCTCCTCCTCGTATCGCCTGCCTTCTCGCAGACCGCCAACCCGGCGGAGTGGGAGCAGCCGACCGTCATCCGTCAGGGTGCGGAGCCGATGCACGCGACGTTCGACGGGTTCGAGACGCGGCGCGGCGCACTGTCCCGCGACGTCGCGAAGTCCCGCTATCATGTGTCGCTCGACGGCGCGTGGCGGTTCCGCCTGTCGCCCACTCCGGAAAGTCGGCCGACCGGGTTTCAGCGGCCCGATTACGACGTGTCCGGCTGGGGCACGATGCAGGTACCCGGCATCCTTCAGGCGGCGGGCCACGGCGGCCCGGTGTTCGTCGGCAGCGGCTATCCGTTTCCGCGCAACCAGCCTTGGATCGACCACAAGCTCAACGAGGTCGGATCGTACCGCCGCGACTTCGTCGTGCCGCCGCATTTCGCCGGCCGCCGCCTGCTGCTGACGGTCGGCGCGGCGGGCGCGGCCTATTACATCTGGGTCAACGGCGTCCGCGTCGGCTATTCGGAGGACTCCAAGCTCCCCGCCGAGTTCGACGTCACCGCCGCCGCGAAGCCCGGCCGTAACAGCGTCGCGATCGAACTCTACCGCTATGCCGACGGCAGTTATCTGGAGGATCAGGATTTCTGGCGCGTCAACGGAATCGAGCGGAGCGTCACGCTCTACGCCGCCCCCGCGACCCGGCTGCGCGACCTGTCGGTCGTGGCGGGGCTCGATCCAGCCTATCGCGACGGCACGCTTGCGCTGAAGGTCGACGTGGCCGGCGAGACGCGCCCGACCCGCGTCCGCGCGACGCTACTGGACGGCAAGACGCCGATCCTGACCCGCGACGGCGACGTCACGAGCGGCGGCGTCACCCTGAACGGCACGATCCCCGCCGTCCGCCGCTGGACCGCGGAAACCCCGGAACTCTACACGCTGCTCGTCGAACTGCTCGACGCGAACGGAAAGCTGATCGAGGCGACCAGCCGCCGCGTCGGTTTTCGCACCGTGGAGGTCGCGGGCGGCGAGGTCCGCGTCAACGGCCGCCGCATCATGATCCGCGGCGTCAACCGCCACGAACACGACCCCCGCACCTTCCGCATCGTGTCGGAGGCGACGATGCGTCGCGACATCGAACTGATGAAGCAGGCCAACATCAACGCGGTGCGCACGTCCCACTACCCCAACGACCCGCGCTGGTACGACCTCGCCGACGAATACGGCCTGTATGTGATGGACGAGGCCAATATCGAGAGTCACGGCTATCTCAGCCTGTCGCAGGAGCGGAACAACGACCCCTCCGTCCTGCTCGGCAACGATCCGAAGTGGCAGCCCGCGCATCTCGACCGCGTCCAGCGCATGGTCGAACGCGACAAGAACCATCCGTCGATCATCTTCTGGTCGCTGGGCAACGAGACCGGCATCGGTTCGAGCTTCGAAGCCGCGGCGAAATGGGTGAAGGCGCGCGACCGCACCCGCCTCGTCAGCTTCCTCGGCTGGAGCATGAGCGGGTGGCGGCACCCGGTGAACACCTATGTCGATATCTTCGCGCCGATGTACGACGATATCGGCAAGATCGCCGACTATGCCGAACAGCCCGGCCTGACCCAGCCGCTGATCCTGTGCGAATACGCCCACGCGATGGGCAACAGCCTCGGCAACTTCGCCGATTACTGGGAGGTCTTCCGCAGCCACAAGAAACTGCAAGGCGGCTTCGTCTGGGACTGGGTCGACCAGACTATCATTGAAAAGGACGCGAAGGGCCGCGAATATTGGGCACAGGGGCCGGACTTCGCCAACAAGGGCGGGGACGACAGCCCGGTCGGCGACGGCGTGATCCGCTCCGACCGGACGCCCGACCCCGAATATTACGAGCTGGCCAAGGTGCAGTCGCCGATCGCGTTCGAACAGATGCGGCCGGGCTTTGCGGTGACCAACCGCCACGATCATATCGACCTCTCGCGCTTCACCCTCGACTGGACGATGATGGAGGACGGCCGCGCCGTCGCGACGGGGAGCATACCGACACCGCTTTTGGCCCCCGGCGAGCGCGCGCCGCTAAACTTCCGACCGCCTGCGGCCCAGAAACCCGACGCCGAACGAATCCTCGTCCTGCGCGCGCGGGCGAAAGCGGGCGCGATCCCGATGGTCCCTGCCGGCTATGTCGTCGGCTGGGAACAGTTCCCGCTGACCGCCCCCCGCGCGCTCGCCCCCTCTCCCGCTACATCGGTGCGTCCCACCGAAGCGGCAGACGCCCTGACGCTCGCCGCCGGCGACGCGGTGCTGACGATCGACCGCGCGACGGGGCTGGTGCGACGCTATGCTCGCGACGGCCGCACGCTGCTGACCGGCGGCGCGCCCGATTTCTGGCGCGCACCGACCGACAACGACATCGGCACCGGCGTGACCAAGTCGCACGCGATGTGGAAGCAGTTCTCCGAAAACCGCCGCGTCGACGCGGTGACGGCAGAGGGCGACGCCATCGTCGTGCACCACGACATGGGCGTGGGGTCGGTCAAGACGGTCACGCGCTGGACGATGGCGGCCGATGGCACCGTCCGCGCCGACGTACAGTTCACGCCGATCCGCGACACGCTTCCCGACCCCTTGCGCGTCGGCCTGACCTTCGCGACGCCACCCGCGCTCGACCATGCCCGCTGGTACGGTCGGGGGCCGCAGGAAACCTACCCGGATCGCAAGACCGGCGGCCAGCTCGCGATCTGGCAGGGCGCGCTCGCCGACCAGTATCACGGCTATGCGCGCCCACAGGATTCCGGATCGAAGCAGGACGTACGCTGGGTCGCACTATCGGGAAGCGGCACGCCCTCGCTGCGCGTCACCGGCGCGCAGCCGCTGGCGGTCAACGCGTTGCCCTTTCCCTATTCCGACCTCAGCACGGCCAGGCACAGCAGCGACATCCGCCCGCACGGCGACGGCACCTTGCTGATCGACGCCGCGCAGGCGGGCGTCGGCGGCGACACCGGCTGGAGCCTCGATGGCCGTCCGCACATGCCCTATCGCATCCCGCTGAAGCCGCTCCGCTGGTCGTTCACGATCGGCGCGGATCGCTAACCGCCGGGGAACGTCGATCCGGTTTAAGCGCTGGCGTCTGCGGGCGGGTTGCGCTCTACTCCACCTGTCTTCGGGGGAGGGTGGCATGAACACATCGATGGGCATCGTTGCGGCACTGGCGTTGGCGGCGCTGGCAGGTTGCGGCGACAGTGGTGACGCGCCCGGTAATGCGACTGCCGCGACCACGACCGCCACCTGGAACGCCGAGGACGCCTGCGCCGTCCTCGACAAGAATGTCGCGGCGGCGGCGTTGGGCATCGGCGTCACGAAGACCGAACTCGGCAGCGTATCGCCCGCCGCCGAGGGGCGCGCGGCGTTTTCGATGTGCACCTACACGCTGGCCGACGGTGGCCAGATGATGCTGCTCACCCGCGCCGCCCCCAATGGCGACTTCGCGTCGTCGGATGTCGAGGCCTCGCGAACCGCCGACGGCACGATGCCCCCCGCCAGCGACGTACCGGGTCTCGGCCGCGCCGCCCTGTGGCGGGATCAGGGCGCACAGTTGCAGGTGTTCCTCGACGACAGACGCTACGTGGCGATCAACGTGTCCGGCCCGTCCGCTATCGGTGACGCGAAGGGCCGCACTATCGCAGTAGCCAAGAAAATGCTGTAATCCGTGCGAGTTGGTCAGAAAAGCGGAAGAGGATAGCCGGTGGATATCGAACGACGCGACGTGTTGCTGTCCGCTGCGGCGCTGGCGATCGGCATGGCCGCCCCAGCCTGCGCCGCCGCTCCGCGCAAGCTGGGCTATGCGATCGTCGGCCTCGGCTATTACGGGCTGAAGGTCATCATCCCGAAATTCGCCGATTGCGAACACAGCCGGCTGGCCGCTGTCGTCAGCGGCGACCCGATCAAGGCGCGGCGTGTGGCCGCCGAACACGGCCTCGATCCGAAATCGGTCTACAGCTACGCCGATTTCGACCGCATCCGCGACAATCCCGATGTCGACATCGTCTATGTCTGCCTGCCCAATTCGATGCACGCCGAATACACGATCCGTGCGGCCAGGGCGGGCAAGCACGTGCTGTGCGAAAAGCCGATGGCGATCTCCGTCGCGGAGTGCGAGGCGATGATCGCCGCCTGCCGCCGCGCCAATCGCCAACTGATGATCGGCTATCGCTCGCATTTCGAGCCGCACAATCTGGAGGCGATGCGCCTCGCCCGCACCGGCGCGGCGGGCAAGATCCGCTACGTCCGCTCCGAACACGGCTTCGTACAGGGCGATCCGCAGGCGTGGCGACTGAAGAAGGCGCTGTCGGGCGGCGGATCGCTGATGGACATGGGAATCTACAGCCTTCAGGCGGCGCGCTACATGACCGGTGAGGAGCCGATCGCCGTCACCGCGCGCGAGTCCACCGACCGTCGCGATCCGCGCTTCACGGAGGTCGAGGACATCATCGACTGGACGCTGGAATTCCCCTCCGGCGCGATCGCCAGTTGCCAATCGATGTACAGCGCCAACCAGAACCACATCCTGTTGATGGGCGACAAGGGCCGCATCGAGCTGGAGCCGGCGACGCGCTACGACGGCAACCAGATGTGGACCGGTCGCGATGGCCGCGAACAGCAGGTCCAGCCGCCCTCGGCCAACCGCTCGCAATTCGTCGGCCAGCTCGACCACATGGCCGAATGCGCCACCACCAACCGCGAACCGATCGTCTCCGGCGCGGAAGGGTTGCGCGACATCCGCATCGTCGAAGCCATCTACCGCTCCGCCCGGGAAGGAAAGACGGTGCGGCTGTAGCGCTATACTAACCTGCCAAGGATTGTTGCGACATAGCTCCACTGCCTTTCCCAAGCCACCACCCCGGCGAAGGCCGGGGTCGAGTTGGGTGACGTTCTCAGTGGATTACCGCCGACATCGCAACTGGACCCCGGCCTCCGCCGGGGTGGCAGAAGAGGGTTTTGCAACAATTCCTGCAAGGGGGGCTGAAAGTCAGTCTGCCGCCCCGCCCCGCAACGGCTCCACCACCGCCGACATATCGCGCTCGCCGAACCCCTCGCGCTCCGCCGTCAGGAACCGCTCGCGTGCCGCAGCGGCGAGGTCCGAGGTGATCCCCAGCCCCGCCAGAGTCTGCCCCGCATAGCCCAGATCCTTCGCCATCAGCGGCACGTAGAAATGCGGATCATAGTCGCGCGCCAGCATCCGCGCGGACATCGTCTTGACCATCGGACTGGCCGGCGCGCCAACGTTCAGCAGCCGTACGGCGGTGTCGGCGTCGAGCCCGCTGCGCTCGATCGCACCCATCGCTTCCGCCAGGCTGGCGACCTGCACGCCGCACAGGAAGTTGTTGATCAGCTTCAGCGTCGCACCGCTCCCGTTCGGCCCGAGCAGGGCACTCTCGGTGCCGAGAACATCCAGCACCGGCTGCGCCCGGTCCAGCGTCGCCGCATCGCCACCCACGAAGAAGCGCAATGCACCGGTCGCCGCCTGCACGCGGCTGCCGGTCACCGGCGCATCGAGAAAGCCGACCCCGTGCGCCTGTGCCTCACCAGCCAGTGTCCGGGTCCACTCCGCAGTCAGCGTGCTGCACTCGATCGCCACCGCGCCGGCCTTCATCGCCGCCAGCGCGCCAGCCTCGCCCAGCCACACTGCGCGCGACGCATCGTCCTCCGCCAGCATCGCGACGACCGTGTCGGCACCTTCCACCGCCTGCGCCGCAGTCGCCGCGATCCGCGCGCCAACCTCGCCCAGCGGTGCGGACCGCGCGGGATTGCGGTTCCAGACCGTCACCGCGAAGCCCTTGTCGAGCAGGCGCTGCGCCATGCCTGCGCCCATGATGCCCATCCCGAGCACCGTCACGTTCGTCATCGCCCGCGTCCTTCTACTTATCCAACATCACCAGAGCCACGCCCTGCCGCGCCAGACGCACGTCCAGCACCGTCGTTCCCTTCGCGCCCGCCGTTACGGTCAGCGTTTCGGGTTGCAGCCGCGATGCCGCTTCCAGCCTGGCGTACAGATCCTGATCCGGCGACTGCACCGATCCCAGCCGCTTCCATTCGGCGTAGGCATTGGCGTGATCCCCGTCGATCCGCCACAGCGTCGCGCGCCCGGCCTTGCCGCCACCCCGCTTCAGGCCGGCGACGCTCAGCCGGATCGCCGCATCCGGGCCGGGCAGGTCGTCGTCGTGATAATGCCACAGCAGCACCACAATCTTGCCGTCCGCCGTCCGCGTCGCCAGCGTGCCGATATCGGCGGCTCCGCGCACACCCTCCGCCACGACCGTGTCGAGCGGCACCTGCGCATCGCTGGTCGCGGTCAGCCGCTCCGTGCCGAGCTTCGCGAACAGCCGGAACACGTTCAACACCGGCAGGTCGACACCGTTGGTCGAGAGCTGGCGATAGCCGGCGAACCACGGCTGATCCTCGAACTCGAACGACCAGGACAGCACCCCCTCCAGATTCACCCGCCGCCGCGCCGCGAGGTCCCAGATGCGCGCGAAGCTGGCGGCGGTGTAGCTCGAATACATCGTGCCGTTGCGATAGTCGTTCGACCGTCCCGGACAGGCTGCGCAGCCCTCGGGATCGCTCTCGCCGATCACCACCGGCTTGGCCGCGAGCGAGGGGATCGCGGTGGCCTTCACGAAGCCCTTGTCGACCTCCTTCAGGTGCGTCGAAATCCCCATCCGCACATGCCCGTCGACGAAGCTCGGCTGCCCCTTGGCATGGAACGACAGGAAGTCGGTCGGCGTGCCCGTCGCACCCGTGGCGTAGTTCTTGCCGGACGATACGTGCTTCAGGAACCCGTCCATGAACGCACCGCCCGCGCCCGCGACATCGGGACCGCCGACCTTCGCGGTCGGCAGCGCGCGGCGCACCGCATCGATCGCGAAATCGTGCAGCCTGTAGAATTCCTCCGGGCTGCCCTGCCAGTAGAAGTCGATGTTCGGCTCGTTCCAGACTTCGAAATACCAGCGCTCGACCTCCGCCCGGCCGTAGCGTTCGACATTGTGCTGCGTCCACCGATAGACCAGCTCCGCCCATGTCTCGTAGCTCTTGGGCGGGTAGGTCCAGCCGGTCGCGATCAGCTTGTAATCGAAACCGGGCCGCCACGAATGCTGGTACGGCGTGCCCGCCGGTGCGCTCGACATCGCCTCCGGCATGAACCCGATCTGGAGGTACGGACGCACGCCGCGCGCGATGTACGTGTCGATGATCCCGTCGACGATCGTCCAGTCGTAGACCGGCTTGCCGTCCTTCGTCTCGGTATAGGCGTTGGTGCTGCCCCATTTGAACGCGGGCGTGCCGTCGCCGGTGCTGAGCAGATTGTGCGCTCGGAAGAACACCTCGCCCGACTTGAGCTTGCCGAGTTCGACCAGCAGCTTCCGCCCGTCCTTCATCGTCGCGTAATTGGGCTCGTCCGCGCCGAAGAAGCGCCACACCGGCGGCAGCGTCCCCGCCGGGCGATCCGCCTGCACCGTCACCGCCACCGGCCGCGGTGGCAGCGTCGATTGCGCCGCCGCGCCAACCGTCCACCCCATCGCCGCCGCGCCGATCGCCGCCCGCCAAATCCTCATTGCATGCTCCCCGTCCGTCCACGTCGCGCTTCACCGGGCGCGCTTCATGTCGGAGTAAAGCAGCTATCCGGCGCTGGCGAAAGCACCCTCCGTCGCGGTTTCCGCCACGCCCCGCATCTCCGCCGCGCCCATCGCCGCCCCGATCAGCAACAGCGTCGGGTCGTTCGCACCGACCGCCCGCACCAGGAACGACAGCGCATCCAGCCGCCCGCGGATCAACCGTTCGTCCGGCAGCGACACGTTGACCGCGATCATCACCGGCGTCTCTGGTGCAAGGCCGGCGCGGATCAACTCGCGCGTCACCTCGCCCGCCGCTGCCCGCCCCATATATACCGCCAGCGTCGCATCCGGCCGAGCCAGCGCCGCCCAGTCGAGATCGAGCGGCTCGCCAGCCCTGGCATGCGCGGTGACCAGCGTCAGCGACCGTGCCAGCCCGCGCAACGTCAGCGACAGCGCACCCGAGGCGGCGGCGGCGCTGGCGGCGGTGATGCCGGGGCAGACGTGGACGCGGATACCATGCACGCCGCACGCCGCGATCTCTTCGGTCGAGCGGCCGAACACCGACGGATCGCCGCCCTTCAGCCGCACGACGCGCTTCCCGGCGAGCGCGGCGGCGACGATCAGGTCGTCGATCGTACCCTGATCCTTCGAATGCCGGCCCGATCGCTTGCCGACGCCGACCTGCTCGACCCCCTCTGGGATCAGGTCGAGCACACCCGGCCCGACCAGCGCGTCGTAAAAGACAACATCCGCCGCGGCGATCAGGCGTTCGGCCTTGCGCGTCAGCAGGTCCGGATCGCCGGGACCGGCCCCGACCAGCCAGACCGTTCCGGGGGCGATGATCTCATGCGGCATGCGTCGATCCTTCGGCGAGGAGTTTGGCGAGGGCGGGGCGGCACGACCCGCAATTGGTGCCGGCTTTCAGCGCGCTGCCGATCGCGGCGACGTCGGTCAGTCGCTGCGCCGCAATCGTCGACAGGATGGTCTTCAGCCCGACGTCGAAGCACGCGCAGACGATCGGGCTGCGATCGACCTGCACCCCCGGTGCGCGCCCGGCGAGCAACGTCGGGGCGGCCTGCGGTTCGGCGAGTTGTGCGACCAGCCAGTCGCGCGGCGGCAAGCTGCCGTCGCGCGTCACGAACAGGGCGGCGGCGAGCCGCCCGTCGCGAACGATCGCGATCCGGCGCGTCCCCCGCGCGGCATCGATCGCCTCCAGCCGCTCGCCCGGCGGCAACAGCGCGTCGAGCGCCGTCGGATCGCCATCGCCGGCAAGGTCCCAGGCGGTGCCGCACGGCACGGCGACCCGCGTCGCCCACAGGCAGTCGGGGCGGGCGGCGAGTTCGTCCGCGACGATGACGAAGCCGCGCCATGCGGTGGCGACCGCGGCGATGCTGGCCGGCGTGGCCTTGAACCCCGGCTGCCCCGAGATCGGGTCGGCAAGCGGGCGCGGCAGCAGCCCGGTACGCCCGCCGGTCGCGTTGCGATCCGTCCAGTGAATCGGCGCGAACAGCTCGCCCCGGCGCTGCGTCGCGGCGACGCGCACGCGGAACAGGCTGTCGCCCTGCGGCGTCGCGACCCGCGCCAGCCCGCCATCGGTCAGTTTCAGCGCGGCGGCATCGTCGGGATGGACCTCGACCGCGGGCTCTTCGCGATGCCGCGCGAGTTTGGGCGACAGGCCGGTCCGCGACATCGTATGCCATTGGTCGCGATACCGCCCCGTGTTGAGCGTCATCGGCCAATCGGCGAGCGGCTTGGCCAGCGGCTTCTGCGCCACCGGCACCAGCCGCGCGCGGCTGTCCGGCGTCGAATAGCGTCCGTCCGCGAACGGCGTGGCGCCCCAGCGGAACGGCGCCATCGCGTCATAGGCGGCATTGCCGATCGCCGCCTGTCCCGGCAGCGCGAACAGCCGCTCGCCCTGATTTTCGTACGCCGACAGCCGACAATGTTCGCGCCAGATTTCGGCAGGGCGATCATAGGCGAAGGCGGTCTTCCACCCCATCCGCCGGCCGACTTCCTTGACGATCCACCAATCGGCCTTCGCCTCGCCGGGCAGCGGCAGGAACGCGCGCTGGCGGCTGATCGTGCGGTCGGAATTGGTGACGGTGCCGTCCTTCTCGCCCCAGGCGGCGGCGGGCAGGCGGACGTGGGCGTGGACGCTGGTATCGGTGTCGGCGATCACGTCGCTGACGACGACGAAGGGGCACGCCGCCAGCGCCTCGCGCACCCGCCCGGCGTCTGGCATCGACACCGCGGGGTTGGTCGCCATCACCCACAAAGCCTTGATCCGCCCGTGACCCAGCTCGCGGAACAGGTCGACCGCCTTCAGCCCCGGCTTGGTCGCCATGTTTGGCGCGGCCCAGAACCGTCCGACGCGCGCGACGTTCTCGGGCGCGAAGTCCATATGCGACGCCAGTGTCGACGCCAGCCCGCCGACCTCTCGCCCGCCCATCGCGTTGGGTTGTCCGGTGATCGAGAACGGTGCGGCACCGGGCTTGCCGATGCGGCCCGTCGCGAGGTGCAGGTTGATGATCGCGTTGACCTGATCGGTCCCGCTCAACGACTGGTTCACGCCCTGGCTGAACATCGTCACGGTGCGCGGCGTCGCGGCGAACAGGTCGAAGAAGCGCCTGAGGTCGTCCGGCGCAACATCGCATGTGCGCGCCGTCGACCACAGGTCGCTCCCCTCTCCGAACCCGTTCCAGAAATCGTCGGGAGTCGCGACGTGGCGCTCCAGATAGGCATCGTCGATCGCGCCGTTCGCGCGGCACCACGCCAGCAGTCCGTGCATCAGCGCGACATCGGTACCGGGCCGGATCGCGAGGTGCAGGTCCGCTTCCTCGGCGGTTTCCGTGCGGCGCGGGTCGATGACGACCAGCTTCGTACCCCGAGCGACGCGGGCAGCCTGGATGCGCTGATACACGATTGGGTGACACCACGCGGTGTTGCTGCCGACGAGCACGATCAGGTCGGCGGCGTCGAGATCGTCGTAGCTGGCCGGCACGATATCCTCGCCGAACGCGCGCACATGCCCTGCGACCGCGCTCGACATGCAGAGGCGCGAATTGGTGTCGATGTTCGCGGAGCCGATGAAGCCCTTCATCAGCTTGTTGGCGACGTAATAATCCTCGGTCAGCAATTGGCCCGAGACGTAGAAGGCGACGCTGTTCGGGCCATGTTTCGCGATCGTATCGCGGAAGCGTTTGGCGACGAGGTCGAGCGCCTTGTCCCACGACGCGCGGCGCTGGCCGATCATAGGATGGAGCAGGCGGCCTTCGAGGCCGATCGTCTCGCCGAGATGCGTACCTTTGGAGCAGAGCTTGCCGCGATTGGCCGGGTGATCCGCATCGCCCGCGATCGTGGCGCTACGCTCGCCGGTCGGCGTCGCGAGAATCCCGCACCCGACCCCGCAATAGGCGCATGTGGTTTTGGTCGCGCTCAAAGCCCCTCCCCTTCAGGGGAGGGGTTGGGGGT
>NZ_CEEDCJ010000001.1:343051-759460 GCF_979253005.1 Sphingomonas sp. AC435
AAGAGACAGGGGTGGGGCGGTGCCGCGAACATATCGCTTGGGGAGAGGCCCCACCCCAACCCCTCCCCTGAAGGGGAGGGGCTTTCTTCTTGCTACTCACGCCGCCGCCTTCAACACGCTGGTCCGGCAGATCAGCACCCGCCCCGCGGACACCTTCACCGGCACCACCGGCGTACAACCCTTGTCCTCTCCCAGCGCCTCACCCGTCGTCAGCGAGATGCGCCAATTATGCAGCGGACACGCCACCGCGCCGCCGTGCACGATCCCCTGCGACAACCGCCCATGCTTGTGCGGACAGCGGTCGAGCAATGCGAAGACCTTGCCGTCGCCGGTGCGGAACACCGCGATGTCGTCGCCGCCGGTCACCTGCACGGTGCGGCTGCCGCGGACCGGGATCTCGTCGACCCAGCCGATGTCGAGCCATTCGCCGATCATGCCATTTCCCTCGCGCTGTCTATGGGCGTAAAGACCGCCATCGGCGCATGCTGCTCGCGCGCCTCGCCGGCCGCACGTGCCGCCCAGGGATCGTCCTGCATGAAGGTCTGCGAATAGCGGAACCGGGTAGCCAGCGCGTCGCGGCCCCCGGCATCGTCGGCGATCCGTTCGCGGATATATTCGACCCCGATCCGCTCGATCCACGGCGCGGTGCGTTCGAGGTAGCGGGCCTCCTCGCGGTACAACTGGATGAAGGCGGCGCAGTAATGCATCGCCTCTTCCTCGGTCGTGACCTTGCACAGGAAGTCGGTGGCGCGGACCTTGATGCCGCCATTGCCGCCGACGTGGAGTTCGTAGCCGCTGTCGACGCACACCACGCCGAAGTCCTTGATCGTCGCCTCGGCGCAATTGCGCGGGCAACCGCTGACCGCGATCTTGAACTTGTGCGGCATCCACGACCCCCAGGTCATGCGCTCGACCTTCACGCCCAGCCCGGTCGAATCCTGCGTACCGAAGCGGCACCATTCCGACCCGACGCAGGTCTTCACCGTGCGCAACGACTTGCCGTACGCATGCCCGCTGACCATCCCGGCGGCGTTGAGGTCCGCCCAGACCGCGGGCAGATCCTCCTTCTTGATCCCGAAGATATCGAGCCGCTGGCCGCCCGTGACCTTCACCATCGGCGCGTCGAACTTCTCGACCACGTCGGCGATCGCGCGCAGTTCCTTCGGACTGGTGAGCCCGCCCCACATCCGCGGCACCACCGAATAGGTGCCGTCCTTCTGGATGTTGGCGTGCAGCCGTTCGTTGACGAAGCGGCTCTGCTGGTCGTCCTTATACTCGCCCGGCAGCGCACAGAGCAGATAGTAATTCAGCGCCGGCCGGCACGACGAACACCCGTCCGGCGTGCTCCACGTCAACTTCTGCATCACCTCCGGAATCGAACGCATGTCCTGCGCGACGATCTCGCGCCGCACGTCGTCGTGGCCGAAGCTGGTGCATTTGCATATCGTCTTCACGGTACGCTCGCCCGAGTAATCCTCGCCCAGCGTCACCGCGAGCAACGTCTCGACCAGCCCGGTGCACGATCCGCACGACGCCGACGCCTTGCAGGTCGCGCGCACCGCATCCAGCGTGGTGTTGCCCGCGCCGATGCACGCGACGACCTTGCCCTTGGTGACGCCGTTGCAGCCGCAGATCTCCGCCTCGTCGGAGAGCGCCGCAACGGCCGCCTTAGGGTCCGCCGCGCCTCCTCCCGAGGCGAAGGCTTGCCCGAAGATCAGCATGTCGCGGATCGCCGACACGTCCTCTTCGCGTTTCAGCAGGTCGAAATACCAGCCGCCGTCCGCGGTGTCGCCGTACAGCACCGCGCCCACGACCCTGTCGCCGCGCACCACGACGCGCTTGTAGACACCACGCGAGGCGTCGCGCAGCACGATGTCCTCCGCCCCGTCGCCGCCCGAGAAATCGCCCGCCGAGAACACGTCCAGCCCCGCCACCTTCAGCTTGGTCGACGTGACGGAGCCGCGATAGCCGCTATGCTTCTCGACCAGCCCGTCGGCGAGCGCGCGGCACATATCCCACAGCGGCGCGACGAGGCCATAGACGTTGCCGTCATGCTCGACGCACTCCCCGACCGCGAGGATCGACGGGTCGGACGTGACCATATGGTCGTCGACCTTGATCCCGCGCCCGATTTCCAGTCCCGCATCCCGCGCCAGCACCACCGAAGGCCGGATGCCGACCGCCATCACGACGAGGCTGGCGGGGATCACCGTCCCGTCCTTCAGCGCGACGCCCTCGACCTTGCCGTCGCCGACGATCGCGGCGGTGTGCGCCTCGGTCAGGATCGTCTGCCCGCGCGCCTCCAGCGCCGACTTCAGCAGCCATCCCGCTGCCTCGTCCAGCTGCCGCTCCATCAGCGTCGGCATCAGGTGGATGACGGTGACCTTCATGCCGCGCAGCGTCAGCCCGTGCGCCGCTTCCAGCCCCAGCAGTCCGCCGCCGATCACCACCGCATCGCCGCCGGCTCCGGCGGCCGCGAGCATGTGGTCGACATCCGCCATGTCGCGGAAGCTGATGACGCCGGGCAGGTCCTTGCCCGGCACCGGGATGATGAACGGGTCGGAACCGGTCGCGATCAGCAACTTGTCGTAGGACACGCTGCGGCCCGACCGCGCCGTCACCGTCTTCGCCACGCGGTCGATCGCCTGCACCGGGTCGCTCGATACCAGCTCGATCGCGTTCGACGCATACCAGCCGACATCGTTGATGACGATCTCGTCGAACGTCTTCTCGCCCGCCAGCACCGGCGACAGCATGATGCGGTTGTAGTTCACGTGCGGTTCGGCACCGAAGATCGTCACGCGATACCGGTGCGGATCGCGCGCGATCAGTTCCTCGACGGCGCGGCAACCGGCCATGCCGTTGCCCACCACGACCAGATGTTCGCGAATGTCAGTCATATCGTCCAGTCCAGTTGGAGCCAGAGTTTGCGGGTATCGGTGGCGAAGCGATCCGCGTCGTAATCGGCGTAGCGGAGGCTGGCGGTGGTGCGGCCGATCTTGGCGCTCGCGAGCAGGTCGATCTCGTTGCCGTAATGGCGGACCAGCCGGTCGCTCTCGAACCGGTGGTAGATCGCCTGCACTGACACGCCCTTCAGCGCGCCGATTTGCTTCCAGCCCCAGCCGGCGCTCGCGTACAGGTCGCGGATGCCGTCGGGCGGGGTCGTGGTGAACTTGTCGGCCCAGCCCTGAAACTTGAAGATGGACGACAGCGGTGTCTGGAAGCTGGTCAGCGCTGTGCCGCGGTCGGCACCCAGCACCTCATACCCCGCGCCCAGCTTCGGCCCGGCCAGATCGACCGCAACATCGGCCAGCCAGTAATCGGCGCCATAGTCGTTGGGGTTGCGGTTATAGTCGGACTGCCGCGCGTGGCTCGCCTGCCACGCCACGGTCGCCTTGCCGATCTTGCGCGATCCCGCCAGCCGTACGCCATAGCTCTGGCTCGACAGGCGATAGCCCTGCACCGCGCGCTCGTCCTGATCGACCAGATAGGCGAAGCTCGTCAAAGTCCCGACCGGCGACGCCCAGCCCATAGTCGCGAAGACATTGTCGCCGCCGATCGCCTGTTGCCGCGCACCGAACCCGTCGATGCCCCAGACGGTGCGAACGCCCCATGCATAGGTCACGTCTGCCTTCACGCCCTTCACCGGCACGATCTCGGCGCGCACCGCGTCGAAGCTCTGGCCGTTGTTGCGGATCGCCGCGGCGCCGACGAAACGCTCGTCGTCCAACTGGATGCGCTGCCGACCCGCCGTCACCGTCAGCGGCGCGCTGCGATACTGCACCTGCGCGCGGTAGAGGCCGATGCTCTCGGGATCGGCAACCAGCAGGCGGCGCGTGGCCGGTCCGCTCAGCCCGTCATAGTAACGTCCGACGATCGCGACATTGCCCTGCGCCTCCGCCAGTGCCGACCACTTGCCGTCGCTGACCTGTACCCCCGCCCGTACCCGCGTCGTCACCGCATCGGCGTCGCCGGGGAGCCCCGCCTGATCGACATGCTCGTGACGGACACGGACATCGACCAGCGGCGCGATCGTCTGCGCCGCAGCCGGGGCGGCACCGACGACGATCAGGGAGAAAGCAATGACGCGGCGCATGTCAGATCCGCACGCCATCGGCGGCACCCCAGCGCGCGCGCCAGCCGCTTTTGACCAAGGTCAGCCCCGCCAGCGCCACCAGTGCCAGCCCCGCGAAGATCAGGAACCCCGACGAAAAGCTGCCCGTCAGTTGCTTGGCGATCCCCAGCGACGACGCGAGATAGAAGCCGCCGATCCCGCCCGCGAACCCGACCAGCCCGGTCATCACGCCGATCTCCGCCGCGAACCGCTGCGGCACCAGTTGGAACACCGCGCCGTTGCCCGTGCCCAGCGCCAGCATCGCGCAGACGAACAGCGCCAGCGCCGCCTCGACCGATCCCGCCAGCGACACCCCCGCCAGCGCCAGAGCGGCAACGACGAACACCGCGGTCAGCGCCTTCACCCCGCCGATCGCATCGGCCAGCGCCCCGCCCATCGGCCGCACCAGCGATCCGGCGAACACGCACGCCGCCGTGCAATAGCCCGCCTGGATCGTCGTCAGCCCGAACCGGTCGGTGAAATAGATCGGCAGGCTGGCCGCCAGCCCGACGAACCCGCCGAACGTCACCGCATAGAACCCCATCAGCGACCACGCGTCCGCGGTCTTCAGCGGCGTCAGATACTGGCCCAGGCTCTTCGACGCGGGCGCGTTCGGCGCATCCTTCGCCATCATCATGTACGCGACGAACACCAGCGTCAGCGGGATGCAGGCGAGGCCCAGCACCGCGTTCCACCCGAACAGCTTGGCCAGCCCGGGGGCGAACAGCGCCGCCAGCACGGTGCCCGAATTGCCCATGCCGGCGAGGCCCATCGCCTTGCCCTGATGCTCCGGCGGATACCAGCGGCTGGCGAGCGGCAGCGCGATCGCGAAGCTCGCTCCGGCGAAACCGAGGATGACACCCAGCGCCAGCGTCCCGCCGAAGCTGTTCACACCCATCGCCCAGGCGACGAACAGGCCGACGATGACGATGATCTGGCTGATCGCGCCCGATTTCTTCGGCCCTATGCGATCGACCAGCAACCCGTTGACGACGCGGAGGATCGCGCCCGCCAGCGTCGGCGTCGCCACCATCAGGCCCTTCTCGGCCGGCGTCAGCATCAGTGTCTTCGCGATCTCCGGCGCCAATGGCCCGAGCAGCACCCACACCATGAAGGCGAAGTCGAAATACAGGAACGCGGCGATCAGCGTCGGGGTATGCCCGCTCTGCCAGAAACCGGTTTTGTCGTCCGTCGTGTCGTCGTTCCAGATTGCCGTGGCCATGCGCCGTCCCCTTGCGACAAGACAAAGAAAAAGCCGCCAGGACGGCGGCCATCACTGGCTGCATCCTGGCGGCTTCGTTGCCGTTGACGGAGGCGTCACCGCCATCCGTCGCCGCAGAGCCTGCCCCCCATTGGAAAGGCGCTGCGTTGATTTCGTGTCCGGCATCATTGCCCGACGATTCGAAAGCTGCCTGATTCGCACGGTTGGCGCAAGTGCATTTCGCACATGCAGCAAACCGCGTTCCGGAACGCTACTCCGCCAACCCGTCAAGATACGCCGGTATCTCGTCCGGATCGAACGCCCGCCCGTCGAAGAAACGGTCGCTCCCCAATATCAGCCGACCCTGCGTCGCGCCCACGCCGGTCGCCTCCCCGATCGAACCCTCCATCTTCGAACTCGCGCCCGGCAGCGTCGCGGACGATCCCGCCAGCGCCGCCCGGTACAGGTCCGGCCGGAACACACCTTCCGCCGCCTTCGCCTCCGCCGCGGAGAACGGCGTGCCGTCCCAGCGCGTCATCTGCGAATAGAGCCACGCCGCCTGACTGCGCCACGGGAAGTTCGCCGCCTCCCGGTACTGGAACATGAAGTCCGGGATGTGCAGCGCCTCCGCATCGCGCGCCAGCCGCACCCGGTCGGTGATCGCGCGCAGCACCGTCTCCGGCGGCGCATCGCAATATTCGGGGCGCGACAGGATCGCCGCGCTGTCCTCCGCCGTATCCGGCGCGACGAAATGCGCGGCGGCCCGGTGCAGCGCGCGGATCAGCGCCGCGACCTCGTCGCCCCGCTCCGCCACCGTGTCCGCCCGCAGCGCCAGCACCTTCTCCACGCCCCGCCGCCAAATCTGCGCAGTGACCATCGCGATCCGCCCGACGCCGCGATCGACCGCGATGCTGTTCCACGGCTCACCGACGCAGATGCCGTCGACCTCGCCCGCCGCCAGCGCATCGGCGGCAAAGGGCGGACTGGTCACGACGATCTCGACGTCGCGATCGGGCTGGATCCCCACCGCCGCCAGCCAGTATCGCAGCATGTAATTATGGCTGGAATAGCGATGCACCACCCCGAACCGCAGCCGCGTTCCCGCCGCCGCTCGCTCCGCCGCCACCGTCCGCAACCGCTCACCCAGCACCACCGGATCGGCCAGTCCCCCGTCCGCGCTCCCGCCCAGCTCCACTGCCGCCGCCAGTGCCGTCGACAGCGTCACCGCATTCCCGTTCAGCCCCAGCACGAACGGTACGCTCAGCGGCACGGCGGGCCGTCCCCGTCCCAGACTGGTCGCGATCGCCAGCGGCGCGATCAGGTGCGCGGCATCGGTGTGTCCGTAGAGCAGGCGGTCGCGCACCGTCGCCCACGTCATGTCGCGCACCAGTTCGATGTTCACACCCTCGGCCGCGGCGAAGCCCTGTTCGTGCGCCAGGATCGGCAGCGCGGCATCGACCAGCGGCAGGAAACCGATGCGGACCATCACAAATCTCCCATCAGCGCGTCGCTGGTGACGATCGCCTCCGCGATCTCCGCGATGCGCCGGTTGGATTGCATCGCGTGGTTGCGCAACAGCGCATAGGCGGCGGGTTCGTCCAGCCCGCGCCGCTTCATCAGGATCGCTTTCGCGCGGTCCACCGCCTGCCGATCAGCCAGCGCGCTCTTCGCCTCCGCCAGTTCTTTTTGAAGCCGCGCGAAGGCCTGAAACCGCCGCACCGCCAGATCGAGCACCGGCTTGATCCGCTGCTTCGCCAGCCCGTCGACGATATACGCCGACACGCCCGCATCGACCGCCGCGGCCGTCGACTCCGCATCGCTCTGGTCGACGAACATCGCGATCGGCCGGGCGAGCGCGCGCGACATGGCGAAGAAATCCTCCAGCACGTCGCGGCTCGGATTCTCCAGATTGACCAGCACCACTTCCGGCCGCGCCGCCTCCAGTTGCGCGAGCAGCGGCCCGGCGGGATCGATCAGCACCAGATCGCCGAGCCCGGCGTCGCGCAAGCCGTCCGAAATGATCGCCGCGCGCGTCGTACTGGTGTCGATGATCGCGATCCGCATCCCGGCATTATGCTGCACTGCGGCCGAAAACCAAGCGGTACGACGCCGCCGATCGTCGGGAGCCATGTGACGACTACGCCGTTACGCTCCTGAATCATTGCGAATGAAAGGCTTGGAACATGGCACGCACGGCAGAAAAGCGCGGCAAGGACGAAACCAAGGCCGCCGAGAAGACGGTCAAGGCGACCGGCAAGCCCGCCGGCGGCGCGCGCGGCGGCATCACCGCCCCCGTCACCCCCTCCTCCGACCTCGCCGAAATCGTCGGTAAGGATGACCTGCCGCGCAGCGAGGTCGTCAAGAAGGTTTGGGACTATATCAAGAAGCACGACCTTCAGGACGCCAAGGACCGCCGCCAGATCAACGGAGACGACGCCTTGGCCAAGATCTTCGGCAAGAAGTCCGTCAGCATGTTCGAAATGAACAAGCATCTGAGCGCCCACCTGACCGCCAAGAAGGACTGACGCCGGCGCGCCACCCACCTGTCGGGGCAACCCGGCCATTCAGCGCCACAATCATCAGGTTCGGCGCGACACCCTGTACTGACCGCCCCTCCCCTTCAGGGGAGGGGTTGGGGTGGGGCCGTGCCGCAGACGGCTCGCTGGCGGAGTAGCCACACCCCCTGTCCCCTCCCCTGAAGCGGAGGGGTGGCAAGAAGGTCGATTGTGCCCAGATGTCAGCGCATCATGCACCCTGTCTCTTTCATCCGGGTCCACACGAACGCTGGCCGATTGTCGCCCGCGCGGGACACAGGCAGGCAGACAGCCCAAGGCAATCACCCCGAAAGACCGGGCACCGCCACCGATCAGGCTCGCTTGCTCGGCGAGAGAAATCTTCGCCCTACCAATGTTGGAAAAAGCGGATCATGACCCCGCCTCCGCTTTTTCTCATCGGGCCGGCCACCGGCTGCCCCCCACATTCTGACGTAACGCCCGCAAAGCCGAGGCGGAACACCTCTACCGAAAACATCGCGTTGGACTAACCTTAGCCTAACCTTCCGAGTTCGCCTTCAACGATCACAACAGCTTATCCAGCGTGATCGGCAGATCCCGCACCCGCTTCCCCGTCGCGTTGAACACCGCGTTCGCCACCGCCGCACCGACGCCGGTGATGCCGATCTCGCCCACGCCGCGTGCACCCATCGGGGTGTGCGGGTCGGGGATATCGGTCCAGATCACGTCGATCGCCGGCACGTCCATGTGCACCGGCACATGATATTCGGCCAGGCTGGGGTTCATGATGCGGCCGTTGCGCTCGTCGAACTGCGTCTCCTCCATCAGCGCGAGGCCGAGGCCCATGATGATCCCCCCGCGGAACTGGCTGGCCGCGGTCTTGGGGTTGAGGATGCGGCCGCAGTCGAACGATCCGAGGAAGCGGCTGACCCGCACCTCCCCCGTCACTGCGTTGACGCGCACTTCGCAGAACATCGCGCCGTGCGAGTGCATCGACCAGTGCATCGTCTCCAGCGGCGCGGGCGGCGTCGCCTCCACGACCACCTCGTCTCGCTGCGCCCGCGACAGGATCGACGCGTAACTTTCGTGCCGCGTGCGGTCGTCCGTCTTGGCGAGGCCGCCGTCGACGCCCACGACCTCGTCGGCGTCCAGCCCCGCCAGCGGCGAGTCGTTGCCCGCCAGCTTCAGCAACTCCGTCACCAGTTCGCGGTGCGCCGCCATCACCGATGCGCCGATCGCCGCCGTCTGCTGCGATCCGCCCGCCATGACCACGCCGGGCAGCGTGCTGTCGCCATAGCGGAACGTCACCTGCTCCATCGCCAGCCCCAGCCGGTCGGCCGCGACCTGCGTCTGCGCCGTGGCGGTGCCCATGCCCATGTCGTGCGCGGCGATATCGACCGTGGCATGGCCGCTGCGGCTCAGCGTGATCCGCGCCGCACCGCCGGGCATCCGGTAATAGGGATAGGTCGCGGTCGCGACGCCCGTGCCGATCAGCCATTCGCCCTCGCGCCGGCTGCCGGGTGCGCCGCGATCCGCCCAGCCGAACCGTTCGGCACCGTCGCGATACGCCTTCTCGACCTCGCGCGAGGAGAAGGGCGCGCCGGTCGTCGGGTCCTTGTCCGGCTCGTTCCGCAGGCGCAGCTCGATCGGGTCGATGTCCATCGCCACCGCCAGCTCGTCGATCGCGCTCTCCAGCGCGAACGTGCCGACCGCCTCGCCCGGTGCCCGCATGAAGGTATTGGCGACCATGTCGAGGTACGCGACCTCCACGTCCAGCGCCATGCTGCCCGCGGCATAGGCGCTGCGCGTCGCGACGATGAACGGCTCGGGCAGGACGTTGTGATGGCTCATCGCCGTCGTGCCGGTGTGGATCAGCGCGTCGAACCGGCCTTCCGCGGACGCGCCGATCGCCACGCGCTGCTCCGTCACGGTGCGCCCGCCGACGATCCGGTACACGCCCTCCCGCGACAGCATCAGCCGGACCGGCCGTCCGGCCAGTTTCGACGCGGCCGCGGCCAGCACCTGATGCTGCCACAGCCCCTTGCTGCCGAACCCCCCGCCGACGAACGGCGACGTCACATGCACCTTGTCCTCGTCGATGCCGAAGACGTGGCCCAGCGACCACGCCATGTGCGCCACCATCTGCGACGCATCGTGGACGCGCAGCGTATCGCCCTGCCATGCCACCGTCGCCGCATGCAATTCGATGGCGTTGTGGCTGTGACGCGGCGTCGTATAGGTCTCGTCGACGCGGTGCGCCGCCGAGGCCAGCGCCGCTGCCGCATCGCCGGTCGCGAATTGTAGCGGCTGGCCCATGAACATGCCCGGCTCGGTGCCCTTGGCCTTCGCCTCCGCCATCGCGGTGACGGAATGATCCGCATCGTAGGTGACCGTGATCAGCGACGCGGCATGATCCGCCTGCTCCTGCGTCTCCGCCAGCACCAGCGCGACGGGCTCACCGTTCCAGTTGATGCGATCGTCCTGCATGATCGGCAGGTCGTTGCCGCCGCACGCCTTTTCGGAGGTCATGAACAGCGGCATCGACGCCATGCGCGGCGCATTGCGATACGTCATCACCAGTTCGACGCCCGACGCAGCCTCCGCCGCATCCGTATCCAACGAAGCGATCCGCCCCTTGGCGATCGTGCTGAACACCAGCGCGCCATACAGCATCCCGTCGAGCGGGAACTCCGCCGCATAGGTCGCCTCGCCCCGCACCTTCACCGGCCCGTCGAGGCGGGAGATCGGCTTGCCGATATGCCCGTGCTGCTGCCGGATCAGCGGGTCGGGCTTTCCCCCCGGCATGAAGCTGTCGGGCGCCATCTGAATGGCCTTCTGCATCGCGCCCTGGACGGCGCCCTGCACCGCCTGCTTGGCGTCCTCGACGATGCTCATGCGCTCACTCCCGCCAGATCGGCCAGCACGGCCGCGATCGTCCGCTTCGCCAGTTCCACCTTGAAACCGTTGTCGCGCAGCGGCTGCGCGTCGGCGAGTTCGACCTGGGCGGCGGCGGTGAAGGCCGCCGCCGTCGCCGGTCCGCCGCGCAACGCCGCCTCCGCCCGGAACGCGCGCCAGGGCTTGTGCGCCACCCCGCCCAGCGCGAGGCGCACGTCCGTCACCCGGCCATCCTCGACCTCCAGCGCCGCCGCCACGGACACCAGCGCGAAGGCGTAGCTCGCCCGGTCCCGCACCTTGCGATAGGCTGACCGCGCCGCCATCGGCATCGCCGGCAGTTCGATCGCGGTGATGAGTTCGCCCGGCTCCAGCATCGTCTCGATCTCGGGATGCTCGCCCGGCAACCGGTGCAATTCGGTCAGCGGCAAGGTCCGCGTGCCACTGACGGAGGACAGGTGCACCACCGCATCCAGGGCCGCGAGCGCCACGCACATATCCGACGGATGCGTCGCCACGCACGCCGGCGACGCGCCGAGGATCGCGTGGATGCGGTTGAACCCGCCGATCGCGTCGCACCCCTGCCCCGGCTGCCGCTTGTTGCAGCGCGAACCCTCGACATCGTAGAAATAGGTGCAGCGCGTCCGCTGGAGCAGGTTGCCGCCCACCGTCGCCATGTTGCGGATCTGCGCGCTCGCCCCGGCGACGATCGCGCGCGACAGCACCGGATAGTGCGTCCGCACCGCACGATGCTCGGCAAGGGCGGTGTTGGTCACCGCCGCCCCGATCATCAGCCCGCCGTCCGCCGTCTCGGCGATCGTGGTCGACAGGCCGGTCACGTCGATCAGCGTCGTCGGCTGCTCCACCGTCTCGCGCATCAGGTCGACCAGGTTGGTGCCGCCGCCGACATACCGGGCGCCCACGTCGCTCGCGCGGGTCAGCGCGTCGGAAGCGTCGACGGCGCGCGTGAAGGTGAAGGGCGTCATTCTGCGGCCTCCGTCTCGGCATAGACGTCGAAGATCGCGTCGACGATGCCGTTATGCGCCCCGCACCGGCACAGATTGCCGCTCATCCGCTCGCGCAGTTCCTCGCGGTCGAGCGCGATCGTCTCCGCCGACAGGTCGCCGGTGACATGGCTCGGCACGCCGCGCTTCACCTCCGCCGCCATGCCGATCGCCGAGCAGAGCTGGCCGGGCGTGCAATAGCCGCACTGGAACCCGTCATGCTCCACGAACGCGGCCTGCAACGGATGGAGTTCGCCGCCTTGCGCCAGCCCTTCGACGGTCGTCACGGCGCGTCCGTCATATTGCACCGCGAGCGCCAGACAGGACAGTATCCGCTGGCCATCGACCAGCACCGTGCAGGCCCCGCACGCGCCCTGGTTGCAGCCCTTTTTGGTGCCCGGCAGATGTAGATCCTCGCGAAGCATATCCAGCAGCGAGACGCGCGGATCGCTGGGCAGCGGAACAGGTAAACCGTTGACGGTGATGGACATGGTGCATGCCTCCTTGAACGGGTCCAACGTAGATCAATCACGAGACAGCGGCAACGCGTCCCCCAACCGGTGCGTTAGGGCGGCTCCCGTTGAAAGGTGCCGTCGTTGTTGAAGGTTCTGGTCGCCGAAAGCGAAACCCCCGAGGAGCGCGAGGCGCGGCGGGAGCATACCGGTAAAAGCTCTGGCGAAAGCTATGCGGCGACGCTGGATCAGATGATGCCGGGCGTGAAGATCACCCGCATTGCCCCGGCGGACGAGGATGCCCGCACCTACACCCCGGAGGAGTTGGAGGAGTATGACGGCGTGTTCCTGACCGGCTCGCCGCTCCACGTCTACGACGACACGCCCGCTGTCCGCCGCCAACTGGCGTTCATGCGCGCCGTCTTCGCCTCCGGAACGCCGTCGTTCGGCTCCTGCGCCGGTCTTCAGGTCGCGGTCGCGGCAGCGGGCGGCACGGTGCGCAAGATGCCCGATCGGCTGGAGGCGGGGATCGCGCGCCGGATCGTCGCCACGCGCGAGGGGCGCGATCACCCGCTGCTGGCGGGCCGTACCCCCGCTTGGGACGCGCCCGCGATCCACGGCGACGAGGTCGAGGCGCTGCCCGAAGGCGGGACGCTGCTGGCGGGGAACGGCTCGACCCGGGTACAGGCAGCGGAAATCCGCCACGACGGCGGCGTGTTCTGGGGCGTGCAATATCACCCCGAACTATCGCTGGCGGAAATCGCGACCGCGCTCCGCCGCCAGAAGGACGGCCTCGTCGACGCCGGCCTCGCCCGCGATCGGGCCGATGTCGAGGCCCAGGCCGACCTGCTCGACGCGCTCGACAGCGATCCCGGCTCACGGCCGCTCCGCTGGCGGCTTGGCGTCGATGCGGCGTTCGCCGAGGCGGACGGCCGCCGCATCGAACTCGGCAACTTCATTCGGGCGCTGGTACTGCCGCGCCACGCTGCTCGGTCAGCACCTGCCACCCCGTAATGAACAGCGCCCCGGCGAGCGGCCCGACCACGATGCCGCTCAGCCCGACGAGGTCGATTCCGCCCAGCGTCGTCACCAGCACCAGCCAGTCGGGGATCCCGGTGTCCCGACCGACGAGGATCGGGCGAAGAATATTGTCGGCCAGCCCGATCACCAGCACGCCGGCCAGGACCACAACAACCGCCTGCCAGATCGCGCCCGTCGCCAGCAGATAGAGCGCGACCGGCCCCCAGATGATCGCCGGGCCGACCGCCGGCAGCAACGCCGCGATCGCCATCAGCAGGCCCCAGAGCAGCGCCGCGGGCAAGCCCACGATCCAGAAGGTGACCGCGCCCAGCGCGCCCTGCACCAGCGCGACGACGCCCGATCCCTTGATCGTCGCCCGGACGACGGCGACGAACTTCTCCGCGAACCGCTCGGCCACCGCCGGCTCCAGCGGCAGCGCGCGGACGATCGCCGGGCCGATCCTGCCGCCGTCGCGCAGCAGGAAGAAGGTGACGTACAGTCCGACGCCGAACGCCAGCAGGAACGCCGCCGCGTTCGCCCCGATCGAGAAGGCCTGTCGCGCCAGCATGCTCGCGCTGCTGCCCACCGCCTGCGAGATGCTGGTCTGCGCGCGCTCGAAACTGTCGAACCCGGCACTGTCGAGCAGTCGCTGGAGCCGGTTCGGCAGCGCGTCGTGCATCTGCTGGAAATACGAGGCGAAGTTGATCTGGCCCGATCGCATCTGGTTGTAGACGCTGGCCGCCTGCTCGACGACGAGGCTCGCGACGATCAGCGCCGGGATGACGACCGCGAAGGTGATAATCAGCATCGTCACCGCCGCCGCCGTATTCCGCCGGTCCGGCCAACGCTTCAGCAGCCGTTCAAACAGCGGCTGGAACAGCAACGCCGCCAGCATCGCCCACAGCAGCGCGCCGGCGAAGCTCGATACGACGAACCCCAGCGCCAGGGTGAACGCGACGACGAAGAGGATCAGGCCGCCATTCTCGACGCGCTGACGGTGAACGGCCATGACGGTATTACCTTGCGAATGTTCGACGGAGCGATCGGAAAGCGCGCCGGGCTGAGGGTGTTGAACACCCAGACGCGCATTTCGCTCCCGAAACCATGTTCGCGCCAGCGCAACGACCCGCACCCCACTCCCCGCCCGTCATGCCGGGCTCGTCCCGGCATCCACCGTTTCGATAACGCCATCGATCCTTGGATGCGCAGCAGAGTGAATGCCGGCACACGTCCGGCTCACGGACGAATCGACGCGTCTCGAACGGCGGCTGGCAGACCCTTGCGGTCGAAGCATTTCGCCCCGACAACACCGGCATGACCGACATCGATCGCCGCACCTTGATTGCGCTGAGCCTCACGGCCGCCACCCTGCCCGCGACGATCGCCGCGGCCGCGGAGGCGGAAACGATCCCGCTTTGGCCCGGCCGTCCGCCCGGCGCCCGCGCGACGCTGCCGACACCCGGCCGCAAGCCGACCGCCGAAGCGCGCGTCACCGGCGTCGCCCGGCCCACGCTCGTCGTCCGCCGCCCGGCAAAGGCCAACGGCATCGGCGTGCTCGTGATCCCCGGCGGCGGCTACGGCTTCGTATCGCTCGACAATGAGGGGAACCGCGTCGCCGATCGCCTGACCGCACAAGGCTATACCGCCTTCATCCTCACCTACCGCCTGCCGGCCGAGGGTTGGGATGCGCAGTCCGACGTGCCGCTACAGGATGCGCAGCGGGCGATGCGGCTGATCCGCACAGGCGCGGCGCGGTTCGGCATCGATCCTGCCAAGGTCGGCGTGCTCGGCTTCTCCGCCGGCGGTCATCTCGCCGCCACCCTCGCGACCGCCTATGACGAACACGTCTACACAGCCGTGGACGCCGCCGACCGTCAGAACGCCAGGCCCGCGTTCGCGGGGCTGATGTACGCCGTCACCACACTCGAACTGCCCGACACGCATGTCGGCAGCCGCGAGAACCTGCTGGGGAAGACAGCGGACGACGTCGCGGTCCTGCGCCGCTCGCCGCTGCGCCATATCGATACCAGGACCCCGCCCTGCTTCCTCGTCCACGCGCTCAACGACGATGTCGTGCCGGCATCGTGCAGCCTGCGCTGGCTCGACGCGTGCATCGCCGCCAAGGTGCCGGTGGAGGCGCAGATCCTGCAAAGCGGCGGCCACGGTTTCGGCGTGCAGCTCCCCGATACGCAACCGGGCTCGCTCTGGCCCGAAGCGTTCGTCCGCTGGGTCCCGCGACAACTGGCGTGAACGGCGGCTCAAGTCGATCGACGTTCGAGCTCGTCAAGGATTTCCTGCGCTGCCGCCGACAATCGCATGTGCTCCCGCGAAGGCGGGAGCACAGTACTGGATCCCCGCCTTCGCGGGGACACATGATCGGTACAGGTCCGAAGAGGATGGATACCGACCTGCTTCGGATAACGGCGTAGCCGAAACTCCCGTCCTCACCGCCGGCTGCCCTGGAACGCAACGACATCACCTGAGCCGTTCGTGCTGAGCTTGTAGAAGCACAGGTGAAACTCATACCGCCCGCGGCACCGCACGAAACACGCGTAGACACGCTCGGGGCGAACGGATGGGATGGATCGACGTCTCGCCTGCCGGTTCACCCCGCGACGGCGCGGGTCGCCTTCGCTTCGGCGGTCAGCACCAGTTCGGCCGCCAGCAGCGCGCCGTCCTGATCCTGCGCCACCGAAGTGCCCTCGACGATGTCGTTCACGAATTGCGGCCCGAACGGCAGCGGCACCTTCGAACAGTCGACGTAGCGCATGCCCTTGCGGTCGGCGATGAACAGGTGGTTGCCGCCGGGCCGCCCGGCGATATCGACGTACTTGCGCAGCTCGATGTACCCCTCGGTGCCGAGGATGAAGAGCCGTCCGTCGCCCCAGGTCGACAGGCCGTCGGGCGTGAACCAGTCGACGCGGACATAGCCGGTGCCGCCGTCGCCGTTCAGCACCATGTCGCCGAAATCCTCGAACTTCGGATGATCGGGATGCGCGAAGTTGCCGGTCTGGGAGGCGACGACATGCGCGCGCTTGCTGCCGGTCAGATATACGAACTGGTCGGCTTGGTGGCTGCCGACATCGGTCAGGATGCCGCCGTTGCGTGCCGGGTCCCAGAACCAGTCGGGCCGGGTTGGCGCCGACAGCCGATGGGGGGCGAGGTTGACCGTCTGGATCACCCGGCCGATCGCGCCGTCGTGCACCATCTGCCCGGCCATGACCGCGGCCGGCACCTCCAGCCGCTCCGAATACATGATCCCGTATTTGCGCCCGGTCTGCTTGATCGTGCGCCGCACCTCCGCCAGTTGCGCCAGTGTCGTCACCGCGGCCTTGTCGCTGAGATAATCCTTGCCCGCCTTCATCACCCGGATGCCGAGCGGTGCGCGCAGGCTGGGAACGGCGGCGCTGCACACCAGCTTGATCCGCTTGTCGGCGAGGATCTCGTCCTCGCCGCGCGCCAGCGTCGCGCCCGGGTACCGCTTCCGGAACATCGCGATCTGTTTCGGATCGGTCGCGTAGAAACTGGTCAGCACGCCACCGCCGCGAATGATCGCATCGGTGATGCCATAGATGTGATTGTGATCCATCCCGATCACCGCGAACGGGACGCGGTACTTCGCCTCCGGTGCCGGTCGCGCCGCCGCGCTTTCGGTCGGCGCATCGCCCCGCGTCGTGGATTGCGCCAGTGCATCGGCGGCGAAGCCGAGCCCGGCGGTCAGGCCCATGCCCAAAATCGCACGGCGGTTGGAATCGGTCACAGTCGCAAATCCTCTCAGATGGTCACGAGGCCAGTCGGCCAGGTCAGCGCCTCGCCCTTGTCCATCGCCTGCTCGCCCAGCAGCGACGCGACGCTGGCATTATACGCCTGATACAACAGCCCCGGCAGCGGCTTGCCCGATCGCACCGCCTCGCCGAAGCCCTCGAACTGGAGCATCGTCTCGTCATATTCGCCCCAGCCGAGCGAGTCGCCGGGGGTGGTGACGGGCAGTTCCGGAAACCACGTCGCGCCGCCGATCGGCACGGTGCGCTTGTGCCCGCGCTTCACGTCCGCCTGCATCCGTTGCAGCGCCAGCGTTTTGGGCGGAATCTCCTGATAGATGCGGCCGAGTTCGGGTTCGATCGATCCCTTGCTGCCCTGGATCTGCTCCTCGCAGCCGTAACGCGCATTGTTGAGCAGCGACGTGTAGATGAACTTCCGCCCACCCGCATATTCGTAGATCAGCGCGACATGGTCGTACACTTCGCGCCCGTCCTTCCAGTAGCAGATGCTGCCGGAACCAAGCACGCGCGTCGGGACCGCATCGAGGAACCAGTTGCCGACCTGAAGCTGGTGCGTCGCCAGTTCCGTCATCAATCCCGCGGAGCTTTCACGGTACAGCCGCCAGTTGATGCGGCGGTCGTTGCTGTCCGCCGGCACCGGCCGCCGCCAGCTGTTGTTGCGGTGCCAACTGGCGCGGATCTGCGTGATCGTGCCGATCTCCCCCGCCTTCACGCGGCGCAGCGCGTTGAGGTAGGTCGGGTGGAACATGCGCTGGTGCCCGATCTGGAGCACCCTGCGGCTGTCCTGCGACTTGCGAACCATCGCGCCGCAATCGGCGACCGTGCGCGCCATCGCCTTTTCGCACCAGACATGCAGGCCGGCTTCGAAGGCGTCGATGCTGTGCTGCGCATGCCTGTTCAGCGGCGTCGCGATCACTACCGCGTCCAGCCCGCCCGCGTCCAGCATCGCGCGATGATCGGCGAAGGTCGGCGTCCCCGCCGCGACCCACTGCTGCGCCTTGACGATGTTGGGCGCATAGGTGTCGCAGATCGCCGCGACCATGCAGTTGCGCGTCTTGCCGATATTCTGGATCAGCGCGCGCCCGCGGTCGCCGGTGCCGATCACGCCCAGCCGTACCTTGCCGGTGCCCAGCGTCTGCGCACCCGCCGCCGTTGCGGCCCAGGGCGTCGCCGCGGACATCGCCGCGCCCGCCGTGGCCATCAGCACCCGGTCGATGAACGACCGCCGCGTCAGGTCGAAATCCTTCTCGGTCATCACACACACATCCTGGCTGATTCAACGGGGGCAAGATCGAACAGGAACCGCCGCGCATCGCCCGTCAGGCGCGCGACCTCGTTATCGGCGGCGACGATCAGCGCCGTACTGAGCATCTCCGCGCGCGATCCGCTGCGATCGACGACGACGGCACAGCGCGCCGCACGGACGACGGCCGCATCGCCCGGCCGGACCATCGCCGCCCGGTCCGGCGCCAGCGTCCCCGCCCCGACCGTGGACGAGATCGACATGGCCTCGTCGGTCAGTTCCACCTCGACCAGTTCACGCTCCGGCCACAGCGGATCGGGGATCGCGAATGGCCAGCCGCCACCCAGCGGATGCTCGCCCACGACGGCGATCGAACTCTCCCCCGCCGACAGCAGCGCCGACGTCACGCCCGCCGCCCGCAACACCGCCGCCGCCCGGTCGAGCGCGAAGCCCTTGCCGAACCCGCCAAAATCGAGCGCCAGCGGCCGGGTCACCGCCACCCGCCGCGCATCCTTGTCGAACTGCACGTCGCTCCACCCGCCCGCCCGCTGCGCATCGGCGGTCGGGTCGAACAGCCCGAGCGTCAGATCCCGTGCCGCATCGATCTCCACCAGCGCGTCGAACAGCACCGGATCGTCCACCGCCACCTCGCGCCCCGCCAGCAGCGCCTCGTTCAGCGCCGTCGCCGCCGAAGGCCTGTGGATCGTCAGCGCATCGTCCACCGCCTCGATCGCCCGCTGCGCCAGCATCAGCGCATCCCCGTCGCCGGGACCGAAGCGGTGCAGCTCCACGCGCGTCCCCATCGCGAAGAAGCACGCGATGCCGGTGCTGGTCAGCGGGATAGGCGCGGTCGGCGTCATGATCGCAACCGGCGTCAGGCCTTGACCTCCCAGCCGGGCTGATAGTCCACGGACCACAGCTTCATCGCTTCCGCACTGGTCGGCTTGCCGGTCGAGGGATCGACGGTCAGCACGCTCTTCGTGCGGTACGCCATGTTGCCGAGGTGGCAGAGCGTCGTGCTGATATGCCCCTCCGCAATCGGCGAGGCGAGCGCGTTCGCGCGGCCCCGGATCACGTCGAGGAAATTGGCGGCGTGGTACACGTCCAGCGCTCCCTCCCCGACCGTACCCGTCGTTTCCGAACTTGCGGGCGCCATCACCTGCCGGATCGACTTGCCGGCGAGGTCGTACAGCTCGAACCCGTTGCGATCGACCACCGCCGACCCTTTGGTGCCGAGCAGCAGCACGCCGCGCCCGCGGCCATAGGTCAGCTGCCCGTTGCAGCTTTGCCCGTTCCACCGGATCGCCCGATCATTGTCGTAGATCAGGTCGAGCGCGAGCGAGTCGTACATTTCCCAATCGTCGCCTTGGTAGAAACGCCGTGCCCCGCGCGCCGACACGGTGTTCGGATAGGTCACGCCCATCAGCCAGCGCGCCACGTCCAGCTCGTGCATCGCGTTGTTGCAGATCTCGCCGGTCCCGTATTTCCAGAACCAGTGCCAGTTGTAATGGACCAGGTTCGACCGGTACGGCCCGCGCGGGCGAGGCCCTTGCCACATGTCCCAGTTCAGGTTCGCGGGCGGCGCGACCTCCTTGCCGGTGCCGATCGACTTGCGGTTGTTCGCATACCAGGTCTGCGCCTCGTACACGTCGCCCAGTTCGCCCGCCTGCACCAGCGTGCGGAGCTGCTGCGTCTCGCGGCTGCTGCGCTGCTGGTTGCCGACCTGCAAGATGCGGCCGGTGCGCTTCTGCACCGCGATCAGCGCCTCGCCCTCCGCCGGCGCGATGCCGATCGGCTTCTCGATGTAGCAATGCCGCCCCGAATCAATCGCGTCGATCGCGACCTTCGCGTGCCAGTGATCGGGGGTCGCGACGGTGACGATGTCGACCGCCTTCCTGTCGAGCAGCCGGCGATAATCGGCCTCCGTCCTGATCCGCGGATTGCCTTTGGCCGCGAATGTCGACGCGCGCTTGGCGAGCACGTCGGAGTCGCAATCGACCAGATGCGTGATCTCGACGTTCGGCTG
This sequence comes from Sphingomonas sp. AC435, assembly GCF_979253005.1. Taxonomy (NCBI): domain Bacteria; kingdom Pseudomonadati; phylum Pseudomonadota; class Alphaproteobacteria; order Sphingomonadales; family Sphingomonadaceae; genus Sphingomonas; species Sphingomonas sp. AC435. The sequence continues at coordinate 363,299 of NZ_CEEDCJ010000001.1, forward strand.
CTTCGTAAAGGCGCTCATATGCGCCTGCCCGCGGCCGTTGACGCCGACCACCGCGACGCGGAGCCGATCGTTCGCGCCCTTGATCTGCGCATAGCTGCGCGCGCTGATCGCGATGCCCAGCGCCGCGCCGGCGCCCGTCATCATCGTGCGACGGTCAAGCATGTCCCATCCCCTTTAGAGTTCGCGTATCTTGATTGAGCGGAAATCGACGTGGTTGCCGTGGTCCTGCAACAGGATCGGCCCCTTCTCCCACTCGCCGAAATTCGGCCATTTCGCGTACTTGCTCTGCGCCACCAGCGCGCGGAATGCGGGCGAGCCGCGCTCGTACTCGACGACCTTGAAGCCGTTCAGCCAATGCTCGACATGCTGGCCGCGCACGACGATGACGGCGCGGTTCCACTCGCCGGGCGGGTTGATGCGCTTGCCCGGACTGTCCGGGTCGGACAGGTTGCGCGCGGTAATCAGGTCGTACAGCGACCCAAGCGTACGGTTACCGTCCCGGCCCATCTTCGCGTCGGGATGTCGCGCATCGTCGAGCAACTGATATTCCAGCCCGATCGCCGATCCGTCACCCTTCAACAGGTTCGGATCGACGAAGTACTTGATGCCGCTGTTGGCGCCCTCGGTCAGGCGGAAGTCCACCGACAGCTCGAAATTCCGGTAATCGCGCGTCGTGACGATGTCGCCGCCATTGGTCGACTCCGCCCCGTTCGCGCCCTCGACGCTCAGCATGCCACCGGCCATCGACCAGCCCTTTTTGGTAAAGCTCGCCGCCTTGGCGCTGCGCCAGCCGGCCGAGGTCCTGCCGTCCCACAACAACTTCCACCCGGCGCGCTGCTCGCCGCTCGACAGGCGGTTGGACAGCCAGCCCTGCTGCTCGATTCCCGTTCCGGGCATCACAAAGCGTTCCGGCCGGTCGGTGATCACCCGGACGTTGCGGAACCGCGCCTCCGGATGGCGCGCGGCGTCCGCGTCGGGAATGGCGTGAACCTGAAACGCGATGAAGCCGCGCGCATCGACATCGTCGACCACATCGGCGGCGGGCACACCGTTCACCCACGTCCTTAACCGGTTGCCGATCGCCTCCACGCGATAGTGGTTCCAGTCGCCGGAGCGGAAGGTCCGTCGCGCCGCTTCGTTACGGCCCAGCGTGTACAGCCACTGGCGACGCTGCTCGTCGTACAGCCCGCCGCTCCAGGCGCGCTTGGACGGGTCGATCTCCGCCTGATAGCCGAACACGACGCCGTTGCGATAATCGGGCCGGCTCTGGCCGCGGATCATCACCCCGGAATTGAGCATCGGATCGGTCTTCGCGTCGAATTCGATGATGAAGTCGCCATACTGCGCGTCCGACACCAGCCAGCTGTTGGTCTTGCTGATCTCCGCGCGCCCGACGAGCTCGCCGTCCGCCACTGTGTAGGTCGCCTTGCCGCCGACCGCGTGCCATCCGGCGAGGCCCGAACGCGGCGTCACGTCGCGCCACGGGGCAGTCTTCTCGGAAACGCCGGCAGCCTGAACGGGAGCCGCCGCGGGCACCGCCATCATCGCAACGATGGCCGTCATCGCGACCAAGGGCGTGGCCGCCACCGCCAGCACCGCAATTCCACGGATCATCCTCATGCGCCCGGTCCCTGCTGGGCGATCGGCCCGCCGCTGCCTGCGGAGTCGGCCTTCGCCTGTTATCGTTGATGCATGGGTGCTATCGCACCTCTCCTGTCCCGGACCCTAAGTGCTGGTCGGACCACATGCAATAGAGATGTCAGACATTTGTCTGCAAAGCAGCTTTCAGCTACACGTTCGCGAGCGAATGCAAGGACCCAGAATGCGCAAGACAGAGAGTGGCGGCAAGCTGTATCGCAAGATCGTCGACGCGATCATGGCCGACATCGCCGCAGGCTTGTTTCCGGTCGGATCGCGCCTGCCCGCCGAGCGTGACCTGACCGAACGCTTCAAGGTCAGCCGCCCTACCGTTCGCGAGGCGATGATCGCCCTCGAAATGCAGGGCATGGTCGAGGCGCGCAAAGGGTCCGGCGTGTTCGTGCTCGCCACCGGCACCGCCGACGCGGACCGCGAACTCGATATCGGCGCGTTCGAGATCACGGAGGCCCGCCGCCTGCTGGAGGGCGAGGTCGCCGCGGTCGCCGCGACGGAGATCGATGCCGCGCAACTCGCTGAATTGCGGACATTGCTCGCGCAAATGCAGCAGCCGGACAACAGCGCCGCGGAGGACGCCGACCGCCGCTTCCACATCGCCATCGCGGAGGCGACGGGCAACGCCGTCATCATCGCCGCCGTCACCGATTTCTGGGACATGCGTTTCCGCTCCCCGCTGGCGCGCGAAGTGCTGCTCAAGGCCGGCAGCCTCGGCACCGAAAGCCGCATGGCCGAACACGGCCGCATCCTCAGCGCACTCGAAGCCCGCTCGCCCGTCGACGCCCGCAACGCCATGCGCGACCATCTCGCCCGCGTCATCGACCACTTGCTCGACGTAACCGAAACCGAGGCCGTCGAGCGCGCACGGGCAGAAGCCACGCAGCGCCGGCACGCGCTTGCCAGGCGCTCCGTCTAACCTTGTGGAACCTGACGGCACGTCCATGAACCGTTCGTGCTGAGCCTGTCGAAGCACCATTGGGGCTCATGCCCCTCGACCTTTGGCATCGCTCGAAACAAGCTTCGACACGCTTGGACAATCGCGCCCTGATGTAAGACGGTGTTGTCATACCTGCCTGACACTGGTATCTGACCAATAAGGCAGGGCAAAAGCTACTGCCGGGAGCACGGTCCGGACCGCAGCAAATGCGGCCAGCCAGCGAAAGGGAGAGGGTTTTGACCTGTCAGCACGGCTATAAGCGCCACCTTCACGTCTCGATCAGCCTGTTGAGCCTGATCGCGGCCACGCCGGCGTTCGCGCAGGATGCCGGCTCGGCGCTGACGCCGCAGGCTCCGTCTCCCGCCGCCGCGACCAACGATCAGGACGCGCCGCCGCAAGTGACCGACACCGGCGAGAACAGCGATATCGTCGTCACCGGCTTCCGCGCCGCGCTGAACAACGCGCTCAATCAAAAGCGCAACGAAACTGCCGCGATCGACAGCATCGTTGCGGAGGATATCGGCAAGTTCCCCGACTCCAACCTCGCCGAATCGATGCAGCGCATTCCCGGCGTCGCCCTGTCGCGCGGCGACGGCGGCGAGGGTCGCAACATCTCCGTCCGTGGTCTCGGCGCACAGTTCACCCGCGTCCGCATCAACGGCATGGAAGGCGTGTCGCAGGTCAGCGGCAGCGATATTCGCGGCGGCGTCGCCACCGGCCGTTCGTTCGACTTCGTGACTTTTCCCACCGAAATCTTCTCGTCGCTGTCCGTGCGCAAGACGCTGTCGGCGGACGTGGAGGAAGGCTCGCTTGGCGCGACCGTCGACCTGCGCGCACCCAAGCCGTTCGACCAGAAGAAGGACTTCATCTTCTCCGGCACCGCGCGCGGAATCTACAACGACATCCGCAAGGACGTCGACCCGCGCCTGTCGGCGCTCGTATCGAAGAAGCTCGGCGACACGTTCGGTATCCTCGGCACCGTCGCCTATTCGAAGCGGCACATCGACGAATACGCGTATTCGGCGGTCGATGTCGTGCCGACCACCGTCTACGGTCTGGCGCAGCCGGCCGGAACCGCCAACGCCGGCGTGATCTTCCCCTTCTGTACACCGGTCGGCTACACCTTCCGCGGCGCGCCCGCGACCAGCCCCGTCCCCGGCTACACCCAGCCGAACGGCGTCGCGATCGGCGCGGACGCGAACAATTGCAGCACCGGCAATCCACGCACCGGCACCGCCGCCGCCTATGATTACATCATGGCCCGCACCGGCGTGAACGGGCGCCCCGGTGGCGGCGTCTACCTGCCCCGCCTGCCGCGCCCGGTGAAGAGCAGCCAGAACCAGGAACGCCTCGCCGGATCGCTGACGCTGCAATGGAAGCCGGGCGACAACACCGACATCTCGATCGACGGCCTGTATTCGCGCTTCAAGGTCGCGCGGCTCGACACGATGTTCGACGCCCGCTCGTTCGGCCGCGCCATCTCGAACAACGGCCAGCCGCTGACGTCGGTGCGCGATATCGAGGTCGATGAGAACGGCTCGCTGATCCACGGCCTGTTCGACGGTGTCGACCTGCGTTCCGAAATGCAGGACGAGAAGTTCAAGTCCGAATACAAGCAGGCCAATCTCAACGTCGATCACCGCTTTTCCGACACGTTCCGCGTGTTCGGTCTGGCCGGCATCAACCAGTCGCGCCTCGACGTGAACCGCCTTCAGGTCGCGATCGACTCGAACGACACGCGCAACTGGGGCATCGACTTTCGCGACAATGCCGACATTCCGAAGATCGACTACGGCATCGACACGACCAACCCGGCGCTGTTCGGCTACGGTCCGCCCCTGTCGAACGGCGATCAGCGGGGTCAGCTGTCGAACTTCATTCGCCGCAACACGATCACCAGCAAGACGTTCGAACTGAACGGCGAATGGGAAGCGGCTCGCAACTTCACGCTGCAGTTCGGCGGCCAGTACCGGACCAACACATACACCGCGCGCGAACGGCAACTGGCGACCAATACCCCGCTGGCGCTGCCCGCCGGCGTCTCGATCGCCGACTTCTCGTTCGTCACCAGCGGTGTCGGCAAGAACCTCGATGGTCAGCTACAGGATTTCGTCTCGATCGATCCGGACAAGTTCCGCTCGGCGGTCGGCCTCGACAGCTATGTCTATTGCAGCGTCGAATGCGCTAAGGGCACGTTCGGCGGCGTCGAGGAGAAATACAGTTCCGGCTATCTGATGGCCAAGTTCAACACCGAGGACATCCTCCCGTTCAAGCTGCGCGGCGATGCCGGCGTTCGCTACGTCCACACCAATCTCGACACCTATGGCCCCATCACCACGGCGGCTCCGGCGGGATCGCTGTATCCGTCGCGCTTCGTGATCTCCAACGTCGGCCGCAAATATGACGACTGGCTGCCGTCGATGAATCTGGCGCTGGACATCACGCCCGAACTCATCGCCCGCGCCTCCGCCGCGCGCGTCATGTCGCGACCCTCCTACGGTCAGTTGATCCCCGCCGGCTCCGCCAATCTAGTGATCCAGACCGCATCGTTCAGCAACCCCTTCCTCGATCCGATCCGCGCCAACACCTTCGATGCCTCGCTCGAATGGTATTTCGCCCCCGGCTCGCTGATTTCGGTCGCGTATTTCTACAAGAACATCGAAACCTACATCCAGACGACCAGCCAGTCGGTGGCGTTCCAGGATATCGGCCTGCCGCTGACGCTGCTGAACGGCACGCAGTTGCGGCCGACAGACCAGTTTACGGTCCAGCGCAGCAACAACACACCGGGCGGTCCGCTGCGCGGGTTCGAGGTCAACGTGCAATTGCCGTTCACCTTCCTGCCGGGCGTGCTGCGCAACTTCGGCGCGCTCGCCAACTTCACGCGCGTGCGGTCGAACATCGACTATGTCATTTCGTCGACGCTGACCCGCACCGCGCCGCTCGTCGGCCTGTCGCCGGAAACCGCCAGCGGCACGCTCTATTACGAGGATAACCGGTTCAGCATCCGCTCCACCGTCAACTACCGCGCCGCATTCCTGACCGCGGTGCCCAGCGGATCGGTCGATGCGGACTCGACGTCCAACGCCAGCTCGATCTTCGTCGACGCCTCCGCATCCTACAATATCAGCGAGAATATCAAGCTGATCGCCGAGGTGTCGAACATCACGAACGAGACCAACCGCCTGACCGTCGACACTACACGCAAGGATCCGTTGTACACGGCTTACTTCGGCCGGACCTATGCGTTGGCCGTCAATTTTCAGTTCTGACGCGACACATAACAGGATCGTCCCCAGGTCGGCATCGCCTTTCCTACCGATGCCGATCACACGATAGGTGCATCGCGCGACCGCACGGTGCACCTTTTTTTTCACGCCGTTCCCAAGCCAGCATCCGTCCGCATTTTGGCCTGACAGCATCTTTGCTTCTGGCCTATCAGATTTGTGGATGCTAGGCTTGTGCGGAGGTGAGCGGCGGAACGGCCGCCACGGCAGAGAGGACGCCCAGACGGTGATGATGACCGAAACGATGCGCTGGTTCGGCCCGTCTGATCCGGTCAGGTTGCGCGACATCAGACAGGCCGGCGCCACCGGCATCGTGACGGCTTTGCACGAGATTCCCAATGGCGACATCTGGTCCACCGACGCGATCGTCGCCCGCAAGACCGAGATCGAGGCGGCTGGGCTCGACTGGACCGTCGTCGAGAGCTTGCCCGTGCATGAGGGCATCAAGACCCGCAGTGCCACCGGCAATCCCGGTTGGGATGCGCTGATCGATCACTACCGACAGAGCCTGCACAATCTGGCCGCGTGCGGCATTCGCACGGTCACCTATAACTTCATGCCCGTGCTCGACTGGACGCGCACGGACCTGGCCTGGGCGATGCCGGACGGCGCGCTCGCCCTGCGGTTCGAGCTGGAGGCGGCAGCCGTCTACGACCTCCACATTCTCCGCCGGGCCGGTGCCGAAGCATCCTACGACCCGGACCTGATCGACCGTGCCGCTCGCCGCTTTCATGCAATGGGCGAGCACGAGCGGCATCGGCTGGAACGCACGATCATCGCGGGTCTTCCGGGCAGCGAGGAAGCGTTCACCAGCGAACAATTTCGCCAGGCGCTGGCCGAATATGACGGCATCTATCCGGAAACCCTGCGCGCCAACCATGTCGCGTTTCTGGAGGCGGTGTGCCCGCTCGCCGACGAACTCGGCATTCAGCTCGTCGTTCACCCCGACGACCCACCATTCGCCCTGTTCGGTCTGCCCCGCGTGGTCAGCACCGAGGCGGACGTCGCATCCCTGTTCCGGCGGGTGCCCAACCGGTCCAACGGGCTGTGCTTCTGCGCAGGATCATTCGGTGCGCGCGGCGACAACGATCTCGCCGGGATGATCGATCGCCTGGGTGACCGGATCGGCTTTTTGCATCTACGCTCCGTTCAGCGCGAACCGGGCGGTGCCTTCCACGAAGCGCCGCATCTGGAGGGCGATGCCGACATGGTGGGGCTTGTCGCCGCGATCCATGATTTGCAGACCAGAGAGGGGCGGTCGATCCCGATGCGGCCCGATCACGGGCACCAGATGCTCGACGATCTGTCGAAGACGACGCTGCCCGGATACTCGTTGATCGGCCGGATGCGCGGTCTTGCGGAGTTGCGCGGGCTGGAACGCGGCATCGCCCATGCGACCGCTGCGCACGCGTCTGCCGCCCCTTCACCAGTCATAGGGTGATCGGTGGCCCACACGCTTCGACAAGCACCGGCCGATTGCGGACCGTGCGGTACCAGCCCGGGAGAGTATGCGTGAACGGATCCACCGTGGCGGTCGCCGCTCCCTCCCCGACCAGGGCCGGCGGCAACGTCCGCTGGGTGATCTGCGCGCTGCTCTTCTTCGCGACGACGATCAACTATATCGACCGGCAGGTCATCGGCATCCTGAAGCCGACGTTGCAGAACGAGCTCGGCTGGTCGGAGATCGACTACGGCACGATCGTCTTCTGGTTCCAGGCTGCCTACGCGATCGGCCTGCTCGCCTGCGGACCGATCATCGACAAGATCGGCTCCAAGCTCGGTTACGCCGCCGCGATCACGGTGTGGAGCCTCGCCGCGCTGGTCCACGCCTTCGTCCGCAGCCCCGGCGGGTTCGCAGCGGCGCGCTTCGCGCTGGGGCTGGGCGAGTCCGCAAACTTCCCCGCCGCGATCAAGTCGGTCGCCGAGTGGTTCCCGAAGAAGGAACGCGCGCTGGCCGCCGGCATCCTCAACGCCGGCGCCAATGTCGGCGCGATCGCCACGCCGATCGTCGTGCCGCTGATCGCACTCAACTATGGATGGCAGGCGGCATTCTTCATCACCGGCCTGCTCGGCTTCATATGGCTCGTTGCTTGGCTATTCTTCTACCGTGCGCCCGAGAAGCATCCGCATATCACCGCGCAGGAACTCGCCTACATCACCTCGGATCAGGAAAACGACGCGGGCACCGCGCCGATCCCGTGGCGCCAGCTCTTCCGTCGCCGTGCGACCTGGGCGTTCGTCGTCGCCAAGTTCCTGACCGACCCCGTGTGGTACCTGTTCCTGTTCTGGCTGCCCGATTTCTTCGCCAAGCGGCACGGCCTCGACCTCAAGACGTTCGGCCCGCCGCTGATCGCGGTGTATCTGCTGGCGGATGTCGGCAGCATCGGCGGCGGCTGGCTGTCGTCGGCGCTGATCAAGCGCGGGTACAGCGTCAATGCCGGCCGCAAGCTGGCGCTGCTCGTCTCCGCCATCCTCGTCACGCCGATCGTGTTCGCCAGCAGCGTGTCGAGCCTGATCGCCGCCGTCGCGATCATCGGCCTCGCCGCCGCCGCGCATCAGGGCTGGTCGTCCAACCTCTACACGATGGTGTCCGACACCTTCCCGCGCACCTCCGTCGCCTCCGTAATGGGCATCGGCGGCGCGGCGGGCGCAGTCGGTGGCATGATCATGTCGAACTATGTGGGACGGGTGCTGGAAACCGTCGGCACTTACGTCCCCGTCTTCCTGTGGGCCGGCAGCGCCTATCTCATCGCCCTCCTGCTCGTCCACCTGCTCGTCCCCAACTTGGAGACCGCGGTGCAGGTCCCGGCCTCCGACGACTAGCAAAGGCTTGCGCGCGCTGACGATTACCCGAACAAGGGGCAAGACGGCGAGAGGATGGACGATGGACGAAATGGGCGACCGCACCGTCCGGCGAGTGATGACGCGACTGATCCCGTTGCTCGGCCTGATCTACATGGTCGCCTATATCGACCGCCAGAACGTGTCTTACGCCAAGTTGCAGATGGTCGGCGACCTCGGGCTGAGCGAGGCCGCCTATGGGCTCGGTGCGGCGCTGTTCTTCATCGGCTATTGCCTGTTCGAGATCCCGAGCAACCTCGTCCTCGAACGCGTCGGCGCGCGGCTGTGGTTCGCGCGGATCATGGCGAGCTGGGGCGTCGTCACGCTGCTGCTCGCCTTTACGCCGAACAAGACCATGTTCTACGTGCTGCGCTTCCTGCTCGGCGTGGCGGAGGCGGGGTTCTTCCCCGGCGTGCTGTATGCCCTGACCCTGTGGTTCCCGCAGGCGCACCGCGCGCGCGCGATCGGCCTGTTCATGGTCGCCAGCGCCTTCGCCAACGCGGTCGGCGCCGCGATCGGCGGCATGCTGCTCGACCTCGACGGCTCGCTGGGTCTGCGCGGGTGGCAGTGGGTGTTCCTCGCCACCGGGGTTCCGGCTCTGCTGCTGGTGCCCGCGGTCCTGCGCTGGCTGCCGCGCGGGCCGGAGGACGCGCCGTGGATGCCGGCGGCGGAGAAGGCTTGGCTGGCGGAGACGCTGGCGGCGGAACGCGCCGCGGCGGGGATCGTCGCGCACGGCAACCCGTTACGCGCCCTCGCAGATCTGCGCGTGCTGATGCTGTGCGGTGCCTATCTCGGCTTCCCGCTGGCCGCCTACGGCCTCAGCTACTGGCTCCCGACGATCGTGAAGGGCTTCGGCGTGTCGAATACCGTCAACGGCTTCCTCAACGTCATCCCGTGGCTGCTCGTCGCGCTCGCGTTGTGGTGGGTGCCGCGCCACGCCGCGCGCTTCGCCGACCCGCGCTGGCACATCGTCGGCCCGGCACTGATCGGGGCGGTCTGCCTCGTCGCGAGCGTGATCGTGCCCGGCGCGGCGCTGAAGTTCGCGCTGCTGTGCATCGCCGCACCCGCGATCTTCTCCGGCCAGCCGGTGTTCTGGACCCTTCCGCCGCGCTTCCTGTCCGGCGCGGGCGCCGCCGCCGGGTTCGCGGCGATCAACTCGGTCGGCAACCTCGGCGGTTTCATCGCGCAGACGGTGGTGCCCCGCATCCGTGACGATACCGGCAGCGATCTGGCACCGATGCTGTTCCTGGCGCTGTGCCTGCTCCTGGCCGGTGCCGCCGTGCTGCTGGTCGAACGCCGCCTGCCCCGCTCCCAACGCGGCTGAGCCCCTCCCCTACGGACGCCGGTGACGAGACAGGAACGCCCACAGCGCCTCGTTGTCGACCACCCACTCATGCCCTCGCCCCACGGACACGCGCGCGACCACTTCGCTGTCGCCGCGGCAGCCGGCATAGCGTTCCTCATACACCCCCGCCGATACCCAGCGCGTCGTCGGCACCACGGTACAGCCGTCGAGCTGTGCCCAGCGCTGCTCCGCCGCGTGCATCGTGTACTGCCAGTATCCCGCACCCCCGCCGTCGACGGGGTTGGTCGTGTCCTTGTCGCCCGCGAATGCCATCACAGCGACCGGCGTGCGCGGCCGGCAGGTGGCCGGATCGGGCCGCGTCGGATCGGATCCCAGCGGATTGCCAGCCCGCAGCCCCACGACGGGGGCGATCGCCGCGAACCGCTCCGGCACGACGCAGCCCAGCCACGACACCATTCGCCCGCCACCCGACAGTCCGGTGACATAGACGCGCCGCGGATCGACGCAGCCCGCGGCCGCCAGGGCATCGATCAGGCCGGTGAGATACGCGACATCGTCGCGGTCGCCCAGACCGGGGACCCTCCCCTCCGCCGTCGGCACGCCGGGGATGTTCCACACGAAGCCGCTCTTCGCGGCGATGCCGCCGTCCGGGTAGGCGATCAGAAAACCGTGCCGATCCGCCGTCTCTGCCAGACCGGTGCTGTGCAGCATCTGCGCGCCCGTCCCCATGCTGCCGTGCAGCAGGATGACGAGCGGCGCCGGCCTTGCTCCCGTCCAGCCGGCGGGGACACGCACGTCCACCGGCGCGACATCCGGCCCCGGCGAGAAGCGACCCGCGCCCCCCGGTCCCAGCGGGCACGCCGCGGCTCCGGTCGCGATGGATCCCAGAAGCGCGGCGAACATCCAGATTGCGAGGCGGCGCAGCGATACTTTTGTCATGACATCATGATGCTGGCGACCACGCCCGATCGTCAATCGCGACGCTTCATGATCGGACATAGAACAGATGCGTGCCGATCCGCGCGACCTTGACGAGGGAGTCGCGCCAGTACGGGACCATCCAGTCTGTGTGGTAATGTGTCGCCCGCCCGACCTCCGGGTAGACGCGCCCCGACAGCGCCCGCCGCGCCTCCCGCCGTGCATCGGCCCAGCCAGCATGGATCGTCCGCCGCCGGATCGATCCGTCGCAGGTGAAGGAGAACTGGCAGCCGGTGATCCGCGACGAGCCCTGATACACGACGCCGCACACCGTCTTCGGAAAGCCCCGCGCACCGACGCGGTTCAGCACGACCTGCATCACCGCCCGCTGCCCCCGCCGGTCGTTGCCCGCTTCGTAGAGCGCGGCGGTGGCGAGACATTCGGCCGCCTGCTCGCGCGCCGCCGGGCCACCACGAAACCGAAAGCGTGCCGCGCGCCGCAAACGGCTATAGACGATCGGCACCTTCGCGTTCGACGCCCGCGCCGCCGCCATCGACATCGGCTTCGCCACGTTCGGCGGCGCGACCGTCAGAGGTAACGACCCGATCCAGGTCGCCGCGACGATGACAGCCGCGACGACACCCAGCAGCAGGAACCAGCGGCGTTGCGACGCAGTCCGCCGCCGCGCCGTTCGCCTGCTGGCGCCGGTTCTGCGCGTGGCCGGTTTACGCCGTGTGCTGGGTCCTCGCCGTTGCGCCATGTCGGGCCTTTAGCGGAGCCGCGCGATGGGATCAGCACCCGATCATGCGACCAGCCGGCGTGCGGTGCGTTGCTGCCTCGATGACAGCGTACAGGAGAGCATGATGATCGATCCCAGAGCCACGGATACCGACACCACGAACGAAGCCGCCCCGGAAGGCTTCGGCGACCTGCCGATTCAGCCCACCGGTTCGGGCGTTGCCGATCTGGAGATCGCGTACGAACAGATGCGCCTGTCCGAAGATGCCGACGCGGATGTTGCCGCCCTAAACGCAGACTTGGACCCCGCTACCGTGCCGACCGAGAGTGGCGACGCCGCCACCGAAAGCGCAGCCCACCCGAGCTGATCCACATGACAGAAACCGTTATCAGCCCCAGCGGCCCTGGCGCGATCGAAACCGGCCTGATGATCGACGAGACGGGCACGCGCTTCGTCGTGCTGACCTTCAAGGAACCGGGTGCCGACCCGGTCCTGGTCACCTTCACCGTTCCGATCTTCGAAAATTTCTACCGGCATCTCGGCCGGACGGCAGAGGCGGCGATAGACGAGGAGAGTTGGCGCGTGCCCGACTGACGACCAGTGACCTAGCAACGCGGCTTACGACCGCGGCTTCAGCCAACCATGCATGTCCATCCAGCGGGCGAACTCCTCGAACCAGCCGGTGCTGGTCGTCGTCTTCGGGTACATGCCGAACCCATGGCCGCCCTGCTCGAACAGGTGAAACTCCACCGGAGCCTTCGCAGTCCGCCAGCTATCGATCAGGCCGAAGCCGCCATTGCCGAAGAACGGGTCATCCGCCGCCAGCGCCACGAACAGCGGCGGCGCACCGGCTGGGACCGTTACCGCCGCCAGTGGCCCGTAGATGTTGCCGACGAAGGCGGGCTTGGCATCGTTGCCGGACAGCGCCGTCGCCATCGTCAGCATCGCGCCGGCGGAGAAGCCGACCATACCCACGCGGGCCGGATCGACGTGCCACTCGCCGGCGCGACGACGGATCAGCGCAAACGCGGCGCGCGCATCGGCGATCTGCGGCGCGATGCCAGCTGCTGCGTCGCGCGGGTTCGGCCGCGGCGGCCGTGCGGTGGCCGAGAACATCGCCGTCATCGATGCCTCGAACCCCTTCATGTCTTCCGGCGTCGGGTTCAGCCGGTACTTCAGCACGAATGCCGCGACGCCCTTCGCCGCCAGCGCCCGCGCCACGTCCCACCCCTCGTTCTCCATCGACAACGTCCGGAAACCACCGCCGGGCGCGACGACCACGGCAGTGCCGGTGGCCTTGGCAGGATCGGGAAGAAACGGCGTCAGCGTCGCGACGGTGACGTTGCGCGCGAAGACGCTGCCATATTGGCGATGCCACGCTTCGGGCGCAGTCGCGCCCGGCAGCTTGCCGGTGTCGAGGGGTATCGCGGTCGGCTGCGCCGGGACCGGGATCACGACCATCTTGTCGTCCTGCGCCAGGGCCGGAGCTGCGGCGCAGGCCGCCGCTATCAGGCCAACTTGCACGGGTCGCAGACTATGGAACATGGCTCGTGCCACGAGTCGCCGCATCATCACCGCTCTCCCTATATGATATTATTCAGTCAGCTTAGCGGTAGCGCTATCACCAAACAATCCCGAAGGTGGCCGAAGATCGGCGTTCAATAGCAGCCGATTTCCCACTCACGTTGGTTCACGATCATGCCGCCGAAGCCAAAGCTGTCCGACGTCGCATGACCGTACCGCATGACGCGGCGGCGGTAACCGGGGACAGCACGGAGGCGGCGGAATAATCAAGATCGCACGTCGCTTGAACATCGCTGACGACATCCAACACATTGATAATGCAAGTTATATAACGGAACCCTCCGCATGGCGGAGGGTTGCTCTGGTTTCGATCCACGATCGCAGGATGGCCCGATGAGCGATGCACCCCATATCTACGGAACCCCGGAGCCCGACGACAAGCAGGGCAACGCCACCCGCGATGTCGACACCGGCGACCAGCGCGCGAAGGAGCCGGGATACGACCACGCGCTGAACCTCGATGGCGGCACCTTCGTCGTCGTGGAGGAAACGTCGGGCGTCGCCTATGCAGAGGCCACACGCGACATCGGCGGCGGTGGCGGCGCGGCGACCGAGGTCGAGGCGGACGCTCTGCGCGATCAGGCCGACGAAACGACGCGCTCCGACGGTCTGAGCCGCAACGTGGCGATCGGTGCCGCAGTCGGGGTCGGTGCGGGCCTGCTCGCCAATCTGTTGCGCAAGGCGGTGGTGCAGGCCCCGTCCGTGCTGGCGGGCAGCTGGGACAAGGCACTGGCGGCGGAACACCGCGCGGCCCTGACGATCTTCGACCAGATCGAGGCCACCGGCGAAGACGAGGTGGCGAAGCGCACCACCCTGCTGACGACGCTGAAGCATGCGATCGGCAAGCATGCGTTCCAGGAGGAAAACAGCATCTACGCGATGATGCGCGACCTGGAGATGGCGGAGGCGGCCGATCACCTGAATCACGAACACGGCTATGTGAAACAGTATTTCTTCGATCTCGGCGAAATGCCGCGCAACGATCCCGCGTGGCTGCCGAAGGTGAAGGAGTTTCGCGCGATGATCGAGTCGCACATGCGCGAGGAGGAGGACGAACTGTTCCCGCGCATGCGCCGTACGCTGGACGACGCGCAGAACCGTCACCTGACGAAGCTGATGCACCGCGAGGGGTTGAAGCTGGCCTGATCGAGGGAGGCGAAGATGGGCGAGAACGCACCCGGCGATACGATCCTGATGAACGTCCTGATCGCCATTGCCGCCAGTCTGGTGCTGCTGGTGATCGGCATCGCGTTGCGTAAGCGCGGCCGGCTCGCGTCGCGCGGCGCGGCGATGCTGTGGGCGGTGCTCACGATCCTGCCGCTGTTCGGGGCCGGCGCGTTGATGTTTGCGCGCCACACTGCGGACATGGCGTCCGGCCAGACGAGATCGGGCGTCGACCAGCTTCCCAAGGCGCACTGACGCCGACGCGACTAGGGCGGAGTGCGTGATCGCCCTCCACCCTCACCCTGTCGCGACGACAGGCGTTATTCCGGCTCGTCCATCCGGCGGATCACCAGCCCCACGGCGGCGATGCGCTCGACATCGACATAGCCGGGCTGGTCCAGATCCTCGCTGAAGATATCCGGATCGAGTTCGCGATATTCCATGCCCAGCCCGGTCGCCGGCAGCCGTTCCCGCAGCGCGTCCAGCAACACGTCGCGCCCCCCGACGATCGACACCCCGGTGTGCAGGATCAGCCGGCCGCCGGGCGCGAGCAGGTCGATGGCCTGCAACACCCATTCCAGCGACAGTCGCGCACCGTACAGGTCGCCGCCGTCGCGATACGCGCGCTGCCCCTCGTCGATCATGAACGGCGGGTGCGTCACGATCAGGTCGTAATGGCCCGGCACGTCGCTCGGCTGTTGCGCATGGACGGTGCCGTGATCGATTCCGGCGAATTCGGCGTTGATGCTCGCCAGGAATAGCGCCTTGGGGTTGATGTCGGCCAGCGTCAGATGCGGCTCCCGCGTTTCCCGCGCCGCGACGATCCCGCCGACCCCGGCCCCCGCGCCGTAATCGAGGATGCGATGCGCCGATGGCAGCAGCCGCGCCGCGACCCACTGGGCGAACCGGTAACTGTCGGGACCGAGAAACACCGAGTCGTGATCGGTCGTCGGATACGCGGAATGCAGGAACAGCGTCCCCTCCACCGCCGACACGCGCAGCAGCGCGGCGAAGCGCCCGTTCTCCACCTCCGCCATCATCCCGGCGGCGTGGAGCGCGTCGAACATCTCCGTGTCGAGTAGGTCGCGCTCGAACGGCAGGCTCCAGCCGAGCACGTCGCGCAGATTGCTCGCGACTCGCCGTGTCGGCCGCTTGACGACGCGCGCATGCGTCGCCGGAGTCGCGGTGACGAAGGTGTACCCGCGCGCCGCGAGCAACCGCAGCACGGCCAGCAACGCGGCCCTCCTCTCCGGGGAGAACCAGCCGTCGCGATCGGCGGCTTCCGCCAGTTCGTCGGTTGACTTAACTAACGTCAACATACTGTAATCCTGCGATTTATCTCGCGGAAATAATGAGGGCGACGGCAGCCGGTTCCCCCCTCTGACCTGGGTTACGCAGATCGCGGCGAGGCTCGACGCGCCGCCCGCCGGATGCGACGAAATCCGCCGCCGGCTGATGGCGATCAATGCGTTGTGCCAGCGAAGGGAGGACACTCCCGCATCAGAACGATCGAAAGTGTCCGACGTGAAACAGACCTACGCTCCCCTGCCGACGCACGCGCCCGACCGCGCGATGCGGCGCGACCGGTTGGACGGCACGCGCGTGGCGATCGCTGTCGCCAATGACTACCGCGCCGCGTATCTCGGCAACGCCATCGTTGCGTCTGGCGGACGTGTCGCCGGCGTTGCCGCCGATGTCGCGGAACTGGAAACGCTGCTCGACCGGCACGCTCCCGCGGCGTTGATCGTCAACCACGAGCTGCCCGGTCGCGGCCTGTCCACTGCGCTCGATGCCGCGATCGACCGCGGCGTCCGCGTGGTGGTCGTCGGCCCCGCCCGGCTCGACGGTGGCAGCCCGCTCCACCGGCACGCGTGCATGCTGGACCCGTGCGCCGGCTTCCAGGTGGTGGAAGCCGTTGCCGAAGCCCTGGATGAGGACACGGACGACGCGGCGAGTTCCGCACGGGCATTCTGGCCGGTAGGGAACGGTCGCCGGGTTACTTTATAAGCACCGCCGCCACGGCCTCTTTGTCAGCCTCCGCCCCCGCCATCTCAACTTTTGCCGTCACCCCAGCGGAAGCTGGGGTCTCCCTGTGGTAGCGGACAGCGCCGCCTCAGGAGACCCCAGCTTCCGCTGGGGTGACGGGGGGGGTGGACTGACTGTCCTCACCCCCTAAATCGTCAGCTCCACGAAAATCGCCCCCGTCCGCGCCTTGTCCTGCGCGATGTCGAACGCTTCGTTGATGCGATCAAGCGGGAAGCGGTGCGTAATCAGCTTCTGCGTCTGGAGCTTGCCGCGCGCGACCAGTTCCAGCACCTCCGCCTGCTCGGGATAGATGTCGTGGAACGCGAAGCTCGCGCTGGGGATCAGCGTGATCTCAGACATCTGGATACGCTGCCACTCCAGCGGGATGCTCGTCTCGCCATCCTCGAACCCGCCGACGATCACGACCTTGCCGCCGCGCCGCACCAGGGTCGTCGCGAGCGGCAGCGTCGTCGGCATTTCCTCGCCGCCGACGCATTCGAAGACGATGTCGGCGCCGCGCCCTCCCGTCATCGCCATCACCGCCGCGACCGGGTCCTCGGACGACGAGTCGACCGTATGATCGGCACCCAACTCGCGCGCGACCGCCAGCGAGTGATCGACCGTGTCGACGATCAGCACGTCCGCACCGCCCGCCTTGGCGAGCATCGCCTGCCCCAGCCCGATCGGACCCGCGCCGACGATCGCGACCTTGGCGTTGACCGTCAGTCCCGACAGGTGATGCGCGTGCAGGCACACCGCATAGGTGTCGAGCAGCGACGCATCGTCGAACCCGATCGCGTCGGGCAGGCGATAGAATTTGTGCGCCGGCCCGACGACATATTCGGCATAGGCGCGCGACACGCTGGCGCGGCGCGTGGCGTACAGGTCCGGGCAGCGGTTGTATTGACGCACCCGGCACCATTCACAATGGCCGCAGCCGAGCACCGATTCAATCAGCACCCGGTCGCCGACCGCGACGTTCGTCACGTCGGCCCCGACCTCCACCACCTCGCCCGCGAGTTCGTGGCCCATGATGCAGCAGGCGAGATGCTCGTCCGGCTTCTTCCAATGGCGCAGGTCCGTGCCGCAAATGCCGGCCATGCGGACGCGCGCCTTGACCCAGTCGGCCGCGGGCAGCACCGGCTCCTCGACATCCTCGATCGTGAAGCGACCGTCATCGGTCTTCAGCGCGGCTTTCATGCGGACAAAACTCCCAGAAAACAGGCACCCGGCACGTCGGCGCGGACAGTGGACGACTGCGGCAGTCCATCGGCATCCAGCGGCAGGAGGGTGACGCCGCCTGCCTGTTCGTGGGCGACGAGCAGGTGATCGTCGGACAGCAGCAGGAATCGCGGCGACTGGCCACCGGTCGGGGTGTGCCCCAGCGGCGTGACGTCGCCGACCGCGTCGAGGGCGAAGGTCGCAATGCTGTCGTGGCCGCGGTTGCTGGCGTAGAGGCGCGTGCCCTCCGCGTTGAGCGCGATCGCGCCACCCAGGCTCTCCGTCTGCGTTCCCGCCGGCAGCATCGGAAAGCTGCGTTCGGCGGTCAGCCCGCCGCCGCCGCCGACCCGCAGCACCGTCAGCGTCGACGCGAGTTCGCTCAAGAGATACGCCATCGGCCGCGTCGGGTGGAACACCAGTTGCCGCGGTCCCGATCCGGACGGGGCGACATGGGCGAGCGTCGCCTCCCCCAGCACGCCGCCCTGCGGATGAAATTTCAGGATGCGGTCGATGCCCAGGTCGACGACGTACAGCACATCGTTCGGCCCGAACCCGACCCAGTGCGCGTGCGGACCGGCCTGACGCTCCGGGTTCGGTCCGCTCCCTGCGTTGCGGTGGATCGACGGCGCGCCGAGCGGTCGGTTCGTCTCCGGATCGAGCCGGAACAGCGCGACCACGCCGTCGCCGTAATTGGCCACCGCCAGCAGATCCCCCGCCCCTGACAGCGCGAGGTGGCAGGGGTCGACGCCCCCCGATGCGAACGATGCCAGCGACAGCCACCCGGCCGTCGCGTCGAGCAGATGAACGCGCGCCGCCGCCTCGTCGACCACGAACCAGCGGCCGCTGCCGGGCAGCGCCACGCCGGCGGACACGTTGACGACCGGCGCGACGGGATCGCCGACCTGAAGCACGCCGTCCGCCGTCAGTTCCAGCGGATAGAGCCCGCGTGCGCCCGGTCCTGCATAACCGCCTGCGATCAGTCTGGTCATATCCGTTCCCGCTATCACCGTTCACGCTGCCGGCGCTGTCGACGGCACCCCTACCCCACCGAACGCCCCGCGAAATAAATCAGGTTACCTCCGACTCCCGCGTCGCCTTCGCCTGTTGCGCCCGGCGGAGGCGCGTGCGCAGGCGGGCGTCGCGCAGCAGCGTTCCCGGCAGGTCGGTGGCGGCGCGCAGGCCGGCGACGGTGGAGATGTTACGGATCGTGCGCCGCGTCTCGACCAGCAACTGGCCGACCATCGCCCGCCGCTCGATCTCGCCGCGCTCCTCCACCAGCGACAGGCGGTGGATCGCATACAGGCCGATCATCCCCGCAATCAGGAAGTAGAAATCCCAATGCGTCAGCGTGATCGGCAGGGCGAACACGCCGCCCGGCCCGGTCCAGCGCGCGATCAGTTCGATCTTCCGCGCCGCGAATACGTCGGCGAGCAGGCCGCCGACGATCGGTGCCGCCCCCGCCGCGACGGCGGTGACCATCGCGTTGGCGGCGACATAGGCGGTCGCGGACCCCTTGGGCGACAGCTTCAGCGCGATGTTGGTGCTGGTCAGCGTCACCCCCGCGATCGATGCGCCCATGACGACTTGGAGCAGCGCCAGCCACAGCTTCACGATCTCGCGCGAGCCGAACTGCGATGCGCCGATCATCGCGACGATCGCGACGATGTAGGTCGGCGCGCACACCGCCAGCACCGACTTGTTCGCATAGCGGTCGCTCAGCGTTCCCCAGGTCCGCAGCGCGAGGATGTTGGCGATCTGGCTGAGCACGCTCAGCAGCACCACGAAACTCAGGTCGAAGCGCAGTTGCCGGACGATGAAGATCGTGAAGAACGGCGTCGCGAAGTTGATCGCGAACTGCCAACTGGCGACGAACACCAGCAGCCGCCGGAAATTGCCGTCGCGCAGGGGCTGGCGGACCAGCTCGCCGACATTCACCGGGCCGTGCGCGGGCGGCATCAGCGGTTCCGGCATGCCCGCCACCAGCCGCGCGCTGATCAGGCCGGTGACGCAACCCGCACCGAACATCGCCGCGAACACCCAGTCGCGTGCGGACGAGCCCGGCGCGGTACGGTCCAGCGCCAGGGCCGCGACCAGCCCCAGCACGACGCTGATCGCGGTCAGCCACGCGGTGCGCCGGGCGAACACCTGTCCCAGCCGCTCTTCGGGCGCGAGGTCGCGCATCCATGCGTTCCACGCACACGCGCCGATCGCGCCGAGCCCGCACAGCACGACCTGCGCCGCGAGGAAGATCAGCAGCGGGCCGGTGCCGGCGAAGAACGCCAGCACCGCCATCACCGCCAGCATCGCCCGTCCGATCAGGCTGGTGCCGACCGAGATCGCCTTGCGATTGCGCCACCGCTCCACCAGCCCGATCGCGGGAAGCTGCAACAACTGCGCGAGGAACGGGGCACTCGCCAGCACGCCGATCATCACGTTCGACGCGCCGAGGTGCAGCGCGAACGCGGTCAGGATCACGCCGGTGGTCAACGCCGCCGTACCGCCGGAAAAGGCTGCCTCCCGAACGAGCAGGGTCAAACCGCGCTCCCGGTCTTCGGGCGTGACGAGCGCTTGCGGGGCCAGCGACAGCATGCACGGACCAACGATCTGATTTTGCTGAGGTTTCTAAACATCGGACACACCGTTCAAGGTTCCGGCGCATCGCCTCCGTCTGGATGTCAGAAGATATCCGAAGGGGAATTTCCGTGTACCGCCTGCTCCTCGCCTCCTCCGCGCCGCTCGCCCTGATCGTCGCAACCTCCGCCCCCGCCCAGACCAGCATCGCCACGAAACAGACGACGCCGGTCCGCACCTCCACAGTCAGGGCGGGAGCCGCGGACAATATCAGCATCACCTCGGCCGGCAGCATCGTGCCCACCGGCGGCGTCGCGGTGACGATCGACAGCAACAACAATGTCGCCAATGCCGGCACGATCCAGATCACCGACGCGAACGGCGCGACCGGCATCCTGGCGCAGGCCGGCGTGCGCGGCGACATCTCGAACAGCGGCAAGATCATCGTCGACGAGACCTATACCGCCACCGATGCGGACAAGGACGGCGACCTCGACGGCCCGTTCGCTCAGGGCTCCCTACGCACCGGCATCCGCACCGCGGGCGCGTTCACCGGCACCGTCGCGAACAGTGGCGAGATCACGGTAGAGGGCAATGATTCCGCCGGGATCTATCTTGGCGGACCGCTGACCGGCGCGGTGACGCACGGCGGCAAGACCAACGTGCTGGGCGACCGCAGCGTCGGCGTCCGTACCGAAAACGTGTCCGGTGCCGTCACGCTGGGCGGCACGATCACCGCGACCGGCCGCGATGCGGTGGGCGCACGGCTGGACGGCAACATCGGCGGCGCGCTGATCGTCGAGGGGCTGATCGGCAGCACCGGCTATCGATCGACCACCGCGCCCGCCGACGTGTCGAAGCTGGACGCGGACGACCTGTTGCAGGGCGGATCGGCGCTGATCGTGGCGGGCGATGTGGCCGGCGGCATCACCCTGTCCAACGCCACCGGCAAGGTCGGCGACATCGTCACTTACGGCGCGGCACCGGCGTTCCAGATCGGCTCCGCCACGCGGGCGGTGACGATCGGCGCGGTCGCCGGCACGCCCGCGCCCAACGCGGGCCTGATCGTCAACGGACGGGTGACCGGCAACGGCGTCTATAGTGGCGTCACCGCCACGGCGCTGGCGATCGGCGGGCTCGGCGGCAATGTCACGATCGCGCAGGGTGTCGCGGTCGGCGGCACGGTGCAGGCGACCGCGGTTGGCGCGTCCGCCACAGCGATCCGCTTCGGCGCGGGCGCGTCCACGCCGGAACTGCGCGTCGGCGGCACCGTCACGGCGACGGGCGGCGGCGTTGCCGATACGCGCTCGGCGGCGATCCTGATCGACAGCGGCGCAACGGTGCCGACGATCCGCAACACCGGCGCGATCCGCACGTCCGCGACGGGAGCGACCGCGGTCGCGATCCTCGACCGCACCGGTGGGGTGACGCTGGTGGAGAATAGCGGCACGATCGGTGCGGCGGGGGCGGACGCCACCCGTTCCGTCGCGATCGACCTTTCCGCGAACACCATAGGCGCGACCGTTCGCCAGATCGCGGTCACCGGCCAGACCGCCGCCCCGGCCATCTCCGGCGCGGTCCGGTTCGGATCGGGCAACGACCGTCTCGACCTTCAGGCCGGATCGGTGTCGGGCGACGTATCGTTCGGCGGCGGCAGCAACCGGCTGGAGATGACCGGTGCCAGCATCTTCGCCGGCACCGCGACCTTCGGCAGCGGTGCGGACACGCTGGCGATCGGCGGCACCGGCCGGTTCGACGGCATCGCCGATTTCGCGGGCGGCGGCGCGGACGTGCTCGCAATCACCGGCAAGGGCGTCTTTGCCGGCCGACTGACGAACGCCGCCAACCTGGCGGTCACCGTCGCATCCGGCGGCGGCACATTCGGGGCGACGGGCGGGGCGACGATCGGGTCGCTGACGCTGGGCGATCAGTCGGTGCTGAGCGTCGCGCTCGACAAGGCGAACCCCACCGGCAACCTGATCGTCGTGAACGGCGCGACGACGATCGGCGCGAACAGCCAGTTGGCGCTGCGCGTGACGGGCGGCACCGACATCACCGGCCGCTACGTCGTGCTGCGGTCCGGCACCCTGACCGGCGCGACCAACCTGACGCTGGCGAGCACGGCGGTGCCGTTCCTGTACAAGGGCGCGATCGTCGCCAGCGCCCCGAACGAGATTGCGGTGGAGGTCGCGCGCAAGGCCCGGACCGAGCTTGGCCTGAACGCCGCCGGCACCAGCGCGTTCGACGCGATCGACACCGCGATCGGCAGCGACGCGAAGGTCGGCGCGGCGATCCGCGGCCTCTACGACGGTGCGGCGTTCCGGGCCGCGATCGACCAGATGCTGCCCAATTATGCCGGGGGCGTGTTCGAGAGCGTGACGCTGGCGTCGCGAGCCGCCGCCGGGCAGTTGCGCGACCCCGCGGGGTCGTTCGCGGAGGAAGGCCGCTGGGGCATGTGGCTCGCCCCCGTCGGCTGGGACTCGTCCAAGGGCGCGCGCAGCACCACCAGCTACGACGTGCGCGGCTGGGGCATGAGCGGGGGGCTGGAGCGCAAATCGCAGATGGGCAACATCGGCGTCTCGTTCGCCTATCTGCGCGGTCGCGACAACGAGGGCGTGGCGGTCAACCGCGTCAACCACAGCCAGTACGAACTGGCGGGACACTGGCGCGGCCATTGGGGCGGGTTGGCCGCGCAGGTCCGCGGCTCCGCCGCCTTCCTGTCGTTCGACGCGGTGCGCCAATTCGACGGCGCGATCGGATCGGAAACGGTGCAGCGCCGGGCGGATTCCGACTGGAACGGCATGCTGTACTCCGGCTCCGGCTCCGTGTCGTACGAGCACGTCGTCGGCCAGTTCAGCCTGCGGCCGATCGTCGCCCTGGAATATCACAAGCTCAACGAGGACGCGTACCGGGAAACCGGCGGCGGCACCGCATACGACCTGACCGTGCGCAAGCGCAGCAGCGACGAACTGGCGGTCACGGCGACCTTGGCGGCGGGCATCAACTTCGGTGGCGACGATCGGTATTCGCAGTGGAGCCGGATCGAGGTCGAGGGCGGCCGGCGCGAACGCATCTCGGGCGCGATCGGCCGCACCACCGCCAGCTTCGGCAGCGGCACGGCCTTTACGCTCGATCCGGAAGAGCGCGGCGGCGGCTGGACCGGCCGCGTCCGCGCGATCACCGGCACCACCGAAGTCCGCCTGAGCGGCGAAGTCGGTGCCGAACAGCGCTTCGGCGACGTGGCGCTGACCGCGCGCGCCGCCCTGCAATTCGCCTTCTAGGCGAATTCCCGCGTGCCCAGCCCCCGCACGCGTGGCGAACCGGCGCTCCACCCGCCCCACGGGTGGAGCGCCTTTCCGCATGCCCGCGCATCGGCTAGACGAGCCGTCTTCCGTCCCATTCGACCGGTCATCATCATGCCGCCCCCCGGACCTGCCCCCGCGCCCCACGCGGGATTAGAGGTCGTATTCCTGGCCAATCGCGACAAGCTGGTGCGATTCCTGCTGGCGCGGGGGGCGGGCGATGCCGCGGAGGATCTGGCGCACGACGTATGGCTGAAGGTGGCGGGACGCGCGGATGGGCCGATCGGCAATCCGCTGGCGTATCTGTACCGTGCGGCGGACACGCTGATGATCGATCGCTACCGCGCGCGCCGACAGGCGGAGGCGCGCGATCAGGCGTGGAGCGACCGTCACGCGCAGGAACAGCCGGCCGCCGACCGCAGCGTCGCGGCGCGTCAGGAAGCCGGCGAAGTCGCGGCGCTGCTGACGACGCTGGGCTCGCGCCGGGAGGCGGTATTCCGGCGCGTGCGGATCGACGGCGCGGCGCAGCGAGAGGTGGCGGCGGAACTGGGCGTCAGCCTGAGCACCGTCGAGAGCGACCTGCGGATCGCCAGCCGCGCCCTGGCCGACCTGAAGGAGCGGTTACGATGAACGACAACTCTACCCCGCTCGACGACGAAGCGTTCGGCTGGGCGTTGCGGATGGAGGGGCCGGACGCCGACTGGGACGCGTTCACACTGTGGCTGGAGCATGATGCCTCGCGGTCCGGGCGGTACGACCGGGCGGTCGCCGCGCTGCACGATGTCACGGCGGATGTGGCAGCGCTGTCGCCGGTGACGGTTCCGGCAAGCGATCTGATTGCGGCGAACGACGACAGGCCCGCGCGCCGGTACACCCGACGCTGGATCGGTGGTGCCCTCGCAGCGGTGCTCGCCGGCGCGATCGGGCTGGGCGTGTGGACCGAGACACCACGCCCCTATGCGGTCGAGACCGCACCGGGCGAGCAGCGCATCGTCGCGCTGGTGGACGGCAGCAGTATCGTGCTCGCCGGCGGATCGAAGGTGCGGCTCGACCACAATGCGCCGCGCGTGGCGACGGTCGAGCGTGGCGAGATGCTGTTCCGCATTCGCCACGACGCCGCGCATCCGTTCGCGGTCGGCGTCGGCGACCTGACGCTGGTCGATCTCGGCACCGTATTCAACGTGAAGACGGACGCGCAGCGCACCCGCGTCTCGGTGGCGGAGGGCGCGGTGATGATCGATCCGGACGGCGCGGCGCTCCGCCTCGATCCCGGTCAGGCGGTGGTCGCCGAGGGCGACTCGCTGCGGCGGCTGGCCGTGGAACCGGGCGATGTCGGGGCGTGGCAAGAGGGGCGGCTGGCGTTCGACGGCGTGCCGCTGGACGAGGTCGCGGCCGACCTGTCGCGCCAGCTCGGTCAGCCGGTCCGCGCCGCGCCCGCCGTCGCGCGGCGCATGTTCCGCGGGACGCTCGACGTGCAGGCGCTGAAACGGCGGCCGGCGCTGCTCGGCCAGTTGCTCGACGTGACGGTGCGGCAGGACGCGGACGGGTGGACGCTGGAACCGCATCCGTGATCCGCACCGCGGTCGCGGCCGCCGTCACGCTCGTTGCGGCTCCGGCTGCGGCCGAGAGCGTGTCGCTCGACCTGCCGGGCGGCAGCGTCGGGCAGCAGGTCGTGGCGCTCGGCCGGATTGCGCGGGTCAGCGTCGTCGTGCCGGAGCCGCGGTTGTGGGCGCAGCGGGTGCCGGCCTTGCGCGGGCGGTGGACGCCGGCTGCCGCACTGGCGCTGATCGCCCGGCGTGCCGATGCCGAACTGGTGGCGATCGGCCCGGGAAGCTGGCGGCTGGTGCCCCGCCGCCCCGCCATGCGACCCGCTCGCGTGGTCGTGCGCCGGGCGGCTCCCCGGCCGGACATAGCCTCCGATCAAGGCGGCGATATCGTCGTCACCGCCAGCAAGCGTGGTACCACGCGTGACAATTTCGCGGGGCAGTTCGCGCGCGTCACCGGCAGCGAGCTGGAGTTCGGCGGCGCGGGCGGCACCGACCGGCTGGCGAACCGGCTGACCAGCGTCGCCTCCACCTATCTCGGTGCGGGCCGCAACAAGCTGTTCATCCGCGGCATCGCCGATTCCAGCTTCACCGGTCCGACCCAGGCGACGGTGGGCCAGTATTTCGGCGACCTGCGCCTGAGCTACAACGCGCCCGATCCCGACCTGCGCCTGTCCGACCTGGCGGCGGTGGAGGTGCTGGAGGGGCCGCAGGGAACGCTGTACGGCGCGGGATCGCTCGGCGGGCTGATCCGGCTGGTGCCGAACGCGCCCGACCCGACGCGCTTCGGCGGCTCCGCGACGCTGGGCGGATCGGTGACGCAGCACGGGGCGCCCGGCGCGGACACGCAACTGGTCGCGAACGTGCCGCTGGTCGCCGATCGGCTCGCCATCCGCCTCGTCGCCAACGCCTCAACCGAAGGCGGGTATATCGACAAGCCGCTGCTCGACCGCACCGACGTCAACCGCACCCGCATCGAGGGCGGTCGCGCCGCCGCTCGTATCGACCTGTCCAGCGACTGGAGCGTGGAGCTGATCGGCATCGGTCAGCGCATCCGCGGCGCGGACAGCCAATATGCGGATCGCGGCGACCCGCCGCTGACCCGTGCCGCGCCGGTGACGGAGGGGTTCAGCGCCGATTTCGGACAGGCGCAGCTCGTCGTATCTGGCCTGCTCGGCACGGTGCATGTCCGCTCGACCAGCGGCGTCACCGCGCACGACCTGATGGAACGCTACGACGCGACAGCGCCGGACTCGCCGGTGCGGCTGTTCGCGCAGGCGAACCGCACGCGCATGCAGGCGAACGAGACGCGGCTGTGGTCGTCCGCCCCGGACGGTTCGGGGTGGCTGGCGGGGTTCAGCTACATCCACAACCGCACGCGCCTGACCCGCCTGTTCGGCGCACCCGGCGCGCTGGAGCCGACGACCGGCGTCGTGAATTCGATCCGGGAGGCGACGCTGTACGGCGAGACCAGCGTGCGGCTGCTCCCCGGCCTGCTGACCACCGCCGGGCTGCGCGTCACGCATTCGGTGCTGGACGGCGCGGGCGAGGACATCGCCGCGCGCGTGCCGATCGCGCTGCTGGCGATGAGCGCACGCCGCAAGCAGACGATCGTCCTGCCGTCCGCCGCGGCCCTGGTCGACCTGACCCCGCGCCTGCAGATGTTCGCGCGCTATCAACAGGGCTTCCGGCCCGGCGGACTGGCGATCGAGAGCGACTTCGTGCGCCGGTTCCAGAACGACCGCGTCGCGACGATCGAGGCGGGGCTGCGCACCGGGCGCGCCGGATCGGACCGGTTCGACGGATCGCTGACGCTCGCGCACACCGCATGGCGCGACATCCAGGCGGACTTCATAGACGGATCGGGCCTGCCCAGCACCGCGAATATCGGCGACGGCCGGTTGTGGACGATCGAGGGCACGCTCGGCGCACGCATCAGCGACGGCCTGCGGGTGGAGGCGGCGCTGTCCTACAATGACGGCCGGATCGACGAGCCGTCCGCGGTGCGGCTGTTCGATCTGGTCGGCAGCTTCACCGTCGATCCCGCCGCCGCCCGCGCGCAGGTCGCCGCGCGGCTGAGCCAGATCCCGAACACCGCGCGCGTCACCGCCCGCACCGGCGCGGTCTACACGCGGGACCTGGGGTCGTCGGCCGACCTGAAGGTGGACGGGTGGCTGCGCTATGTCGGATCCTCGCGGCTCGGCGTCGGGCCGGTACTCGGCCAGCTCCAGGGCAGCTATCTCGACAGCGGCGTCACCGCGCGCATCGGGCTGGGTGCGATCGGGATCAGCGCGGGCGTGACGAACCTGACGAACGAGCGCGGCAACCGCTTCGCGCTCGGCACGCCGTTCACCACCGGCCGCGATCAGGTCACGCCGCTGCGGCCCCGGACGGTCCGGCTGGGACTCGACGCGGCATTCTAGATATCGCCCAGCCCCGCCGCCTCGCGATCGTCGCGGCCGAGTTCGACGAAGCGGTTGAGCAGCCACGACGCCGCCGGGCCCGGCGGGGTGTCGCGTCGCCAGACCCCGGCGAAGCGATAGATACCGCCGGGATGATCGGGCATCGCCAATTGCTTGAGCGTGCCCGCGACCAGATCGGGCTGGATCAGCGGCAGCGGCATGTTGCCCCACCCGATTCCCTCCCGCAGCAACGCATGCTTCGCCCCCAGATCGGCGAGCCGCCACGTCCGCGTGCTCATCACCGAAAAGTCCTGCCCCTCGGTCAGCGGCGACCGATCGGTCAGCACGAGCTGCGTGAAGTTGCGGCCCGCACCTGGCGGGATCCGCTCCATCCGCGCCAGCTCGTGATCGGGCGCGGCGACGGGCACCAGCGCGACCGATCCGGCGGAATTGCAGTCGACCCCCTCCACCCCCGCCGCGAGCGGGCCGGAGATGCCGACCACCGCCTTGCCGTCCAGCACCAGCGCGGTGACCGCCCCCAGCGCCTCGACATGCAGGCGCAGCGCAACCGTAGGATAGGCGACCGCGAACTCACGCAGGATGCGCCCCAGCCGCTCCGCCGGCAGCATCACGTCAACGGCGAGGTTCACCTCCGCCTCCAGCCCCTCCAGCAGCCCCTTCACCTTGGCGCGGAGTTCGTCGATCCCGTGCGCGATGCCGCGCGCCTCCGACAGCACGGCGCGGCCGGCCACGGTCAGCTGCGGTTTGCGGGTCCCCTCCCGGTCGAACAGGCGCAGCCCAACCTGATCTTCCAGATTGCCGATGCCGTAGCTGACGACGGATACCGCCCGGTTCAGCCGTCGGCCCGCCGCGGCGAAGCTGCCCGTCTCCACCACCGCCAGGAATACGCGCAACTGATCGAGCGTCGGCGTGCCCGGTCCTGACATTACAACTTCCTCGAACGTTCGGTTTCACTTTATCCCACTGATCGATCATGTCGAGAGCGCCTATTTCCACGTCATCGGAACGGGGGACGGCAGCGGAGACAATCCGGCCATCCTCCAGCAAGGAGCTACGGACATGATCGAACTTCGCCCCTTCTCGTCGCTCGGCGGTGCCAATCACGGCTGGCTCGACGCGAAGCATCATTTCTCGTTCGCCAATTACTACGATCCCAAGCGGGAGAGCTGGGGCAATCTGCGCGTCTGGAACGACGACACGATCGCGCCGCAGTCCGGATTTCCCCCACACCCGCACCGCGACATGGAGATCATCACCTATGTCCGCGAAGGCGCGATTACGCATCAGGACAATCTCGGCAATCACGGTCGAACCGAGGCCGGCGACGTGCAGGTGATGTCCGCCGGGACCGGCATCGCGCACGCCGAGTACAACAAGGAGGACGTGACGACGAAGATCTTCCAGATCTGGATCCAGCCGACCCGCACCGGCGAGAAGCCCAGCTGGGGCGCGCGGCCCTTCCCGAAGGGCGAGCGCTCCGGCCGGTTCGTGACGCTGGCGTCGGGGTTCGCCAACGACGACGACGCGCTGCCGATCCGCACCAATGCGCGGGTCGTCGGTGCGACGCTGAAGGCGGGCGAAACCGCGGCCTATCCGCTCGGCAAGGAACGCCGCGCCTATCTGGTGCCTGCCACCGGTGCGGTCGAGATCGAGGGGCAGCGCGCGAATGCGCGTGACGGCGTCGCGATCAGCGATACGGATACGCTGACGATCACCGCGATCGAGGACAGCGAGATCATTCTGGTCGACGCCGCCTGACCTTACCTGCCGCCGGGCGTTACACCCGGCGGCCATTTTCTCTCGGAGCAAGTCCATGTCCATCCGTTCCAGCGATATCGAGGGGGTCGAGCAGGTGATCCTGCCCCCGGTCCGCGATCTGGGCGACGGGTTCACCGTGCGCCGCGCGCTGCCGTCCGCGCATCGGCGGATGGTCGGCCCGTTCATCTTCTTCGACCAGATGGGGCCGGCGGCGTTTCGCGGCGGCGAAGGGCTGGACGTGCGTCCGCACCCGCATATCGGGCTGGCGACGGTCACCTACCTGCTGGAGGGCGAGATCCTGCACCGCGACAGCGTCGGTTCGGTGCAGGCGATCCGGCCGGGCGAGGTCAATTGGATGACGGCGGGCTCCGGCATCGTCCATTCGGAACGCACCGCACCCGAGTGGCGGGAGCGGGAGGCGTCGCTGTTCGGTCTGCAGACGTGGCTGGCGCTGCCGACGCGGATGGAGGAGGTCGCGCCCGACTTCGCCCACTACAAATCGCACGAGATCCCGGTCGCGGAGGCGGACGGCACGCGCCTGACGCTGGTGGCGGGCACGTCGGACGGTTTGGTCTCGCCGGTGAAGGCGTTCTCCGACCTCGTCTATGCCGACATCCAGCTTCAGCCGGGTGCGCGCTACCAACTTCGGGCCGAGCACGTCGAGCGCGCGATCTACGTCGTATCGGGGTCGATCGGCGTGGTCGGCCAGACCGGCGGCTTCGCGACGGGCGAACTGGTGGTGTTCAAGCCGGGGGCGGAGATCGTGGTGCACGCCGAACACGGCGCGCGGCTGATGCTGATCGGTGGCGAGCCGTTCCCCGAGCGCCGCCACATCTTCTGGAACTTCGTCTCCTCCCGCGAGGATCGTATCGAACAGGCGAAGGCGGACTGGCAGGCGGATCGCTTCGCGCATGTGCCGGACGAGCACGAGTTCATTCCCCTGCCGGAGCAGCCCGCACCCGTCCGTTACCCGTAACGTCGCGCGGTCAGTTCGACCGGGCGAGCTCCGCCAGCTCGCCCGACTCGCGACCGCGACGACCATAGAACAGCTCGAACAGCGGGGTGGCCATCATCGTCGTCGTGATCGCCATCAGCACCAGCATCGCAAACAGGGTCGGGCCGATGATGCCCTTCTGAAGGCCGATGTTGATGATGATCAGCTCCATCAACCCGCGCGAGTTCATCAGCGCGCCGATCCCCAGCGCGGTGCGGTTGTCTTCCCCCGACAATCTCGCCGCGAGGTAGCAGGCGCCGCCCTTCGCCAGCACCGAGGCGACGAGGATGCCGAACGCGATCAGCAGCAGCGACCCGGAATTGACCATGTCCATGCGGGTGTTCAGCCCCGAATAGGTGAAGAACATCGGCAGCAGCAGAACGACCGTCAGCGGCTCCAGCTTGCGCTTGAGTTCGGTCGCGAGCAGCCCGCGCGGCATCACCGCGCCGAGGATGAAGCCACCGAAGATCGCGTGGATACCGACCACGTCCATCAGGAACGCCGACGTGCAGAACGCGATCATC
Organism: Sphingomonas sp. AC435; assembly: GCF_979253005.1. NCBI lineage: Bacteria > Pseudomonadati > Pseudomonadota > Alphaproteobacteria > Sphingomonadales > Sphingomonadaceae > Sphingomonas > Sphingomonas sp. AC435. The sequence goes on from NZ_CEEDCJ010000001.1 coordinate 394,090, forward strand.
ACGAACGCGAAGGCGGTCATGCTCAACTGCCCTTCCCGCTCGACCATCCGCGCGAGCGGCGCGAGCAGACGCGGCCCGGCGAGGATCACGAACGCCGCCCACGCCAGCCCGCCGCCGATCGCGAGGATCGCGACGCCAGCACCACCGCCGAACGTCGCCAGCACGATCGCCAGCACGCACCACGAACATGCGTCGTCGAAGGCCCCCGCGGTCAGCGACAGCGTCCCGAGCGACGAGTCGGCCAGCCCGCGCTCGTTGATGATCCGCGCCAGCATCGGAAACGCCGTCAGCGCGATGCAAGCGCCGAGAAACAGCGTCGCGTTGACCTGACTGATGCCCGCCGCGAACAGGCCCGGCACGGTCAGCAGCAGCGGCGTGATGAGCACCGCGATCGCGAACGGTGCGGCGATCCCCGCCATCGACACCATTGACGCGGCCTTCGCCTTGCTGCGGAAATGATCGAGGCGCAGCGTGGTGCCGACGAGGAACATGTACAGTCCGACACCGAGTTGCGCGCCAGCGTAGAGCACGTTGCGCGTCTCCTTCGGGAAGATCGCGCCCTGTAGTCCGGGAAGGACGAGGCCGAGCAGCGACGGCCCAAGCACGACGCCGGCGATCATCTCGCCGACGACCTGTGGCTGGCCGAGATATTTCCGGCCCAGCCAGCCGACCACGCGGCACGTCACGAGGATGACGGCAAGTTGCAGGAAGAAGTGGATGCTGAAATCGCCGGGAGCATAGCTCTGCTCAGCCGCCTGCACCGCCGGACCATGCGGCCCCAGCAAGCCTGCCACGGTCCCGTTCAGGCTGTCCATCCACCCGCTCATCGTCGTTCCTCTTCCCGCGGCAAGGCTTCCGCGCCTCGTCTATCAGCCGTAGGAAGCGTGCCGCGGGGCTGCGCGCAAGCAGGCTTCGCATTGTCGACACGCGATTTTGCTGCTGCTGCGACAAAGCGTTGCGTCACCGCAACAAGCTAGTATCGTACCTACATCTTTATTCCGGAAAAATAGGCAGGTAGGTTCATGAAAGTGGTCACCAGCCGCGCCTTCAATCAGGACGTCAGTCAGGCAAAGCGGCTCGCGCGCGAGGAGCCCGTGTTCGTCACCGACCGCGGCAAGCCGACTCATGTGCTGCTAAGCTTCGATGCATTCCAGCAGCTTGCCGGGCCACGCGACGGCTGGCTCGACCAGATCGCGGAGGACGAGCCCGTCGCCGTCGAACCGGATTGGCAGCGCATCCGTGGCGGCCTCGCCTGATGTACCTGCTCGATACGCCCGTCGTGTGGGCGCTGCGCGCGATCCGGCAGCGCGACGCCGACCCGGCGATGATCCGCTGGGCAGAGGCGCAGATGCTGTCGACGCTGTTCGTGTCCGCCCTGACGGTCGCCGAACTGGGCGCGGGCGCGGTGCAGGTGGAGAAAGCGGACAAGGCCGGCGCGGCGACGATCCGGCGATGGATCGACGGCCCCCTGATGTCCGCGTTCGAGGGGCGCATCCTGTCGCTCGACGCGACCACGGCGCGGCGGGCAGCGGCGCTGGGGTTGGCGCATCTCCGCGACGGCATGGTCGCCGCGACCGCGCTGGAGCATAGCCTGACGATCGCGACCCGCACGCCGGCGGCGTATCGCCTCGCCAAGGTGCGCACCGTCGACCCGTGGAGCTATTCGGCGCGCGCGGAGGGCGACGACGGCGACTGGCGTCAGGCGTCGCGGAGTGGCCCGGTGTGGCTCAAGAACTTCTTCGCACGCGGCTAGGCGCGGCGCGGGACATCTGTTCGACCAGCGCGCGGTGCGACGGCAGGTCGCGACTGGCGCGGTCGCCGAAGCTCCTGATCCGCGCGAACTGACGCTCCGCCTCCGCGGCATCGCCCCGCCCGTCCGGCAAGTCGGTGCGGAATTCCATGCCGTACAGGATGTACTGGTAGTTGAAGAACGCGAAGGACTCGACCTCGCGCGCGAAGTCGAACCGGCTCGGCGGGCGATAGCGCCACTGGTCGAGCAGCGCCTTCAGGCTCGCCGGGATGCTCGCCGGATCGGCATTGTCGCGCCAGAACGGCTCCGATCGGCGGCTGAGGCAGTAATGCAGCTTCAGGAAATCGACGATTCGGGCGTAGCGCGCCGTCATCAGGTCGTTGAACCGGCCAGCGGGCAGATCGACCGGTCCATGATGTGGGAACAGTTCGGCGATCATCCCCGCCGCCGCCTCGATCAGGACGACGCCGGTCGACTCCAGCGGTTCGAGGAAGCCGCCCGCCAGCCCCACTGCGACGCAATTGCCGATCCACTGCCGCTCGCGCCAGCCCGCCTGGAAACGCAGCAGGCGCGGCGACACGTCCTCGGCGCGCGGGCCCAGATAATCCGCCAGCACCGCGGCCGCGCCGTCGTCGTCCATATGCCGGCTGGAATAGACGCAGCCGATCCCGCGCGCGCCGGCCAGACCGATGTCCCAGATCCAGCCCGCCGCATGCGCGGTCGCGATCGTCGCGCTCTCGATCGGCGCGTCCGCCCGGTCGTAGGGGAGCTTGCAGGTCAGGGCGCGGTCGGTAAACAACTGGTCCGCGACCGAATGGAAGGGCGATCCCAACGCCCGGCCGATCAGCTCCGCTCGGAAGCCCGTGCAGTCGACGAACAGGTCGGCGGTCAGTGCGCCCGCTTCGGTGTCGAGCCGCGCGATCGAGCCGCCACCGTCGAGCACCACGTCCAGCACGCGCCCCGCAACATGCACGACGCCGAGTTCCCGCGCGCGGTCGGCCAGCACGGCGGCCATCCGCACCGCATCGAAATGATAGGCGTAGTTGAGCGGCCCCTCGAAATCGCCTTCCCCCGCCTGTTTCGGCGCGCGGCCGGCGTCGGCGACACGGTTCTGGATCGTCACGGCCTCCGCGAAGGAGGGACGGGCGCCTGCATCCTGCGCCAGCCAGTGCGGGATCAGGTTCGCGCCGTCGCCGGCAAAGGGCGGCTCGAACGGGTGGAAATAACTGTGGCGGTGATCGTCCGCAGGAGCCTGCAGCCAGTCGCGGAAACGAACGCCCTGTTTGAACGTCGCCCCCGCCTCCCGCACGAAGGCGGCTTCGTCGATGCCGAGGAAGCGCAGCGTCTCGCGGATCGTCGGGAACGTGCCCTCGCCCACCCCGACCGTCGCGATATCGGGCGACTCGAGCAGGACGATGTCGACCGCGGAGCCCAGCGCGCGGGCGAGATAGGCCGCGGTCAGCCACCCCGCCGTTCCCCCGCCCACGATCAGGATGCGCCGCTTGCCGGTCATCGCACGACAATAGCGCGCGGTGCGATGCGCGAACAGGGCGGTGTGGCCGCGATCGATCGGCCGGCTGCCAGCCGACCGGCCGATCGATGCGCGCTAGAAGCGGAAGCGCGCGCTGGCCTGCACCGTGCGGGCGAGCGTCCGGACCCCGAGCGGCAGCAGGTTCTCCTTACCGAAGTAGCGATAGACGTCATTCCCCAGCAGGTTCGTGCCCTCGATCGAGAGGGTCATGAACTTGACCGGCGTATAGTTGATCGCCGCGTCCAGGCGATACGTATCATCATTGTAGAAGGAGTATTCCGGGTTGCTCGTCCATATGAAGAAGCGGAAGGCCGACCGGTAATTGAACGCGACGCGAGTGCTGAATTTGGGAGTGTCGTAGAACAGTGCGGCATTGGCCGTCCATTTCGACGTGTTGGTGGAGTCATAGGCACCGGGAAAATCTTCCGGGTAGGGATATTCGACACGGGCCTTCAGAATGTAGCTAGCATTCAGGCTGACACCGAAATTGCTCCAAAAACCCGGCAGCACGTCGAAGAACGTCTGTGCCGTCGCTTCCAGACCGGCGAAGGTACCGTCGCCGGCGTTCCGCTGCTGTTCGATGAAGCCACTTTGACCCGGCAAGCCATACGCGCCGAGATCGGGGGCAACCTCGCGGCTATAGTACAGAAACCCGGTCGCTTTCTTGTAATAGCCCGCCAGCGAAAGCTGACCGCCACGCCCGAAGTAATATTCGGCGCTGGCGTCGAACGCCTGCTCACGCTGGGCTTTCAGGGCCGGATTACCCGCGAAGATGACCGGCGGCACGGCTCGCGTGTCGGCGTAGTAGAAGGGGCGGAGGTCGTAGAAACTCGGGCGCTGTACGTTCGTGGTATAGGACAGGCGCAACTGCGCCTTCGGCGTGAAGTGGATCGTCGCCGTCGCGTTCGGCAGGATATCGGCATAATTGCCGCGATCCGGCGCAAACTCGACGATGTCCTCGCCACCGGTCGACGCGTTCCCGGGACGAAAATTGTAGCTGCTCGAGCTTCCCCAGGTATTGGTGTACCGGACGCCGATCAGCCCATCGACGGGAACCGGCAGGTCGAACGCATAGCCGATCTGGGCATAATAGGAGAGGCGATTTTCCCGTCCGACATAGGTCTGGCCTCGGTCCGAAGGAATCTCTTCCGTCGCAAAGCGGGTGGCGTTGCCGGGATCGTTGGCCTGGATGTACTCCCGAATGTCCGGGCGATTGGCAAATACGACGTTGCCGGGAATGCGATACCAGCGCGGCGCGCCGGGAAGGTCCGGCCCGACCAGTTCCGCCTGATCGCCGCCGGGGAACTGCGACAGCGGTGTGAGTTGCCGATTGATCCGCGGCAGACCGTCCCGGTACCCGTAGAACCGGCTGGGATCGCGGCGGTTGAACCGGACGCCAGCCTGGATCGTCCGCAACAGGCCCGTTTCGCTCGCGATGATCGTCAGATCGCTCTGCGTTGCAAACTCGCGATTCTTCGATCCGCCGGCCAGATCCTGGTAGCGATCCACGCCGTAGCTGGCGATGTTGGCCAGATCGACGCCGGGGAACGTGATTGACGGTACCGGCTTCGAATAGGCGTCCGACGCGAAGTCTACGTTGGCGGTCGTCAACCCGAATGGTCGTGTCAGGTGCTCCGCCTGAACGTTGCTGTCCTTGCTCCAGTTATACTGGACGCTCGTGTTGAGCAGCGCCCGCTCGCTTCGCCAATGCATCTCGAAATTCGTGGTGTAGAGGTCGGATTTGGCCCGATTGTAGATCGAGTCGATGCCCGCCGGCAGTCCGCCCGAACCATCGGACGCGAGGGGAACGGTGACGGTCAGCGACTTGGCGGTGCGACCGTCCGGCTGCAAGACGAGATTGGTGTACTTCGATCCGCCTTCGCGGGTCAGAACGTACAGGCGATCCGACGTATTCTGCGCCCGCGACCCAAGATACCCGCCCTCGACCACGAAATCGAGATTGTCGTTCGCCCGCCATTGCAGGGATACGTTGATTGAGGGGCGATCCACCCGACCTTCTTCGAGCCCGTAATAGGCGCGGTAGGGGATGATCGTGTTTTCGAAACCGGCCGGGAGGCCGGCGCGCGGCGAGTTGGGCTCTGCACTGCTGCCGAACGGCACATCAGGAGACTCACTCTCGATGAAATTCTCCTTGTAGTTGGTCCGCGTCCACGACGCGTTGACCAGCAAACCGATCTCGCCGATGCCGGTGTCGCGGCGGTTCGCCACCAGCAGACTGCCATAGGGACTGACGTTCTTCGCAATGTCGTCGTAGATGCCCTTGACGCTTCCGGCGACGGTCCAGCCCTTCGGCAGGTCCAGCGGGCGGCGCAGTTCCACATTGACCGTGCCGGCAATGCTGCCTTCGACCTGATCGGCGGTGCGGGTCTTGTAGACATCGACCGACTTCAACAGTTCGGCCGGGATGTCGGCCAGATTGAGAGAGCGGCCGTCGCCCAGACTGGTGTCGTTGCCGTTCACCGTGGTCTGCACGCCGGACAGCCCGCGAATGGCAATGCCCTGCCCCTGCCCGCGCGATCTTTCGATCTGCACGCCGGTGACGCGCGACAAGGCTTCGACGACGTTGTTGTCAGGAAGCTTGCCGGCATCCTCCGACACCACCGAGTCGACGATCTGCTTGGCGCTCTTCTTCTTGTTGGCCGCCGATGCGACCGATCCGCGGATACCGACCACGATGATGTCGGTCCTTTCCGGGGTGTCGGAGGTGCCGGTGGGATCGACGATGTCCGTCCGATCCTGTCGCGGATCGCCGTCCTGCGCCGTCGCGATGGTCGTCGTTTGCGCCCACGCCGTTGCCGGTACCAACGCCGCCGCAGCGATCATTGGCCCGAACCGGAACCCTCTCAGCATACCAACCACCCCTTATTGTCTTATGTATATCGTATACTTCCTTTTTGTAGGAGTGATTGTCAACTCTGTTGTAGGGTGTGTACTTAAACTACCACATGATGATCTTACCGTAACTTCGATTTCATTAGTAAAACTAAACTTCCATGTGGCGCTATAGTTACCGCCGACGTCGGCTGAACCTTCCGCCCCGACCAAAGCTCATTCAATTGTCCGACAGTCCCCGTCCCGAAGTCCGCGGCGGTCAGCGTGACGGACGCCGCGGCCGTGCCCCGGTTGAACACCGCCACAGCTGCCGATCCATTCGCCAGTTCCTTGCGCCAGATCTCCACCTGACCCTCCGTGCGGACGCGGCGCCCCTGAACGCCCAGCGCGTCCTGATCGATCGCCAGCACCGCCCGGTTGGTCAGGATCCGCATTGCCGATGCGGTCGTCTTGCGCAGGTCGTGGCCCATGATCAGCGGTGCGGCCTGCATCGCCCACAGTGTCATGTGCGTGCGATATTCGTCGTCGGTCATGCCGCCATTGCCGACCTCCAGCATGTCGGGGTCGTTCCAGCCGCCGGGTCCCGCCGGCGCGAATTTCGGATTCCGGACGAAGCCGATGTCGGACATCGTCTTGTAATCGTCGGTGATGTCGCCCGTCGTCCGCCAGAGGTGCCCGCCGACCTGCCGCCCCCAGGACGACACGGCGAAGCGCCCATATTCGCATAGGGAATAGATCATCGGCCGGCCCGTCGCCCTCAGCGCCGCACCCATCTGGAAATAGGTGCGCTGGACGCTGTCGGCATCGGCGTAGAACCACTCGCCCGAGCACAGGTCGTATTTGACGTAGTCGACGCCCCAGTCGGCGAAGGTCTTCGCATCCTGTTCGACATGGCCGTAACTGCCCTCATACCCCGCGCAGGTTTTCGGGCCGGGGGAGGTGTAGAGGCCCAGCTTCAGCCCCCTGGCATGTACATAGCCCGACAGCGCCTTCATGTCGGGGAATTTGGCGTTGGGTTGCAGCACGCCGGCGGCGTCGCGCTTCCCCTGCCAGCCGTCGTCGATGTTGATGTGCGTGTACCCGACATCGCGCAGCCCGCGCGCGACCATCGCGTCCGCCATCGCGCGGATCGTCGCGTCGTCGATGCGATCGGCGAACGCGTTCCAGCTCGACCAGCCCATCGGTGGCGTCGCAGCGAGGCCATCGGGAGCGAGCGTACCGAGCGGCGGCAGGTCCGGCGCAGACCGGAACGTGCGCGCCGCGACGTCCGCTGCGGCGGCCGGGCGACCCGCCTGGCGCACGTCGGAATGCCACAACCCGCCCTCCAGCATCACACGCTTGCCGTCGATCCGCGCGGTCCAGCGCCGCGTCGGCCGGTCGGGGTCGTTCAGGTTGCGCGTATCGAACGTCAGCGTGCCGCCGGACCAGCGGGCGTTCTGCATCGGGATCGTGCCGTACCAACCGGTCGTGACCGATCCGCTGACCGATCCCTGTTCGTCCGACACCTGCATCATCGTCACGCCGGGATAGGCGGGCGCGTCGTCGAACACCCACGCCCGCTCCGCAGCGGCGGCAAGGCTCGCATGACCCGCGCCCGTCAGGCATGCCAGCACCAACATCGTCAACGGTCGCATTCTCGTCCTCCCCCACTTTACGCAGACATAATGTCGCGTTTATACCGTATACGATAAAAAGGGAGCAAGTCGTTCGATGATGCGGATCAGGTCGTTCGCCCTGCTGGCTCTTGGCTGCACGGCCATCCCCGCGGGCGCTCAGGATGCACCGGCGACGCCGGCCGCCTATGCCGCAGCGATGATCGGTCCGCCGCCCGCCACATTGAAGCTCGATCCCTTCTATCGTCGCTTTATCGATGCGGAGGGTATTCCGATCGCGTCGTCCGCCGCGGTGCCGGACACCGCGCTGCTGCTGGCGCGCGACATCGCGGTGGCGATGCTGGCGGAGCGGCCGGACCTCCGCCGGGCGATGATCGCGTCGGGTTTTCGCGTCGCGATCATGGGTGAGAAGGAGGGCACGGTCGACCTGCCCGAGCAGCGCGACTGGAAGAAACCGACGATCGACGATCCGCGGCTGACCATCTGCGAGCGCAAACTTTACCCGCAGCGGATCGGCAAGCTCACCGACGCCGAATACTGGAACCGGCGCGCGCGCGGCATGGGCGGATCGCTGACCAGTGCCGCGACGGAGAACCTGCTCGGGATGCGCGACACCCGCTATTACGGGGAGAACATCTTCGTCCACGAATTCTCCCACGCGATCCTGGAGGCGGCACGGACGGTCGATCCGGGCCTCTACGCGCGTGTCGAGCGGGCCTATGCGTCGGCGATGGCGCGCAAGATGTGGACGGGTGAATATGCCGCCGTCACCGTCGACGAATATTGGGCGGAGGGGACGCAGACCTGGTTCAATTCGAACATGCTGGCAGTGGTCGATGGTCGCCGCATCCTGTCGGACACCGACCTCGCGGCCTATGACGTCGCCCTGTTCAACGTATTGAGCGAAGTCTACGGCACCCGCCACCGCGTCCCCGGCGACGCCTATTACATGCATCCCGCCCGCGTGCCGCTGGGGCCGCCGCCGACCTCGACCGCGGAGGTGTGCTGACGCCGGGGTGTCATGCCGCTCTCACGATCCTGGACGACGTGGCTCGTGGGAACGGCCCCTTCGACCAGTCGAGGACGACCGCAAGAAGTCGCGATCTGATTGCGCGAGGTCGAACCGACCCTCGTCCCTCCCCTTCGGGGGATCGTTGCGAGACGGCGCCACTTCCGGCTCCAAATCACCACCCCGGCGAAGGCCGGGGTCCGGTTGGGCAACATTCTCAGGCGAGTACCGCACTAATCCCAACTGGGTTCCAGCCTTCCCCGGCGCGGCAGAAGAAGGTTTTGCGATAATTTGCTTTGGGAGAGAGCTGAGTTGGGACCCCGTAACAGCGCTCCCTAGAGGGAGAGGGCCACCTCAGGAAATCACACTGAAAGGGTTCTCGCCCCTTCGGGCACGTACCGGTCCTGTGTCCGCGCGAAAGCGAGGACCCAGTACTGGGCTCCCCCCTCCGCGGGAGCACGGAGGTGCTGGAACCGTCGCCCGACGTTGAAGGGCATGAGTATCAACCCCGCCCGGAGTCACAAAATGCCCTGCGCCGGTTCCATGCTCCCAGCCCGAACGCCGATCCGACCAGCCCCCCGCTCTACCCGCACGCCGGTAACGGACCCGCCGGCGCCGTCACCGGCGGCGCAGCGCGCGGGGCAAGTGCTTCCCACTCCGACACCGCGACGGCGGCGTGGCGCGTGCCGCTGCCCGCTGCATCGAAAACGGCGCGCAGGCACCGCGTCGTGATCGCCGGAAAGCGCACCGCCTGCCAGACATCGGGTACGGTGGCGTAGGCGCTCGCCCCCGGTACGCGCTTCCAAGCGCCGTCCCAATATTCCAGATGCCAGGCGGCAGGCGGCGCAACGCCCTCGTTCGCGCCGGCGGGATGATCCGCCCAGAAGCGGATGCGGCTGCCGTCGAGCGTCACCGGCTGCGGCCAGCGGTATTCGATCCACTGCTGCGGCGGATTGTCGGGGGACCAGCTGCCCCACAGGTCCGGAGGCAGCGGCGCATCCCGGACGATGCCGTCGTTCAGCGCCTTGATCCAATATTGCACCGGCACCGGTTCGTTCGAGGCGTGCGCCTGCGCCGCGGCGGCAACGTTGCGGGTCGGGACGGGCGGCGGCACCGGGCGGCGGGTCGTCACCACCGGCCGGATCGCCGCGGGCGAGACGCTGTCGTCCCATTCCAGCCGGTCGATCGCCACGCTGCGTCGGAAATGGCCGCCGCCGACCGCATCGGCGGTGTGATAGGCCAAATACCACTGCCCCTTGAACGCGACCGCGCCGGGGTGGCTGGTGGTCGAACTCACCGGCTTCAGCACCGTCCCGCGATAGGTCCACGGCCCCAGCGGCGACGCGGCGGTGCCGTACGCGATGCAGGCATGATAGACGGCCGGCGTGCAGGCGGGGTCCGGCCCGGCATTGTTGCCGGCGTACAGCATGTAATAGGTGCCGTTGCGCTTCATCAGCCACGGCGCCTCGAAGAAGCCGGTCAGCGATTGAACCGCGATCTCCTTCCCCTTTGTGGTGACCATGTCGCGGGCCAGTTCGATCCCGCGCAACTGCCCGAACGTGCCCCAGTACAAATAGACGCGGCCGTCGTCGTCGATCAGCACGGTCGGATCGATGTTCTGGATGTCGTTGGCGACGGGCGTCGTCTGCGACACGATCGGTCCGGCGGGATGCGCATCCCGCCACGGGCCGGTGATCCGGTCCGCGACCGCCACACCGATCGCGAACTTGTCCGCCGCGTTGCTCTCGCGCTGGAGCACGGGCGCGTACAGATAGAAGCGCCCGTCCGGCCCCTTGACGATCTGTCCGGCATAGGCCCTGCCCGGCTCTGCCCACGCGAATACCGCCTCCGGTTTGACAAGCGCCGGATAATGCGTCCAGCGACCGGCGGCCGGGTCCTTGGTCGACAGCAATTGCCACTCGTTCATGATGAAGTCGTTGACGCCCGCTTCCGCCTCGTCGCGGCCGGCCAGTATCCACAACGTGTCGCCGTCCACGATCGGCGCGGGGTCGGTCGAGTAATAGCGACCATCGGCAAGGATCGGGTTGCCCGGCGCGGTGACGGGCACGCCGGTCTGCGCCGTGGACGCGCCGGCCAGCGACAGCGCAGAAATGGCGGCGGCCAGGACCGGGCGCCTCACTTGCCCGCTCCCGCCAGCAGGCGCGCGCCGAAGACCGGCCCCGCCGTTCGCCCCTCATGCGGCACGAACCGCACGCGCACGCTCGCCTTGCCGCGGGTCAGCGCCGGCGGCAGCGGGTAATCGACATCGATGAACTTGCCGGGGGCCTTGCCCGTCAGCTGCTCGCCCGCGACCTTCACGTCGTCGACCAAGATATCGAAATCACGGTTCTTGTCCTCGCCCCAATAGGTCGCTTGCAGGATCAGCGGGCCCGGTCGCGTCTTCAGCGTGAAGGCCATATATCCGCCCGACCGCACGTCGCGGCCGTTACGCCCGCGATAGCTGACCGGCCACGACTGCTCGCTCTCCAGATTGTGATCGCGCTCCGGCTGCATCTCGCCGAAATACAGGATGTCGATGGAGCGGGCCGCCACGTCCTGCTGCCGCGCGAGTTCGGCCTTGAACGCGACTTCTTCCTGCTGCCACTGATCTTGCGTGAACTGCCGGAAATAGACCGCACTGCGGCGGTCGAACTGGCGGTAGAAGGGAACGAAGGTCAGGTCGCCGGGCCGCCCGACACCGCGGGCGGTGAAGGTCGATACCTTGGTGGCGACGGGCGCGAAGGCGGCCAGCACGTCGTCCCCGACCAGGGCCGGCTCCATCCCCGTCCATTTGTCCTCCGCCGGGCCGAGGTCGGCGGCCATCACCAGCGGCCCGCGCAGGATCGCGACCGGTCCGCCGCCCTCCGCAACCTCGGTGCGCAGCTCCAGCGGCAGCGTGATCGCGACGGTGTCGCCCGCTTTCCAACGGCGTTCGACGATCGCGTAGCCGGCGGTGCGCGACACCGGCACGGCCTGACCGTTGACCGTCACCGCCTCCTTGCCCGCCGCCCAGCCGGGTACGCGCAGCGCGACGCGGAACCGCCCGCCCTTGCCCAAGGTCGCGAAGGTCAGCCGCGCCTCCGGATCGTGGGGATAGCCGGTGTCCAGCGCCACCGTCGCCCTGCGCGCCGCCCAGGTCGCATCCGCCGGGATGTAGAGGTTGACCATCAACATCCGGTCCCCCTCCCAGAAGATCGAATCGCCATGCTTGGCATGCGCTTCCATCCCGCTGCCGCCGCAACAGACGAAGCCTTCTTCCCCCGCCGGCGCATATTCGCGAGCCGCCCCCGACAGCATCGGCGTGAAGTAGGAGAAGCCGGCATTGCGCGGATTGAGCTGCGACAATGTGTGGTTGACGTGTGCGCGCTCGTAATAGTCGAACAGCGCGCCGTTCGGCTCCCACGCGAACAACTGCCGCGTCAGCTTCAACATATTGTACGTGTTGCAATGCTCGCACGTCGCCTCGCTCAAGGCGCCGGCGATGCGATCCGGTCCGAAGAAATACTCACGATCGGCATTGCCGCCGATCGCGTAGCTGTGGTGCTGCGTCACCGTCTCCCAGAAGAAGCGCGCGGCGGTGCGGTATCGCTCGTCGCCGGTCAGGTCGTACAGGCGTGCAAGGCCGACCAGCTTTGGCACCTGCGTATTGGCGTGGAAGCCGGCCAGCTTGTCCTCCCGCGCGGCGAGCGGATCGAGCACGCGGCGATCGTAGATCCGCTGCGCCACCTTCAGCCAGCGGGCATCCTTCGTGCGCGCGTAGAGTTCGGCGTAACTTTCGTTCAGGCCGCCATATTCGCACCCCAGCACCTCCTGCATCTGCGCGTCGTCCAGCGCCGCGAACACGCGCTCGAAATAGGTGGCGAGGCCGATCAGCACCGTCAGCGCCTGCGCATTGCCCCATGCCTCGTGCACGTCGAGCAGGCCGGCGAACAGCTTGTGCACGGTGTACAGCGGCGACCACGAACCGTTGAGGTCGAACCCGCCGGACTTGATCTCCCCCTTCATGATCTCCGGGAAGATCTCCTCCCCGTCGACGATCGCGCTTTCGCCTTTTCGCTTCCGCCCCAGTGCCCCGACATAGCCAGTACCGCGCTTCGCCTGCGCCTCCGCCAGTTCGGCGACGATGTAGTCGGCGCGGCGGCGACACTCGGCATCGCCGGTCTGCGCGTTCATCAGCACCAGCGCGGTCAGGTAATGACCAAGCGTGTGGCCGGCGAGCGAATCGCTCTCCCAGCCGCCATAGATCTCCGCCTTCGGCGCCAGCCCGGCATATTTGCGGAAATTGTGCAGCAGCCGGTCGGCGCTGAGACCCAGCAGATAGCGGTGGTTGACCGTCACCGCCGTCGCGAAGTCGGACGGTTTCAGCCGTACCGCCGACAGCGGCAACGACTTCAAAGCTGGCAACCCCGCCGGTCGATCGACCGCGGCGTGCAGGGGCCGCGCAAACGTCACCGCCGCCAGTGCCGTGCCGCTATGCAGCAATGACCTTCGCGTAATCGGCGTCATGATCGTTCCCTCGTCCGTTTGACCCCGTGTAGTCGGACAAGAAAATTTCGTATACCTTATTTTACTCGTGGTCGAACGGATGATTCCGAATAGCGGCTGGAATGCTGCCGAGCGTCATCTGCTGCGAAGCGCCTGTGCCGCTCCGATCAGTTCGGCATGATCCAGATCGCAGAAGGCGCGCGGCATCGCCTGAAGCAGCCGGCCGTATTTCCCCGTCCCGGCGAACACGGCCCGCATGCGATCCGACGCCAGGATCGGACGCAACGCGCTCGCCAGACCACCCGTCACGATCAGGCCGTCCCAGGCGCCGAACGTCAGGACCAGACTGCCGAGATGCGCCGAGAAGGCCTCGGCCAGCAGGTCGCAGGCCTGACGCGCGACCGGGTCCGTGGCACGGTTGCGCGTGATCGCTTCGGGCGTCGTCGATCGACGCGGCGATTTCTGCACGGTAGCAAGATGATCGTAGATCGTGCCGAGTCCGACCGCGGAGATCAGATGCTCCGCAACGACCGGATAGCGGTCGGGAAACAGGGCCGCCGTCAGATCCGCCAATGCCCGTGATGCGGGAGCCAAAGCGGCATGCCCGGCCTCCGTCGCCACGACGGCGATGCCGCCATCGGCATGGCGCGTCATCAGCGACACGCCCAGACCGGACGTCATGCCGACGATGCAATAGGTGCCGGGGCGCTGCGGATCGATCGGCGGCGACGCTCCGATCGGCTCGAATCGCCGATCCTGATGCTCGGCGAGTGCCCACGCCTCCGCCTCGAAGTCGTTGAGGATCAGCGGCGGCCGGCCGAGCATGGCGCGAAGCCCGGAACGCGACACGAACCAGCGCGTCTGCGTGACGGAGATCGTATCGCCCCGGGGCAACCCCGCGACGGCGATCGCGATCCGTTCCGGCAAGCGGTCGAGGCCGAGCTCACGCTGGAACGCGGTCAGCGCGCCGGCGACGCTGGAACTGGCATCCGCGCTATAGGTGCGGATGCCGGTGAGCTGCGGAAGCCCCCGAGCGTCGGTCAACGCGATCCGCAACCCCTTGCGCCCGAGATGCGCGACGAGGGCGGGTTCCAGTCCGGACTCCACGGCCGTGCGCGGCGGTGGCGGACATGGCGATAGCGGGTGCGGCAGTCCGGCCGCTCTGATGTCGAGCACGAATCTCTCTCCTGCGCCCACTGTCGTGACGTGCAGGTGTTATCGCTAACGTCCGTTGATTATTCGTGTTCGATCAATCGCCGCACCGCGCGGGGCGCTACACCGTGCAGATGCGCACCGCCTCGCGAAGCGCCGGCAGCGGATCGCCGGCGGGCACGAACTCATGCGCGAAATACCCCTGAAAGTTCAGGTCGGCGACCGCCCGCGCGACGCCGTGCCAGTTCACTTCCTGCGTGTCGTTCAATTCGTGGCGACCCGGCACGCCGCCGGTGTGGAAATGTCCGATCCACTTGATGTTCTTGCGGATCGTATCGATCAGATCGCCTTCCATGATCTGCATATGATAGATGTCGTACAGCAGCTTCACGTTCGGTGAGTTCACCTGCTCCATCACGCGCGCTCCCCACGCGGTGTGATCGGCCATATAGTCGGCATGATCGACCTTGCTGTTGAGCAGTTCGAGGCAGATCGTGACGCCATTATCCTCGGCGATGCGCTTGACGCGGTTCAGGCCGGCGACGGTGTTCGCCGCTCCCTCCTCATCGGACATGCCGCGACGATTGCCGGGAAAGGCGATGACGTTGGGCACGTCGGACTTCTTCGCCTGGGGGATGCCGACCCGGAACGCCGCCTCGATCGCCGCATGGTTCTCGCGCCGGTTCAGCCCGTTCGCGATCGTCATGCCGTCCGCCGCATAGCCCATCGTGCAGCGCAGCCCATGCTTGCGCGGCACCTCGTAATCGGCCGGTTGCAGCAGATCGATCCCCTGCATCCCGATCTTCGCGGCGAACGCGCACAGGTCGTCGAGCGGAATCTTCTCGTAGCACCAGCGGCTGACCGATTGCTTCAACCGCCCGGCGGACGGTGCGGCAGCGCAGGCCGCGATCGGGCCGAGGCTCGTCGTCGCTGCAAGGGAGAGGGTGGAGCCGATGGCCTGTCGCCGTGTGATCATCGTCGCACGGTACCGGAGCGTGCGGCGAGCGCAAGGCACGTCGCGTCGAAGCCGACCATACGGGGATATTGTCAGACTAATTGACGCTGCGGAGGCGTCATGATCTAAGGCACTCCAAAATAGGAGAGAACCGGAATGAAGGCTGCATTCGGATACGGCATGGCATTCCTGTGCCTCGGCGCCCTGACGATTCCCACCGGATCGCGCGCCGGCGAAACCCCGGCGAAGACGCCGGCAGCGGGCGACACCCCGGCGAAGACGCCGGCAGCGGGCGACACCCCGGCGAAGACGCCGGCAGCGGACGAAACCCCGGCGAAGACGCCGGCGGCGGGCGAACGCCAGCTCCAAGTGGTTCGCGATCTCGCCCGCCATCCAGCACCTCCGGCCGCCAAACTCCCGCGCTCCGCCTATCTGATGACCTATTTCAAGGACGAGACGCACTCGCTGTACTTCGCGATCTCGCGGGACGGATACAGCTTCACCGACGTGAACGACGGCCGCCCGGTTCTGTCGGGCCGCGCTATCGCCGACCAGAAGGGCGTACGCGATCCCCACATCATGCGCGGTCCCGACGACGCATTCTACATGTCCATGACCGATCTTCACATCTTCGCCCAGCGCGAGGGGCTGCGGACGACGGAGTGGGAGCGGCCCGACAAGGATTTCGGCTGGGGCAACAACCGCAACCTGCTGTTCATGAAAAGCCGCGACCTGATCCACTGGACGCTGGCGAAGGTCGACGTGTCGCGCCTGTTCCCCGCCTTCGCCAAGGCCGGCAATGCCTGGGCTCCCGAGACGATCTGGGACCCGGCGAAGCAGCGGATGATGGTGTATTTCACCACACGCTACGGCAACGGCCCGAACTTCATGGTCTATTCCTATGCCGATCCGGCGTTCACGACGCTGACGACGGTGCCGAAGAAGATCCTCGATTATCCGCGCCCGGACGTGAACGTGATCGACGCCGACATCACGAAGGTCGGTGGCAAATATCGCATGTTCTACGTCGCGCATGAAAAGCCGGGCAACATCCGCCAGGCGGTGTCGGACCGGCTGACCGGACCCTATGCGTACGATCCGCAAAAGGTCGATCCGGAGAAGGTCGCCGCGGAGGCACCGACGCTGTGGAAACGGTACGACACCGACACCTATGTGCTGATGTACGACGTGTTCGGGGCCAAGCCGAACAACATGGGATTTGCCGAGACGAAGGATTTCCGGACCTTCACCGATATCGGCCGCTTCAACGATCCCGGATCGCGCATGAAGGCGACCAACTTCGCATCGCCCAAGCACGGCGCGGTGATGCCGATCACCGATGCGGAGGCGGCACGCCTCGAAACCTATTTCAGCGGCAGGGGCCCGGCGCGATGACCGGCGCGCTGCGCCGGCTGGCGCTCATGCTGGGTCTGATCGCCACGCCGGCGCTGGCGCAGCAAACGACCCTGCTCGTCCACGCCGATCGTCCCGGCCCGCAGATCGCGCCCGAAATCTACGGCCAGTTCGTCGAGCATCTGGGTCGCGGCGTCTATGAGGGCATCTGGGTGGGCGAGGATTCGCCGATCCCGAACACGCGCGGAATCCGCAACGACGTGGTCGCGGCACTGAAACAGGTGAAGGTGCCCGTCATCCGCTGGCCCGGCGGCTGCTTCGCGGATTCCTATCACTGGCGCAACGGCGTCGGCCCACGCGACCGGCGCGCGCAGGAGATCAACGCGTCCTGGGGCGGCAAGCCGGATACGAATGCGTTCGGCACGCACGAGTTCATGGATTTCCTGGGCCAGATCGGCGCGCAACCGTTCGTGTCGGTGAACGTCGGCTCCGGCAGCGTGCAGGAGGCGGACGACTGGATGCGGTACATGACCGCCCCCGCGGACAGCGACCCCGGTCGTGCCCGCGCCGCCAATGGTCGCGCATCGCCGTGGGCGGTGCCCTATATCGGTGTCGGTAACGAGAGTTGGGGCTGTGGCGGCAACATGACCGCCGAGACCTATGCCGCGACGTTTCGCCATTACGCCGCATTCCTGCGCAGCTATTCGGGACCGGCCGCCCGCTTGATCGCGGTCGGCGCGGACACTGACGATTATGCGTGGACCGAGACGATGATGGCGCGCGCGATGACGTGGCGCCCCGATCCCACGCCGCTCGCCTATATCGATCGTCGGCCGTTGATGTGGGGCCTGTCGCTCCACTTCTACACCTTTGCGGGCAACGACTGGCAGGACAAGGGCCGCAACGTCGGTTTCGATCGCACCGGCTGGGCGAAGGCGCTGGGCCGCGCGTCGCTGACCGATGCGCTCATCGCGAAGCATTCGGCGATCATGGACCGGTACGATCCGGGCAAGACCGTGGCGCTGGCGGTGGACGAATGGGGTGCGTGGTTCGCCAGCGAGCCGAGCACGTCGGCGCTGTATCTCGACAGTACCCTGCGCGACGCGGTGATCGCAGGTGTCAGCCTCAACATCTTCAACCGGCATGCCGACCGGGTGAAGATGGCGAACGTCGCGCAGATGGTGAACGTCATCCAGTCGCTGGTGCTGACGCGCGGGGCCGACATGGTCGTCACGCCGACATGGCACGTCTTCGACCTGTACAAGGTGCATCAGGGCGCGACGATGATCCCCGTCGACGTCGCGGCTCCGGACTATGTCGAGGGTAAGGAGCGCATGCCGCAGGTCAACGTCTCCGGCAGCCGCGATCCGCAGGGCGTGCTGCACCTGTCGATCGTCAATCTCGACCCCGACCGCCCGGCCCCGGTCCGCGCCCTGCTGGCAGGGGGCACGGGCCGCACCGCCACGGCCGAGACGCTGACCGCCGCCCGCATCGATACGCGTGTCGAATTCGGCAAGCCCGATCCGTTCGTGCCGCGACGCTTGCAGGACGTGCGCCTCGCCGGCGACACCCTGACGATGACGCTGCCCGCACGCTCGGTTACGCTGGTGACGATCCGGTAGGGGAGACGATCCGGCAGGCGTTCGCGAAGACAGGTTGCGACTAGTTCTTGCCGATCCGCTCGCGCGCGACCCGCTCCAGCACCGTCAGCGGCATCGCTCCCATCGTCAGCACACGGTGAAAGCCTTTCGGGTCCCAGTTCGCCCCCGCCCGGCGCTTCGCCTCGTCGCGCATCCGCACCCAGACGGTATGGCCGATCTTGTAGCTGCACGCCTGTCCCGGCCAGACGGTATAGCGGTCGATCTCGCCCTGGCTGCGCCCGCGGGCGATGCCGGTCGTCGCGATCAGGTAATCGGTCGCCTTCTCCCGACTCCAGCGCTTGGCGTGCATGCCGGAATCCACCACCAGCCGCGTCGCGCGGAACAGCAGCGACTGGAGGTAGCCGATCTGCCCCAGCGGATCGCCGTCATACAGCCCCATCTCGTCGGCGAGCTGTTCGGAATAGAGCGCCCACCCTTCCGAATAGCCGGAATAGAAGCCGCGGCGGCGGATCAGCGGAATGTCCTCGCTCTCCAGCGCCGACATGACCTGGAGATGATGTCCCGGCACCGCCTCATGATAGCTGAGCGTGGCGAGCCCAAATTTCGGACGATCGAACGTGTCGCGCAGGTTGATGAAGTAGATCGCCGGACGCGACCCGTCGAGCGACGCGGACTGGTAATAGCCGCCGGGCGCACCGGCCTGGATCGCCTCGGGCACCCGACGCACCTCGACCGGAGCCTTGGGCAGGACGGCGAATTGTTCGGGCAGGCGCCGCGTCATCGCCGCGATCTGCGCGCGCAGTTGCTCCAGCAGCGCATCGCGACCCGCATCGGTGTTCGGATAGAGCTGGTCGGGTCGCTGATTCATCGCCACCAGCCGCTCGCCGACGCTGCCCTGGGTCAGCCCTTGCGCCGTTAGAAGACCATCCAGCCGCGCACCGATCTCCGCCACCTGCGCCAGACCCAGCCGGTGGATCTCGTCGCCCGTCATGTCGACCGTGGTCGCCGCACTTGCCGCGGCCGCATAGTAGGCGTCGCCGTCCGGCAGGCGCCAGACGCCCGCATCGTGCACCGCCCGTGCGCGCAGGTCGGTCACCAGCGCCCGCTGCCGGTCCAGCGCCGGGAACACCCGATCGCGCATCAGCGCAGCGACGGCCTGCGCCCGCTCCGGCGGCAGGTTCGCCGCCTTCAGCTTGGCCGCCAGATCGGTGACCGGCCCGGTCGCGTCGGGCGCCCTGTCACGCACCGCCGCCAGCTGCTTCAGCGTCGTATCGAGGATGAAATCCGGGGCGAACACACCCCTGGCGGCATCCTCGCGCTGGCGTTCGGTTTCCGCGTCGATCGCGCCCGCGAATGCCTGCACCCGCGCCACATAGGCGTCCGCATCCGTCGCGTCCCGGACACGGTGCTGGTTTCCCAGGAAATCGGGTACGTCGCGATAGGCGCCGGTCAACTGCGTCAGCACATAGGGGGCGAACCGCCCGGCACTGGCCCCAAACCCGTAGCGCTGGCCGGCGACGACGCGCTGAAGGCCATATTCGACGACGTCGTAATCGAGCCTGGCCGCGTCGCCCAGCGTGTCGCGCGGCACCGCCTTCAGCGCGGCCAGTTCCTGCTTCGCCCGCGCGAACTGCCGCGTCTGGCCCGCGCGCGACGTGTCGTCGAGCCTCGACTTCAGGCCGCTGCGCGCACCCGTATCCAGCCCCAGCGATGTCGCCTGTTCGGGACTGTCGTCCAGCCGTGCGTAGAAGAAGCGATCGAGCATCGCCCGGAACTCCGCATCCCGCGTCCCCACGGCGGCACGTACCTGTTGGGGCAGGACCATCAGGGCGGAGGTGAGGCTGGCCGATGCGAGGAACTGGCGGCGATGCATGGACGCTCCCGACGATGGATGGTCGCACCGCAGGGTGCCCGGTGATGTTGAAGGCCGCGAGCGGCTTTGTCGAGGACCGGCCAAGGCCCGCAGATGATACGCCGATCCTCGCGGAAGGCGCCTAGAACAACAGCGTCAGCGCGTAGAAACCCGCACCGACCAGTGCGGACGCCGGGATCGTGATGATCCACGCCGCGACGACGCTCTTCGCCACGCCCCAGCGCACGGCGGAGGCGCGGCGCGCGGTTCCGGCACCGATGATCGCGCCGGTGATCGTGTGGGTCGTGGATACCGGAATGCCCATCGCCGATGCCCCGAACAGCACGATCGATCCGGCCATCGAGGCGCTAAATCCCTGATGCTGCGACAACTTGGTGATCCGCGATCCCATCGTCTCGATGATCTTCCACCCGCCCGTCATCGTGCCGAGCGCGATCGCAACGTAGCAACTGATCGCGACCCAGTGCGGCACCTCGAACGGCCCGGTCAGGTTGCCCGTGGAATAGAGCAGGACGGTGATGATCCCCATCGTCTTCTGCGCATCGTTCAGGCCGTGGCTGAGCGAATAGGCCGCGGACGAGCACAGATGCAGCACGCGAAAGCTCCGCTCCGCCTGGGCCGACGACGAGCGCCGGAAGATCCAGCTCGACGCCAGCATCACCGTCATCGCCAGCATCATGCCGATCGTCGGCGACAGCACGATCGCGAGCAGCGTCTTGTTCAACCCGGTCCACTGCACGCCGGTGATGCCCGCATGCGCCACGCCCGCGCCGATCATCCCGCCAACCAGCGCATGACTCGATGACGACGGGATGCCACGCAGCCAGGTGACGATGTTCCAGAACATCGCCCCGCCCAGCGCGCCGAAGATCACCGCCGGCGTCACCACCCGCTGGTCGATCAGCCCCTTGCCGATCGTTTCCGCCACCGCGTGCAGGCTCGGAAAGGCGATCGTCAGGAAATAGGCGGCGAAGTTGAAGAAGGCGGCGAAGATCACCGCGCGCACCGGCGACAGCAGCCGGGTCGCGACGACGGTGGCGATGGAGTTCGCGGCGTCGTGCAGCCCGTTCAGGTAATCGAACGCCAGCGCGACCAGGATCAGGCCGACCAGCAGCGGAAAGGCGAGTTCGTGCATCGGAGGGTCAGGCGTGATCGATGACGATGCCGTCGATCTCGTCCGCGACATCCTCGAACGCGTCGACGATGCGCTCCAGATGCTTGTACAGTTCGCGCTCGATCACGAACCGCAGCGTGTCGGTCGCACCATGTTCCTGGAGCGAGCGCTTCAGCCCGGCGGCATGAATCTCGTCGGCGTGCCCCTCGATCCGGATCAGCCGCTCGGTCAACTCGTGCAGCCGTTCGCCATTGCGGGTCACGTCGCGCAACAGCGGCATCGCCTCCGCCGCCAGCCGGGCCGCATCGACGACGATCGCCGCCATGTCTCGCATCTCGGGCGCGAAGCTGCTGACGTCGTACAGGTCGATCGCCGCCGCCGCCGCCTGCATCTCGTCGATCGTGTCGTCGAGACTGCCGATCAGCGCGGTGATCGACGCGCGATCGAACGGCGTCAGGAACGTGGCGCGGACGCTTTTCAAAACCTCGCGCGTGATCTCGTCGGCATCATGCTCGCGCTCGATGATCTCGCGAATGTGTTCCTTGCCGGCCGGCCCGCCGTCGAGCAGCCGCGCGGTGGCTTCCGCGCCCGCCAGCACCGTCGCCGCATGCGCCTCGAACAGTTCGAAAAAGTTGCCCGTCTTCGGAAGGAGACGCTGGAACCACGCGAACATCGAATTGCCCTTTGCTGGATGACCGGGAGGGCGTCGATGACGGTCGCCTTGCCGCACCGCAAGCTGGAACTGCGCCGGGGCAAAGGACTGGATCAACTCCCGCAGATCAGCTTCGTCCACCGCCTTGGCAGCATCTGCAAGCGAGAACCAGCGCCGTTCCCGCTCCGCCCGCTCCTTCCAGTCGTCCAGCTCCTGCGTCACCGCCAGCGGAAACACGTCCACATCGACCATCAGCGACGCACCGCTGCCACGTCGCTTGCGGTAGCGATAGGCACCGATCGGCACGGGACACAGCGCGCCACACACCCCCGCCTCCTCTTCCGCTTCCGCCGCTGCGGCGGCGTGGAGCGAGGCGGTCGGGCCGACATTTCCCTTCGGGATCACCCAGCGGCCGGTCCCGCGGGACGTGACCAGCATGATCCGGACGGCGACCGCATCGCCACTGCCTTCGATCCGGTACGGCAATGCGGCGATCTGGCGAATGGCGAAGGTCCGATCCGATGGGGCGACACCCGTGTGGCCGCATTACGGATTCGTGACAATCGCCGCGATCAGGTTTCGCACGGCCGATGACAGGAATGTCGCACGACTACACCTGTATCGCGCGGTCCCGTCGATCAGGGGACCTGCCGCGCGTCGCGCTGGCGCGCGCGCTTGTCGGCGCGGTAGGCCTGGTCGCGCTGGCCCATGCAGCCGACCGCACCCCCCGCGCCACCCGCGGCGGAGCACGACCCGATCCCGCTCGCACCCGTCGCCATCACGCCGCCGGCATTCGCCGCCCAGCTCTGGTTCTGGGGCGTCACCTCCAGACTGCGGAGTTCCTTGGGCAGGCGATACTGCTCCTCGGCGGAGCGGCGTTCGCACACCACGATCTCGTCGCCGTCACTGTTCGTCGGGCAGCGTTCGTTGCCATAGATCACCAGCACGCCGTTGACCGGCGCGCCCTTGCCGACGCCCTCCTGAGCGACGGTGCCCTGACGTGGGCGTGCAATGCCGGGCAGCGCCGGCCGCGCACTCACCTGCGCCGCGACCGGCCGCGACGCCGCCGGGGGAGCGGCGCTGGTGACGGGTGCTGTCGCGGGGGCGGGCGTCGTCACCTGCTGCGCCATTGCCGGAGCGGTTAGGGGCGCGGCCAGCAACGCCAGCACCAGCATCGATCGTTTCACGCGCCACTCTCCCCGCCCGAGACATCCCCGAGACATTGTAATCAAATCCGCTTCGCCGCCGCGATCGCCAGCCGGCACCCGAGCCGGATCGCGCCGCTCAGGACCGGATAGCCGAACGTATTCTCCGCGCCCGCCGCCAGGGCGTGCTCGCGGTGCTCGACCTCTTCGGCCTGGAAATCGGCGATCGCCGCCGACAGTTCGGGGTCGCTGTCGCCCAGCTCCTCGAGCTGCTCGGCATAATGCTTGTCGATCTCGGTCTCGACGGCGGCGGTGCACGCCATCGCCGCGTCCGGCCCCATCGCCGCCGTCGCCGCGCCCAGCGCGAAGCCAGCGACCGTCCAGAACGGCTGAAGCAGCGTCGGTCGCACGCCGCGCTCCACGATCATGCGATCGAAGAACGCCCGGTGACGCTCTTCCTGCGCCGCCATGTGGTGGATCGCACGTGCCGCCGGATGCCGGTCGCCCAACACCGCCAGCTGCCCGGCATAGATGCGCGTCGCGCCATATTCGCCGGCCTGATCGACGCGGATCATCGCATCGCTCCGCTCGCGCCGGTCACCGGGTTTCCAGCTCATCGCACCCTCCGCAACAGCCACAGGATCAGCGCCGCGCCACCGAGTGACAGGATCGCGTTGTAGCCTGCCATCGAAACGCCGAACAGCGACCATTGGGCCCGGTCGCACCGCACGACCGGCGCCTTCAGGAGCGCGTCGAGCCGATCCGCGGCCGAAATCCCGCCGAGTGGAGCATTGGCGGTGCAGGCGGTAAAGCCCTGCCACCAATGATATTCGACGCCGGCATGCATCACGCCGATCACGCCCGACACGCCGATGCACACCGCCGCCACCGCGACCAGCGCCGCGCGGCCGCCACCGCGCCGGACCATCAGCGCCAGTACCGCGATCACGACGGCGGCATAATGCGGCAGTCGCTGCCAGTGGCACATCTCGCACGGGATCAGCCCGCCGATGAGCTGCGACCCCCATGCGCCCGCCAGCAGCGCCAGCGGCAGCAGCAGCGCGATCAGATTGGCGGTACGCAAGCGGCTCATCATTTGGCTGGCGTCTTCACCGTGACCTTGGTCGCCGCCGCCACCTGCGCCGGCCCGCCCAGCCGTGCGACGGTCTTCAGCGCATAATAGAGCTGGAAATCCTCGATCCCCTGCTTCTTGAGCTGCTCGGGCGTGGCGGCGAAGCGCGGGTCGGTCTTCGCATCCTCCTCCAGCACCTTGTTGTCGGCCTTGACCTCGTTGATCAGGTGACGGCGCAGGTCCGCCTCGCGGAACACCGGCCGCGACTTGTAATCGGGGTCGCTGATCTGCGGCACGGCGATATCGGGCTCGATCCCGCCCTCCTGCACCGACCGACCCGAGGGCGTATAGTAGCGCGCCGTCGTCAGCCGCAGCGCCGTCTCCGGCCCCAGCGGCAGCAACGTCTGCACCGATCCCTTGCCGAAGCTGCGCTCGCCCATCACCAGCCCGCGGTGGTGATCCTGCAACGCGCCCGCGACGATCTCCGACGCCGACGCGGTACCCGGATTGGTCAGGACGACGACCGGCAGGCCGTGCGCGTCGTCGCCCGGCTTCGCGAAGTACCGTTCGATATCCGACTTCTCGCGCCCGCGCTGCGACACGATCTCGCCGTGGTCGAGGAACGCGTCGCTGACGGCGATCGCCTGCGTCAGCAACCCGCCGCCATTGTCGCGCAGGTCGACGACATAACCCAGCGGCCGGTGCCCCAGCGCCTTGTCGATCGCCATGATCGCCGCGCGCGTGTCCGCGCCGGTCGCCTCGGAGAAGGTGTTGATGTTGATATAGCCGACCTGCCCGCGGACTTCCCACTTCACCGGCTTCTGCGTGATGACCTCGCGCATCATCGTCACGTCGATTGGCTTGGTCGTACCCGGCCGCACCAGCGTCAGCGCGATCTTCGTACCCGGCTTCCCCCGCATGAGGCCGATCGCCTCGTCCAGCGTATCGCCATAGATCAGCTTGCCGTCGATGTGGGTGATGTAATCGCCCGCCTTCACGCCCGCACGTGCCGCCGGCGTATCCTCCTGCGGCGCCACGACCTTCACCGCGCCGTCTTCCATCGACACGGTCAGGCCGAGACCGCCGTAATTGCCCTCGGTCATGATCCGCAGATTCTGGAAATCGAGCGCGTCGACATAGCTTGAATGCGGGTCCAGGCTGGTCAGCATGCCCTGGATCGCGCCCTTGATCAGGGTCTTGTCGTCGACCTTGTCGACGTAATCCGACTTGATGCGGTTGAACACGTCCATGAATTGGTCGAATTCGCGATAGGTGTCGCTGTCGACCGCCGCCATCGCCGCGGTGGCGAGCGGAATCGCCGACATCGCAGCGACGATCGCGGTGGCAGTCAGGAGCGGACGACGCATGAAGTTCCTCTGGCGGCAGGACGGACCGCCCATGTAGCGGATTACGGACGGCCGATCAAAGCGGGGTTGCGGTGAACGGGGGCTGACCGGATCGGGCGAACCGCGGACGACACCGACCTCCCCGGCGGAGGCGCCCCGCGTATCCCGTGAAGGCGAGAACCAGTAGCCCAGCAGCATTCGCCCTGCTTCAAGAACACCGGGCTCCGGCCTACGCAGGAGCACCCGTAGGTGGTTCCTACCCCGCCAGCGCTGCCGCATCGATCGGCCGCCCACGCCGCCGCACCTCGATCGTCACCGGCAGTCGCTCACCTCCGACCGCCAGACCGATCGCCCGCCCCTGCGCCACCGTCGCGCCGGCCCGCACGCCGACCTGCGCCAATCCGGTCAACAGACTGGTCCAGCCGCCGCCGTGATCGATCACGACGATCGCACCGTATTCGCCGAACCGCCGCGCATAGCGCACACGCCCCCCGGCCGGCGCGACCACCGTCGCTCCCGGCGCGGTCACGAAGGACAGTCCCCGCGACCGCACCCCCGCTTCCGAAATCTCGCCGAACCCGGTCACCAGCCGCCCCGCAACCGGCATCCGCAACACGCCGCGCGGCGGAACCGGGCCGAGCACCCCCACCGCCATCGGCCGCGCGACCGGGCCGGGCAGCCGCGACAGGCCGGCGACGGTCGTCTGCCCTTCGTCGTCTTCCGTCATCCGGTCGATCAGGTCGCGTGCCTCCTCGCCCAGCGCCAGCGCACGATCGGACTCGGTGATCGCGCCACGCCCCAGCGCCACCGCCTTGCCGCGATGCGACGCTTCCAGCGCGGCAAGGCCGCGGCGTTCGCGCTCCAGCGTCGCGCGACTGTCGCCGATCGCCCGCGCCGCCAGCGCCGCATCCGCGCGCAGCCCCCGCGTCCGCTCCAGCTCCGCCCGCACGCCGGCCGTTCGCGTCCGGATCACCGGCAGCGTGCCGCCGAGCACGGCGCGCAGATGCACCAGATCGTCGACCGACCCCGGCTGGGCCACCGCCACGATCGCCGGCCGCGCCGCCAGCGACTGCAATGCCGCCAGCAGTCGCGCGACGGGTGCCTGCGCCGCCGCCAGTCGCGCGCGTTGATCCGCCAGCAACCGGTCGACCACAGCCGCGCGCGCCCCCGCCGTCGCCAGATCGGCCTCTGCCGCGCTCACCCGCGCCGCGAGCGCCCGCTCCTCCGCCGCCGCCTTCGCCGCGGCATCACGCTCCCGCCCGGCAGCGGCGGCGAGCCGGTCAGCGCGCGCCTGCGCCGCCGCGCCCGCGCGCTTGGCCTCGGTCAGGCTGCGCTGGCGATCGACGAGGTTGGGGCCCGCCGTCGCGACCCCGCCCGTCGCCAGCAGCGCCAGCAGGATCGCCGTCGCGCGCATCAACCCTCGCGGTGGTACGGATGATTGGCGAGGATGCTGGTTGCGCGAAACAATTGCTCGGCCAGCATCGCGCGCGCCAGCATATGCGGCCACGTCGCGCGCCCGAACGAGAACAGCATGTCCGCCTCCGCCCGCTCGGCGTCACCGAACCCGTCCGCCGCACCGAGCAGGAAACGCGTCTCGCGCACCCCTTCGTCGCGCCAGCGGCCCAGACGTTCGGCGAAGGCGAGCGAACCCAGCACCTCGCCCTTCTCGTCCAGCAGCACGCGCCGCGCATGCGGCGGCATCGGCGGTTCCTTGCCGCCCGTATCGGGCAGCTCCGTGACCTTGGTCGGCCACGCGATCCGCTTCAGATAGCGATCGACCAGTTCCGCCTCGGGCGACCGGCCGATCCGGCCGCGCGCGACCACGTGGAGCAGCACGCGAGGGTGCCGTCAGTGCGCGGCCGGATCGGTCTTCGGGATCGCGCCGCTCGGGTCCGGCGCATCGCCGAACGACCACATCCGCTCCAGATTGTAGAAGGAGCGGACTTCGGGCCGGAACAGGTGGATGATGATGTCACCCGCATCGATCAGCACCCAGTCTGCGGTCGGCAGCCCCTCCGTCCGGGTGAGCCGGCCCGTCTCGGCCTTGATCCGCTCGGACAGCTTGGCGGCCATCGACGCCACCTGCCGGGTCGATCGCCCGCTGGCGATGACCATGTAATCGGCGATGCTCGATTTCCCCGCGAGCGGGATCGACACCGTCTCGACGGCCTGATCGTCGTCGAGCGAGGCCAGCACCAGCTTGTGCAGCGCCTCGATCTCTTCGGGATCGGCGGAACGGGGAACGGGAGAAGAAGTGGCCAAGGGAGCTCCTGTGAGGACCGGGCGGCGCTTAGAAGAAGCGCCGGTGCCAGTCGGGATCGCCGGCGCGGATGCCGGTGGCGGACGTCGGATCGGGGCGGAAGCGCAACAGCACGAGGGCCGGCAAACTCCACGTCGTCCATCGGTTCGCGGCCGACCGCGGTCGCCGATATCGCCGCAGCCAGGCCATCGCGGGACCCGCGAGGGCACGGCCATCATATCCCGGCCGCGCCACGACCGCAATCGGGATCGCGCGCGCGATCCCGCGCCAGTCGCGCCAGCGGTGGAACTGCGCCAGATTGTCCGCGCCCATGATCCACACGAATTGTCGTTTCGGATAACGGCGTTGCAGCTTGCGGATTGTGTCGACGGTATACCGCGTGTTAAGCCGCGCCTCGATCGCGGTCGCGCGGATCGGCGCCCGCCGCGCCACGGTCCGCGCCGACGCCAGTCGCGCGGCCAGCGGTGCCATGCCCTTCCCGGGCTTCAGCGGATTGCCCGGCGACACCAGCCACCACGCCTCCTCCAGCGCCAGCGCGCGCATCGCCGCCAGCGTGATGCCGCGATGCCCCCGGTGCGCCGGATTGAACGATCCGCCGAGCAGGCCGGTGGGGATCATCGCGAAGGCTGCGACCAGTTCTGGCGCTCGTGATGCACGCGCAGCACGTCCACGCCCTCCGGGACCAGCCGGTAGCGGATCAGGTAAGGCGTATGGCCGACCTTCAATATTCTATGACCGTCGGCATGCGGCCGCCCGGTCTGCGGAAAGTTCGCCAACGCGTTCGCGCGTTCCCGGATCGTCGTCAGGACCTCGACAGCAGTCGCGCCGCTCGCTTCACGGAGCAGCCAGGTATCGATTTCGCGCAGATCGTGGAGTGCCGGCGTCGTCCAGTTCACGCGCATCGTGCACGGTGCCTGGCGATCATCTCGTCGAGTTCGACCATCACATCCGCATGCGGCACCACATCACCGCGATCGGCCGCATCCACACCTTCCTGCACGAACGCCCGGAACTCCGCCTCATGCTCGGCGACGCGCTGCACCGCCTGCGCCACGAACTCCGCACCGGTAATCCCCCGGCTGCGCGCCAGCTCCTCGACCAGCGACGCGGTTTCGGCCGGAACTTCGGCGGTGATGCGGGTCATTTCCATCACGCGAGGCTACGCCGATCCCGGAACCGCATCAACCGCGCACCTGCCCGGTGCCGCGGCCCAGCCATTTGTACGTCGTCAGCCCCTCCAGCGCGACCGGTCCGCGCGCGTGCAGCCGCCCGGTGGCGATGCCGATCTCCGCGCCCAGCCCGAACTCGCCGCCATCGGCGAACTGCGTCGATGCGTTCCACAGCACGATCGCCGAATCGACCTCCGCCAGGAACCGCTCCGCCACCACTTCATCGCCGGCGACGATCGCGTCGGTATGATGCGACCCATGCGCGGCGATATGCGCCAATGCGCCGTCGACCCCGTCCACCACCGCAACGGACGCGACCGCGTCGAGATACTCGGTGTCCCAGTCCTCCGCACTCGCCGCCGCCACGCCAGGCAGCGCCGCCCGGATCGCCTCATCGCCGCGCACCTCGCACCCGCGCGCCGCCAGCGCCTCGACCAAAGGCGCGGCATGCGGCCAGCGACGGTCGATCAGCAGCGTCTCCATCGCGCCGCAGATGCCCGTCCGGCGCATCTTCGCGTCCAGCACGATACTGCGCGCCATGTCGAACCCGGCGGACGCATCGACATAGACGTGGTTGATCCCGTCGAGATGCGCCAGCACCGGCACCCGCGCCTCCGCCTGCACGCGCGCGACCAGGCTCTTGCCCCCGCGCGGCACGATCAGGTCGATCAGACCCGCCGCGGTCAGCATCGCGCCCACCGCCGCCCGGTCCGTCGTCGGCACCAGTTGCGCCGCGTCGCGCGGCAGGCCCGCCGCCGCGAGCCCGTCTGCGAACGCCGCATGCAGGGCGCGGTTGCTCGCCACCGCCTCCGACCCGCCACGCAGGATCACGGCGTTGCCGCTCATCACGCACAGGGCCGCCGCGTCGACCGTCACGTTCGGACGGCTTTCGTAGACGATGCCGATCACCCCGATCGGCACCCGCACACGCGACAGCATCAGCCCGTTCGGCCGGGTGCGCGTGTCGATCGCCTCGCCCACCGGGTCGGGCAGCGCCGCGACCGCCTCGACGCTGTCGGCCACGCCCGCCAACCGCGCCGCGTCCAGCCGCAACCGGTCGAGCAGCGCCGGCGTCAGCCCCGCCGCCGTGCCCCGCGCCATATCCTCCGCATTCGCCGCCAGAATCGCCGTCGCAGCATCGCGCAATGCCGCCGCCGCCGCTCGCAGACCCGCACGCCGCGCCTCGCTCGGCAAGCGGGCCAGCCCCCCGGCGGCGACACGCGCTGCGGTGCCCATCGCGGCGATGAGAGCGGCGGGTTCGGCGGCAGGATCGGTGTCGGCCATGATCGTTCCGCTACCATGCCGAACCCCCTCGCGCCACAGCGCACGCCGCGCTAGACCGCTCTGATGATGGGGGACATGGCAGCAGCCGCGGGGGACGTGGCGACGGGAGCATTGTGGGCGCGGGCGGTCGAACCGCGCGCGGGCGAGCATGCGGATCACGACGGTCACGGCGACGCTGGCGGCCTGTGCCTGAACTGCGGCACGACACGGATCGGCGATTTCTGCCACGCCTGCGGCCAGTCGTCGCACGTCCATCGCAGCTTCGGCGCGATCGGCCACGATCTCGCGCACGGCGTCTTCCATTTCGAGGGGAAGATCTGGCGCACGCTGCCGATGCTGTTCTTCCGGCCGGGCGAACTCGCCCGCCGCTACGCGCATGGCGAGCGCGCGCGCTTCGTGTCGCCGCTCGCGCTGTTCCTGTTCATCATCTTCATCCTGTTCACGATCCTCAGCATCATCGGCGCGCATCTGGAGGTGCCGGAATTTGCGACCGGCGAGGGCACGGCGATCCAGACCAAGCTGGAGCGGAAATACGCCGAACAAGGCGAGAAGATTGCCGCCCTGACACGGCAACGGGCGACCGCAAGCGACCCCGCGCGGTCCGCCTTTCTGGACAAGAGGATCGCCGGCGTGCGGGACGATCAGAAAGCAGTCGGATCGACCCTGTCGGTCATCAAACGCGAGGGCGGTCCCTCGTTCGAGGATGTCCACACCGGCTGGAAACGCCTCGACAAGGGCCTGTCGAAGGCGATCGAGAACCCGAACCTGATCCTCTACAAGCTGCAATCCAACGCGTATAAATTCGCCTGGGCGCTGATCCCGCTGTCGCTCCCGTTCATGTGGTCGCTGTTCCCGTTCAGCCGTCGCTTCACGATGTACGACCATGCGGTCTTCATCACCTACTCGCTGTGCTTCGTCAGCCTTGTCGGGATGATCGTCAGCTTCGGCACGATGGCCGGCATCATGGCGGCGTGGCTGTGGACGGCGGCGTGCATTGCCGTGCCCGTCCATATGTATAAGCAGTTGCGCGGGGCCTATGGTTGCAGCCGGATCGGCGCGGCGGTGCGGATGATCCTGCTCTTCGTCGGCGCGAACCTCGCGCTGATCGCCTTTGCCGGGTTGCTGGTGGGACTCGGGCTGGTCGGCTGACCCGAACCGCGCGACGTCCCGCCCCCGTCACCTCACCCGCACGGATACCGCTTCGCGAGCACCCGCGCATAGCCGTCCTTCAACGGCCGCTTCTTTTCCGCCGGCGACAGTGCGTGCAGCCCGTCGAGCATTTCCATGATGCCGACCGAGGATCCTTCGGGCACACAGGCGATCGGCTGCTTGCCCGCCGCACGCCGCGCCTCGTCCTCGGCACGAAGCTGCCGCGTGGCGGCCTTCGCCTCGTCGCGCAGCGCGCCGAATTCGGGCGACAGCATCGCGCCGATCCCCTGCGCCTTCAGCGCGTCCGCACGGGTCAGGAACGTGCCGACGCTGATCGCCGCCGATGCGGCGGAGACGGGCAGGACGGCCGCAGCAGCGGCAACGAGAACGACGACATGACGCATGATGCGAACTCCGGTGGTTGCCCGGCCCCATAACCCGGCCCGGCTGTCTTCACCGTGAACCGCGACCATACCGCTCGATCACCCGCCGAACGTATAGGTCAACGCCAGCCCACCGGACACCTGGTTCCGCGATCCGTAGCGGCGGACGATCGGCGACCGCGCCGGATCGTCGACCAGCCGGTCGTATTTGGCATAGCTCGATACGCCCCAGCGCCCGCCCAGATGCCGCACGAATCCGGCGGTGAGGCCCGCCGCCTGCAACCCGCCCTTCGCATCGAACGCGCGCAGCCCGGTGGCGACCGCCACCGCCGGCGCAACGCTGAAGAACGCGTCGTGGTAGCGCCCGTCCGCGAACGTTACGCGTGGTCCGATCGAGAACAGCCAGTCGTCGCCCTTCCGCGCGACATAATCTCCGCCGACGTTCGCGATCAGGCCCTTGTGCCCACCCAGCCCCTTGCGCACTTCTCCGCGCAGCCGGATCATGTCGGTCAGCGCATATTGCAGGAAACCGCCCGCCTCGAACGTGGCACCGACCTTGGGCAGCGCCGCCCCGACATCGCGGGCGGTGCGGCTCCCCTCGAACCCCAACGCCGGCCCGATCGCGAATCGGCCGCGCGTCAGGACCGCGAAGCCCGCGCTTTCGTCGGGTGCCTCGAAGGGCAGCGAATCCGTACCCCGCGCGCTGACGACATCGACGAACGGGCGCAGGCTGATGCCGTCCGCGCCCGGGTAGCTCGGCACCAGTTGCGGCCCCAAACCCACCCGCGTCCGCCGCGGCCGGTCGTCCTGCGCCTCCGCCGCGCCGGCACTCGCCAGCAGAACCAGGGTCGCGACGAACGCGGACGAGCAGAGACGGAAGGCGATCATACGCGCATGGTAGTGCAGAGCACCGCATTGCCAAGCGAAAGCGGCGGAGCCTTGGCGCTACCGTCCCGCCTGTGGCGCCCCTCGTAAGCGAGGGTGGCAAGAAGACGAGCGACACTGGTCCAGTGTCCTCCTCCTTTGGGGATCGTGCAAAACCCTCTTCTACTACCCCGGCGAAGGCCGGGGTCCAGTCGGGATGTCGGCGGTGATCTACTGACAAGGTTGCCCAACTGGACCCCGGCCTTCGCCGGGGTGACGGCGTGTCGACAGATCGTCGAACTCTTTCGCAGCGATCCCCCCGGGAAGCGGCTGGGGAGCGCCGTGCCGCAAGCCCCCGCCCAACCATCACGAACAAACATCGCCGCTGTCCTACACGGACAAACTATGACACCTCCGGTAGAGGCTCTTTCTCATCGCCGGTCATTCTCGCCGACGCCACCCCACCGGCGCGCGCGAAACACCGCATTGGACTAACCTTAGCCTAACCTTCCGACCGGCCCGCAGCACCAAGTCACTGATTAACCGGCACAACCCCCGAAACGGTCGGAACCGGCACCACCGGCTCGACCGGAGCGGGCACTTCCACCGCATCCGACCGCGGCCGCACCCGCACCGGACCGGTCGGTGCCTCCGTCATGCCGCCGACGGTGCCCGTCGTCCGGCCCTTCAGGCGATCGATCTCCGCCTGTCGCCGCTGGAGATAGAAGTCGCGGCTGTTGACGTACGGGTCGCCGCCCTTGTCGTGCAGCTGCACCAGCGTCTCGTCGAACTCCGCCCGGTGGTCGAGCGCGCCGAGCACGCCCGCCGGCACCGCGAACTTCGGATCGGTCACGCCCTGTCCCAACGTCACCGGCAGCACGATCCGGTCGATCGCGCCGCCGAACAGGTCGCGCACCGTCGTCGGCCCGACCAACGGCAGGAACATGAACGGCCCGTTCGGCACTCCGTAGAATCCCAGCGTGTTGGCGAAGCCGTTGCTCCGCCGCGGCAGCTTGAAGGGCTTGCGCTTGGCCATGTCGAACAGGCCGATCACCCCGACCGTGGAATTGACCGCGAATCGCCCCACCGTCTCCAGCGCCTTGCCGATCTTGTGCTGGAGGACGAAGTTCACGAACACGACCGGCTCGCGCAGGTTGTAGAGGAAGTTGTGGATGCCGCGCCGGATCGGACTCGGCACCTTTTGCTTGTAGGCGCGTGCCACCGGACCGACGACCGCCTTGTCGACCGCCTCCGTCGCCTTGAACGACTGTTCGTTGACCTTGCTCAGCGGATCGGGCGCTTCCCAGTCGCCGCGACCGGTCACGACGATGTCCGGCTGTTGCGCCGCACTCTGGGCGGCCTGCCCGGGCGGCGTCGCGGGAACTGCCGCCTGCCCCGGCGACGCTGCGATCACGACCTCCGCCGCGACGACCGGCGTCGGCACCAGAGTCTCGGGCGCGTCCTGGAGCAGCATCGCGCTCAACACCATCGCCGCGTTCACGACCAGCACGTCCGACATTCCCCTTGCGCCAGTCGAACGCGCCGCGACTCTGGGACGCGACCGACTGCATCAGCGATCACTAGGCGGCAACCACAGCAAAGCCAATCGCTTCGCTGACCCGCTCCCGTTCCTACCTCCGCCAGTCTTCGAAAGCGGTTAACCGATCGATCGCCCACACACGAAAGGGGCGCCGGTCCTGCGACCGACGCCCCTCCGTATTCGCTATTCGCCGGGATGGATCAGGCGAACGAAACGGTCGCCTTGCGACGACGCAGCGCGCCGCCGATCATGCCGAAGCCGCCGATCATCAGCGCCCACGATGCCGGCTCCGGCACCGCACCGGCCAGGTTCGCCGTGGCGAACGCGGTCGCACGGGCGTCCAGCGTTCCGGTGCCGACCTGGGTCGCGCCGTTGAACAGCGTGTAGATGTAGTTGTCACGGAACCCGCAGCAGCTGTCCGTACGACCGAAGATCGAGATCGTCGTGACGTCGAACGCGCCGCCCAGATCGACCGTCAGGATGTCGCCGGCGTTGTAGTCGTCGCCGTGATAGATGAAGGGATAGTCGCCGCGCGTGTCGCCGTCGACTGCGAACGACGGAACCGCCGGGCCGTTCACATAGACGCTGGTCGCCGTGGCGGTCTTGCCCTGCGCGACGTTCAGGCCGTTGGCGAACAGCTGAAGCTCTGCGACCTGCAGCACTTCGACCGTCGACTTGATCTGCACCGACGTCACCGTCACGGCCGAGGCCGGGCTGGCCACTGCGACCACTGCCGTCATCGCCGCTGCTGCGGCCAGTACGCTCTTGAACTTCACACCGTGTCTCCTCGTTCGTTGACGAGGCGTTAACAGAGCGTTCAGGTTCGATATACCGATTTAAACGTGGTTAAACAAAGTGTCATCCCGAAACGGGACCGCTTCAGATCAGTCCGCTGCGGGCTAAAACGAACAGAGCGACCGGCCACAGCACCGAGTTGACGATGTCCGCGATCGTGTCGGGCAGCCGCCACGATCCCGTCCGCACCCGGTCGAAACACTCGTTCACCAGCTCGGCCAGCACCGCGACGACCAGCGGCCAGACGGCGCCGACATCGCCCGCGATCGCGACGCCCACGACCCATATCAGCATGCCGACATGGACGTGGAGCGTCGCGTGGTCGAGCCCGGTGGTATTCGCCAGCCAGACCTTCGCGCGGTTGTGGAGCGGCTCGCTCAGAAGGCGAGGCCCATCGCGGTCTTGACGCCCGGCAGCGCCTTCAGCTTGGCCAGCAGGTCAGCCGATACCGGCTCGTCCACCGATAGCAGCAGCACCGCCTCGCCGCCCGCCTGACGCCGACCGAGATGGAAGGTGCCGATGTTGACCCCCTCCTCGCCCAGCGCGGTGCCGAGGCGGCCGATGAAGCCCGGCGCGTCCTCGTTCACGACGTACAGCATCGGCCCGGCGAGATCGGCCTCGATCTTGATGCCGAACAGCTCGACGAGGCGCGGGGCCTGATCCCCGAACAGCGTGCCCGCCACCGATCGCTCGCCATCGGCGGTCTTCACCGACACGCGCACCAGCGTGTGGTAATCACCCTCGCGCTCGGTCCGCACTTCGCGCACCTCGATGCCGCGGTCGCGTGCCAGCAGCGGCGCATTGACCATGTTCACCGTATCGGTCTGCGTCCGCAGGAAGCCCGCCAGCGTAGCGCTGACCAGCGGCTTCTGGTTCAGCTCCGCCGCCGCACCCTCGCTGTGCACCGACAGGCGCGGGATCGCACCGGTCGTCAGCTGCCCGACGAGGCTGCCCAGCTTTTCGGCCAGCTGCATATACGGCTTCAGCTTGGGCGCTTCCTCCGCCGACAGCGACGGCATGTTGAGCGCGTTGGTAACGCCGCCCGAGACGAGGAAGTCGGCCATCTGCTCAGCGACCTGAATCGCGACGTTGACCTGCGCCTCCGTTGTCGACGCGCCCAGATGCGGCGTCGAGATGAAGTTGGGCGTGTTGAACAGCGGCGACGCCTTGGCCGGCTCCTCCACGAACACGTCCAGCGCCGCGCCGCCGACCTGGCCCGAATCGAGCGCCGCCTTCAACGCGACCTCGTCGACCAGTCCGCCGCGCGCGCAGTTGATGATCCGCACGCCCTTCTTGGTCTTGGCGATCGCCTCCGCCGACAGGATGTTGCGGGTGCTGTCGGTCAGCGGCGTGTGCAGCGTGATGAAGTCGGCGCGCGCCAGCAACTCGTCCAGCGTCACCTTCTCCACGCCCATCTCCACCGCCCGCTCGGGCGTCAGGAACGGATCGAACGCGACGACCTTCATCTTCAGGCCGCGAGCACGGTCGGCGACGATCGAGCCGATGTTGCCCGCCCCGATCAGGCCCAGCGTCTTCGACGTCAGCTCGACGCCCATGAAGCGGTTCTTCTCCCACTTGCCGGCCTGCGTCGACGCATCCGCCTCCGGCAACTGCCGGGCGAGGGCGAACATCAGTGCGATGGCGTGTTCGGCGGTGGTGATCGAATTGCCGAACGGCGTGTTCATGACCACGACGCCCTTGGCCGACGCCGCCGGGATATCGACGTTGTCAACACCGATGCCGGCGCGACCGACGACCTTCAGGTTCGTCGCATGATCGAGGATCGCCTTGGTGACCTTGGTCGAGGAGCGGATGGCGAGGCCGTCATACTCGCCGATGATCGCCATCAGCTCTTCGGGGGTCTTGCCGGTGATTTCGTCGACCTCGACGCCGCGCTCGCGAAAGATCTGCGCGGCTTTGGGGTCCATCTTGTCGGAAATGAGGACTTTAGGCATGGTTTGAAGCACCTTCGTCATCCCGGCGAACGCCCGGATCTCGTGCGGCCAGCGCACGGAATATGGAGGGAAACCCCGGCTTTCGCCGGGGTGACGTGTCTGGGATCAGCCCGCCTTGACGGTCGCGTAGGCCCAGTCGAGCCACGGCCCGAGCGCGACGATGTCGGCGGTATCCACCGTCGCCCCGCACCAGATGCGCAGGCCCGGCGGCGCGTCGCGATAGCCGGCAATGTCGAATGCCGCGCCTTCCTTCTCCAGCAGCGACGCCATCCCCTTAATGAACGCCTCGTCCGCACCGTCGACGGTCAGGCAGACGCTGGTCTTGGACCGGCTGGCCGGATCGGCGGCGAGATGGCCCAACCAGTCGCGCTCGGCCACAATGGCGTCGAGCGCAGCGGCGTTGGCATCCGACCGCGCGATCAGCCCGTCCGCACCGAGGTTCTTGGCCCATTCCAGCGCAAAGATCGCGTCCTCGACGGCGAGCATCGAGGGCGTGTTGATCGTTTCGCCCTTGAACACGCCCTCGGCCAGCTTGCCCTTCGACACGAGACGGAACACCTTGGGCAGCGGCCATGCCGGCGTGTAGCTCTCCAGCCGCTCGACCGCACGCGGGCCGAGGATCAAAACGCCGTGCGCGCCCTCGCCGCCCAGCACCTTCTGCCAGCTGAACGTCGCGACATCGATCTTCGCCCAGTCGATGTCATAGGCGAATACGCCCGACGTAGCGTCGGCGAAGCTCAACCCTTCACGGTCGTCCGGGATGAAGTCGGCGTTGGGAACGCGGACGCCGCTCGTGGTGCCGTTCCAGGTGAACAGTACGTCCGTCGACCAGTCGATCTGCGTCAGGTCGGGCAGCTGCCCGTAATCGGCACGGATGACGGCCGGGTCGATCTTCAGCTGCTTGACGGCATCCGTCACCCAGCCCTCACCGAAGCTCTCCCACGCCAGCGTCGTGACCGGCCGCGCGCCGAGCATCGTCCACATCGCCATCTCGAATGCGCCGGTGTCGGAACCGGGGACGACGCCGATGCGGTGCGTGTCGGGCAGCTTCAGCGCGGCGCGCATCAGGTCGATGCAATATTGCAGCCGCTGCTTGCCGATCTTCGACCGGTGCGAACGACCCAGCGATGCGGTGGCCAGCTTGGCAGCGTCCCAGCCCGGAGGCTTGGCGCAAGGGCCGGAGCTGAAGAAGGGGCGAGCCGGCTTGGTAGCGGGCTTCTGCGCACCCCGAACGTCGGGGGCGGTCACGGTATCCGTCAATGTATCTCTCCTCACAGAGAGCACGCGCCGCGTTGGGACGGCGTGGCCCGCCGACGGCCCTAGCGGTGATCCGCGGGGAGTCAACCTCGATCAAGGGGCTGACATCGTCCGTTCGACCCGCGATGATAGTCGGATGAAGGTCGTCACCGTTCTGTTCGCACTGTTCCTGCTCTCCGCGTGCGGACGGACCCAACGGCCGGGCGGCCCGCGCGAACCGACACGACCCTCGACACGCGAAACCGCGCAATGTCTCGCAGACCTGCGGCGCGAGGGCGTCGACTTCCGGGTGTTGCCCGACAGGGATTACGGCAAGGGTTGCGGCGTGTTCGGGGCGGTGCAGTTGACCGACATCGGCGTGCCCGTGACCGGCATCACCGCCATGCGCTGTGGCACCGCGCGCGCCTTTGCCGGCTGGATCAGGAATGCAGTCGCGCCGGGTGCGTACCAGATGCTGGGGTCGGAACTGGCGCGCGTCGAGGGCATGGGCACCTATGCCTGCCGCAACGTCGTCGGCTCCACGCGCGGTGGCGACCGGCGATCGGGGCACGCGCTCGCCAATGCGGTCGATGTCGGCGGCTTCGTGCTGAAGGACGGACGGCGGATCAGCGTGCTGCGCGACTGGAACTCCGCGGACGAGGTCACGCGCAACTATCTTCGCCAGATGCGCGCATCCGCCTGCCGCCGGTTCGGTACCGTTTTATCCCCCGATTATAACGCAGCGCATGCAAACCACCTGCATCTGGAGGATGACGGCGCGCGCTTCTGCCGCTAATCGGAGGCGATGACCGACACCCGCG
The DNA here is from genome assembly GCF_979253005.1 of Sphingomonas sp. AC435. Lineage (NCBI taxonomy): Bacteria > Pseudomonadati > Pseudomonadota > Alphaproteobacteria > Sphingomonadales > Sphingomonadaceae > Sphingomonas > Sphingomonas sp. AC435. The sequence goes on from NZ_CEEDCJ010000001.1 coordinate 433,050, forward strand.
TACCGTCCCGCGTCTTCCCCCGTGCCAAGCAGGATGCGGAGAGCGCCGAAGCCGTCGTCCACACGCCGCAGACGCAGAGCCCCGCCTATAAACTCGCGTTCCAGGACATGGATTTCCTCCTTCGCGAGGATCTGCGCCCGGTGCGCTTCCAGCTCGAACTGCTGAAGGCGCAACTACTGTTCGAGGAGGCGAAGATCGCCTCCACCTTCGTCTTCTACGGATCGGCGCGCATACCGGAGCCGGCCAAGGCGCAGGCGATGCTGGACATGGCGACCGACGACAAGAGCCGGAAGATCGCCGAGCGGCTGGTCGATAAGAGCCGCTATTACGACATGGCGCGTGAACTGGCGCAGATCACCAGCCGGCTGCCGCGCGACGAAGCGGGGCGGCGGCACTTCGTCGTATGCTCCGGCGGGGGTCCGTCGATCATGGAAGCCGCCAATCGCGGCGCGCACGACGTCGGGGCCGAGTCGGTTGGGCTGAACATCGTCCTGCCGCACGAACAGGCGCCGAACCCCTATGTAACCCCCGCCCTGTCGCTCCAGTTCCACTATTTCGCGCTGCGCAAGATGCACTTCCTGCTGCATGCCCGCGCGCTGGCGGCATTTCCGGGCGGGTTCGGAACGTTCGACGAGCTGTTCGAGCTGCTGACGCTGATCCAGACGGGCAAGATCGCGCCGATCCCGGTACTGCTGGTCGGTCGCGAATTCTGGGAAAAGGTCGTGAACTTCGAGGCGCTGGTCGAGGAGGGCGTCGTGTCCGAGCGCGACCTGTCGATCTTCACCTATGTCGAAACCGCCGAAGAGGCATGGGACGTGGTCCGCAACTTCTACGAGGAGCGCGCGCGTCAGGAAGATGCGGCGGAAGGTTAGGCTAAGGTTAGTCCAACGCGACGTTTCGACACCGTCCGATCCCGGCCCTTCTTCGCGGGATCACAGGCGTATAGCCGTTTGCCCGCGTGTAGGACAGCGCCACCCTGAACATGACGAAGGCGCGCCCACCGACAGGTGGACGCGCCTTCGTCATGTTCGCAGCGTCGGGTTATTCCGTGCGAGCACCCTTGCGAGCCGCTTCCGGATCGATCGACGGTGCGCCGCTGGCGGGGGTGCCGGTGTTGCCGATATCGGCGGTGTTGCCGCGCGCGCCGACTTCCTCGGCGTTCTCGCCCTTGGGCGCAACGTCGCCTTCAGCGGGTGCAGCACCGGGCGCAGCCGCACCAGCCGCGGGCGCGGCGGGCAACGGCAGGTTCGAACCCTGCTGGTTCAGATACAGGATCACGTTCGCGCGGTCCTGCGCGTTGCCGAGACCGGCGAACGTCATCTTCGTGCCGTTCGCGAACTTGCGCGGGCTGGTCAGCCACGCGTTCATCTTGTCAAAGTCCCAATTGCCGCCGACCGACTTCAACGCGTCCGAGAAGGCGAAGCCGCCCTTACCCTGCGCAATCGCCTCGCCCATCGTGGCGTAGAGGTTCGGGCCGACGCCGTTCGCGCCGCCCTGGTTGATGGTGTGGCAGGCCGCGCACTTCTTGAACACTTCCGCGCCCTTGGCCGCGTCGGCGGTCGGTAGCAGCGACGCGATCGGCACCGCTGCGGCCTCGCCGCCGCCGGCTTCCTCGACGCCCTCGATCGCGTAACCCATCTTTTCCGGGCGATGCCCCTCGAACAGCATGTTGCCGACGATCGCAGAGCCGAGCGCGACGATGCCCGCGCCCAGCGCCCAGCCCGCGATCGTGTTGGTCTTCAGGTCCATCTTTTGCCCCAGAATATTTGGGTCGTCCTTAGGAAAGCCTAGCGTCGACCGCAAGCGGCGCTTGATCGCGACCGCCCTGACGGCCTAACGCCAGCGCCCATGCAGAGTTTCGCCGCCCCCGCCGAAGCGCTGGTCGCGGCGATGACCGCCGCCGCCGCCGCCGAGCCCGATCGTGCCGTCGCCTTTCAGGGCGCTCCCGGTGCCAACAGCCATGTCGCCGCCGCGCAGGCATTCCCGGAGGGGTTGCCCCTGCCCTGCTTCGACTTCGCCGATGCGATCGACGCGGTGAAGGAGGGGCGCGCCGATTGTGCCGTCATCCCGATCGAGAACTCGCTGCACGGTCGTGTCGCCGACATGCACTTCCTGCTGCCCGAATCGGGGCTGGTCATCACCGGCGAGCATTTCCTGCCGATCCGTCACGCGCTGATGGCGCTGGGGCCGATCGACGAAATCCGCCAGGCGATGAGCCATCCGCAGGCGCTGGGCCAGTGCCGCCACTGGCTGAAGGCGCGGCGCATCGAGCCGATCGCCTATCCGGACACCGCCGGTGCGGCGGCACGGGTGGCGGAGCTGGGCGATGCGACGGTCGCCGCGCTCGCCCCACCGGCCGCCGCCGCGCTGTACGGGCTGGAGTTGCTGGCGACCGACATCGCCGATGCGGACCACAACATGACGCGCTTCGTGACGCTGGCGCGCGGCGGTCGGCCTGCGACGGGCGAGGGGCCGTGGATGACGACGCTGATCTTCGAGGTGAGGAACGTCCCCGCCGCTTTGTACAAGGCGATGGGCGGCTTTGCGACCAATGGCGTCAACATGACCAAGCTGGAAAGCTATCAGCGCGGCGGCAGCTTCGCGGCGACCGAATTCATGGCCGATGTCGATGGGCGTCCGGGCGATCCCAACTTCGATCATGCCATCGAGGAACTGGGCTTCCACAGCAAATGGCTGCGCGTGCTGGGCACCTACCGTCAGGCGCGCGCACGCGGCTGACGACCCGTCCGGCGGATCGCTTGACGGGCACGCAACTTCGGTGTTCTTCCAGCATTATCAATGTGGTCCGAACCAGAGACGAGCATGCCGAACCCGAACTCCTCCGAAGATTCCTCGTTCCAGCACGACGCCAATCCAAAGCCGGACGCGCAGGGGCAGGCAGCGCTGCTGCTGATCGAAAGCCTGATCCACAGCCTGATCGACAACGGCGCGCTGACCAAGGCGCAGGCGATCGAGGCGATCGAGAGCGCGAGCGAGGTGAAGGAGGAAAGCGCGAGCGAGAACAAGGAGTCGAAGACGGTCCTGCGCCGCTCGCTCGCCTTGCTGGAGCAGATGCAGATCAGCATCGAGAGCAAGGAAGGCCGGTACGACACGGCGTGACGGGTCGGACGCACCCGCTTGTTTGTCCGTGAGGGAGACTGCGAGACCTGGCGATCCGAAGCCGCGAGCGCGGGACTGGCCGAAGCCGCGAGCGCGGGACGGGATCGCTTAGCTACGCTCGCAATGACGGAGGCGGCGCGTGGACTCAGGGCTTGGCGGATGTCGCGTTGGCCCACACCGACAGCAACGTATGCGCGATGGCGTAGGCCGGCGGCGCCAGGAAGGGGCCCTTCTCCCCGGCGAGCACTGCGCGGACTTCGTCACGGGACACCCAGATCGCGTCCTCCAGCTCGTTCGTGTCGAGCGTGATGCGGTCGTCGAGCGCGCGAGCGGTGCAGGCGATCATCAGCGAAGACGGGAATGGCCAGGGCTGGCTGGCGACGTAGCGGACGTCGGTGACGGCGATGCCCGCTTCCTCGCCGATCTCCCGCGCGACGGCTTCCTCCACCGATTCGCCGGGTTCCAGGAAGCCGGCCAGCGCGGAATAGCGGCCGGGAGGGAAGGCAGGCTGGCGTCCCAGCAGGGCTCGACCGTCATGCTCGGCGATCATGATGACGACGGGGTCGACGCGCGGGAAATGCTCCGTTCCGCACGTCGGACAGGCGCGCCCCCAGCCGGTGCGGAAGGGCGCCGTTGCCGATCCGCAATTGGCGCAGAAGCCGTGGCGCGCATGCCAGTCGAGCAGCGATCGTGCACCGGCATAGGTCGCCGCTTCGCCGGGCGCGAGGTCGTGCAGCGCGGCGATCAGGTCGAACGACCGCCCCTTCGCACGCTCGCCGGTGATCGTCGCGAAGTGCGGTACGCCGTCGCGGTCCAGGCCGAGCAGCGCCAGTTCGGAGCCGTCCTGCGGCAGGGCCGTCCACGCAAGCCGATCGCCGTCATAAGCCGGCGTGTAACCGTCCAGCACCAGCAGTCGCGCGCGCGGATCGGCCTTCGCCGCCGCCAGCCCAATCGCATCGTGGCGCAGCGCATCGCCCCGATCGAGCGTGCCACCGGTAAACCCGATCATCTTCGTCACCATCCGATCGCTCACCGCGGCGGATTGCCGCCGTGGAGCCGCTGCATGTCCTGCAACAGGGCGCCACCGACATCGCTCGCCAGCGGATAGGCGGTGCCGGGGAAGTAATTGACCATCACCGTCGCGCGGAAATTGCGCACCGGATCGACCCAGGCCAGCGTGCCCGCCGCGCCGCCCCAGGCATAGGTGCCCTTCGACGAGCCGCCGGGCTTGTCGGTCAGCCGCACCGATCCGCCCGCCCCGTACCCCTGATCGCCCTCGAAGAAGACGCCCGGTGGCAAGAGGTTGGATGTCGCGAGCGCCACCGTCTCCGGCTTCATCACCTGCACGCCGTCGACCGTGCCGCGCGCGGCGATCATGTGCAGGAAGCGATCATAGTCGTGCGCCGACGAGACGAGGCCCGCGCCACCGTACGGGAAGCTGGGCGGCGACAGGTAGATCGAGGTCGCGCCGGGATCGAGCGGTACGCGCTGTTCCCCGACGATCGTGTAGTTGGTGGCGAGCCGCGCCCGGTTGCGGGTCGGCACGAAGAAGCCGGTATCCGGCATCCTGAGCGGCGTGAAAAACCGCGTCTGGAGGAACTGGTCGTACGGCATGCCGCCCGCCACCTCGATGACGCGCGCCAGCACGTCGAGCGCGACCGAATAGCTCCACGTCGTACCCGGCTCCGCGATCAGCGGCACGGTCGCGACGCGGTTTGCGAACTCCGCCAGCGTTTTCGGCCGGACGAGCTTCATCTTCGCTTCCGCCGCGCCGTTGACCTCCAGCGGCAGCAGGCCGAGCCGCTCATACTCGGCGAGCAGCGGCCCCTTCGCGACGATCGAGTAGCTGAGACCGGCGGTGTGCGTCAGCAGGTGGCGGATCGTGATCGGCGCCTTCGCGGGCACCGAGTCGAGGCTGGCCTGCGGATTGGTCAGTACGCGCATCTTCGCGAAGGCCGGGATGTATTTCGACACCGGATCGTCGAGCTTGAGCTTGCCCTCCTCGATCAGGAGCATCGCGGCCATGCCGGTAATCGGCTTGGTCATCGAATAGACGCGCCACAGCGAATCGGGACCCGTGGCGGGGGCGGTCGCCTCGTCGGCGATGCGTCCCGCCTGCACGTAGACGGGCGGACGATCGCCGACGCCGAACGCAGCGACGATGCCGGGCATCTTGTCGTCGCGGACATACCCGTCGAACAGCGCCTGCGTCGCCGTCAGCAGCGTCCGGCCGGAGGGTTGCGCAGGCGTTATCGGTGCCGGCGTCGGCTGCGGGGCTGCGACCTGCGCCAGCGAGGGGGACGACAGGGCGATCAGCGGCAGCAACAGCCAGGACTTCATACGTCTCTCCCGATGACCGCCTCCGCGGCCGTTGATTCGATGACCGCCTCCGCGGTCGTTGTTTCGATGACCGCCTCCGCGGCCTTGGCGAACAGGGTCGGCAAGCCGGCCGCCGACAGGTCGGCGATTGGCCACCACTCGCCGTCTTCCTGCGCTTCCCCGACGCCGACCGCCAGCGTCAATTCCAGATCGAAGTGCGTGAAACCGTGGCGAATCGTGACCGGCAGGATGCGCCAGTCGGCGGCGGCGGGCGCGTCCGTGAGCGCGGGTGGCTCCGTCGCCCACGGCCCGGTCGGCAGCGCGCGCATGCCGCCCAGCAATCCGTTAGGCGGACGCCGGACGAGGCGCACCGCGTCACCGCGTCGTAGCCAGAAGATCGTGCCATATTTCTGGGGCCGGGCGCGCTTGGCGGCTTTGCGGGGCAAGCGCTCCGGCTGTCCTTCCGCGAAGGCGGCGCAGTCTTCGCGTAACGGGCAGAGCAGGCATTTCGGCGCACGCACGGTGCACAGGCCGGATCCGAGGTCCATCATCGCCTGCGCGAAGTCGCCGGCGCGAGCGTCCGGCGTGATCGTATCGGCGGCGACGCGGATCGCGGGGCGGGCGGCGGGCAGTGGCGTGTCGATCGCGAACAGCCGGGCGACGACACGTTCGACATTGGCGTCCACCACCACCGCCCGCTCCCCGAACGCGATCGCCGCGACTGCGGCAGCGGTGTAGGCCCCCAGCCCGGGCAGCGTGCGCAGTTGCGCCTCGGTGCGGGGAAAGGCTCCGTCGTGATCCGCGACGACGGCCTTCGCCGCCTTCACCAGATTGCGCGCCCGGGCATAATAGCCAAGCCCCGCCCAGGCGGCCATGACATCGGCGTCGTCGGCAGCGGCGAGGCTGCCGAAGTCGGGCCAGCGCGCCACCCATGCTGCGAATCGGGGGCGGACCGCGGCGACCGTGGTCTGTTGCAGCATCACCTCCGACAGCCAGACGCGGTACGGGTCGGGCACCTCTCCCGGCAACGCCCGCCACGGCAGGACGCGGCGGTGCGCGTCGTACCACGTCAGGAGGTTCTTCGAGATCGAACTGCGCTTTGCGTCCACCCGATCGCTATGGCATGGCGGCGGACATGAGCAAGCGCGTCCGCGCCCCCAAACCAGAACCCGTGCGATCGAATCGGTCGCGTGCCGTGTCCGAGCTGTTGCCGGACATCGGCGGTGCCGCGTTCCGCAAGTTCGGCTTCGTCCAGTCGTCGATCGTCAGCCGCTGGCCGGAGATCGTCGGCGAACGGCTCGCCTCCGCGTCCGCGCCCGAGTCGATCCGCTTTCCGGTCGGCAAGAAGCAGGACGGAACGCTGACGCTGACCGTGAAGGGCGCGCATGCGGTGATGCTGCAACATGTGGTGCCGGAGATCATCGAGCGGGTGAACCGCTTCTTCGGCCACGCCGCCGTCGCGCGCGTGCAGATCCGGCAGGGCGAGGTCATCGCCCCTGCCCCCCGCCGCGCCGCGCCGCCGTCGCTGAAGCCCGTGCCCGCGGAAATGGGCGAGGGGATCAAGGCGATCGCCGATCCCGAACTGCGCGCCGTGCTCGAATCCCTCGCCGCGGGCGTCGCCGCCACCCGCGGCCTGCCCAAGGTGTCGTGATGCGCTGGTTCGCCGTCCTGCCGCTCGTGTTGCTTGCCGCCGCCCTCCCGGCCCGTGACTGGTCGACCAACGTCACTGCCGGTGCGGACGGCGCGTGGACGATCGGCAACCCGACGGCGCGCGTGAAGCTGACCGAATATGTCAGCTATACGTGCCCGCATTGCGGCCACTTCACCGCCGAATCGACGCCGGTGCTGAAGAACCAGATGGTCCGGTCCGGCTCCACCAGCCTGACGATCCGGCATCTGGTGCGCGACGCGCTCGACCTGGCGGCGGTGACGATCGCGCGGTGCGGCGGGCCGGCGGGCTTCCCGGCGCGGCATGCGGCGATCTTCGCTGCTCAGGAGACGTGGATGGCCACCGGCGAGACGTTCCTGCGCGGCAGTGGCGAGGCGCTGGACAAGCTGGCGAAGCCGCTCGCGTTCCGGCGCATCGCCGATGGCGCGGGGCTGACCGCGATCGGTAAGGCGAACGGCCTGACCGAGCGGCAGGTCGCGGCCTGTTTCGCGACACAGGGTGCGCTGGACTCGGTCGCCAAGCTCAATGCGTCGGTTCCCGCCGAGGTGCAGGGCACCCCCACCTTCTATGTCGACGGCACGCTGGTCCCCAATGTGGACTGGGCGAAGCTGGAACCCGTTCTGCGCGCCAAGGGCGCGAAATAGGAGTACCCCATGAAGCTCGCGTTCCTTCTTCCGCTCCTCGCACTGGCGGCCTGTTCGGGTCAGGGCAGCGGCGGCAATTCCACCAATGCCGCCCCCGTCGCCGCGCAGGCCGCGCCGAACGGCGGCGACTGGACGCAGACGGTCGCGAAAACCGACGAGGGCATGGTGATCGGTAATCCGAACGCACCGATCAAGCTGGTCGAATACGGATCGCGACTGTGCCCGGCGTGCAAGGGACTGGCGGACGAGGCGTACACGCCGCTGATCGGCACGCACGTCAAGTCGGGCAAAGTCAGCTTCGAGTTCCGCGAATTCCTGATCCACGGCGCGGCCGACCTGCCGCCGGCGTTGCTGGGCGCGTGCGGCGGCACCGCGACCTTCTTCCCGGTGCTGGAGCAGATGTACGCCAATCAGGAAGCCTTCACCAGCAAGTGGCAGACGATGCCCGCCGACGTGCAGCAGCGCATCCAGGCCGCGCCGCCCGCACAGGCGATCCTGCTGTTCGCCGAACAGATGGGCATCATCGACTTCATGAAGCAGCGCGGCCTGCCCGAGGCGAAGGCGCGCGCGTGCCTGACCGATATGGGCCGGATCGACGCGCTGACGAAGCAGACCCAGACCAAGGGCCAGGACGGCACGGTGTCGGGCACGCCGACGCTGCTGATCAACGGCGAAAAGATCGACGGCATCACCTGGACCTCGCTGGAAAAGGCGTTGAAGGCCGCGGGGACGTAAGTTCCCGATCCTCCCCTGCAAGGGGAGGTGGCAGGCCAAAGGCCTGACGGAGGGGTGTCTTCGCTGATGGTGGCACCCCTCCGGCGCTCCGCGCCACCTCCCCGTGCCGAGAAGGATTCAGTAGGAGAAAGGCCACCGGATGCGCATCAAGCGGCTGCGGCTGGCCGGCTTCAAGAGCTTCGTCGAACCCGCAGACCTCGTCATCCGCGAGGGGCTGACCGGCGTCGTCGGTCCCAATGGCTGCGGCAAGTCCAACCTGCTGGAGGCGCTGCGCTGGGCGATGGGCGAGGGCAGCGCGAAGTCGCTGCGCGGCGCGGGCATGGACGACGTGATCTTCGCCGGCACCGCGACCCGCCCACCGCGTGACTTCGCGGAAGTGTCGATCCTCCTCGACACCGCCGACGACACCGAGACGGAAGTGGTGCGCCGGATCGAACGCGGCGCGGGCTCCGCCTACCGGATCGACGGGCGCGACGTACGCGCCAGGGATGTCGGGCTGCTGTTCGCGGACGCCGCGACGGGCGCCCATTCCCCCGCGCTCGTCAGCCAGAACCGCATCGGTGCGGTGATCGCCGCCAAGCCCGCCGACCGTCGCCAGATGCTGGAGGAGGCGGCGGGCATCGCCGGGCTCCACGTCCGTCGCCGCGATGCCGAAATGCGGCTGCGCGCAACCGAGACCAACCTCGCGCGGCTCGACGAGGTGCTCGCCGATCAGGGCGCACGGGTCGCGTCGTTGCGACGGCAGGCGCGTGCGGCGGAACGCTATCGTGACCTGTCCGACCGCATCCGGCTGGCGGAGGCGCGGATGATCTACGCCCGCTGGCGCGATGCCAAGCAGGCGGCGGACGCAGCCAAGGCCGATGCCGAAGCCTGCGAAGCCGCGGTCCAGACCGCGACGGATGCCGAAGCGGCGGCCGCGGCACTTCAGCATGAGGCAGCGGAGGCCGTCGCGACCGCACGCGCCGACGCCCTCGTCGCGCGCGACCGTGCCAGCGAGGCGGGACATGAACTGGCGGCACTCAGGACGGAGGCGGCCGGCGCAACGCGGCGGCTGACCGAACTGGAAACGGCGCTGGTGGGGATCGCCGACGATCGCACGCGCGAGGGATCGTTGGCGACCGATGCAGCGGCGGCGCTGGAGGCGCTGGCGGTCGAGGGCAAGCGCCTCGACGCGGCGATCGTCGCGGCGGAGGCGCAGGTGCCGGTGCTGGAGGCGGCGCTGGCCGAGGCGGAGCGAGCCGGTCGCGATGCGGAGGTCGCGCTGGCGCAGGCGATGAGCGCACGTGCAAGCGAAGCGGCCGAAGCCCGCGTCGCCGCCGCGGCCCTCGCCGCCGCGACCACCCGTCTCGATCGGGCGGCCCGCGAGGTGGCCGAGGTGACGGGGGCGCTTGGGTCGTTGCCGCGCCTCGAACCGCTGGAGGCGGAACGGGCGGCGGCGGCGGCACGTCGCGCGCGGGCACTGATCCAGGCAGACGCGGCGCGGATGGCGATTGCCGATGCGGAGGGAAGCGAGCGCACAGCCTTGGCAAAGCGCGACACGGCGGAGGCGACGCGCGCGACGGCCCGTGCGGAGCTGGCCGCAATCGACAGTGAGATCGCGGTGTTGGAGCGGACGACGAAGCGCGGTGGAGCCGAGCGGCTGGTCGATCGATGCACCCCCCGGCCCGGTTATGAGCGCGCGCTGGCGGCGGCGCTGGGAGACGATCTGGAGGTCGGGCCCGAGGCATGGGCCGGGGCGGCGGTGGAGGCGGGCGATCCTGCACCGATCGCGGGGGCGGACGTGCTGGCAAACCATGTCGCGGCCCCCGACCTGCTGGCACGACGACTGGCGCAGGTGTTCGTCGTGGATGCGGATGCCGGACAAAAGCTCGCGGTCGGTCAACGGCTGGTCACCCGCGGTGGCGCGCTGCGGCGGTGGGACGGGTTCCACACCGCGCAGGCGGGCGGTGCGACGGCGGAGCGACTGGAGCGGCGTAATCGCCTGACAATGCTGACCGCGGCCCGACCGGCAGCGGCGGCGGCGGTCGCAACGGCCGAGGCGGCACGCGCGGCGATCGACGTGGCGATGGCGGAGGCACGGACCAGCGCAGCCGAGGCGCGGGCGCGACTCGCGCGCGCCGAGACCGAGGTGCGGGACGTCCAGCGCTCGGAAGACTCGGCGACCACGCAGGCGGAGCGGTTGGCCGGGCGGCGCGCCGATCTGGACACCCGTGCCACGCGACTGGGACGTGAACACGACGAGGCGGAGACGGAACGTGCCCGTGCCGCCGCAGCGATGGCGGCGTTGCCGGACGGATCGGCCAGCGCCGCCCGCGCGGAAACCCTATCGCGGGAGGCGGGCGAGCGGCGGCTGGCGATCGCCGAAGCGCGAGCGGCCCGGTCGGGACTCGATCGTACCGTCGCGGCGGACCGGGAACGGCGCGCAGCGGCGCAGGCGGAGGTGAAATCCTGGCGGACGCGCGCGGGCGAGGCGGCGAAACGGATCGCGGCGATGGCGGTGCGTGAAGAGGCGATTCGGCAGGAGCGCGATGCGCTGGCACCCCACCCTGCCCTGCTTGCGGTGCGGATCGCCGAAATTGCGACGGAGCATGATGCCGCCCGCACCGCGCTCGACTCGCTGACCGCTACCGAGCGTGAGGCGGACCATGCGGTGCGGGCGGCGGAGGCACGGCACCGTATGGCGCTGGAGACGCTGGGTCAGGCACGTGAGGCAAGGGCGGGCGCGGTCGCACGGGTCGAGAATCAGGAACTGCGCCGTGTCGAGATGGGGCGGTTGCCCGGCGAGCGGTTCGGCTGCCCGGCGCCGGTGCTGCCCGAACGGCTGAACTTCGTCGGCGGCGAGGTGCGCTCGCCCGCCGACGAGTCGCGAACGCATGAGAAGCTGTCGGCGGAACGCGAGCGGATCGGGCCCGTGAACCTCGTCGCCGAACGCGAGCTGGCGGAGGTGGAGTCGTCGAGTACCACGATCGCCGCCGAGCGCGCCGAACTGGGCGAGGCGGTGGCGGCCCTGCGCGGGTCGATCCAGACGCTGAACCGCGAAGGTCGTCAGCGCCTGCGTGCTGCGTTCGAGGCGGTGGACGGCCATTTCCGCCGATTGTTCGCTACCTTGTTCGATGGCGGCGCGGCGCATCTGGAACTGGTTGATTCGGACGATCCGCTGGAGGCGGGACTGGAGATCATGGCGCAACCGCCGGGGAAGCGGCTGCAATCGCTGACCCTGTTGTCCGGCGGAGAGCAGGCGCTGACCGCGGTGGCGCTGATCTTCGCGTTGTTCCTGACCAATCCGGCACCGATCTGCGTGCTGGACGAAGTTGACGCGCCGCTGGACGATGCAAATATCGAGCGCTTCTGTGACCTTCTCGACCGGATGACGCAGGAAACCGCGACCCGCTATCTGATCGTCACGCACAATGCCGTGACGATGAGCCGCATGCACCGGCTGTTCGGCGTGACGATGATCGAACTCGGCGTCAGCCGGCTGGTGTCGGTCGATCTTCAGGCCGCGGAAACGCTGGTCGCTGCCGAATAAGGCGGATGTGCCGCATTGCAGCACCATACCGACATAATACCGCAATGATCCGCGGCCAGAGGGATCGGGCCGGGCCTCCTCCCCCTGTGTCCGGCACCCGAACTACGGGGCAGTCGCGATCCCGCGGCTGCCCTTTTTTCAGAACGTGAAACTGACGCCGCCGACCGCGCTGTGATTGCGGATGTTCAGGTCGACGCGGATGTCGCCGGTGGTGCCGGTCTGGCCCGCGATCTCGCCACCGATCCGTCCGGCGATGGCGTCCGCGGCGACGCGCGTGTAGCGATATTCCGCGAACACGCCGAGCCAGCGCGTCAGCATCAGCTTCGCACCGCCGCCCGCACGCAGGCCCCAGTTCCCGCCGATATCACTGTCCGTGATGAGATACGCCGGCCCCGCGAACGCATAGGGCTCGATCCCGCCGGCGGGTACGCGCACCATCGCCAGTGCGGCGATGGTCGCGGTCATCGGCACGGTCAGACGCGGAATATCCACCGCAATCGAGCGACCGGGGTCGATCACGACCTCCTCCCCGAACAATCGCTCGTCGAGCCGCAGGTTCGCGGTGGCGCGGATCGTCTGCCGCTTGACGTCCGGGTCCAGCGTGGCGACGTCGACTGCGACCCCGAACGCGCCGAACCAGTGACCGACGCGCGCGCCGTAGATGTCGGATCGGGTCGGCCGCAGCGTCTCGATCTCGACGCGCAGGTCCGCCGGCACGATCTGGCCGTTGATCCGGGCCTCGTCGGCGGTCAGCGTGGCGGCGGTTTTCTCCGGCCACGCACGACCGGCGAAGACATCCACGAACGTCTGTGCATCCGCGCTGCCCGCCACCGCCGCGCCGCTCACCATCATCATCGCCGCCAAAGCCGCGCGCGCGTTCCACATTCCCGTCGGCCCCTTTTCGAATTCCGACCCAAATCACGGATCGGCGGGATGTTCCGGCCGGATTGTCGTGGAGGATCGTTGCGGGGGCGGCACTTTCCGGCGTGCCGGCCGTTCAGGGCGCGTCATTTCCAACAAAGGACCGATCATGAACGCGACCACTTTCGAAGGCGACACGCAGAAGCTGACCGGCAACGTCAAGGAAGGCGTCGGCGCGGCCCTGGGCAACGACTCGCTGCGCAGCGAGGGCGTCGCCGATCAGGTCGTCGGTTCGGCGAAGCAGGCGGCAGGCGTGGCGCGCGACGCGATCGCCAACCCCGGCCCGGTCGTCGAGAAGGCCAAGAGCTTCGCCAAGGAGCGTCCCTATGCCGCCGCGGCGCTGGTCGGCGTGGTCGGGCTCGCCATCCTCAACACGCTGCGCGGCAAGCGCTAAGTGACGGACGGGGCGGGATTTCCCGCCCCGCTCGGCAACCTGGGTTACCGGTCGCAAGGTTCTTGGCGGCATCGACTTGTGACCGGGGCGCCGGGAACGTATGTCGAACGCGATGGCGCAACTCGACACCCAGCAAAAGCTCGAGATTTTGGCCGATGCGGCGAAATATGATGCATCCTGTGCGTCGTCGGGCACGGCCAAGCGCAACAGCCGCGATGGGAAGGGTATTGGGTCCACCGAGGGGCACGGCATCTGTCACGCCTACGCACCGGACGGGCGCTGCATCTCGCTGTTAAAGATCCTGCTGACGAATAGCTGCATCTTCGACTGTCATTACTGCATCAATCGCAAGAGCTCCAACGTCCGCCGTGCGCGTTTTACCGCGCAGGAGGTCGTCAATCTGACGCTCGCCTTTTATCGCCGTAATTATATCGAGGGCTTGTTCCTGTCGTCGGGGATCATCCGCTCGTCCAACTATACGATGGAGCAGATGGTCGAGGTCGCGCGGTCGCTGCGCGAGGATCATCATTTCCGCGGCTACATCCATCTGAAGACGATTCCGGATGCCGATTTCGAACTGGTGCATCAGGCGGGACTGTACGCGGACCGCGTATCGATCAACGTCGAACTTCCGACCGTCGGCGGGCTGAAGCGGCTCGCCCCCGAAAAGGACGGCGCTCGGATCGAGGGTGCGATGCGCGACGTGAAGGCATCGATCGCCGACACGGGCGATGCGCGCAAGAAGTACAAATCGGCGCCCAAGTTTGCGCCGGCCGGCCAGTCGACGCAGATGATCGTAGGGGCGGATTCCGCCACGGACGGCGATATCGTCACGCGCGCGTCGAATCTGTACGATCGCTTCGGGCTGCGCCGTGTCTATTACTCGGCATTCAGTCCCATTCCCGACGCCTCGTCGGTGCTGCCGTTGCAACGCCCGCCGCTGATGCGCGAGCATCGTTTGTACCAGTCGGATTGGCTGATGCGCTTCTACGATTTCACGCCGGCCGAGGTCGTGTCCGCCGCGGACGACGCGACGGGCATGCTGCCGCTCGACATCGATCCAAAGCTGGCGTGGGCGCTGAAGTTCCGCGACCGCTTCCCCGTCGACGTGAACCGCGCCCCCCGCGAAATGCTGTTGCGGGTACCGGGGTTGGGCGTGAAGGCGGTCAACGGCATCCTCACCAGCCGGCGCTGGCGAAAGTTGCGGCTGGACGATATCGCGCGGTTGACGGTGTCGGTCGCCAAGCTGCGACCGTTCATCATCGCCGAGGACTGGCGACCGGTGGTGCTCGCCGACCGTGCGGAGATCAGGCCGCTGGTCGCGCCGAAGCGGCAACAGCTGGAGCTGTTCGCCGCCTGAGCCATGCGGCCGCGCCGGCGACCAGTGTCAGCAGCAGGAACGGCGTCACGACATCGCGGTGACGCTCGTCGAACTCGAACCACACGTCGACGAGCAGCATGTGCGCCAGCGCGGCGATCAAAAACGCGACCGGCACGCGGCGCTCGAACCGCAGGACAGCGGCCGTCATCGCCAGCATAGCCGTTTGTGCGGTCTGGGCGAGCGGGAGCAGGGCGGCGGCGAACACGGGTGCGATCGGTGGCTGCATCGCGCTCAGCCGCGACACGCCGCTCTGCGCCAACCCCAACGCGCGGATCGTCTTGGCCAGCGTCAGGCGCATGAATTCGGCCGGATGCGCGATGATCCAGCGTCGTGCCATACCGCCGGCTACGCGGCCGACCTCCAGCTCCGGCAGGCCGTGCAGGATGGCCGGATAGGCCATCCAGCGCCCGGTAGCGTCGGGATTGTTGCCGATCCACAGGCTCAGCCCCGATACGCTGGTCAACGGGACGAACGCGCCGAACAGCGCGCCGTTACGCAGCCACCACGGCAGCATCACCGCCGCCGCAACGCCTGCGGCCGGAGCGCCGACCGCCAGCATCCGCCGCCAGCCGATCCGCGGCCACGCCGCCAGTCCGAACGCCAGCGCGAGCGGTGCCCAACCGGGCTGCGTCAGGGCGAGCAGCCCCGCCGCCACGCCGATCGCCAACGACCGTCGCCACCAGCGCCCCTCCCCCGCCATGCACCACGCCAGCGCCAGCAGGACCGCGAGTGCCACACCCAACCCCTCTTTCTGCGCGAGGGGCGCAGAGAAGAGCGTGGCGGGCCAGATCAGGTAGAGCGCTGCCGTCGCGACGCCGATCCGCCGGTCGGCGACCCGCTCGCCAAGCCGCACGATGGCGGCGGCGGTCAGCAGGTCGATGGCCGTGCACAGGATCAGCAGCGACGGGGTAGAGAACCCCGCGAGCCAACCCCATCCCGCCAGCAGCAGCGGGTACAAAGGCGGGTAGAAGGCGCGGACGGCGATCCCCAGCCACGGGTCGTCGATCGCGAGGCCGCGCCCGGCCAGCCCGTTCTGCGCAAGTTCCACATAGATGGCGGAGTCGCCCGGCGACACGCGATTCGCGGCGAGCAGCGCGCTGCCGATTCGCAACGCCGCGGCGGCGACGGCCAATCCGGCCCATTCCGCACGGGACGGTGGTCGTACGGCGCCGGCGAGGATGCGGCAGGCAAGCCCGGCCCAAGCGAGCGTCAGGACGATTCCGACCAGCGACGCCCCCCAGCGCTCGACCAGCGCCGGCGTCGAAAAGACGCCATAGGCCGCGGCGAGCAACAGCAACGCCGCCGATGCGTTGGTCAACCAGCAGGATCGGGCAAAACGCGTCGTCATCGCGACCCTCGTAGAAGCCACGACTTGCAAAGCGTTTAAGGAGCGGCGGATGCGCGTGGTGACATTGGACCAGCCGGACGATTTCGACGGCTGGCGCGATGCGGCACGGGGGCTTGCGGCCGAGCAGGTGCCGCCCGACGATGTCGTGTGGCAGGTCGGCGATGCGGCCACCGACCTGTTCGCAGGCCAGGCGGAAGCGCGAGCCGTACCGGCGTCGTCCGGCTTCTCGGTGCCGCGGGCCTTTATCGACCTCGCGCGCAGTGTCGTCCTGTCATCCGAACCGGAGCGGTTCGCGCTGCTCTATACGCTGCTCGCCCGACTGCGGACAGAGCCCAAGCTGATCGAGGATCGCGCCGACCCGCTGGTCCGGCGGCTCGACCGCATCGCCAAGGATGTCCGCCGCGACATCCACAAGATGCGCGCCTTTCTGCGCTTTCGCGAAGTCGAGGATGCGGACGGCACGCGCTTTGTCGCATGGTTCGAACCGGACCACCACATCGTCCGCGCCAATGCCGCGTTCTTCGTCAATCGCTTCGCCAGCATGCGCTGGTCGATCCTGACCCCGGAGGTCACGCTGCACTGGGATGGCAAGACGTTGCAGGAGGGTCCGGGCGCGAGCAAGGCCGATGCGCCCGAGGGCGACCCGACCGAGGATGTCTGGAAGACCTATTACGCCAGCATCTTCAACCCGGCGCGTGTCAAGGTCGGCGCGATGCTGCGTGAGATGCCGCGCAAATACTGGAAGAACATGCCCGAAACTCAGTTGGTCCCACAACTGATCGCGGGCGCACAGGCGCGGGAGGCGAAAATGATCGAGACGGCGCGGCAGGATATCGGCGGCAACAGCATGGCGGCGTGGCAGGCGCTGCGCGAGGAAGCCGCAGGCTGCACCCGCTGTCCGCTCTACAAGCCCGCGACACAGACCGTGTTCAGCGAGGGACCGGTCGACGCACCGCTGATGTTCGTGGGCGAACAGCCGGGCGATCAGGAGGATCTGGCAGGCAAGCCCTTCGTCGGCCCGGCGGGGCAGGTGTTCGACCGCGCATTGACGGCGGCGGGGATCGATCGCAGCCGCACCTACGTCACCAATGCGGTCAAGCATTTTAAGTTCGAACAGCGCGGCAAGCGGCGCATCCATTCCAAACCCGGCACCGGCGAGATCGATGCCTGCCGCTGGTGGATTCAACAGGAACAGATGCTCGTGAAGCCGCAGGTGACGGTGGCGCTCGGCGCGACGGCGGCGCGGTCGCTGTTCGGCAAGACGATGACGATCGGTCGTGAACGTGGTCGCGAACTGCGCCTGCCGGATGGGGGCGCGGCGTGGATCACGGTGCATCCGAGCTATCTGCTGCGCCTGCCGGATCCCGCGCAAGCAGAGGAGGAGTTCGGTCGGTTCGTGGAGGATTTGAAGCTGGCGGGCGCGGTGTTGGGTTAAGCGTCATCGGCCGCAATTCAGCCACCCACCCTATTGCACTTGGAAGTGCAAGACCCTCCCTCTCCCAGCAGGAGAGGGGAGCAACACACTCACATCTCGCGTGGATCGGGGCCTAGTCGGCCGTCCTCCGTGTCCATCGCGTCGATCGCGGCGATGTCGTCGTCGTCGAGCGTCAGGTCGGCGGCGGCGAGGTTGTCGCTCAGGTGATCGGGGCTGGACGCCTTGGGGATCACCGAGAACCCCTTGGCTAGATGCCAGGCGAGAACCACCTGCGCGGCCGACCGGCTATGCCTGTCTGCGATCGCGGTGATCGCCGGGTCCGTCAGCAGGTCCTTGCCCTGCCCGATCGGGCTCCAGCTTTGCGTCACGATGCCGTGTTCCGCGTGGTATTCCCGCGCCTCGCGCTGCTGGAACCGGGGATGAAGCTCGATCTGGTTGACCGCGGGGACGACGCCGGTTTCGGACGCGAGCCGCTCCAGATGCTCCGGCAGGAAATTCGATACGCCGATCGAACGTGCCTTGCCCGCCTCACGCAGGGCGATCAGCGCCTGCCATGCTGCGACATAGTCGTCCTCGCGGGGGACGGGCCAGTGGATCAGGTACAGATCGACCGCATCGATGCCCAGCAGCGACAGGCTCTCGTCCAACGCGGCCGTCGCGTCGCTGTGGCGGTCGTTCCACAATTTGGTGGTGATCCACACATCGCCGTCCGGCCCCGTCTCGCCCTTGATCCCGTCGCCGACACCGCGTTCGTTGCCGTAGATCGCCGCAGTGTCGACCAAGCGAAAACCGAGATCGAGCCCCTTGCGCACGACCAGCGCAGCTTGGGGATCGGGAATCTGCCACGTTCCCATGCCGAGTTGGGGCATGATGCGGCCGTCGTTGAGCGTCAGATTGTTCATGCCGGCTCAACCCGTGCCGAACGCGGGCGGTTCCGATTGACCTGAAGCGCCCCGACGCCCTAGCGCGACGGCATGTTCGAGAAGATTCTGGGCGCGCTGGCCGCTTTCGTTATCTGGGTGATTTCCAGCGGAGGCTATATCGGCATCGCCGCGCTGATGGCGATCGAGAGCGCATGCATCCCGCTCCCCTCCGAAATCGTGATGCCGTTCGCGGGATACCTCGTGTCGACCGGTCGGTTCGACCTGTTCTGGGCGGCGACCGCCGGCGCGATCGGATGCAATATCGGCTCGATCGTCGCCTATGAGGTGGGCAAGCGCGGCGGCCGGCCGCTGGCGGAGCGCTGGGGCCGGTACATCCTGATCGGGCATGACGAATTGGATGCCGCCGACCGCTTCTTTGCGAAATGGGGCTCCGCCGCAGTGCTGATCGGACGGCTGCTGCCGGTGATCCGCACCTTCATCGCGTTTCCCGCGGGCGTCGCGCGGATGAAGTTGCTGCCGTTCCACATCTATACGTTCGTCGGATCGTGGCCGTTCTGTTTCTTTCTCGCTTGGATCGGCATGAAGCTGGGCGACCAGTGGAACAGCGATCCGCGCCTGAAGGCCGCGTTCCATCAGGCGGACCTTGCGATCGGGCTGGTGCTGGTGACGCTGGTGGCGCTGTATGTGTGGCACCGGGTGCGCGGCATCCGGAAGAACCAGTCTTAGGGGGTTGCTTCAGGCTGTCGGGTACGGTGACCGCGGCAGGTACGTCGTCACTCTCGACTGGTTCGATACTGGTCGCGTTCGAGCAGGGACGCGGACTTCGCGGGAGCACATGACCAGTTCCCATCTGACGGGAATAATTACCGCCTCGCTCCGTTCCGTTGGCAAGCGTGCCATCAGGAGGCTGAGCGGATAGCGTTTGCTGGACCGCGCCCCCCCGCAACACGTCGCTAATATCCCCTTGGGACAAGTATCGATCCTGTGGCGCCGCGAAGGCGGGACCCAGTACTGGGCTCCCGCCTTCGCGGAGAAAATGGGATTTCGCGCTCGCTCCTCTCCCTGTTCGAAGGGGTAAGTACCCAACACGTTTGGGGTGACGCGGCTGGAGTGAGGAGGCGGGTCGGGCGAGCCACGTCGCGTGAATGTCGATTCGACGTGGATCGTGAGGACTTCCGTCTTTCAGGCTTGTCCCGGCGCTGACCGGACGGAAAAGCCGTAATGTGTGGGTGGTGCGGCCGAGGCCAGAACAGACAGCGTATTACGATGACCACGGCGAGATTCCCGCCGGGATTGCCGTTGATTCATCCTTGATGGCCACCTGTGCGGGCATGATGCTCGACACCACCGTCACTGCCATTCCGTCATACGGGCCAGTCCCGGCATCAACTGTTCCGACGAACCAGCGCGGTCTGGTCGCCCCGGTCGGTGGATGCCCGGACGAACCCTGCACGAAGGACTCCGGTTCGTCGCAACGGGACATGCGAGCCGAATCGCGAACCCGGTGGCAGCGGCGCGGAGCCTCCGATCTGAACGGGCCGCCATTGCACGATGCCCGGCTATCCGCGCGCCAGTTCGGCAGCATCGACACGCCGTTTCGTGGCGAGCGATCACCGGGCTCCGCTCGGCACGAATGAGCGGCATTGGGAGTGCCGTATCGATGCCGCCAACGGGAGCAGCACACCGGGCGCTCACCTTGAACAACGGCGGCGCAGCGATCTCCTGCTCCACCCCCAAACGCACGAACGGCCCGCCCGGCGAATGCCGGACGGGCCGTATCGTTCAGGCCCAACAGGCCGCAATCATAAGATTGCGATCAGCTGCCCTGCGCCAGGTTGACGGCGGCATACTTGCCGCGACGGTCGACCTCGATCTCGAACTGAAGGCGGTCGCCCTCGTTCAGGCTCGACATGCCGGCACGCTCGACGGCCGAGATGTGGACGAACGCATCGGGCTGTCCGTCGTCGCGCTGAATGAAGCCGAAGCCCTTCATCGCGTTGAAGAACTTGACGGTACCCGTCGCCTTCTCGCCAGTCAGCTGACGCTGCGGCGCACCACCGCGGTCGCCGCCTGCACCGCCGAAGCCGCCACGATCGCCACCCGGACGCGGGCCACGGTCGCCGAAGCCACCTTCGCGCGGCTCGCGCGGAGGCGCACGATCGGTGACGGGCATCGGCTCGCCCTCGATCTTCAGCTCGGTCGCCGAAATGCGGCCACCGCGGTCAACCAGGGTGAAGCCGAGCGGCTGACCCTCTGCCAGACCGCTCAGGCCGGCCTGCTCCACGGCGGAGATGTGAACGAACACGTCCTCGCCGCCGTCATCGCGAACGACGAAGCCGAAGCCCTTCTGTCCGTTGAAGAACTTGACCACGCCGGTGCCCTCGCCGACGACC
Organism: Sphingomonas sp. AC435; assembly: GCF_979253005.1. Lineage (NCBI taxonomy): Bacteria > Pseudomonadati > Pseudomonadota > Alphaproteobacteria > Sphingomonadales > Sphingomonadaceae > Sphingomonas > Sphingomonas sp. AC435. Next base: position 453,822 of record NZ_CEEDCJ010000001.1, read on the forward strand.
TGCGGGGGCATGCCGCGGCCACCACCGCCGCCACCGCCACCGCCGAAGCCGCCACCGCCGCCGCCGCCGCGGAAACCACCGCCGCCGCCGCCGCCGAAGCCGCCACGATCACCGCCGCCTCCGCCGCCGAAGCTGCTGCCGCCGCCGAAGCCGCCGCCACCGAAGCCGCCGCCGCCGAAGCCGCCGCGATCACCGCCGCCGAAGCTGCTGCCGCCGCCGAATTCCTCGCCGCCGCCACCAAAACCGTCGCGCTTGTCGCGTCCACGCCCGCCGCGATTGCCGCGGCCGCCTTTATCGAAACCCATAAGCCCTGTTCGTCTTCCCGGTTCGCCCGTATGCATCCTCAAGAACCCGAGCGCCGGACGACGAACGAGGGGCCTTAGAGCGCGAAACCTATTGCGCCCACTTCGCGGCATAACCGATTCGCGCGACGCCTGCGAACAAAATCGTCAATTTCGAGGCCGGAGAACGCGTATACTTGCGTTATGTGGCCCGCATGCCGACGTCGCGGCCCATTGAGCGTTCATCCCCCAGCCGCTACGGCATCGATATGACCGTTCATTTCCACGAAGAAGACATTCCCGCCGGCCTGTTCGCCGATGCCGGCAGCATCGCCGTCGATACCGAGACGATGGGACTGATCACGCCGCGCGACCGCCTGTGCGTGGTGCAATTGTCGGACGGTGGCCCCGACGAGCATCTGGTTCGCTTCGGCCCGAACAGCGATTACGCCGCCCCCAATCTCAAGGCGTTGCTGGCGGATACCGGTAAGGTGAAACTCTATCATTTCGGTCGGTTCGATATCGCCGCGCTCCGCCACTATCTCGGTATCGTCGCGGGGCCGGCCTGGGACACGAAGATCGCGTCGCGGCTGATCCGGACCTACACCGACCGCCACGGCCTGAAGGAGCTGGTGCGCGAATTGCTGGGGCAGGAACTGTCGAAGCAGCAGCAATCCTCCGACTGGGGCGGACCGGAACTGTCGGACGCGCAAAAGGAATATGCCGCGTCCGACGTGCGCTATCTGCACCGGCTCCGCGCCGAGCTGGAGAAGCGGCTGGTGCGCGAGGGGCGGATGACGCTGGCGCAGGCGTGTTTCGACTTCCTGCCGATGCGTGCGGAACTCGATCTGGCCGGCTGGCCGGAGCAGGACATCTTCGCGCATGCCTGATCCCCTGCCCCAGCCGGTCCGCCGGGAGCGCACCGCGCGCGAGATTTGGGCCGCGCCGGGCAGCAGCCACGACCGGCTGGTGACGATCGCACGCGTCGGGTTGCCGATGTCGATCGGGGTGCTGGCCGCGTTTCTGGTGATGGCGCCGCTGACCGCGACCGGCGACGTGTCGTTCGTGCTCGACAAGAACAAGGTGGAGGTCGCGACCGAGCGGCTGAAGATTCAGGCCGCGCGCTATAGCGGACAGGACACGAAGGGGCAGCCGTTCCAGCTGACCGCCGGCTCTGCGATCCAGAAAAGCTCCGCCGAACCGATCGTGCGGTTGAACCAATTGAAGGCCGGTATCCAGTTGACCGACGGCCCGGCGCAGGTCGTGGCAAACACCGGCCGCTACGACATGGATACGGAAACCGTGAAGCTGGACGGGCCGATCGCGATGCGCGCGGCGGGCGGCTACGCGCTCGATACGCGCGACGCGACGCTGAACCTGAAGAACCGGCAGATGCAGAGTCAGGGCGGCGTCAGCGGGACTGTGCCGCAGGGGACGTTCCGCGGCGACACGATGCGCGCGGACCTCGAAACCCGGACCGTGACGATCGACGGCAATGCGCGCTTGCGGATCGTGCCGAGAGGGGCGAGATAGCGTCGATGCGCGCCCTGCTTCCGCTCCTGATCCTGTCGTCGTCGCTGATCGTCCCCCCGGCGGGCGCGCAGCAGCGGCACAACACCAACGCGCCGATCGATTTCGGGGCGGACCATATCGAGTTGCAGGACAAGGCGAATCGCGCCGTGCTGTCCGGCAACGTGTCCGTGAAGCAGGCGGAGATGACGCTGAACGCGGCGCGGATGACGGTCGCCTATACGGGACAGGTTGTCGGCGGGAGTCCGCAGGTCTCGCGCCTCGATGCGGCCGGCGGCGTGACGGTGCGGCGACCGGACCAGACCGCCAAGAGCCAGTATGCGATCTACGACCTCAACCGCCGCGTCATCACCATGCTGGGCGCGGTGACGCTGACGCAGGGGACGAACACCGTCAACGGCGGTCGCCTGACGATCAACCTCGACACCGGACGCGCGGTGGTGGACGGATCGTCGGTGGGCGGCAGCAGCGGCGCGCCCGGAACCGGCACGACGCAGCAGCGCGGCGGTCGTGTGACGGGCACCTTCTCCGTCCCCAACCGCAATTGATGCCCCGCCGGGCGCGGAGGGGCTTCCCGTCCGCGTCGGCGTCGGGCATGCACGAACCCTGCCAAGCGGGCGTCCGTTAACGGCCCGGTAACGAAGATTTGCGAGGCACCCGCCGATGGACGTCGCCACCCTGACCCCCGAAATTCCGCAGCCGATCGTGGAAGCCCCCGTATCGGAGGGGTTGCAGGTGGTGTCGATCGCCAAGTCCTACGACAAGCGCATCGTGCTGACCGACGTGTCGGTCTCGGTCGGGCGCGGCGAAGTCGTCGGGCTGCTCGGCCCGAACGGCGCGGGCAAGACCACCTGCTTCTATTCGGTGATGGGGCTGGTGAAGCCCGATTCGGGCCGCATCATGCTCGACGGCGACGACATCACCGGCCTGCCGATGTATCGCCGCGCCATCCTGGGGTTGGGCTATCTGCCGCAGGAAACCTCGATCTTCCGCGGATTGTCGATCGAGAAGAACATCCTGACCGTGCTGGAGCTGTCGGAGCCCGATCCGGCGGCGCGGCAGGCGAAACTGGCTCGACTGCTCGACGAGTTCGGCCTGACGCGGCTGCGCGCGGCGCCCGCGATGGCGCTGTCGGGCGGCGAGCGGCGGCGGGCGGAGATTGCGCGCGCGCTAGCGGCGGAACCGTCGATCATGCTGCTCGACGAGCCGTTCGCGGGCATCGACCCGATCTCCATCGCCGACATCCGCGATCTGGTGAAGGACCTGAAGCGGCGCAGCATCGGCGTGCTCATCACCGATCATAATGTCCGCGAGACGCTGGACATCGTCGACCGCGCCTACATCATCTACGATGGCCGCGTGCTGTTCACCGGGTCGCCCGCCGAACTGGTCGCGGACGCGAACGTGCGTCGCCTGTACCTCGGCGAAGGCTTCTCGCTCTAATCATGAGTCTCTCGCCGCGCCTGGACCTTCGCTTGTCGCAGTCGCTGGTGATGACGCCGCAGTTGCAGCAGGCGATCAAGCTGCTCGCGCTGTCGAACCTCGAAATCGAGGGGTTCCTGGCCGAGGAGATCGAGAAGAACCCCCTGCTCGAAGCAACGACCACCACCGAAGTCGTGCGGCCGGAACCGGTCGAGCGCGAACCGGCCGCCGCCGACGAGATGGTCACGGGCGCGGTGCAGGCGGATGCGCCGATCGACGTCGATTACGCGACCGAGAGCCACCAGCAGGATTCCATCTCGGACGGCGGCGCCGGGTTCGACGGCGCGCTCAGCCGCGGCGCGATGCCGGAGGATGGGCCGGACCTCGACTCGTTCGCGGACACGTCGCTCAGCCTCGCCAACCATCTCCTCGCGCAGGCCGGACCCGCGGTGGCGGGACCGGATCTGTTCATCGCGCAGCACCTGATCGACCAGATCGACGAAGCGGGATACCTGACCGCGTCGACGCTGGAGATCGCCAACCGGCTCGGCGTCGCACAGGCGCGGGTGGAGGCGGTGCTGGGCATCGTCCAGACCTTCGATCCGACGGGAGTCGGCGCGCGCGACCTGTCCGAATGCCTGACGCTGCAGGCGCGGGAGGCGGACCGGTTCGATCCGTGCATGGCGAAGCTGATCGGCAATCTCGACCTGCTCGCCCGCGGCGAACTGACCCGGCTGAAGCGGATGTGCGGTGTCGACGACGAGGACATGGCGGACATGATCCGCGAACTCCGCGCCTACGACCCCAAGCCGGGGTGCCGATACGGCGGGGAGCCGAGTCAAACGGTGGTGCCCGACCTGTTCGTGACCCGGACATCGGGCGGCTGGTCGATCGAACTCAACAGCGCGACGCTGCCGCGCGTGCTGGTCAACCGCCGCTATCATGCGCAATTGTCGCACGGACCGCAGGACAAGGCGTCGAAGGCGTGGCTGGGCGACATGCTCGCCAGCGCCAACTGGCTGGTAAAGGCGCTCGACCAGCGGCAACGGACGATCATCAAGGTCGCAACGGAGATCGTGAAGCAGCAGGAGGCGTTCTTCCGCCTCGGCGTCGCGCATCTCAAGCCGATGACGCTGGCCAAGGTCGCGGAGGCGATCGAGATGCACGAATCGACCGTCAGCCGCGTAACCAGCAACAAATACCTGTCCTGCGCGCGCGGGCTGTTCGAGCTGAAATACTTCTTCACCAGCGCGATCCAGTCGGCGGACGGCGGCGACGCGGTATCGGCGGAGGCGGTGAAGAGCGCGATCCGCGCGCTGATTGCCAACGAAGGCGCGAAGATCCTGTCGGACGACACGCTGGTCGAGTTGCTGAACGCCAAGGGCTTCGACATCGCCCGCCGCACGGTGGCGAAATACCGCGAGGCGATGGGGATCGGAAGTTCGGTACAGCGCCGGCGGTCGAGGACGCTGGAGGGGGGCTGAGGCTGCTGCTTCTCCCACCTTCAGGGGATCGTTACAAAAACCCTCTTCTGCCACCCGGCAAAGGCCGGAGTCCAGCCAGGATGTCGGCGGTAATATACTGAGAACGATGCCCAACTGGACCCCGGCCTTCGCCGGGGTGGCGGCTTCGTAACTGGCAGCGGAGCCAGTTCGCAACGATCCCCGGCCGGCGGGGGCAGAGTCCTGGCGGAATTGCTTGTGAGAGCCCCTCTCCCCCGAGGGAGGTGAGCAGCTTTACCTCAAGCCGCCTTCTTCAACTCCAGCCGGCTCCAGATCTCGACCAATGCGTCGGTCAGTTCCTGCATCATCGCCGGGGTGTGCGTCGGACCGGGGGTGAAGCGCAGGCGTTCCGTTCCACGCGGCACCGTGGGGTAGTTGATCGGTTGCACATACGCGCCGTATTCGGCGAGCAGGATGTCGCTGATCCGTTTCGCCTTGATCGGGTCGCCGACCATCAGCGGCACGATATGCGTTCCGCCGAGCATCACCGGCAGGCCGGCATCGGCCATCATCGTCTTCAGCAGCGTCGCCGCCGCCTGCTGCCCCTCGCGCTCCGTGGTCGAAGCCTTGAGGTGGCGGACACTGGCGAGAACGCCGGCGACCAGCACCGGCGACAGGCTGGTCGTGAAGATGAAGCCGGGCGCGTAGCTGCGGATCACGTCGATGATCGTGCGGGTGGCGGCGATGTAACCGCCCATCACGCCGAACGCCTTGCCCAGCGTCCCCTCGATGATGGTCAGCCGCCCGGCGACGTCGTCGCGTTCGGAGATGCCGCCGCCGCGCGCGCCGTACATGCCGACTGCGTGGACCTCGTCGCAATATGTCAGCGCGTTGTACTTGTCCGCCAGATCGCAGATCGCGCCGATCGGGGCGATGTCCGCCTCCATCGAGTAGACGCTTTCGAATGCGATCAGCTTGGGCACCGAGGGGTCCTCGGCGGCCAGAAGCTCTTCGAGATGATCGAGGTCGTTGTGGCGGAAGATGCGCTTCTCGCAGCCCGAATTGCGGATGCCCGCGATCATCGACGCGTGATTCAATTCGTCCGAGAAGATCACGCAGCCGGGCAGGATCTTGGCCAGCGTCGCCAGCGTCGCCTCATTCGAGACATAGCCGCTGGTGAACAGCAACGCCGCTTCCTTGCCGTGCAGGTCGGCAAGCTCATGTTCCAGATCAACGTGATAGTGCGTGTTGCCGCCGATGTTGCGGGTGCCGCCGGAGCCGGCACCGACATCGTGCAATGCCTCTTCCATCGCCGCGATCACCTTGGGGTGCTGGCCCATCGCGAGATAGTCGTTGGAACACCAGACGGTGATCGGCTTCGGCCCGTTATGCCCGGCGAAGCAGCGCGCGTTGGGGAACGCGCCCTTGTTGCGCAGGATGTCGATGAACACCCGGTACCGGCCCTCGGCATGCAGCCGGTCGATCGCCTGCGTGAAGACGTGCGCGTAATCGACGCGCGCCTCCGCACCGTGGCTGCTGGGGGCGGAGGTGAGTGCCGGAGCGAAAGAGGCCGGGGTCATGGACCGGTCGTCTACGCGCCTCCGCGACGTTTTTCCAGCGCGGAAGAACGAACGCACTGATCGAGATTATGCTGGTACTCCCTAGAGTTGTTCGAGGAGCGGCAGCCCGCGCGTCGCCAGCGTCGCGGCAATCGCGCGTTCGCGGTCGGCGATGCGCGTGAACACGAGTCGCCCGGGCTGCGGCGTCGCCGGCCACGCCTGCCCATCGGTCAGGAAGGCGATCCGCCGGGCGATGCCGGGACCACCGTCGACGAAGCGCGCGCCCGGCGGCACGACGGCGGCCATGTCGCTCTCCAGCAACGGGAAATGCGTGCAGGCGTTGACGATCACGTCGATCCGGTCGCCGCCGGGTTGACGGAACAGCCCGTCGAGTTCTGTGGCGATCGTGTCGAGGGGCGGAGCGGTACCGGCCAGCGCGCCTTCCGCCAGCTCGACCAGAGCTGCCGACCCGTGGCGCAGCACCACGCAATCCCCCGCGAATCGCGCCGCGAGGTCGTCGACATAGGGCTGGCGCACCGTCGCCTCGGTGCCCAGCACGCCGATCACACGCGTGCGGCTCATCGCGGCGGCAGGCTTGATCGCTGGCACCGTGCCGACGACGGGCAGGTCGAGCGCGGCACGCACGACCGGCAGCGCGATGGTCGAGGCGGTGTTGCAGGCGATCACCACCAGCCGCGGACGATAACGCTCGACGAGGCGGCCGAGCAGCGCCGGTACGCGCGCGGCGATCTCCGCCTCCGACTTCGTGCCATAGGGGAAACCCGCCGAATCGGCGACATAGACGACGGGCGCGTTCGGTAGCAGCGCCAGCGTCGGCGCGACGACGGACAGGCCGCCGACGCCGGAATCGAAGAACAGGATCGGGGCCAGGTCGCTCATCGGCGACCCCTTAGCGGCTTGGGGCTGGCGGTGCACGGCTGATCCAGATTAGTGGACAGGTGACGTGAACGCGTTATGTTCCGTTTCGCTTAGGGGGACGTTTGCAGACCCAAATCCTCTGGATCGCCCCGACACTGGCGCTCGTGCTCGGCTATGTGCTGGGTTCCATCCCGTTCGGGATCATCCTGACCCGTGTCGCGGGCGCTGGCGACCTGCGCCAGATCGGCTCCGGCAATATCGGCGCGACCAACGTGCTGCGGACCGGGCGCAAGGGGCTGGCGGCGGCGACCCTGCTGCTCGACATGGCCAAGGGGCTGGCGGCGGTGCTGATCGTCGAGGCGCTGTTTCCCGGCACCGGACCGCTGGCGGGCGCGGCGGCGTTCGTCGGCCATTGCTATCCGGTGTGGCTGCGCTTCCGCGGCGGCAAGGGGGTGGCGACGCTGATGGGCATCGTGCTGGCGCTGCACTGGCCGATCGGATTGGTGTACGCCGCGGTGTGGCTGGGGCTGCTGGCGGCGCTGCGCATCTCGGCGGTGGCGGGAATGAGCGCGGCGATCAGCGCGCCGGTCGCGGCGGCGTTGTTCGGGCGGTTCGACCTGGTGCTGCTGCTGATCGCACTCGCGCTGCTGGTGCTGTGGAAGCACGGCGACAATGTCGAACGGCTGCTGGCGGGGACCGAACCGAGGATCGGCCGGGCGAAGTGAGCGGGACGGACGTGGCGCGGCTGCGCCTGATCCGCACGCATGGGATTGGGCCGGTCGGCTATCGCCAGTTGCTCGCGCGGTACGGCACGGCGGAGGCGGCGCTCGACGCGCTGCCGATGCTGGCGCAGCGTGGCGGCGGTCAGGCTCCGCGAGTGCCCGCACTGCCAGACATCATGGCGGAGATGACGCGGACGGAGCGGCTCGGAGCGCGGTACCTGTTTCTGGGCGATGTCGATTATCCGCGGCCGTTGGCCGAGATCGACAACGCGCCCCCTGCCCTGATCTGGCGCGGCGACCTGTCGCTGGCGGCGCGGCCGTGCGTCGCGATCGTCGGTGCACGCAACGCCTCTGCGGCGGCGTGCCGCTTCGCCCGCATGTTGGGCCATGATCTCGCCGAACAGGGCGCGACGGTCGTATCCGGGCTGGCGCGCGGCATCGACACCGCGGCGCATCAGGGCGCGCTGGCGGCGGGCGGCACGATCGGCGTTATCGCCAGCGGCATCGACATGGTCTTTCCGCCGGAAAATGGCGCTTTGCAGGAGGAGGTCGCGACGCGCGGGCTGCTGCTGGCCGAACAGCCGCCGGGCACCGAGCCGCGCGCACGGCACTTTCCGTACCGCAATCGCATCATCGCCGGCCTGTGTCAGGGCACCGTCGTGGTCGAGGCCGCGCCGAAATCCGGATCGCTCATCACCGCGCGACTCGCGACCGAGATGGGGCGGGAAGTGATGGCGGTGCCCGGCAGCCCGCTCGATCCCCGCGCGCAGGGTTGCAATGGCCTGATCCGCGAGGGTGCGACGCTGGTCCAGAGCGCCGCCGACGTGCTGGAACTGCTGCGCCCGATCGATCCGCGCGCCGTCCGCTCTCCCGGCAGCGATTACACGCCGCCTCCGCCTGAGGATGCGAGCGACGCGGACCGGCGGCGGGTTATCGACCTGCTCGGCCCCGTGGCGGTGTCGGTCGACGAACTGATCCGGCAGGCGGGCCTGACCACGGCAGTGGTGCAGACCGTGCTGCTGGAACTGGAACTCGCCGGCCGCATCGAGCGGCACGCGGGCGGCCGCGTGAGCCTGATCTAGCGCCTGCGGCTCAGGCCGCCCCCAGCCTCGACAGTCCCTGCATCACCGCGATCAGCGCGTGGGCGGCGGTGTTGCGGCCCTCGGGCGGGCGGCCGGCGGCCAGCGGGGCGAGCTGCGCTTCGACGAAATCCTCGGGCCCACTATACGCCATCGTCCAGCCCGCGAACTGGCGCGCGGGGATCAGGCGATCGAGGATGACATCGATGCCGGTGTGCTGCGGATCGACGCGGATCTTGCCCATCAACTCCGCAATGGGCGCCAGCGGCCCCTCGATCACTTGGGCGAAATGCTTCTCGGTGAACATCAGCGCGCCGGTGATGCCGACCTCCGCGTTCCAGCCGCGCGACCAGTCGACGATATCCTGCACCCGCGACTCCTCGGCGGGCATGACCAGCGTGCTGCGGCTGACGTACAAAATCGAGCGGATCATCGGGTTCGTGTTACGCTATCTTGCGTGAACAAGGCGGTATGATGTCATAAAGCGATCATTGATGAACTAACCCAATCATATGTAAGGGATTTTAGACCGCAATCGGTATCACTTAACCTATTGCAGTCGATCTTTTCGGATAGGCTGCAAACGGGAGCAGCGATCATGATCGAGCAACGCAACACTCTTGGCCCCTTCGTTCGGGTCCTGAAGCGGCGATTCGTTCTCGACGCCGCGGATGCGGACGCCGTTCTGACGCTGCCGCACACGCTGAAGCTGGTCGATGCCGGCCGCTACATCATCCGCGAGGGCGACCTGCCCAGCCACTGCATCATTTTGCTGAAGGGCGTCGCGTCGCGTCACAAGACGATGGGCGACGGCACGCGGCAGGTCGTCGGCCTGCACATGGAAGGGGAACCGATCGACCTGCATTACGCGATGCTGTTCCCCTCCGTCGACAACGTCCAGGCGCTGACACCCGTGGAGGTCGCGCTGGTGCCGCACCGCGCGATGCTGGACCTGATGCATTCGCGTCCGGCCGTCGCGGATGCGATCTGGACCGACAGTCTGGCGGGGTCGTCGGTGTTCCGGGAATGGATCGCCAATGTCGGGCGGCGCGGGGCCTATACGCGGCTGGCGCACCTGATCTGCGAAATGGCGCTGCGACAGGGAGCGGATATCAGCTCTGGAGCGTGCTCCTTCTACCTGCCGCTGACGCAGACGGACATGGCCGACGCGCTCGGCCTGACCAGCGTCCACGTCAACCGCACGCTGCAGGCGTTGCGCCGCGAGGGGCTGGTCGAAACCAAGGCACGGTGGGTGAAGATCCCCGACTGGACTGCGCTGGCGGATGCCGGCGATTTCTGCCCGCGCTATCTGCAACTGTCGCGCGAACACGCCTGACCGGAAATCGGGGCACAGGCTCGCAGCACGGCGGCGGATAGTTTCGTTGACAGAGGGTGGTGAGGCTCCCCACCCTCGCGCGTACACGTAAGGACTGTACAGAGCCCCCATGCAGCTAGTCATCGTCGAATCACCCGCCAAGGCCAAGACCATCCAGAAGTACCTGGGTTCGGACTACCGGGTCCTGGCATCCTACGGCCATGTCCGCGACTTGCCGCCCAAGGACGGCTCCGTGAATCCCGACGAGGGATTTTCGATGGAGTGGGAAAACTACGCGGACAAGGCGAAGCAGTTGAAGGCCATCGCCGATCTGGCGAAGACCGCCGACCGCCTGATCCTGGCGACCGATCCCGATCGCGAGGGGGAGGCGATCAGCTGGCACGTGCAGGAGGTGCTGCGCAACCGCAAGGCGCTGCCCAAGGACGTGCAGCGCGTGACGTTCAACGCGATCACCAAACAGGCGGTGACGACGGCGATGGGCCAGCCGCGTGAGCTGGATAACGACCTGATCGATGCGTACCGCGCGCGCCGCGCGCTCGACTATCTGGTGGGCTTCACGCTGTCGCCGGTGCTGTGGCGCAAGCTGCCCGGCGCGAAGTCGGCGGGGCGGGTGCAGTCGGTGGCGCTGCGCCTGATCGTCCAGCGCGATCGCGAGATCGAGGCGTTCAAGTCGCAGGAATATTGGTCGATCACCGCGCAGATGGAGCAGGACGGCACGCCCTTCACCGCGCGCCTCGTCCAGTGGGACGGCAAGAAGCTGGACCGGCTGTCGATCGGTGCGGAAGGCGATGCGCTGAAGGCGAAGGCCGCGGTCGAGGACGGTCGCTTCTCCGTCCAGACGGTCGAAACCAAGCCGGCGGGCCGCAATCCGCCGCCGCCGTTCACCACCTCGACACTGCAACAGGAAGCCGCGCGCAAGCTGGGCTTCTCCGCCGATCACACGATGCGGATCGCTCAGGGCCTCTACGAGGACGGCGCGATCACATACATGCGGACGGACGGCGTGCAGATGGACGGCAGCGCCATTTCCGCGGCGCGGCTGGCTGTCGCGAACCGCTATGACGCCAGCTACGTTCCCGACAAGCCGCGCCAGTACCAGACCAAGGCGAAGAACGCGCAGGAAGCGCACGAGGCGATCCGGCCGACCGATTTCGGCAAGGACAAGGTCGGCGGCGGCGATCATGCGCGGCTGTACGACCTGATCTGGAAGCGCGCGCTCGCCAGCCAGATGGCGTCGGCGCGGATGGAGCGGACGACCGTCGAACTGGCGGACGGCACCGGCCGCAACCTGCTGCGCGCCACTGGTCAGGTGGTGCTCTTCCCCGGCTACCTCGCGCTCTACGAAGAGGGCACCGACGACAGCGCGGACGAGGATGCCCGCCGCCTGCCGCGTATGAAGGAAGGCGATGCGCCGGCGAAGAAGGCGGTCGACGCGGAGCAGCATTTCACCCAGCCGCCGCCGCGTTTTTCCGAGGCGTCGCTGGTCAAGCGCATGGAGGAACTCGGCATCGGCCGCCCTTCCACCTACGCGTCGATCATCAAGACGCTGAAGGACCGCGCCTATGTGCGGATCGAGAAGAACCGGTTCTTCGCGGAGGAATCGGGCCGGCTGGTGACCGCGTTCCTGGAGCGGTTCTTCGAAAAATATGTCGGGTTCGACTATACCGCCGAGCTGGAAGAGGAACTGGACGACGTGTCCGGCGGCCGTGCCCAGTGGCAGGCGGTGCTCGAGGCGTTCTGGCGCGACTTCAAGCCGCGCACCAGCGAGGTCATGGAACAACAGCCGTCCGCGATTACGGCCGAACTGGATCAATTTCTCGCGCCGTATCTGTTCCCGCAACAGGCGGACGGGGGCGATCCGCGGCTGTGCCCGAATTGCGGCGCCGGGCGACTCGCACTTCGCGGCGGCCGATTCGGTGCGTTCGTCGCCTGCTCCAACTATCCCGAGTGCAAATATACGCGGCGATTCGCGCAAGGCGGCTCGGCCGACGAGGATTCGGGACCCGAGACGCTGGGCAATGATCCCGAGACGGGCCTGCCGGTGGAGCGCAAGTCCGGGCGATTCGGCCCGTACATCCAGCTCGGCGAGGGCAAGGAGGCGAAGCGCGCCTCGATCCCGAAGGACGTCGACCTCGATCTGGAATGGGCGCTGAAACTGCTGTCGCTACCGCGCACGGTCGGCACTCATCCCGAGTCGGGCGAGCCGATCACCGCCTCGATCGGCCGTTACGGGCCGTATCTGGCGCATTCCGGGAAGTACGCGCGGCTGCAATCGACGGCCGACGTGTTCGAGACGGGCATGAACGCGGCCGTCGTGAAGCTGGCCGAGGCTGCTGCCGGCGGTGGCCGTCCGCAGCGCGGTGCGGCGCGTGCGCCGTTGAAGGAGCTCGGCAAGCATCCGCGCACCGAGCTGGAGCTGAAGCTGATGGAGGGACGCTACGGCGCCTACGTCACCGACGGCGAGACGAATGCGACGCTGCCCAAGTCGATCACGCCGGACCAGTTGACGCTGGAGGAAGCGGCGTCGCTGATCGACGCCCGCGCGGCGGCGGCCCCCAAGCCGAAGAAGAAGGCGGCGGCCAAGAAGGCGCCTGCGAAGAAGCCGGCCGTGAAGGCGGGAGCTGCGGCGGAGAAGAAGCCCGCCGCGAAGAAGGCGCCGGCGAAGAAGAAGGCGGCGGCCGAGTAGCGGCCTGAGCGTGGCTCCTCCCCGGCCAAGGCCGGGGTCCAGTTGCCACTCACTGCGTGAGACTCGGGAGCGCTTGCCAGACTGGGCCCCGGCCTTCGCCGGGGACGAATTCGGAGGTGGCTCGCGCCACTAGCAGGTCGCAGCCCACCGTGCTGTCGTCGTCACCCCGCATTCCAACCACTGCATTCCCGCCTGCGCGGGAACTCAGCGGTTCAGGCTGCCAGCCGCCGCGTCATGCCCAGCCACGCCCGCGCCGCCGCCTGTGCCGTGGCAATTTCGCGTGCGGTCATGTCCTCGGCCACCTCCGCGCGCGCGTCCTGCGCGGCGGTGAAGCCGGACACGGCGGCGAGGTTGAACCATTTGTGCGCCTCGATCAGGTCGACGGCGACGCCGGACGTGCCGGTCTGATAGCAGATGCCGAGATCGTACAGCGCATCTCCGTCACCGGCGGCGGCATCGGCCATCCGGCTTTCGATCAGGAATTGCGCACTCTTGAGACTGTTGCCCATTGCTGGCCCCTTCGCTGCAAACGCTTGCAGTTCGTGGGACAACATGTGCGGGCCGACGCCTTCCCAAATGGTTAACGGCTTAACCTCGTTCGATTCGATGCGCGTTAGGGATCCTTGGTCATCAATTCGGTTCGATCGCGATATTGTCGATCAGCCGCGTCTGCCCCATGCGCGCCGCCGCCAGCAACCGGCGCGGCCGATCGGCGGCAGGATCGGGCGCGAGCGTCTCGGCATCGGCCAATGCGACATAATCGACCTCGAACCCCGCACCCATGAGCGTCGCGGTCGCATCCGCCAGCGCGGCGGCAGGATCGTCGCCCTTCGTGATCGCGCGGGCCGCGATGCCCAGCGCGCGGGGCAGCGCCACCGCCTTTGCGCGCTCCCCCTCGTCGAGGTAGATATTGCGCGACGACAGCGCGAGGCCGTCGTCGTCGCGCTGCGTCGGCACGCCGACGACCTCGATATCGATGTCCAGATCGGCGACGAAGCGGCGGATCACCGCCAGTTGCTGGTAATCCTTTTCGCCGAAATAGGCGGCGTCGGCGCGGGTCTGGTTGAACAGCTTGGTCACCACCGTGGCGACGCCGTCGAAATGACCCGGCCGCGCCGCGCCGTCGAAATGGTCGCTGACGCCCGCGACGCTGATGTTCGTCGCGAAGCCCGCCGGGTACATGACCTCCACCGGCGGCAGCCACAACAGGTCGCAGCCCGCCTCCGTCAGCAGGCGCGTATCCGCCGCCTCGCGCCGGGGATAGCGGCCGAGATCCTCGTTGGGGCCGAACTGCTTCGGGTTGACGAAGATCGACGCCACCACCTTCGTACCCGGCCGCCGCGCCGCCTCGACCAGCGCCATGTGACCCGCGTGGAGCGCCCCCATCGTCGGCACCAGCGCGATCCGCGCGCCCTCTGCGCGCCATTCGCCGAGCACCGCGCGCAGGTCGGTCAGGTCGCGGACGGTACGCACGGGAAACTTCCTCTCGAAACGGGGGCCGGGGGCTTCTATGGAGAGGACGACCAACGATCAACACCAACGCGCAACAGGGGGGAACCCGGCATTGACCGCTGGCCCACATATCATCGTCTTCGCCAACGAAAAGGGCGGCACGGGGAAGTCGACGACGGCTGTCCACGTCGCGATCGCGCTGGCGGCGAAGGGCGCGCGCGTGGCGTGCTTCGACCTCGACCACCGCCAGCGCACCGTTGGCCGCTACCTCGACAATCGCGCCGAGACGATGCGGCGTCGCGGGGTCGAACTGCCGATGCCGCGCCACGCGACGCATGACGGGACCAGCGAGGCGTTCTTCGAGGATAACTGGCACCAGCTGGCCGAAGGGTCCGACTTCCTCGTCATCGACACGCCGGGGCGCGACGATCATTTCGCGCGCACCGCGGCGACGCTGTCGAACACGCTGGTCACGCCGATGAACGACAGCTTCGTCGATTTCGACCTGATCGGGCAGGTCGATCCTGACACCTATAACGTCACCCGCCCCTCCTTCTATTCGGAGCTGATCTGGGACGCGCGCAAGCAGCGGGCGCGGGCGGACGGCACCACGATCGACTGGGTCGTACTGCGTAACCGGCTCCAGCATATCGAGGCGCGCAACATGCGCCGCGTGTCGGATGCGCTGGCGCAGTTGTCCAAGCGGGTCGGCTTCCGCATCATTCCGGGGCTGGGCGAGCGCGTGATCTATCGCGAGCTGTTCCCACAAGGGCTGACGATGATCGACAGCCGCGAGTTCGGCGCGATGGGGCTGGCGCATGTCGCCGCGCGGCAAGAGCTGCGCGAGATGATGGCGGCGTTGCAACTGCCCGAGGCCGGTGCGGCCGAGCCCGCGCTGCCCGGCGTCGACCTCGGCGGGGTCGCCGCGTGAAGTTCCTCATCGCCATTCTCGTCATCTGGGCGGTCTGGACGTATCTGAAACCCAGCGGAAAGCGCCGCATGGCCGCCGACGAGGCGGAGGCGCGCGCGGTGCTCGGCGTCGGCCCCCGCGACGGCGCGGACGCGATCCGCGAGGCCCATCGTCGGCTGTTGTCGGGCGTCCACCCGGATCGCGGCGGCTCCGTCGAACTGGCGCGGCGCATCAACGCGGCACGGGATCGGTTGCTGAAGGGGTGAGCCACCGTTTCGATCCCACGATCCTGCGCGAATACGACATGCGCGGCGTCGTCGGGCGCACCCTGTTCGAAAAGGACGCGTATGCGCTCGGCCGCAGCTTTGCGACGCGGCTGCGGCACGCGGGCGGCACGCGGATCGCGGTCGGCCGCGACGGGCGGACGAGTTCGCCGATGCTGGAGGCCGCGCTGGTCGCAGGGCTGACCGCTGGCGGCGTCGATGTCGTGCGGATCGGCATCGGCCCCTCCCCCATGCTCTATTACGCCGAGGCGGTGCTGGACGTGGACGGCGGCATCCACGTCACCGGCAGCCATAATCCCAAGCAGGACAACGGTTTCAAGATGGTGCTCCAGCACCGTGCCTTCTTCGGCGAGGATATCCAGAATCTCGCCGCGCTGGCGGCGGATGGCGACTGGCTGGAAGGTGCGGGCAGCGTCACGGATGTCGATGTCTGCGGCGATTACGTGACGCGGCTGATGGCGGGCTATGGCGGCGGCACGTACCGGATCGGCTGGGACTGCGGAAACGGAGCGGCCGGGCCGGCGGTCGAGGCACTGACCGGGGTTCTGCCCGGCGAGCACCATCTGCTGTTCACACAGGTCGACGGCGACTTCCCGAACCATCACCCCGATCCCAGCATCGACGCGAACCTCGCCGACCTGAAGGCGCTCGTCGCGCGCGAAGGGCTCGATTTCGGCCTCGCCTTCGATGGCGACGGTGACCGGATCGCGGCGGTCGATGCGCGCGGGCGGACGATCGCCGGCGACCAGATCCTCGGCATCCTGGCCGAGCCGCTGCTGCGCGAACTGCCCGGCGCGACGATCGTCGCCGACGTGAAATCGGGTCAGGCGCTGTTCGACCGTATCGCCGAACTCGGCGGTACCCCGCTGATGTGGAAGACCGGCCACGCAACGCTCAAATCCAAGATGCTGGAGACGGGCGCGCCGCTGGCGGGCGAGCTGTCCGGCCACCTGTTCTTCGCGCAGGATTACTACGGCTTCGACGATGCGCTCTACGCCGCGGTGCGCCTGATCCGCGCAGTGCATTTATCCGGCCGGTCGCTGACCGAACTGGTCGATGCGATGCCGGCGGTGGAGCGCACGCCCGACCTGCGCATTCCCATCGCCGAAACGCGCAAGGTCGGGGTCGTCGCGGAGGTTCGCGATCGGCTGATGGCGCAGGGTGTTGTGGTGGACGAGACGGACGGCGTGCGCGTCACGAGCGACAGCGGCTGGTGGCTGCTGCGCGCCTCCAATACGCAAGGGGCGCTGACCCTGCGCGCGGAGGCGGCGGACCGCCCCGCCCTGCTGGGGCTGCTCGCCACCGTCGAGGCGACGCTCGCCGACAGCGGCGTCGACATCTCGCTTTCGGACCTGCTCGACCCCACATGACCCGCATGGCTTCCCGCTCGCAACCGACCCTGATCCGCGTCATCGACCTAGAGACCACCGGCAATTCCCCACCCGCGCATGGCGTGTGCGAGGTCGGCTGGCAGGACGTGGCGCAAGGGCCGGACGGGCGCTGGGAGTTGTACGGAGACGGGGGCAACATTCTCGTCAATCCCGGCCGCCAGATCCCGCCGATTACGATGGCGATCCACCACATCCGCAACGAAGATGTCGAGGATGCGCGCTGGTGGCACGACGTCGCGCGGCCCGTGCTCGACCCGTGGCCGCGCCGCGTCGCCCTCGCCGCGCACCGCGCCAGTTTCGAGGAGCAGTTCTGCACGCCGTCGCTGACTCACGGCGCCGACTGGATCTGCACCTGGAAATGCGCGCTGCGGCTTTGGCCGGACAGCCCCAGCTTCTCCAATCAGGTGCTGCGCTACTGGCGCAATCCGGAGGGGATGATCCACGAACGTGGCCTGCCGGTGCACCGCGCGTTCCCCGACGCCTATGTCACCGCGCATCACCTGCGCGACCAGTTGAACGAGGCGTCGGTCGCGCAGTTGATCCAGTGGTCGAAGGAGCCGGGCCTGCTGCCGCGCGTCCGCTACGGTCCTGATCGCGGCAAGGAATGGCGCGAGATCGAGGAGGAAAGCCTGGTCGGGTTCCTGACCGACCGCGACCCCGACATCCGCTACACCGCGGAAACCGAGATGGCCCGCCGTCGCGGCGGCGGCCATATCGGTCGGATGACGCCGCAGGACCTGCTGCTGTGACACTCCTGCTGTAACGCTATCGTACCGAAGGGTGGCGTTTGCATCGTCCTGCGGTAAAGCGCTTGCATGGCTCGGGCTTTCGACAAGGTCGCGGTATCGGAGGAACGGTTCGGCCGCGCGTTGGTCGCGTTCGTCGCGCTGGGCTTCGGCCTGTTGATCGCAGCGGCGGTCGCGGTCGGTTGGAACACGATCCGCACGAGCCAACACACCGAACGGGTCGCGCATACCCAGATGGTGCGGCAGGCGATCGCCGATCTTCAGGTGGACCTGGAACAGTCCGAAACCGCCCGGCGCGGCTATCTGTTGACGGGCAAGCCGCTGTTCCTGACCGCCTATCGTACGACGGGCGGCGTCATTCCGGGACGGTATCGCCTGATCCGCCAGCTGGTCGAGGACAATCCCGCCCAGATCGCGCGGCTCGACCGTGTCGTGCCGCTGTTGCAGCGGCTGACGGTGCTGCGGGCCAAATCGATCGCGTTCGGTGAGACCGGGCGGTTGGCGGCGGCGCAGCGTGAATTCTCGGGCGACGCCAGCGTGCCGCTGATGCGCGCGATCCGGTACCGTCTGCGCGCGATGGCGAGCGGGGAAGCGGCGCTGCTGGCGGTTCGCACCGCGCAACAGGCGAACGCGGCGCGGCTGTTCTACATCATGGCCGGTCTCGCCTCCGTGCTGCTGGCGATCGTCGCGACGCTGACGCTGACCGTGGTCGTCCGCAACACGCGCGCGCTGACCGCCTCGCGCGATGATCTACGCCGTTTGGCAGGATCGCTGGAGGACCGCGTCACCGAACGCACCGCCGACCTCGCGATGGCGAACGAGGAGATCCAGCGCTTCGCCTATATCGTCAGTCACGACCTGCGCTCGCCGCTCGTCAACGTCATGGGCTTCACCGCCGAACTCGAGGCCGCCGCCGCGCCGCTCGGCGAGCTGGTTACGCGCGCGGAGGCGGAGGCGCCGCAGATCCTGACCGAGGAGGCGCGGCTGGCGGCGCGCGAGGACCTGCCCGAGGCGCTGGGCTTCATCCGCACCTCGACCGCCAAGATGGACCGGCTGATCAACGCCATCCTGCAATTGTCGCGACAGGGGCGGCGGACGCTCGCACCCGAGCCGCTCGATCTCGTGGCGTTGTGCGACACCGTCATCGGCGCGATCCGCCACGTCATCGACGATCGCGGCGTCACCGCCACCGTCGTGCGGCCGATGCCGACGATGATTGCCGACCGGGTCGCGGTGGAACAGATCCTGTCGAACCTGGTCGAGAACGCGACCAAATACCTGCATCCCGGCCGGCCCGGCACGGTAACGCTGTCGGCCCGCAAGCATCTGGGCCGCATCGTCATGTCCGTCGCCGACAACGGCCGCGGCATCGATTCGCGGGATCACCAGCGCATCTTCGACCTGTTCCGCCGCTCCGGTACGCAGGACCAGCCCGGCGAGGGGATCGGGCTGGCCCATGTCCGCGCGCTCGCCTATCGGATGGGCGGCACCATCTCGGTGGAATCGGCGCTTGGCGAGGGCGCGACGTTCCACCTCACACTGCCTCAGGACCAGACCGTATGAACGCTCACGGCCAACCCCACCGCCCCGTCGGTATCGTGATGATCGAGGACGACGAGGGCCATGCCCGCCTGATCGAAAAGAACATCCGCCGCGCGGGCATCAACAACCCCATTCGCCATTTCACCGACGGCGGCACCGCGCTGCGCCATTTGTTCGAGGATGTGGACGGCCCGGCCAAGAACGGCCCCGCGCTCGTCCTGCTCGACCTCAACCTGCCGGACATGAGTGGCACCGACATCCTGACGCGCATCAAGGCGGAGGACAGCCCGCTCCGCCGCGCCCCCGTCGTCGTGCTGACCACCACCGACGACAAGGTCGAAATCCAGCGCTGCTACGATCTGGGCTGCAACGTCTACATCACCAAACCGGTGAACTATGAAAGCTTCGCACAGGCGATCCGCCAGCTCGGCCTGTTCCTGTCGGTGATCCAGGTGCCCGAGGTCGAGTGACGCCGCCGCGCATCCTGTTCATCGACGACGATGCCGGATTGCGCCGGCTGGCGACGCGCGCGCTGGAACGGCGCGGCTATCACGTGACGACGGCGGACGGCGGAGAAGCCGGGATCGCGCTGGCGGGCGAGGGCCAGTTCGACCTGATCGCGGTCGACCATTACATGCCCGGCATGGACGGCATCGAGACGCTGGAGCGGCTGCGCAAGATCGCCGGCTCGCCGCCGGTCGTCTACGTCACCGGATCGGAAGAGGGCCGCATTGCCGTCGCTGCGCTGAAGGCGGGCGCGGCCGACTATGTGGTGAAGACGGTCGGCGACGACTTCTTCGACCTGCTCGCCGCCGCGTTCGAACAGGTGCTGGCCCGCGATCGGCTGGAGCGCGGCAAGAAGGCGGCCGAGGACGAACTGCGCGCCAGCAATGCCCGGCTGGAGGCACTGCTGGTGGAGGTGAACCACCGCGTCGCCAATTCGCTGCAACTCGTGTCGGCGATGGTCGGGTTGCAGGCGGGTGCGCTGACCGATCCGGGCGCGCGCGATGCGCTCGAGGATACGCAGCGCCGCATCCGCGCGATCGGGCAGGTGCATCGCCGCCTCTACACCTCGAACGATGTCGAGGGCGTGGATATGCAGGACTATCTGACCGCGCTGGTCGACGAGCTGGCGGAGACATGGTCGACCGACTCCGCGCCCCGTGCCCTGAGCCTCGCGGTCGAGCCGATCCGGCTACCAACCGATCGCGCGGTATCGCTCGGCGTGATCGTAACGGAACTGGTCACGAACGCCTGCAAATATGCGTACGGCCCTGACACCGCCGGCGAAGTCCGCGTCGCGCTGACCCGTGACGGCGAGGACCGCTTCACGCTGGCGGTGGAAGACGATGGCTGCGGCTTGCCCGCCGATGCCGCGCCAAAGGGTACCGGGCTCGGCACGAAGCTGATCCGGGCGATGGCGCAGAGCCTGCACGCGGCGGTCGAGTACGACCCCGGCTACGCGGGCGTCCGCGCGACGTTGACGGCGGCGGTGGGCTAGGTCGCCACTCGTGGCTGCTCTAGTGCGACCTCCCCATCGTCATGCCGGGCCTGTTCCGGTATCCACCGCCCGCAAATCGAAAGGTCGGTTAGTACGCGGCCAGGTGGATGCCGCCACCCGCCCGCCACGATAGCAGCGTGAGGCATGCACCCCCGCCTGCTCCTTCCGTTCAGGCAGTGCGAAAGGGGTGGAGCATCGACCGTGTTATTCGCAGCGAAGCCCCAACCTAGCCTCTCCTGAAATTATTGCGAAATAGCTCCGCTGCCTGTCACCAAGCCACCACCCCGGCGAAGGCCGGGGTCCAGTTGGTCAACGTTCTCGGTAGATTACCGCCGACATCCGAACTGGACCCCGATTTCGGGCGAGGTGGCAGGGAAGAGTTTGCAACCATCCCCTAAACCGGAGCGTGTGAGACGGGCCTCAAACGTCCAGATTCGCCACGTTCAGCGCATTGTCCTGAATGAACTCGCGGCGGGGTTCGACGACTTCGCCCATCAACTGCGTGAAGATCATGTCGGCGGCGGATACGTCCTCGCTCGTCACGCGCAGCATCGTGCGATTCGACGGATCGAGCGTGGTCTCCCACAGCTGCTCGGCATTCATCTCGCCCAGCCCCTTGTAGCGCTGGATGGCGAGGCCCTTACGCCCCGCGGTCAGGATTGCGTCGAGCAACTGCGACGGTCGCGCGACGCGGCTCTCGCCACGGCCCAGCGTTCCTGCGGGGGCCGGAGCCTCCGCCGTGCCGATCTGGCCCTCGCTGCCATCGTCGCCATCCTCGTCGCCGTCGTCGGCGAGCGGCGCATCCTCGACAACCGGTGCCGCCGCACCGCGCAGGGGCGACAGCTTCGCCTGTTGCGCGAAGCTCGCGGCCTGTTCCGCCGCCAGCGTGTGCAGCTTGCGCGCCTCCGCCGACGAGATGAAGCTGGCCTCGACGATGTGGTGGTCGGTCACGCCGCGCCACAGCCGTTCGAAATGGATGCCGCCCTCTTCGGTCAGCCGCGCAGACCAGCGCGCCTCGCCCAGATCGCCCGACTCCAGCCGCCGCGTCACCTCCGCCACCGTCGCCGCGCGCTGGTCGTGCGACAGCGTCGGGTCGAGCGCGCCGGCCAGCGCCAGCACCTCGATGATCCCTGCGTCATACCGGCGCGGGACGTAGCGCATCAGCGTCCGCATCCGGCGCGCGTGGTCGGTCAGGTCCCGCAGGTCGGCGCCCGTGCGCGGGCCCGCCGACGTCTCCAGCACCATCATCTGCACGCCCGCGTCGACGAGGTAATCGTCGAGCGCGGCATCGTCCTTCAGATAGACTTCCGACCGGCCCTTGGTCGCCTTGTACAGCGGCGGCTGCGCGATGAAGAGGTGACCGCGGGTGATGAGTTCCGGCATCTGGCGATAGAAGAACGTCAGCAGCAGCGTACGGATATGCGCACCGTCGACGTCGGCGTCCGTCATGATGACGATCTTGTGATAGCGCAGCTTGTCGGCGTTGAACTCGTCGCGACCGATACCCGTCCCCATTGCCTGGATCAGCGTGCCAATCTCCTTCGAGGAGATCATCCGGTCGAACCGCGCGCGCTCGGTATTCAGGATCTTGCCGCGGAGGGGCAGGATCGCCTGGAAATGGCGGTCGCGGCCCTGCTTCGCGGAGCCGCCGGCGGAATCACCCTCGACCAGGAACAGCTCGGACTTGGCGGGGTCACGCTCCTGACAATCGGCCAGCTTGCCGGGCAGCGAGGCGATGTCCATCGCGCCCTTGCGGCGGGTCAATTCGCGCGCGCGCTTGGCGGCTTCGCGCGCGGCGGCGGCGTCGATGACCTTGCCGACGATGCTGCGCGCGTGCGCCGGATTTTCGTCCAGCCATTCGGCCAGCTTGTCCGCCATCAGCGATTCGAGCGGCTGGCGCACCTCGGACGACACCAGCTTGTCCTTGGTCTGCGACGAGAATTTGGGATCGGGCAGCTTGACGGAGACGATCGCGGTCAGCCCCTCGCGCATGTCGTCGCCGGTCAGCGACACCTTCTCCTTCTTCAGCAGCCCCGATTTGTCCGCGTAGGTGTTGAGCGTGCGCGTCAACGCCGCACGGAACGCGGCCAGATGCGTGCCGCCGTCGCGCTGCGGGATGTTGTTGGTGAAGGCGAGGACGTTTTCGTAATAGCTGTCGTTCCACTCCAGCGCGACGTCGATGCCGACCTCGTCCCGCTGGCCGTGGATCGCGATCGGCTCCGGGAACAAGGGCGACTTGGCGCGATCCAGCCACTTTACGAACGCGGCGATGCCACCCTCGTAATAGAGTTCCACCGTCTTCGGCTCGTCATGGCGCGCATCGGTCAGGAACAGGCGGACGCCGGAGTTCAGGAACGCCAGCTCGCGATAGCGGTGCTCCAGCTTTTCGAAGTCGAACTCGACGATCTTGAAGGTCGCGGGGCTGGGCAGGAAGGTGACGCGCGTCCCCTTCTTGCCCTCCGCCGGGCCGACGACCTTGAGCGGCGCGACCGCATCGCCGAACGCGAAGCGCATGTAATGCTCCTCGCCGTCGCGCCAGATCGTCAGGTCGAGGAACTCGCTGAGTGCGTTGACCACCGACACGCCGACGCCGTGCAGACCGCCCGACACCTTGTAGGCGTTGTCGTCCGACGTGTTCTCGAACTTACCGCCGGCATGAAGCTGGGTCATGATGACCTCGGCGGCGGAGACGCCCTCTTCGGGGTGGATGCCGGTCGGGATGCCGCGACCGTTGTCCGTGACCGACACCGATCCGTCCGGGTTCAGCGTGATGTCGATGCGGTCGCAATGCCCCGCCAGCGCCTCGTCGATGGCGTTGTCGCTGACCTCGAACACCATATGGTGCAGGCCCGACCCGTCGTCGGTGTCGCCGATATACATGCCCGGCCGCTTGCGCACGGCGTCGAGGCCCTTCAGCACCTTGATCGAGGAGGCGCCATAGTCATTGGTGTTCGGAGCGTTCTGGGGGTCGGTTGCCATGCCCAGCATATAGGGATTCGGGGCGTGTAACGAAAGCGAAATGGCTTTTGCGCGTCAGCCGAGCGCCACGCGGGTTGCCTCCGCACCGATCGCGTCGAACAATGCAGGCTCGGTGCCCGTCATCCAGGTCTGTCCACGGCCCGCCAGCCGGTCGAACAGCGCGGCGCGGCGGAGCGGATCGAGATGCGCAGCGACCTCGTCCAGCAGCAGCACCGGCGCGCGTCCGGTCCGTTCCGCCACCAGCTCGGCATGCGCCAATACGATGCCGAGTAACAACGCCTTCTGCTCGCCCGTCGATGCCAGTGCCGCCGCCTGCCCCTTGTCGAGGTGCGTCACCGCGAGGTCGGCGCGGTGTGGGCCGGAGAGAGTCCGCCCCGCCGCCGCATCGCGCCGCCGGCCGAGCGAGAGCGCGCGCTGAAACGCGTCCGGCTCCACCGCCTCCCCCTCCAGCGCCAGCCCCGCGCGCGCAAATGGCCCGGTGGGCGCGGTCGCCAGCCGCTCCGCCAGCAGCGTGACGGTCGCAACGCGGGCGGCGTCCAGCGCCGCGCCATGCTCCACCATCCGCGCCTCCAGCGCATCCAGCCACGTCGGATCGGCGGGACGCTCGTCGGCGAGCAGCCGGTTGCGCTCGCGCATCGCGGCTTCGTAGCGGGTGGCGTGGACGGCATGGCCGGGCGACAGAGCCAGTGTCAGCCGGTCGAGGAAGCGGCGGCGCTCGCCCGCCGGCTCCACGAACAGCCGATCGGTGGCGGGGGTCAGCCACAGAACGGTCAGCCATTCCGGCAGCGTGGTCGCCGCGGCGGTCGCGCCCTGCACGCGCACGACGCGGCGCTCCGGTGCGGAAGCGAGCGTACCGGTCGCGATCTCGACATCGCCGGCCACCGTCGCGGCGACGCCGAACCCGCCCGCACCGTCCTGCCGCGCCATCGCCGACAGGCTCGCACGGCGCAGCCCGCGGCCGGGAGCGAGCAGCGACACCGCCTCCAGCACATTGGTCTTGCCCGCGCCGTTCTCCCCCGTCAGCACCACGAACCCCGCACCGGGCGACAGCGTCAACACGGCGTGACTGCGGAAATCGGTGAGGGTGAGGCGGGCGATCAAGATCGGGCGGGATGGACCGGGACGCCGAGAGACGTGGCGGCATTCGCGAAGTCGATGTCGAACGTCGCCAGATCGCACCGGGCGTTCAGAACCGCAGCCATATGGAGCGCGTCCCCGGCCCGTAATCCTTTCGGTCCAGCATCCACAAGATCCGCGGCAGCAAGGAAATCCTTCGCCCCTAGCGGGATCAGAGCGAAATCAGCTCGCAAGTTCGTCCAGGCGTGCTCGACGATGTTCCTGAAAATACGGTCGATTGCTCCTCGGCGAAACTTCATCGCGATTGCACTGCTGAATTCCGTCAGGGTCCAGTCGCTGATGGCCAAAGCGCCGCGATCCTGCGCCAACAGCCAGGATCGCGCGATCGCAGAATGCGCTTCGCTGGTCAGCGCCGCGACAAGGAGCGACGTATCGCAATAAATCACTAGTAGCGGGCCTGCCGCCGCATCTCGGCCACGCTGTCGGTGGGATCGACAGGCAAGTCCTTGATCGATTCGAAATACGCTGAAAGATCGAATCTTTTCCCCGCGGTCACCTGCTCCGATGCGGGGACGAGGCGGGCAACGACATGCCCGTCTCGCGCGATATCGATGCTTTCGCCCGCCTCCGCTCGTCCGATCAGATCGCCGAATTGCTCCGCCGCGTCGCGGATCGTGTAAGCATCCATAGCCGTCGCCTCCGCGCGCAATCTATGCGCGGAGGCTCGACACCGCAATCACACCCGCATCGGCATCAGCACGTAGAGCGCCGGGCTCTTGTCGTTCTCGCGGATCAGCGTGGGGGCGGCGGCGTCCGCCAGATGCACTTCGACCAGATCGCCGTCGATCTGGCCGAGGATGTCCATCAGATAGCGGCTGTTGAAGCCGATCTCGAACGGCGCGGCGATGTAGTCGCCGGGGACTTCCTCTGCGGCGGTGCCGTTTTCGGGGCTGGTGACCGACAGCGTGATCTTGTCGCGGTCGAGCGCCATCTTCACCGCGCGGGTTTTCTCCGTCGCGATCGTGGAGACGCGGTCGACACCCTGCATGAAGCTCTTCGGATCGAGCTTCAGGATCTTGTCGTTGCCGGTGGGGATGACGCGCGAGTAATCGGGGAAGGTGCCGTCGATCAGTTTCGACGTCAGCAGCGCGCGGCCTAGATCGAAGCGGATCTTGGTGCCGGACAGCGACACGCCGACCGAGCCGTCGACCTCGTCGAGCAGCTTGCGCAGCTCGGCCACGCATTTGCGCGGCACGATCACGTCGGGCATGTTCTCCGCACCCTCGGGCCGCGGCAGCGTGACGCGCGCCAGCCGGTGGCCGTCGGTCGCCGCCGCCTTCAGCACCGGCTCCGACCCGTCGCCACCCGCGACGTGAAGGAAGATGCCGTTCAGGTAATAACGCGTTTCTTCGGTCGAGATCGCAAAGCGCGTTTTGTCGATGATCTGCTTCAGCGTCTCGGCGGGCAGTTCGAACTGGGTCGGCAGCTCACCCTCGGCGATCACCGGGAAGTCGTCGCGCGGCAGCGTGCCGAGCGAGAAGCGGGCGCGACCGGCGACGATCGTCATCCGCCCCTCGGCCGCGGACAGCGACACCTGGCTACCCTCCGGCAGCTTGCGCGCGATGTCGAACAGCGTGTGCGCGGACACGGTCGTCGCGCCCGGCTGGTCGACGGCGGCCTGCACCGATTCGTTGATCTGAAGATCGAGGTCGGTCGCCATCATCTTCAGCACGCCCTCCGCCGTCGCTTCGAGCAGGACGTTGGAGAGGATGGGTATGGTGTTGCGCCGCTCCACCACGGACTGGACATGGCTCAGCCCCTTCAGGAGCGTCGCGCGTTCGATCGTCGCCTTCATCATGATCCCCCGGGCCCGCTTCCGGCCGAAATGACGGTCAGTCCTAGCCGAAACATCGGCTTGGGCAAGGTGGGAGTCGCGATCGGGACGCTGGAAATATGCGGTTACCCGCGCCCCGACGCGCCGACCCGGCCGCGAAGGTCCCGAAGATCGCGGGATCGCACGCAGCCGGGGCGGCGGCACGGCTCATCCGCCCGTCGTACCGCATCCGTCCGGCTGTAGGACAGCGCCCAGCCGCCGAAAGCCGTTGCATTGCGCGCATCGCCGCCGGAAAGCAGGAGGATGCGGCAGGGTCAGGACTTCATCGCGCGCCACGGCGAGACCGTGTTCAACGCCGCCGCGCGGTTGCAGGGCGACGCGCCGCACACGCCGCTGACCCGTGCCGGCTTCGCGCAGGCGGATGCGATCGGGGCGGCGTTGCTGGCGCATTTGGGGCCGTCGCCGCGGCTGGAACTGTGGGCATCGCCGACCGGCCGTGCGCTCCAGACGCTGGCGATCGTCGCCGAGCATCTGGGGCTGGACTGGCACGCGGCGCGCACCGACGTCCGGCTGGTGGAGATCGGCACCGGATCATGGGGCGGGCGCAACTATGCGGATGTCGCGGCGGAGCACGGCGGATCGATCGTGCGCGGCGACGGCGCGCTGGCCGTCGCGCCGGACGGCGAAACCTATCCGATGATTGCGGCGCGGGTCGGCGGCTGGCTGGCCGACAGCGATGCGCCCGGCGACCGGCTGGTCGTGATGCACGGTATCTCCAGCCGGGTGCTGCGCGGCGTCATGACGGGGCTGCCGAACGATCCGGAACTGGGCGCGCCGATCGCGGCGGGACTGCCGCAGGGATCGGTGGTGATGATCGAGGGTGGACGCGAGACGGTGATCCACCACGGCTCCGGGCGGGCGCCGGCATGAAGGCGCTGGCGCTGCTGTTGCTGCTGGCCGCCGGGCCAGCGGCGGCGCGCGAGACGATCGGCGTGTACAAGGGCTGGGCGGCATTCCGCGATCCGGACCGCTGCTACGCCATCGCGCAGCCGGTCGTTGCGGGTGGAGCGGCACGCTGGCGACCGTTCGCCAGCGTCGGCAACTGGCCCGCCAAGCGGCTGCGCGCCTCGCTCCATGTCCGGTTGAGCCGCGAACGCAGCCGCGCCGCACCGGTGACGCTGACCGTGGGCGAGCGCCGGTTCGAACTCGTCGGCAACGCCGTCGACGCCTGGGCCGCCGACGCCGCCACCGATCGCGCGATCGTCGCGGCGCTTCGGTCGGGCCGCAGCATGAGCGTGGAGGCGGTCGGCGCGAGCGGCCGGCCCTTCGCCGACAGCTACGCGCTGAGCGGGGCCGCGACCGCGATCGACGCCGCCGTGCTGGCGTGCGCGGGATAGCGCGGCTTAGACGCCCCTCGTCCGAGCGGAGCCATCCACGACCGTTCGAGCTGGTGGAGGCCTGCCCTTACACAGGCTCGGGGCGCACGGTTGGCGATTTCCAGACGATGATGCACCAGTGGCGATGACCCCGATTTTCTGCTAGACGCGTCCGATGCTGACAGCTTCGTCGCCCCCCATGCCCATTCCCGGGCATATCGATCCCGTGCCCGTTCCGCGCAATCTGGCGCCGCGACCCGACGGCCGTGTCGACCTGATCGGCCTGTCCAAGGACCAGTTGCGCGAGACGCTGTCCGCCGCCGGCATGGAAGCGCGTCAGGCGAAGCTGCGCGCGAAGCAGATCTGGCACTGGCTGTACAATCGCGGCGCGACCGAGTTCGCGCAGATGACGGATATCGCCAAGGCGCAGCATCCGTGGTTGACCGAACGCTTCGTCGTCGGCCGGCCGGAGGTGGTCGAGGCGCAGGTGTCGACCGACGGTACGCGCAAATGGCTGCTGCGGTCGCCGGACGCACAGGATTACGAGATGGTGTTCATCCCCGACGCGGATCGAGGCACGCTGTGCGTATCGAGCCAGGTCGGTTGCACGCTCAACTGCACCTTCTGCCACACCGGCACGATGCGGCTGGTCCGCAACCTGACCGCGGGCGAGATCGTCGGTCAGGTGATGCTGGCGCGCGATTCGCTAGGCGAATGGCCGTCGCAGCCGGAGGGGCGGATGCTCACCAACATCGTCATGATGGGCATGGGCGAGCCGCTGTACAATTTCGACAATGTCCGCGACGCGCTGAAGCTGGTGATGGACGGCGACGGACTGGCGCTGTCGAAGCGGCGGATCACGCTGTCGACGTCGGGCGTGGTGCCGATGATGGCGCGCGCGGGCGAGGAGATCGGCGTCAACCTCGCAGTGTCGCTGCACGCGGTGACCAAGGACGTGCGCGACGAGATCGTGCCCCTCAACCGCAAATACGGCATCGAGCAATTGTTGCAGGCGTGTGCCGACTATCCCGGCGCCAACAATGCACGCCGCATCACGTTCGAATACGTCATGCTGAAGGACAAGAACGACAGCGACGCGGACGCGCGCGAGCTGGTCCGGCTGCTGCGCCATTACGACCTGCCGGCGAAGGTCAACCTGATCCCCTTCAACCCGTGGCCGGGCGCGGAATATGAATGCTCCACGCCGGAGCGGATCCGCGCGTTTTCCGACATCGTATTCGGCGGCGGCATTTCCGCCCCCGTCCGCACGCCGCGCGGGCGCGACATCGACGCCGCCTGCGGCCAGTTGAAGACCGCCGCCGAGAAGAAGAGCCGCGCGCAGCTGGATCGCGAAGCGGCAGAGGCTGCTGCGGACGAGACGATCGAAGCGGCCGCGCTTGCTTGACGTCATGACGATCGCGCTCGCCGCCGGGGCGGGCGTGGTCGGCGGGGCGATGAACGCGCTGGCGGGCGGCGGCACCTTCGCGACGATGCCCGCGCTGCTGGCGATCGGCACGCCCGCCAACATCGCCAACGCCACATCGAACCTGGCGCTGATGCCGGGCGCGGCGGCGAGCGCGTGGACGTTCCGCGACGAATTGCAGCCGGTCGGCGGCGTGTCGGTGCGGATGCTGGCGGGCATCACCTTCGCCGCCGGGCTGACGGGCAGCGCGCTGCTGGTGGCCACGCCCGCCGCCGCGTTCGACGTGATCGTACCGTGGCTGCTGCTGATCGCATTCTTGGCGATCGCGTTCGGCGCGCGCCTGTCGGAATGGTTGCGCCAGCGCGTGACGATCGGGCGCACGACGCTGTTCGTCGCGCAGGCCTTGCTCGGCACCTATGGCGGCTATTTCGGGGGCGGCGTCGGGATCATGACGACCGCAACCTATGGATTATTGGCGGGCGAAACGCCGCGGACGATGTTCGCGCCGCGCACGCTGATGCTGACGACGGCGAACTTCGCCGCGGCGTTGGTGTTCATGCTGAGCGGGCTGATCCGCTGGGACGCCTGCGCGCCGATGATCGCCGGCGGCCTGGTCGGCGGCTGGCTGGGGGCGCATCTGGGCAAGCGGCTGCCGGACGGGGTCGTACGGTGGTGGACGATTCTCGTCACCGCGGCGACGACGGCGGTGTTCTTCTGGCGCGCGTACGCGTGAGCCGCTTCACGACATAAGGACGACGCGATGTTGAGCATGGTTCTGGCGATGGCGGTCACCGCAGCGGTTCCAACCGAGAGCACGCCGATGGTCCGCATCGCCGAACTGGAGATCGATCCGGCGCAGATCGACGCATACGCGGCTATCCTGTCGGAGGAGCAGGAGGCATCGGTGCGGCTGGAGCGGGGCGTGCTGATGCTGCATTCGGTCGCGCTTGCGGATCGGCCGACGCATGTGCGCCTGCTGGAGGTCTATGCCAGCCGCGCCGCGTATGAGGCGCATCTGAAGGCTCCGCACTTCATCAAATACAAGACTTCGACCGAAAAGATGGTCCGGTCGCTGAAGCTGATCGAGACGAAGCCGATCCTCCTGTGCGCGAAGTCGGCGGGCCCGAACGGCGGTCCGGCGATCTGCTATTGACGCGAACCTCCACATCGGTTCGACTCCTCCGTCCCACTTCGGGACACAATCTTGGAAAATACTCAAGAAATCGGACGAACCCCTTCGTTAACATGGCGTTAACCCTTTTGAGGTTGCGCGCGGATGGCGCCCGACCCGCAAAGGGAATTCCCACCATGCGTATCACGTCGCACGCGATCCTGCTCGCCGCCGCTACCTCGATCCTCGCGCTCGCGAGTTCCGCATCGGCCACGCCGGTCATTACCAGCATCGGCGCGGACCTTGCCGCATCGCCCTATACCTTCACCTATCAGGGCAGCAGCTTCACCTTCGGGTATAATGGCCAGCTATTCTCCGGGCCGGTCACGATCAGCACCGCGAATGGCGGCGAGGTGAACACGATCTTCGGTGAACCGACGACCAACTTCGCCGACGGTCGCGGTGGGCCGGTGACGTTCGGGCCGACGCAGAATTACGGCGCGTTCGCCGACCAGACGGTCATCCGCTTCAGCAACGGCGGCAACTTCATCGGGCTGCGTGCGGTGACGGGGACCGGCACCTTCTATGGCTTTGCCTATTCCACCGACAACATCCTCAACAGCATCGGGTTCGAGAATGTCGCGGATACGGCGATCACCGCAACGACCGCCGCGGGCGCGGTGCCGGAACCCGCAAGCTGGGCGCTGATGATCGCGGGGTTCGGACTCGTCGGCGGAGCGATGCGCCGCCGCGCGGCGGTACGGACGACGGTCCGCTACGCCTGAACGAACGGGCGCGCCGGCCGGATTATCCCGGCCGGCGCATCCGGAACAGCGTGTCCGGCGTCGTCTCGAAATAATCCTCCGGGCCGCCGCCGCGGCTGATCGGGCGGGCGCGCGCGGTCTGGTAGATGCCGTCGTCGAGCAGCGACGCGTCGATGTGGATGCCGACCGCCTCGCCGATCACCAGCCACTGGTCGAGCGAACGGCCGTCACGCGTCTCCAGCCGGACGATCTGTGTCACCACGCACTCGAACGCGACCGGGCTGGCCGCGACGCGGGGCGGTGCGACGATGCGGGACGGCGCGGCGTCGATGCCCGCCGCCGCGAATTCGTCGCCCTCGATCGCGGCGGACGTGGCGTTCATCGCCTCCGCCAGCGGACGCGTCGCGAGGTTCCAGACGAATTCGCCCGTCGCCTCCGCATTGGCGACCGAATCCTTCCACCCCATTGAGGAAAAGCCGATCAGCGGCGGCTTGTAGTTCAGCACGTTGAAGAAGCTGTAGGGCGCGAGGTTGCGGACGCCCTCGCTGGACAGCGTGCTGATCCACCCGATCGGTCGCGGCGCGACGATCGCGTTGAGGGGGTCGTGCGGCAGGCGGTGGCCGTTCGCGGGTTCGTAGAAATGCCATTCGGTCATGGCCTTCTGAATGCTATCAAGCACGACATGGGTCCAGACGATCAGCACGAAGCCGCCGCCCCGCCGGGCACCGTGATCCATCGACATGGCATCGCGACGCGCATCTGGCACTGGGTGAATGCGGTCGCGATCTTCATCCTGATCGGTTCCGGCCTCGGCATCTCCAACGCGCATCCGCGGCTCTACTGGGGGCGATACGGCGCGAATTTCGATGCGGCATGGGCGCAATTGCCGCGCTTCCCGGCGTGGATCACGATCCCGGCGAGCTACAACCTCGCCATTTCGCGGCGCTGGCACCTGTTCTTCGCGCTGGTGCTGGGCTTCGGACTGCTGGTGTATATGATCGCCAGCCTGCTCACCCGGCATTTCCAGCGCGACCTGCGGCTGACGCGGCGCGACCTGAACCGGGGGCACATCTGGGCCGACGTCAAGGCGCACCTTGCCTTCCGCTTCCATGATCCGGAGCGTCCGCGCGAGTATAACGTGTTTCAGAAGCTGTCCTATATCGGTGTGATCTTCATCGCTTTGCCGCTCGTCATCCTGACCGGGATCGCGCTGTCGCCCGGCATGGACGCCGCATGGCCGTGGGTGCTGGACCTGTTCGGCGGGCGGCAGTCGGCGCGCTCGCTGCACTTCATCGCGATGACGCTGATCGCGCTGTTCGCGGTCGTGCATCTGGTGCTGGTCATCCTGGCGGGGCCGATCAACGAAGTTCGGTCCATGCTGACCGGCGGCTGGAGGGTCCCCGAATGATCGCGCGGCGCAAGCTCCTGACGGGCGGTCTCGCGGGCGGGGCCGGCCTGATCCTGTCCGGCTGCGACCGGGTCGTGCAGATTCCGGCGGCACGCAAGATCCTGTTCGCGGGCGAGGATATGCAACGCGGCCTGCACCGCGCGCTGATGGACCGGAACGCGCTCGCGCCCGAATTCACGGCGGCGCAGCGATCGCCGTTCTTCCGACCCAACGGCACGCGCGATCCCGGCACCGATGCGTATCGCGCGCTGCAGGCGGGGCGCTTCGCCGACTGGCGCCTGCAGGTCGGCGGGCTGGTGACACGGCCACTGTCGCTGTCGCTGTCCGACCTCGGCGCGATGCCGCAACGCGCGCAGATCACGCGCCACGACTGTGTCGAGGGGTGGAGCGCGATCGCCAAGTGGCAGGGGCCGCAACTCGGCACGGTACTGCGCGCGGCAGGTCTGCGCGACGCGGCGCGCTATATCGTCTTCACCTGCGCCGACCTCTACGGGGGCGAACCCTATTACGAGTCGATCGACCTGATCGATGCCTTCCATCCGCAGACCATCCTTGCCTGGGCGCTCAACGACCGATTCCTGCCGGTGATGAACGGTGCGCCTGTCCGCCTGCGCGTGGAGCGGCAGCTGGGATATAAACATGCCAAATACCTGATGCAGGTGAGGGCGGTCGCCAGCCTGAACGGGATAGGCAAGGGGCAAGGCGGCTATTGGGAGGACAATGTAGACTATGATTGGTATGCAGGCATTTAGCGGATTAAAAGCGTCCCGATGCCTCTGATCGATCGTTTTCTCGGCCGCCTCGTCCAGCGTGGTCGCCTCCGTATCACCCATGCCGACGGCAAGGTCGCCGAACTGGGCACCGCCGATCCCGCCTTTCGCGACGTCGCGATCCGCTTCACCGACCGGGCGACGCCCGGCCGCATCGTTCGCCACCCCGCGCTGGGTGCCGCGGAGGCGTTCATGGCCGGCACGCTGGTCATCGATCAGGGCGACATCCGCGACCTCGTCAACCTGCTGAAGGGCAATACCCCGTGGGAGCGGGGCGGCGCGCTGAAGCCGTCGCTGTCGGTCAAGCTGGCCGGCGAGATGATCCACCGGCTGGACCGGGTGAACATGGCGCGCCGGTCGAAGCGCAACGTGGCGCATCATTACGACCTCTCGGACCGGCTCTACGACCTCTTCCTCGACGCCGACCGCCAGTATAGCTGCGCCTACTTCACCGATCCCGACAATACGCTGGAGCAGGCGCAGGCGGACAAAAAGGCGCATATCGCCGCCAAATTGCTGCTGAAGCCGGGCATGCGCGTGCTCGACATCGGCTGCGGCTGGGGCGGCATGGCGCTGTACCTGCACGAAAAGACCGGTGCGGAGGTGCTGGGCGTCACCCTGTCGGAGGAACAGCTGAAGGTCGCGCGCGCGCGGGCCGAGGCCGCCGGCGTCGCCGACAAGGTGAAATTCGAGCTGATCGATTACCGCGCCGTCACCGGCCAGTTCGACCGCATCGTGTCGGTGGGGATGTTCGAGCATGTCGGCCCGCCGCACTACAAGGCGTTCTTCCGCAAGTGCCGCGACCTGCTGGCCGACGACGGCGTCATGCTGCTGCACACGATCGGGCGGATGGGCGTGCCCGGCGTCACCGACACCTTCACGACCAAGTACATCTTCCCCGGCGGGTACAATCCCGCGCTGTCGGAGATCGTGCGCGGGTATGAGGGCACGAAGCTGTTCCCGACCGACATCGAGGTGCTGCGCGTGCATTACGCGCTGACGATCGATCACTGGTACGACCGCA
This sequence comes from Sphingomonas sp. AC435, assembly GCF_979253005.1. NCBI lineage: Bacteria > Pseudomonadati > Pseudomonadota > Alphaproteobacteria > Sphingomonadales > Sphingomonadaceae > Sphingomonas > Sphingomonas sp. AC435. The sequence continues at coordinate 488,350 of NZ_CEEDCJ010000001.1, forward strand.
CCGTGGCCGCGAAGGACCAGATCGTCGCGCTGTACGACGAGCGGTTCTACCGGATGTGGACCTTCTATCTCGCCGGCGCGGCGGCGGCGTTCCGCACCGGAGGCATGTGCAATTACCAGGTGCAGCTATCGAAGAGCCGCCTGACCGTGCCGCTGACGCGCGACTACATCGGCGAGGCGGAGGCGGGGTTTCGTCGGTAGGCTCCCTACCCTTGCGAGGAGGGAGCTACCGAGCGGATTACCGCCCCTTCTTCATCCCGGCCACCGCCGCGGCGCGTTCGTCGGTGCCGACCTGACCATCACCGTTCGCGTCGTACTTGGCGAAGGTCTTCGCCAGCAGCGCCTGCGCCTCGGCTTTCGTCACCTTGCCGTTCTTGTTCGCATCGGCATTGTCGAACCACAGATCGGTCACGCGCTTGGCGTGGGTCGCATCGAGCTGCCGCTTGCCGACCGCCATCTTGGCGATCCGCGCCTGCACTTCGTCACGGGTCAGCACGCCGTCCCGATCGGTGTCGGACGCCGTGAACTCCTTGTCGAACTTCGCCGCGGCGGTGGCCCGCGTTTCCTGCGCGACGGCTGGGACGGCGATCAGGGCGATGAGGGGCAGCAGGACAAGGCGCATCGGGGCTTCCAGGGACAATTGATCTTGTGCGGCGCATAGCCGTCCGCGGCTGCACCGCCAATGAACCACCAGTTGCACGCGACCGGCGCAGCGAATAGGGGCGCGCCATGACCGACAGCCGCACCCGCTCCGCCTCCGGTATCAACAAGGTGGTTCTCGCCTATTCGGGCGGGCTCGACACCAGCGTGATCCTGAAATGGCTTCAGCAGGAATATGGCTGCGAGGTCGTGACCTTCACCGCCGATCTCGGTCAGGGCGAGGAGCTGGAACCCGCCCGCGCCAAGGCGGAGCTGATGGGTGTGAAGCCCGAGCATATCTTCATCGACGACCTGCGCGAAGAGTTCGTGCGTGACTACGTCTTCCCGATGATGCGCGCGAATGCGCTGTACGAGGGGCTGTACCTGCTCGGCACGTCGATCGCCCGGCCGCTGATCGCCAAGCGTCAGGTCGAGATCGCGAAGCAGGTCGGGGCGGACGCGGTGGCGCACGGCGCGACCGGCAAGGGCAACGATCAGGTCCGCTTCGAACTCGGCTATTACGCGCTCGCACCCGACATCAAGGTCATCGCGCCGTGGCGCGAATGGGACCTGACCAGCCGCACGCGCCTGATCGAATTCGCCGAATCGCACCAGATCCCGGTGTCGAAGGACAAGCGCGGCGAGGCGCCCTTTTCCACCGACGCGAACCTGCTGCACACCTCGTCCGAGGGGAAGGTGCTGGAGGACCCGTGGGACGAGGTGCCGGAATATGTCTTTTCGCGCACCGTCAGCCCGGAGAACGCGCCCGACACCGCCGAGACGATCACGATCGATTTCGAACGCGGCGATCCGGTCGCGATCAACGGCGAGGGGCTGTCGCCCGCGTCGCTGCTCGCGAAGCTGAACGATTACGGGCGCACGCATGGCATCGGCCGGCTCGATCTGGTCGAGAATCGGTTCGTCGGCATGAAGTCGCGCGGCATGTACGAGACGCCGGGCGGAACGATCCTGCATCAGGCACACCGCGCGATCGAGCAATTGACGCTGGACCGCGGTGCCGCGCATCTGAAGGACGAACTCGGGCCGCGCTATGCCGAACTGGTCTATAACGGCTTCTGGTTCTCGCCGGAGCGCGAGATGTTGCAGGCGGCGGTCGACCATAGCCAGACCAAGGTGTCGGGCACGGTGCGGCTGAAGCTGTACAAGGGCGGCGTCTACGTGACGGGCCGCAAGTCGCCCAACTCGCTGTATTCGGAAAAGGTCGTGACGTTCGAGGACGATCAGGGCGCCTACGACCAGCGCGACGCGGCCGGCTTCATCAAGCTCAACGCCCTGCGCCTGCGTCTGCTAGGCCGCCGCGACGGGTGACCCATAGTCCCTCTCCCATGGAGAAAGGGGAGCGCGAAGCGCCGGAAGGGTGAGAGTCTTTTGCGCGCAGAGGCGCCCAGAGCGCAGAGAGAGCGTGCGCGCCCCTCGCCCGATTCCTGCGTCATTGCGAGCGCAGCGAAGCAATCCAGCGGTCGTTAGCCGCGGTTCCGACCCCCAATCCCGCGATTGAGCGCTAAGACTTATCAAATCTCGCTGGTGTTTAACGATCACCGCAGGTGCGGCGTCACCCGGATATGTCCAATGCCTGCCTCCTTCGGACAACGACAGCGACCTGCCCCAGCACCCCATGTGCTCCCGCGAATGACCCGGTACATGCCTTAAGAGAATGTCCATTCGACCTGCAGAAAGCGTATGTTCGAAGGGTACTCACCCCAGCCTCCTGGCTGGAACCGTTGCGAAGTAGCTCCGCCGCCTCTCACCGAACCGCCACCCCGGCGCAGGCGGGGGTCCAGTTGGGCCCCGTTCTCCGTCGAATACCACCGACATCCCGACGGGACCCCGGCCTTCGCCAGGGTGGCAGAAGAGGTTTTGCAGCCGCCCCGTTCCGACCGACCCGCGCCCCGCCGCTAAGCGATTGCGCACATCCGGCGCGCATCCTAAGGCTCAAGCCATGCAGGGGGACAAGCTGCACTGGTGGCAGACACGGTGGTTCGTTGTGGTCGCGGCGTTGGCGGCGGCTATTCCGTTGTTGCGACCGGAGATCCCGCCGCTCGTCGATCTGCTCGGCCATATGGGTCGGTACCGCGTCCAGCTCGCGATCGGTGACAATCCGTGGCTGTACCAGTGGTTCGACTTCCGCTGGCAGTTGATCGGCAATCTCGGCATCGACCTGCTCATCATCCCGCTCGCGCCGGTGTTCGGGCTGGAGCTGGCGGTGAAGCTGATCGTCATGGCGATTCCGGTACTGACCGTCGCCGGCCTGTTGTGGATCGCACGCGAGGTGCATGGCCGCATCCCCGCGACCGCGCTGTTCGCGCTGCCACTGGCCTACAGCTACCCCTTCCAGTTCGGGTTCGTGAACTTCGCGCTGTCGATCGCGCTGTCGTTTGTCCTGTTCGCCCTGTGGCTGCGGCTCGGGCGGCTGGGCAGCTTCCGGTTCCGCGCGATCCTGTTCGTGCCGCTCTCGTGCCTGTTGTGGCTGTGCCACACGTTCGGCTGGGGCGTGCTGGGCGTGCTCGCCTTCTCCGCGGAGATGATCCGCCAGCACGACCTGCGCAAGGGCGGTCGGGACGGTCGCGACGGGGGTGGCCATTGGCTGGAGGCGTGGGTGCGCGCCGGGCTCAGCTGCCTGCCGCTCGCGCTGCCGATGGTGCTGATGATCGTGTGGCGATCGGGCGAGCACGTCACCGGCCAGACCGCCGACTGGTTCAACTGGCAGGCGAAGATCAACTGGGTGCTGATGATCCTGCGCGATCGCTGGCAGTTTTGGGATATCGCCTCCGCGTTCGTGCTGTTCGCAATCCTCATCAAGGGATTCCGTGACGCGCGAATCGAATACTCACGCAATCTGGGCCTGTCGGCGCTGTTCCTGCTGGCGGTGTACATCGCACTGCCGCGGATCGTGTTCGGCTCCGCCTATGCCGATATGCGGCTCGCACCGTTCGCGCTGGCCATCGCCGTCATTGCGCTGCGCCCGAAGCGCGGCCTGTCGCTGCGCGGTGCGACGACGCTGGCGGCGATCGGGCTGGTGTTCTTCGGGGCGCGGCTGGTGGGCACGACGATCAGCTACTGGCACTATGCCGAACAGTTCGACCGTACGCTGACCGCGCTCGACAAGGTGCCGATGCGCGCGCGGCTGGTGACGATGATCGGCCGCCGTTGCTACGACGACTGGGCCTATTCGCGGCTGGAGCATGTGCCCGGCATCGCGATGGTCCGCCGCATGGCATATATGAACGACCAATGGTCGATGGCCGGTGCGCAGTTGCTGACCGCGCGCTACCGCGCCGCCGGCCGCTTCGCCCACGATCCGTCGCAGATCGTCACCGACCGGCGTTGCCGCGGCGAATGGTGGCGGCCGATCGCATGGTCGCTGCCGCTGATCCCGCGCGATGCGTTCGATTATGTCTGGATCGTCAACGCGCCGAAATTCGATCCGGCGCTGGTCGCGGGCTTCACGCCCATCTGGCACGACGGCGACGACACGCTGTACCGGATCGACGACCGCACGCAGCCGCCTCTACCCGCCGACCTGCCGATGCGGCGGCCGGTTCAGCCCTTCTTGAAGGGCGCCAGCTCGGCCAGATAATCGGCCTCCGCTTCCACCCCTGCGCGCTCCCGCTCCAGAAAGTCGGCGATCGCGCGGCGGAAATTCGGATCGGGAATATAGTGCGCGGACCAGGTCGGCACGGGTACGTACCCACGCGCCAGCTTGTGCTCGCCCTGCGCCCCCGCCTCCACGCGGGCGAGACCGCGGGTGATGGCGGCGTCGATCGCCTGATAATAGCAGAGCTCGAAATGGAGGAACGGCACCTCCTCGCGCGCGCCCCAATACCGACCGTACAGGGCATCGTCGCCGATCAGGTTGAGCGCACCGGCGATCGGCACCCCGTCCCGCTCCGCGAGGATCAGCAGCACGCGCTCCCCCAGCGTCTCGCCGAGCAGCGGGAAGAACGACCGCGTCAGATACGGCCGCCCCCATTTGCGGTTGCCGGTATCCTGATAGAAGGTCCAGAACGCGTCCCAGTGATGCGCCTCGATCGCCGCGCCGCTCAGGTGCCGGATCGTCAGCCCCTCGACCGCCGCCGCCCGCTCCTTGCGGATCGCCTTGCGCTTGCGGCTCGCCAGCGCCGCGAGGAAGTCGTCGAACGTCGTATAGCCGTCGTTCGCCCAATGGAACTGCACCCCCTGACGGATCAGCCAGCCCGCCGCCTCGAACAGCGGCACCTGCGCCTCCGTCACGAAGGTCGCGTGGGCGGAGGACAGGCCGTGCTGATCCACCACCGCCTCCAGCCCACCGATCAGTGCGGGCGCGTAGCTGTCGTCGCGCAGCAGCAGGCGTGGACCCGGCACCGGGCTGAACGGCGATGCGACCTGAAGCTTCGGGTAATAGGCGCCGCCCGCCCGTTCCCACGCATCCGCCCAGCCGTGATCAAAGACATATTCGCCCTGGCTGTGGCTCTTGGCATAGGCGGGGGCGATGGCCCCGGGCCGGCCGTCGGCGGCGTCGACCACGATGGGAATAGGCTGCCACCCGGAGCGGCCACCGACGCTGCCCGACTCCTCCAGCGCGCTCAGAAACGCGTGGCTGACGAACGGATTGCCGCTGCCGGCACAGGCGTCCCACTCGGCGGCGGCGATCGATCGAACCCCATCGGCGAGGCGTGCGGTGATTCCGGTCATCGCTTCCGCAGATAGGGCGCGGGGGGCGGCAAAGGAACCTCTGTCCTACAGGCGGGCGCATGCGGTAGGAGACACCTCACGCTCTTTGCACCGCCAGCTTCCATGTCCCCGGCCACCCCGCCGCGTAACGCCGCATTGGACTAACCTTAGCCTAACCTTCCAAATCTCGCCGTTGCGGGAAGAAGGTCAAAACAGCCGCCCACCGTCAGGTACCGCCCGCTCCGGCCCGATCAGCACGACCTCGCCCGCTTCGTCCGGGAAGCCCAGGGTCAGCACCTCCGACATCATCGGTCCGATCTGGCGCGGCGGGAAATTCACGACCGCCGCCACCTGCCGCCCGACCAGCGACTCGGGCGTATAATGCGCGGTGATCTGCGCCGACGACCGCTTGCGCCCGATCTCCGCACCGAAGTCGATCACCAGCTTGATCGCAGGCTTGCGCGCCTCCGGGAATGGCTCGGCGGCGACGATCGTGCCGACGCGGATGTCGACCTTCAGGAAGTCGTCGTAATCGATCATCAGAAATCCAGATTGTCGTAGTGTGGCGGCGGCGCGACCATCTCCATGCGTTCGGCCAGCAGCGGCCGGAAGCTTGGCCGGCTCTTCAGCCCGCGATACCAGCGCGCGGTCTGCTCATGCCCCTTCCAGTCGACCCCGCCCAGATAGTCGGCGATCGAGATCTGCGCCGCCGCCGCCAGATCGGCGAGGCTCATCGTCGCCCCGCCCAGCCATTGCCGGTGATCGAGCAGGTAGTCGGTATAGTCGAGATGTCCGACCGCCGCCTTCATCGCCTCGCGCAGGCCCTTGGCATCCGGTGCGGTCCGCTGCGCGATGCGCTTGACCATGCGTTCGTGCAGCAGCCGCTCGGTCACGTCGCGGTAGAAGTGGGTGTCGAACCACGTCACCAGCCGGCGAATCTCGGCTCGGTTGGTCGCGGTGCCGTTGATCGTCGCGGACTTGTCGACCGTCTCCTCGAAATACTCGGCGATCGCCATCGAATCCATCAGCACGATCCCGCGCTGCGCATCGACCATTACCGGCGTCTGCCCGGTCGGGTTCATGTCGAGGAACTCGTCCCGCCGCTCCCACGGCGATTCGCGGACGAGTTCGTACCCGACGCCCTTCTCACCCAGCTGGAGCCGGATCTTGCGCGAGAAGGGACACAGGGGGAATTGATAGAGCTGCCACATGCCGCCCCTCTACGCCCCCGGTCGGCATTGTTCCACCGGCTGAAGGCGCGTAGAATCGGCGAACAGCGCGGGAGGCGGACGGCATGGGCATCATCATCGAACATGACGAGCACGAACGCATGATCCGCCTGCTCGCCGCCCACCGCGGCATCAGCGAGGCCGATGCCGTGGGCGTCGCCGTCCGCAACGAGCTGGCGCGGGAGGGGGTGACGATGGCGTCCGAAGCCTTCCTGGATCGCGTCCGCCGCATTCAGGATCGGGTGCAGACCTATACCATCGACCCAAGACCGGCGGACGAGATCATCGGTTATGACGAGGTCGGCCTGCCGCGATGATCGCGGTCGATACGTCGGCGCTGGTGTCGATCCTCTTGCGCGAACCGGAGTCGGAACGGTTTCTGGCAATCCTCGCCCGAACCGATATCGCGCTGATCGGTCCGCCGACGGCTCTCGAACTGCACATCGTCGCCAGCGGAAAGTCGCAGCCCGCGATGACACTGGACGCGGCCGAACTGATCTCGATCCCGCCGTTCAGGCTCGTCGATTTCACCGCCGACCACCTCGCCGCCGCGGCCAAGGCGTTCGATCGCTTCGGCAAGGGGCGTCATGCAGCCCGCCTCAACTATGGCGACTGCATGGCCTATGCGGTTGCGAAGGTCGCCGGGTGCCCCCTGCTCTACAAGGGCGACGACTTCGCGCGGACCGACATAGCAGCGGCGGCGTAGCTACTCCGCCGCCACCGCTTCCGGCATGTCGTCCAGCGGATGCGACAGGCGGGTGAGCATCTCCTTCGGTACGATCTGCCAGAAGTCGCCCGCGACACGCTCCCAATCCTCCAGCAGCCCCTTCGACCAGCGGCTGTCCGTTGCGGCGACATGCGCGGCGATCAGGTCGCGCAGGACACCTTCCCAATGCGCCGACGACAGCCGGCGCCACACGATGCTCTCGCCGTTCGCGCGGCGGTCGAACTTCGCACCGGGATCGTAGACGAAGGCCATGCCGCCGGTCATGCCGGCCCCGAAATTCGCGCCGACCTCTCCCAGCACGACGGCGACGCCGCCGGTCATATATTCACAGCCGTTCGCGCCGCAGCCCTCGACCACCACCTGCGCGCCCGAGTTGCGCACGGCGAAGCGCTCGCCCGCCTGCCCCGCCGCAAACAGCCGGCCGCTGGTTGCGCCATACAGCACGGTGTTGCCGATGATCGTGTTGTCCTGGCTGGCGAGGGGTGAGGATACCGCCGGCCGCACGACGATGATGCCGCCCGACAGGCCCTTGCCGACGTAATCGTTAGCGTCGCCGAACACCTCCAGCGTGATGCCCTTGCACAGGAACGCGCCGAGCGACTGGCCCGCCGATCCGCGCAGGCGAATGGTGACGTGACCGTCGGCCAGCTTCGACATGCCGAAAGTGCGCGTGATCTCGCTCGACAGTCGCGTGCCGACGGCGCGGTGCGTGTTGCGCACCGAATAGGTCAGCTGCATCTTCTCGCCACGAGAAAACACCGCCGCCGCGTCCTTGATGATCTGCGCATCGAGGCTGTCGGGCACTGCGTTCCGGAACGTCGAGAGCGAGAAGCGGCGCTCGGCATCGGTCGCATCGACCTTGGCGAGGATCGGGTTGAGGTCGAGATCGTCAAGATGTTCGGCGCCGCGGCTGACCTGACGGAGGAACTCAGTGCGGCCGATTACCTCGTCCAGTGAGGTGACGCCGAGCCGGGCGAGGATGTCGCGGACCTCCTCGGCGATGAAGGTCATCAGGTTGATGACCTTTTCCGGCGTGCCGGTGAACTTGGCGCGCAGGCGCTCGTCCTGCACGCAGACGCCGACCGGGCAGGTGTTCGAATGACACTGCCGCACCATGATGCAGCCCATGGCAACGAGCGACAGGGTGCCGATACCGAACTCCTCCGCGCCGAGGATCGCGGCGATGACGATGTCGCGTCCGGTTTTCAGTCCGCCGTCCGCGCGCAGGCGGATGCGACCGCGCAGGCCATTGAGCGTCAGCGTCTGGTTGACCTCCGACAGGCCCATTTCCCACGGCGTGCCGGCGTATTTGATGCTCGTCTGCGGCGATGCACCCGTGCCGCCGACATGGCCGGAGACGAGGATGACGTCCGCGTGAGCCTTGGCGACGCCCGCCGCGACGGTGCCGATGCCCGCCGACGACACCAGCTTGACGCAGACGCGGGCGCGCGGGTTGATCTGCTTGCAGTCGTAGATGAGCTGCGCGAGATCCTCGATCGAATAGATGTCGTGGTGCGGCGGTGGGCTGATGAGCGTCACGCCCGGAGTCGCGTGGCGCAACTTCGCGATGAACTCGGTGACCTTGAAGCCGGGCAGCTGGCCGCCCTCGCCGGGCTTGGCGCCCTGCGCGACCTTGATCTCGATCTCCTCGCACGCGCCGAGATATTCGGCGGTGACGCCGAATCGGCCGCTGGCGATCTGCTTCACGCCCGAATTGGCGTTATCGCCATTCGCATAGGGCTTGAACCGGACGACATCCTCGCCGCCTTCGCCCGACACCGCCTTCGCGCCGATCCGGTTCATCGCGATCGCCAGCGTCTCGTGCGCTTCCGGCGACAGCGCGCCCAGCGACATGCCCGGCGTCACGAACCGCTTGCGGATTTCCGTGATCGCCTCGACCTGATCGATCGGTACGCCTTCCGACGGGAAGTTGAACTGCAACAGGTCGCGCAGATACACCGGCGGCAGATCGGCGACACCGCGCGAGAATTGCAGGTAGCTGGAATAGCTGTCGGTCGCGACCGCGGTCTGGAGCAGGTGCATCAACTGCGCGGAATAGGCGTGCGTCTCCCCGTCCGCGCGCTGGCGATAGAAGCCGCCGATCGGCAGCGTGACGATATCGTCGTCGAACGCGGTATCGTGACGCAGCTTGGCGTTGAGGTGGAGCGAGGCATAGCCCTCGCCCGAGATCTTGGCCGGCATGCCCGGAAACAGATCGTTGACCAGCGCCCGGCTGAGCCCGACCGCCTCGAAATTATAGCCGCCGCGATAGGACGAGATGACGGCGATGCCCATCTTGGAGATGATCTTGAGCAAACCCTCCTCGACGGCGACACGATGCCGGTCGAGGCATTGCTCGATCGACAGATCGCCGAACAGGCCGCGCGCGTGGCGATCGGCGATCGACGCCTCCGCCAGATAAGCGTTCACCGTCGTCGCGCCGACGCCGATCAGCACCGCGTAATAATGCGTGTCGAGGCATTCGGCGGTGCGGACGTTGATCGACGCATAGCTGCGCAGGCCACGACGGACGAGATGCGTGTGGACCGCCGCGGCGGCGAGCACGCCGGCGATGGCAACGCGGTCCTCCGACACGTTCTCGTCGGTCAGGAACAGTTCGCTCTTGCCCTCCCGCACCGCCTGTTCGGCCTGATTGCGGATGCGCTGGATTGCGGCGCGCAGCCGCTCCGGGCCGCCGTCCGCCTCGAACGTGCAGTCGATCTCCGCCACGGAGCGACCGAAATGCGTCTTCAGCCGCTCCCACATCGCGCCGGTCAGCACCGGAGAGTCGAGCACCAGCACGTGTTCGCGCTGGTCGCGTACGTCGAGGATGTTGGCGAGATTGCCGAACCTCGTCTTGAGCGACATCACGTGACGTTCGCGCAGACTGTCGATCGGCGGGTTGGTCACCTGCGAAAAGTTTTGGCGGAAGAACTGGCTGATGAGGCGTGGCTTGTCGCTGATGACGGCGAGCGGCGTATCGTCGCCCATCGACCCGATCGCCTCCTTGCCGCCCTCGACCATCGGCGACAGGATCAGCTCCATATCCTCCAGCGTCTGGCCGGCCGCGACCTGACGGCGGGTCAGCTCGGCGCGCGGATAGCGGACGACGGGGTCGCCGGGTGCGGGCGGAAGATCGTCCAGCGTCAGGAACTCGCCGGTCATCGCGGCATAGTCCTGCTCGCCCGCGATCCGGTCCTTGACCGCGCGATCCTCCAGCACGATCCCTTCCTGAAGGTCGACGGCGATCATCTGCCCCGGTCCCAGCCGGCCCTTGGCGATGATCGTCGATTCGGGGACGACGACCATGCCGCTCTCCGATCCAACGATCAGCAGTCCGTCCGACGTGCGGGTATAGCGCAGCGGGCGCAGCGCGTTGCGGTCCATCCCCGCGACCGCCCAGCGGCCGTCGGTCATCGCCAGCGCGGCGGGACCGTCCCACGGCTCCATGACCGAGGCGAGATAGCGGTACATCGCGGCATGGCTGTCCGGCGTGTCGCCGCGCTCGTCCAGCGCCTCGGGCACCAGCATCAGCTTCGCGGTCGGCGCATCGCGGCCGGAGCGACAGATCGCCTCGAACACGGCGTCCAGCGCAGCCGTATCGGACGCGCCGGCGGGGATGACCGGCTTGATGTCCTCCGAGTTGTCGCCGAACGCGATCGAGGCCATCCGGATCTCGTGGCTGAGCATCCAGTTCTTGTTGCCGCGGATCGTGTTGACCTCACCGTTGTGGGCGAGACAGCGGAACGGCTGTGCCAGCCACCATTGCGGGAAGGTGTTGGTCGAATAGCGCTGGTGGAAGATCGCGACGCGGCTCTCGAAGCGTCGATCGGTCAGGTCGGGGTAGAAGACGGACAGGCTCTCCGCCAGAAACAGCCCCTTGTAGACGATCGAGCGCGCCGACAGCGAACAGATGTAGAAGCCCTGGATCTGCGCCGCGATCACACGCTTTTCGATGCGGCGGCGGACCAGATACAGGTTCTTCTCGAACTCCGCCTCGTCCATGTCGCCGGGCAGCGGCCCGGCGATCATGATCTGCTCGATCTCCGGCCGGGTCGCCTGCGCCTTCATGCCGATGACGGACACGTCGACGGGCACCTGACGCCAGCCATAGATGGTGTAGCCCGCCTCGATGATCGCGCTTTCGACGATCGTCCTGCACGTCTCCTGCGCGCCCAGATCGGTGCGCGGGAGGAAGACCATGCCGACCGCGAGCCGGTTCGGCATCACCTTGTGCCCCGACGCCGCGATGCAGTCGTCGAAGAAGCGATGCGGCAGGTCGAGATGGATGCCCGCGCCGTCGCCGGTCTTGCCGTCCGCATCGACCGCACCGCGGTGCCAGACTGCCTTCAGCGCATCGATCGCCGACTGCACCACGCGCCGCGACGGCTGTCCGTCGGTGGCGGCGACGAGGCCGACGCCACAGGCATCGCCCTCGAATTCGGGGCGGTACATGCCGTGTTCGGCGAGATAGGCGTGCTGGTGGGTCGTCATATCAGGGTCTCCGAGCGAAGCACGGTGATGGTCCGTTGGGTCGCTGCGATCAGGTCGGGAAGATCGCGCCAAGCCCGGTTAGCCCGCTGCGCGCGGGCAGGACCGTCCGTAGGGTAATCATGAACGAGCATGTTGCGGGTCGCGCCAATCTCGATCCAGCGATCCGCACTGCCGATTGCGCCGAGCGCCTCCATGCGGCGGAACTGGTTCTGCGCGGACAATCCGGCAATCGTCTCGCCGGACAGGAACAGAAATCCCCGAAACAGCTTGCGACTGGTAAGGTCGTACAGCTGTTCGAACATTCGCAGCAAGGCGTGCAAACGCTCCCACGGATCGTCTGACCAACGCGACAGGTCAGCAGGATCGACCGGGAGCAGGACCGACATCCTGCCAGACAAGCGCTCCAGATGCGCGGCTAACTCCTCAGCCGCGCGGGCAGCTTCGGCGGTTGCTTCGCGAACCTCCTGAAGGTTCACAGAATGACGCCTTCACGGACGGCAGCCCGATCAATCCATCGTTGCTGACCCCGCGCCGCAACGACGACATCGATCTGCTCCTCGTCCAGCGCCTTCCAGACGGCGGCGCGAAACTCGATTTCATGATCAACATCGGCGGTTTCAGGCGCTGCCTCGATATGGAGGTCGATATCACCGCCTAAACGTGTGTCGTCCACCCGGCTACCGAACAGGCGCACGACGACGTCATTGCCGAACGCCGCGACGGCCGCCGCCTTGATCGCGTTCACCTGTTCGGCCGCGAGCCTCATGCCGCGACCTTCTCCGCCGCCGCTTTCGCCTTCAGCCACTTGTGCATCGACGACGCCACATCGCGGCCGTCGCGGATCGCCCAGACGACCAGCGATGCGCCGCGGACGATGTCGCCGGCGGCGAACACACCCTCCAGCGAGGTCATCAGCGTCTTGCCGTCGGCCAGCACCGTGCCCCAGCGGCTGACGCCGAGTTCGGGCGCGCCCCACAGGGTCGGCAGATCCTCCGCGTCGAAGCCGAGCGCCTTGATGACGAGGTCCGCCTGCAACGCCAGCTCGCCGCCGGGATCGACCTCCGGCGCGCGACGGCCGCTGGCATCGGGGGCACCGAGGCGCATGCGGCTGGCGCGGACGGTGCCGACGCTATCGATACCGTCGAACGCGAGCGGGGCGGAGAGCCAGACGAACTCCGCGCCTTCCTCTTCCGCATTGGCGACTTCACGCTGCGATCCGGGCATGTTGGCGCGGTCGCGGCGGTAGAGGCACTTCACCGATTTCGCGCCCTGACGGATCGCGGTGCGGACGCAGTCCATCGCGGTGTCGCCGCCGCCGATCACTACCACGTTCTTACCGGCCGCATCCAGCGCGCCGCCGTCGAACTCGGGCACCGCATCGCCGAAGCCCTTGCGGTTGGAGGCGGTCAGATAATCGAGCGCAGCGACCACGCCGTTCGCGTCCGCGCCGGGCACCTCGACCTGCCGCGCCTTGTACACGCCGGTCGCGATCAGCACCGCATCGTGGCGGCGGCGCAGATCGTCCAGCGTCGCGTCCTGTCCGACTGCGAAGCCGTAATGGAAGACGATGCCCGCCTGCTCCAGCCGCTCGACGCGGCGCATGACGACCGGCTTTTCCAGCTTGAAGCCCGGGATGCCGTACGTCAGCAGGCCACCGGCACGGTCGTGACGGTCATAGACATGCACCTCGTAGCCGCGGGCACGCAGCAGCTCAGCCGTCGTCAGCCCGGCCGGTCCCGCGCCGATCACGCCGACCGACTGGCCGCGGGCGGGCGCGACCTGCACCGGCTCCACCCAGCCCTCCGCCCAGGCGGTGTCTGTGATGAACTTTTCGACCGAGCCGATCGTCACCGCGCCGTGGCCGGAGAACTCGATCACGCAATTGCCCTCGCACAGCCGGTCCTGCGGGCAGATGCGGCCGCAGATTTCCGGCATCGTCGAGGTGCTGTTCGAAAGCTCGTACGCTTCGCGCAGCCGCCCCTCGGCGGTCAGGCGCAGCCAATCCGGGATGTGGTTATGGAGCGGACAATGTACCGAGCAATAGGGCACGCCGCATTGCGAGCAGCGACCGGCCTGATCCTCGGCGGTCGGCACGGCGTAGCGGTTCGCGATCTCCCGAAAGTCCTGCGCGCGCTCGTCGGCGGTCCGCTTATCCGGATACGCCTGATCGCGATCGACGAACTTGAGCATCTGCTCCTGAGCCATGTGGCGCACCTTCGTAAAATGACAAAGATGCGCATATCGCAGAGGCGAAAACCTTACTAGTCAGCTACGCTGACCTATTATGGAGTTCTTGAAGGCTAAGAATGATGTCGCTCCGCCAGAAGCGGTGGAAAGGGTATATAATCGGCCCTAATGGACGTTGAGAGCTATCAGCGCGACCCCGCCGGCAACAATGCGATACCACGCGAACGGCGCGAAGCCATGTTTCGTCACTAGCGCCATGAACCCCTTCACGACCACGAGCGCCACGAGGAACGACACGACGAAGCCGACGCCGATCAGTTGCAGGCTGCCGGACGTGATCGCGTCGCGATGCTTGACCATCTGCAACACGGTCGCGCCCGTCAGCGTCGGCAACGCGAGGAAGAAGCTGAACTCGGCGGCCGTACGCCGCTCGATCCCCAGCGTCATCGCACCCATGATCGTCGCGCCCGACCGGCTGACACCCGGAATCATAGCGATGCACTGGACGAGACCGATGCGTAGCGAATCGAACCACGACACGCCGGCGATGCCGCCGGTCTTGTAGGTCTTGGCCAGTCGCTCGACGATCAGGATCGCGACGCCGCCGACGATGAGCGCCCAGGCGATGACCGTCGCATTCTCCAGCAGCGCCTCGATCCGGTCGTTGATCGCGAACCCCAGCACCGCCGCCGGCAGGAACGCGATCAGCAGGTTGCGGACGAACGCCACCGAATTGGGCTCGCGCCGGAACAGGCCCTGCAACACCGCGAGGAACGTCCGCCAGTACAGGACGACGATCGCTAGGATCGCGCCCGGCTGAATGGCGATGTTGAACACGGACCAGCGCGCCGCGTCGAAGCCCAGCAATTCCGTCGCCAGCACGAGGTGTCCCGTCGACGACACGGGCAAGAATTCGGTGACCCCCTCGACGATGCCGAGGATGATCGCAACCAGCCAGTCGCTCAAAGCGCCTGTTCCATGCGGCGGCCGAAGCGGCCCTGCTTGCGGAAGCGGACGAGCCATTCGGGCGCGACCGCGGCCATCGGCGTGGCATCGATGCCCAACGCGGCCAGCCCGTCCTCACCGCTCACGACATTGGCGCGCCCCAGCATCAGCCACTGGTCCCAGGTGATCGGTGCGCCGGGCAGGAAGCCGGCGCGCGCGATTGCGGCCCCGACCATGTCCGGCAACTCCAAAATGGTCGGCGACCGGCCGATCGCATCGGCGATCCAGCGAATGAGGTTGCCCATCGTGATGACGTCCGGCCCACCCAGCTCCAAAGTGCGGCCGGCGAAGCTGCCGGGCGACGCGACGGCGGCACGGATCGCCTCGCCGACATCGGCCGCGAACACCGGCTGGAACTTGGTGCCCGTCCGCAGCACGGGGACGATCGGCGCGACGGCGATCATGCCCGCGAAACGGTTCACGAAATTATCCTCGCGGCCGAACACGATCGACGGGCGCAGGATCGTGGCGTTCGCGAATGCCTCTCGCACCGCGACCTCGCCATTGCCCTTCGACCGGCCATAGCGCGACGCCGATTCGGGATCGGCCCCGATCGCGGAGACATGGACCAGCGTCTCAACACCAGCCTTGGCAGCGGCATCGGCGATCGTCCGCGCACCATCGACATGCGCGCGCTCGAAATCACCCGCCAGCACGCCGACGAGGTTCACGACGGCGTCGGCACCCTGCACGGCGCGCAGCACGGTTTCGGGACGGTTGATGTCCGCCGCGACGAACTGCGTCTGCCCCAGCGCCCCCTGCGGCTTCAGGTACCAGGCCTGCCGCGGATCGCGCTGCGCGATGCGGACGCGTGCGCCGGCCCGGAGCAGCGCCTGCGCGGCATAGCGGCCGACGAAACCGCCGCCTCCGATCAGCGTCACCAGCTTGTTCTTCATGTCCGCATACCGTCCCTGCTGCCGGCCCAAGGACCGGCGATTGGCGTCGCGAAGCCTTTGCCGTTTGGGATGCCTGTTGACAAGGCTCCGTCGCCCCCCCTAAAGGCCGCCGCCTACCCCGTGCCCAGATGGCGGAATTGGTAGACGCACCAGCTTCAGGTGCTGGCGATCGCAAGGTCGTGGAGGTTCGAGTCCTCTTCTGGGCACCATTTTTTCCGGGCTACTCGCCGTCCGGAAGGCGTTAGAGCGATGAGATGGCTGTGCCTGCGCGTCAACGTGGCCGAAATCCCGATCTCGCTCCCGCCTCCTCTGCCGCCGTCTCAGCCGGGTGAAGCGTCAGCAGCGATCGGCGTTGTCGGCGGACACACGTCGGGTTAGCGTCGCGCAGAGGCTGATCGGCGAGACGCGATGAACATCCAGGGTGTGTATGCGGTAGCGAGCGTGGCTGATCTGGCCGGCGCAGAGGAGTGGTATACGGCGTTGTTGGGCCGCCCCGCGGACGACCACCCCATGCCGATCCTGACGCAGTGGCGGAACATCGGCACGGCCGGTATCCAGCTCATGGTCGATGCGGAGAAAGCCGGCGGGTCGATCATCACCCTCGTGACGCCAGATATCGAACGAGAAAAGAGCAGGCTCGCAGATCTGGGCCTCGATCTCGGGCCAATCAGCCGCGGTGACTTCGGCGCGATCGCCGAGATCGCAGACCGGGACGGCAACAGGATCATCATCGCCGAGCCGCCCAAGGGCTTCACGGGTTGACCCTCATCATGCGGCCCCGCTCCTCTCCGGCGGAGGAGGAGGCGTTCGACGCGCCTACGTTCAGCCGTCGAGGCTTTTCGAAGCCTGTTCGAACAGATCCTTCGACAGCCCAGGCTGCGCGACGATGCGTTCAAGCTGTTCGCGCATCAGGGCGGCGCGGTCCTCGTCAAAACGGCGCCAGCGGCCGAGCGGGGGGAGCAGCTTCGCGGCGGTTTGCGGATTCAGCCGGTCGAGCGCGATCAACTGGTCGGCCAGGAAGCGATAGCCCGCCCCGTCGGGGCGGTTGAACGCGCGCTGGTTGACGCCGAAGGCGCCGACCAGCGATCGCGCGCGATTGGGGTTGGCGAGGGTGAAGTCGGGATGCTCCGCCAGCGCCGCCACGGTCGCGGCGGCATCGTCGCGCGACGACAGCGCCTGCGTCTGGAACCACTTGTCCAGCACCAGCGGATTGTCGGCATAGCGGTTGTAGAAGATGTCGAGTGCGGCGATCCGCAAATCGTCGTCGCTGCTGACGAGAGTCGTCAGCGCCGCCTGACGATCGGTCATATTGTCCGCGACCTCGAACTGGCGGAAGGCCAGCGTCGCGGCGTCGGGGACGCCCGCGGCGGCAAGATAGCCGAGCGCGACGTTGCGAAGCCTGCGCTTGCCCTTCTCCTCCGGCGAATAAACGTAGGGAGTCTGCGGAGCCTGCGCATAGGCGGTGCGCCAGCGATCCTCCAACCGGCGGCCGAGATCGCGGCGCAGCGCCTCGCGGGCGCGGAAGATCGCTTCCGGATCGACGCTGGACAGCTGATCGCCCACGAACGCCTCGGACGGCAGCAGCACCGCTTCCGCCACGAACGCGCGATCGAGTTCGGGATTGTCGAGCGTGTCCGCCACGGCGGCGATCGCCGCCTCGTGATCCGCGCGGCCCTCGACGGCACCGGCGACCAGTGTATCGAGCATTAGCTGCTGCATCGCCTCGTACCGGGCGAAGGGATCGTCGTCGTGGCGCGACAGGAAAGCGAGATCGGCGGGGCTCCGATCGCTTTCGATCACGACGGGCGCGGAGAAGCCGCGGTTGATCGACAGCACGGGCCGCTCCGTCACCGCCTCGAACACGATCGTCTCCGAATTGCTGTCGAGCAGGACGAGCCGTTCGTCGGTAAGCGGCCGGCCGGTCTCGGCCCCGAACAGGCGGATCTTGAGCGGGAGCAGCATCGACTGCTTCACCGGCTGGCCGGGGGTCGGCGGCACCCGCTGGCCGAGGCGCAGCGTCGCGCGGCCACCACCGGGCTGATGCTCCAGACTGGCGGAGACGCGGGGGGTGCCCGCCTGGCTGTACCAGAGGCGGAATTGCGTCAGGTCCTTACCCGACGCTTCCTCCATGCACGCCACGAAATCCTCGCAGGTGGCGGCCGTGCCGTCGAAGCGGTCGAAATACAGGTCGGTGGCGGCGCGGAAGGCGGTCGGCCCCAGGATGGTCGCCATCATCCGGATCAGTTCCGCGCCCTTGTTGTAGATGGTCGCGGTGTAGAAGTTGCTGATCTCCTGATACTCGTCCGGGCGGACCGAATGCGCGAGCGGCCCCGAATCCTCCGGAAACTGCGCCGCGCGCAGGCCGCGCACATCCTCGATCCGCTTCACCGCGGCCGATCCCTGATCGGCGGAGAAGCCCTGATCGCGGTAGACGGTGAAGCCCTCCTTCAGCGACAACTGGAACCAGTCGCGGCAGGTGACGCGATTGCCCGACCAGTTGTGGAAATATTCGTGCGCCACGACGGCGGCGATGCCGTCATAATCGTAATCGGTCGCGGTGTCGGGATCGGCGAGGATGTAGCGGCTGTTGAAAATATTCAGCCCCTTGTTCTCCATCGCGCCGAAGTTGAAGTCGTCGACCGCGACGATGTTGAACACGTCGAGGTCATATTCGCGGCCATAGACGCGCTCGTCCCACGCCATCGACAGCTTCAAAGCGTGGAGCGCATGGTCGGTGCGCGGCAGGTCGGCGGCACGGACCCAGATGCCGAGTTCGACGGTGCGGCCCGATGCCGTCACGAAGCTGCCACGATTGACCTGGAGATCGCCCGCGACGAGCGCGAACAGGTAGCTGGGCTTGGGGAAGGGATCGTTCCACTCGGCCCAGTGCCGACCATCCTCGGCGTCGCCCTTCGCAACGGGATCGCCGTTCGCGAGCAGGACGGGGAAGCGCGCCCTGTCCGCCGTCAGGCGCACCGAATAGCGGCTGAGCACGTCGGGGCGATCGGGGAAGAAGGTGATGCGGCGGAACCCCTCCGCCTCGCACTGGGTGCAGATGTTTCCGCCGCTGGCGTACAGGCCCATCAACTGCGTGTTGCGGTCGGGGGCGATCTCCACCTCCGTCTCGATGCTGTGCGCGTCGCCCAACAGCGGGATGACGAGCTGGTTGTCCTCGACCCGCCAATCGTTAACCGCAACCCCGTCGACGACGACGGATAGTGGTGTTTGGCCAGCCCCGTCGAGGCGCAGCGGCTCCGAATGGGCGCCATTGCGCAGCACCGACAGCGTCGCATGGACGCGGGTGGCGGCGGGATCGATATCGAACGCCAGCCGCGTATCGGGCACCAGCCACGCGGGCGGGCGGTAATCTTCGCGACGGATCACCAAAGGCGGCTGGGCGACGGCGTGCTGGATATCCATGACACCGGTATATGTCGCCCCGGGCAAGCGTGCCAGCGACTTGCGCGGACCCATCGCCGTGGTAGGCGCGCTAGGTTATCTTTAGAGGGTTCAACAGGATGCACCACAGGATCGCCGCGCTTGCCGCGCTGACCGTTTCCGCCGCGGCCATCGCGCAGGAGACGCCCGCACCGGCCCCCGCCACGCTGTCTGCGAAGGAGGCGAATGCGCGGATTACCGCGCCGCTGCCCGCGGATCAGGCGGCGATGAAGGCGCACGTCATGTTCCTGGCGAGCGACGCGATGCGCGGTCGCGAGGCGGGCAGCCCGGAATACGACATCGCTGCCGAGTATGTGGCGGCGCAATTCTATGCCGCCGGGCTGAAGCCGGGCGGCGACGAGGGCGGATTCCTGCAAAAGGTGCCTTTGGTCAGCTACAAGGCGGCCGGACAGGGCAGCGCGGTGTGGACGCCGGCCGGCGGCCAGCCGCAAACCTTGGTGTTCGGGGAGGATTACGTCCCCGCCGCCAATCCGGCGAAAGCGGAGACGAGCGTGTCCGCGCCGGTGGTGTTCGTCGGCTACGGCCTCGACGCGCCGACGCTGGGGCAGACCGATTATCGCGGCGTCGACGTGCGCGGCAAGGTCGTCGCGTTCGTGGCGGGCGCGCCCGCGTCGCTGGGCGGCGAGGAGCGCGCGTTCCTGGGCTCCCCCGCGGCCAAGCAGAAGTTCGCGGCGGCGCGCGGGGCGATCGGCGCGATCCAGATCGGCGGCGGGCGGTACGGCACGGTGCGGTCGCTGGCGCAGGGGTATGACCGGGCGCGGATGACGTGGGCGCGGCCGGACGGCAGCGGCTTCGTCGACAGTGCCGGCACGCCGATGCTGGCGACGTTGAGCCCCGAGGGCGCAGCGAAGCTGTTCGGGAAGACCTGGGCCGGGATCGCGGCGGAGATGGGCAAGACCGCGCCGAAGTTCCGGCCGCTGATGGCCACCGGCACGCTGACGGTCGCGACGAAGACGACGCTGACGCCCGCGGCGAGCAGCAACGTCATCGGCATGATCCCCGGCAGCGACCCGAAAGTCGGCAAGGAAGTGGTCGTGCTGTCGTCGCATCTCGACCATCTGGGCGTTGGGCGCGCGGTGAACGGCGATACGATCTACAACGGCGCGTTGGACGACGCGGTGGGAATCGCCAGCCTGATCGAGGAAGCCAAGCGCTTTACGGCGAGCGGCACGCCGCCCAAGCGCACGATCCTGTTCATGGCGGTGACGGCGGAGGAGAAGGGGCTGATCGGCTCCGACTATTTCGCGAACCATCCGACCTTGCCGAAGGCGAACATCGTCGCCGATGTGAACCTCGACATGCCGATGCTGCTGTACACATTCGAGGACATGGTCGTGTACGGCGCGGAGCGGTCGACGCTGGGACCCATCGTGCGCCGTGCGGTCGAGTCAGCGGGCGTCGTGCTGTCGCCCGATCCGCTGCCGGAGCAGGGCATCTTCGTCCGGTCCGATCACTTCCGCTTCGTGCAGCAGGGTATTCCGGCGGTGTTCCTCTGGCCGGGGGCGAAGGGGCCGGGCAAGGCCGCGATCGACGACTTCATGGCCAATCGGTATCACAAGCCCGGCGACGACCTGACGCAGCCTATCCTGTGGGATCAGGGCGTGCGCTTCGTCGACATCAACTATCGCATCGCGCGCGAGATCGCCGACGGGCCGCAGCGGCCGGTTTGGAACAAGGGTGATTATTTCGGCACGCTCTACAAGGGGCCGATGGCAGCGAAATGAGCCGGCTGCTGATCTTCGGCATGGGGTACACCGCGAACGCGCTGGCGGCGCGGTTGCGGACCGCAGGCTGGCGCGTGACCGGCACGACCCGCGACGGACGCGGCGATACGCTGCGCTTTGACGACCGGGATGCCGTGCTGGCGGAGATGGCGGCGGCGACGCATATCCTGTCGTCGGTGCCACCAGAGGGCGAGGACGATCCCGTGCTGGCAGCGTATGACGTGCAGGCGCGGTGGGTTGGGTATCTGTCGTCCACCGGCGTCTACGGCGATACCGGCGGCGCGTGGGTGGACGAAAGCGCGCCGACCGGCGGCGGGCGGCGCAAGGCGCGCGCGGCGGCGGATGGAGCGTGGCTGGCGCGGGGCGCGCACATATTTCGCTTGCCGGGCATCTATGGGCTGGGCCGCTCGCCGCTCGACAAGGTGCGGGACGGTTCGGCCCACCGGGTCGACACGGGCGGCGTGTTCAGCCGGGTGCATGTCGACGACATCGTCGCCGGCGTGATCGCCGCCTTCGATGCGCCGCCGGGGGCGTACAATCTGTCCGACGACCTGCCCTGTTCGCAGAATGCGGTGGTCGAGTACGCCGCCGAACTGCTCGGCCTGGCGCCGCCGCCGTTCGTGCCGGTCGACAGCCTGTCGCCCATGGCGCGCGGTTTCCACGCCGAGAACCGGCGGGTGGCGAATGCGAAGGCGAAGCGGGTGCTCGGCTGGCGGCCCGTCTATCCGGATTACCGGTTCGGCCTGCGCGCGCTCAGCGCAATGACCAGCCCGACGCCCGCCAGCGCCGCGCCAGCGCCCGCCAGCAGGGACCAGCGATAGCCCTCGAACAGGGTCGACAGCAGCATGGCGATGACGGGGACGATGACGCTGGAATAGGCGGCCTTGGCCGGCCCGATCGTCCGCAGCACGCCGTAATAGAGCGGAAACGCCAGCGCCGACGCGAAGATGCCGAGATACAGGATGCCGGCGATATAGGCCGGGCGCACCTCGAACACCGGCGGTCCCGTGGTGATCCACGCGAAGATCCCGTCCAGCCCCGCGCCGATCAGCATCGCCGCCGCCAGCGTCGGCAGCATCGGATAGCGCTTGGCCGTCGGCGTCGCCTGCAACACATTCGCCGCCGATGCCGACAGGATCGCGCACAGGGTCCAGCCGATGCCGGCAACCGTCGTCGCGGTGCCGTTCGGGTCGGCGCGTGCCTCATGCAGGAACAGCAGCGAGACGCCCGCCATCGCCACTGCGGACCCCGCCGCGAGCTGTCGCCCCATGCGCTGTCCGAGGAAGACACGCGACAGCAACGCGTTCGGCACCAGCAGCAGCGCGAACACCACGGCGACCAGACCGGAGGTGATGAAATGCTCCGCCCGGTAGACGAAGTTGAAATTCAGCACGAACTGGAGGACGCCCAGCACCGTGGCGAAGGCGAGCCCACCCGCGCCGATGCGAAAGCTCTGCCGCCGGAACGCGGCCCAGCCGGCCATCGCCAGCCCGGCGACGATGAAGCGGTACGTCACCGACCAGCTGGCGGGCACGACCGCGATCTGATCGCGGATGACGAGCCACGTCGATCCCCAGATCAGCGTGACGATCGCGAAGGGGACGAGGACGCTGGCGCGGGTCGAGCGGGGGCGCTCCCCCGACAGGCTCACAAGCCGGCGATCGCGGTGGCGAGGGCGGCGATATGGTCCGGGTTCGTGTCCCAAGCGGTGACGAGGCGAACCTCCCCCGGTGCCCAGTCGTAGAAGTCGAACCCGGCGGCCCGGAGAGCGGTCGCTTCGTCGGGCGTCGCGCGCAGGAACACTTCGTTGGCCTGCACCGGATGCACCAGCCGGTCGCCCGCCGCCGCGGCAAGGCGCGCGGCCCCGGCATTGGCGGCGCGGCCATTGTCCAGCCACAGGTCCTGTTCGAGCATCGCGAGGATTTGCGCGGCGAGGTAGCGACCCTTCGACAGCAGCAGCCCGGCGCGCTTGCGACGGCGCAATGTCGCGTCGTGATGCGCGGCGTCGAAGAAGACCAGCGCCTCCGCGCTCATCGCGCCGTTCTTGACGAATCCGAACGACAGCGCCTCCACGCCCGCCCGCCACGTCACGTCGGCGGGGGAGCAGCCGACGCCGGCGACGGCGTTGGCGAAGCGTGCGCCGTCCATGTGGAAGCGCCAGCCGCGCGCGCGGCACAGGTCGCCGATGGCGGCCACTTCGTCGGGGCGGTAGACGAGGCCGTATTCGGTGGCGTTGGTGATCGAGACGGCATGCGGCTGGACGCGGTGGACGTCGTTGGCCACGGCATCCGCGACGGCGGCGATGTCGGCCGGCGTCAGCTTCGCGCCGACGCCCTCCGCCAGCATCAGCTTCGCACCGTGCGTGTAGAATTCGGGCGCGCCGCCCTCGTCGTTCTGGATGTGCGCGTCGCGGTGGCAGATAACGCCGCCATAGGGCGGGCAGAACGCCGCGAGCGCGAGGCAGTTGGCAGCGGTGCCGGTCGGCACCCAGATCGCGCGCGCCTCGGTTTCGAACAGTTCCGACAGCCGCGCATCCAGCGACCTCGACCAGCGATCGCCGTCATAAGCGGTGTCGAGCACGTCGACATCGGCCATCGCGGCCATGACGCGCGGGTGAACGGGGGCGGCATTGTCGGAGAAGAAGCGCATGCGCAGCCGGTTGGACCGGCGTGTCGGGGGCCGTCAAGACACGATCATCGGATGGCGGCTCCCCCTTGACGGCGAAAGCGATCGAAGCGTTACAGGTGGAAGATGAACGATAGCATATTTCCGGCTTGGTGGGCCGCCGGGATCGGCCGCTTCAGCGAAACGCCTGCTGAGCTGCTTTCGGCGACGACGTACGGGGCCCCGTGGATCATGACCGCGCCGCGACTGGAGCGGAGGATTTCGCTGACCTTTGCCGTAACCTTGTATTCCCGGAAGTTATTCACCCCGCGAAGCTTGGGCGAGTAGCCGCTCGCGACGAAGGCGTTCCATGCCGCGTCTACACGCAGGGCGAAAGAAACCCACTCGGCCGGTGCGGCCGACGGTGAATGCACCTGTATGGCTTCGGTGCCCTTATGGCTGGGATGACACGTCTTGTAGCTTTCGGCTTTTTGCCAGTCGCCCGCTTTACCGGGAGCCAACTGCGTGCCCGAGCAATATGACACCCGACCGATGCCGCCGCATTCCAACTTGTCAGGATCGCTCGTCACGAGCTTTGCGCCGTTTTCCAATGCTTCTTGGTGCGTTAGCCCGACAGAAACCGGAAGTTCCGACTCGCTGATGGTTATCATGTGACGAGCGCAGCTGCCGCAGACAAAATAATGCCGGTAAAGCGCCATTCTTCTCACCCTCAATAACCAGGGTTGACGATACGCTCTTCCATTCTGGTTTGGCAAGACGGCGAAGAGCTACAAGTAAGTCATCGTGGCGACTGGAACTCGGACTTTCGGATGCTTGCCCAGTATTTCAGCGGCATGGCATCTGCTTAGAACCCGCCTTGATCCTCGCCACCGTCCTCTTCATCGGGCGGCGAGCGGCGGTCTTCGCGACCGGAGGGGTCCCGATTACGCCGATCTCCGCGTGGGCCGCCTTGAGAGCCGCCACGGGGGCCGACGGTGATCGAGCCGTCGGGTGCGCGGCGGACCTCCAGCCCCATCTGGTCGAGCTGCTCGGTGGCGCGGTCGAGTGCCTGTGGGACGATGTCGCCGATCTCGTTGCCGAACATACCGCCGATACCGTCCACCGTGTTGCCGTCGATCGTCACTTCCTCGTCAGGCGTCTCCACGACGATCGGCGCGATGTTCAGCGCGTCCTGCATGAAGCTGCGCCAGATGCGTGCCGGTACGGTGCCGCCGTGCAGGCCGGGATTGGGCGAGTTGTCGTCATTGCCCACCCAGACGCCGACGACCAGATCGCCTGCGAAGCCGATGAACCATGCGTCGCGGCTGTCCTGCGACGTCCCCGTCTTGCCATAGCTCTTGATGCTCAGCACGGCTTCCTTGCCGGTGCCACGGATCGAGGAATTGAGCAGCGACAGCATCTGCTCACGCTGCTGCGCCGGGATTTCACGTGTGCCGCCGGTCAGTTGCTCGTACCAATTCTTGTCGTCCTTGGTATCGACGCCGCGCGGCGACACCGGATAGCGTCCGTTGGCGATGCCGGCATAGGCAGCGGTCAGTTCCAGCAGCGACACCTCCGAAGTGCCAAGGCCGATCGTCGCCTCGTTCGCGATCGGGGTGGAGATGCCGAGATCGCGCGCCGCCTTGATGACGTTCTTGACGCCGACCTCCTGCGTCAGCCGCGCGGCGGCGACGTTGGACGATCGGGCGAAAGCGCGCGCGAGGCTGATCTCGCCCAGATAGCGGCCGTCGTCGTTTTTCGGTTTCCATCCCGCGATCTCGACCGGGCTGTCGTCGACGGTTGACGAGGTAGTCATGCCGGCGCGGATCGCGGCGAGGTATACGAACAGCTTGAACGTCGATCCCGGCTGGCGGCGGGCCTGTGTCGCGCGGTTGAAGGGGCTTTTCCCGTAATCGCGGCCACCGACCAGCGCGACGACACGGCCGTCCGGGTGCATCGCGACGAGCGCTGCCTGTGCCTGACGCAAGCCGGCAGAGCGAATGGAGCGTTCGGCGATCCGCTGCATCCGGCGGTCGAGCGTCGTCTTGACGGTCGTCTCGGACTGCACCTCGCCCGCGCTGTCGCGCGCGGCGGGGAGGACCCAGTCGGCGAAATAGGTACCGCTGGGCAGCGCCCCCGCCTGCCGCGGCAGCACGCGCTGCGGCTGCACCGCCTGCGCCTGCGCGTGCGTCAGAAAGCCCGCGTCTTCCATCGCGCCGACCACGACCATCTCTCGGGCGCGGGCGCCCTTCAGATTCACGGTCGGGGCAAGGCGCGAGGGCGCCTTGACGAGGCCCGCGAGCATCGCCGCCTGACCGATGTTCAGCGCCTGCGGCGTACGGCCGAAATAATGCTTCGATGCGGCGGTGATGCCGTAGACATTGTCGCCGAAATACACGTTCGAGAGGTATCGCGACAGGATCTCGTCCTTGGTCAGCCAAGCCTCCAGCCAGAACGCGATCATCGCTTCGCGCAGCTTGCGCGTGGCGGTGCGGTCGGAATCGAGGAAGGCGTTCTTCGCCAGCTGCTGCGTAATCGTGCTGCCGCCCTGACGCACGCCGCCGGAGCCGACGTTCGCCCACGCCGCGCGCGCGATGCCGCGCGGATCGATGCCCCAGTGCGAATAGAAGCGCCGATCCTCGATCGCCAGAAACGCCTCGCGGACGTGACCGGGCAGCTTGGCGGCGTCAACCGGCGCGCCGATCACTGCACCGCGCCGCGCGATCGGGGTGCCGTCCTCTGCGGTCAGCGTGATCGAAGGCGGCGTTGGCGGCTTCAGCGATTGCGACAGCGGCGCGGTGATCGCGAGCCAGCCGATCGCGACGACCAGCAGCACCAGCGCCGCCGCCATGCCGCGCACGATCCAGCGCCCCCAGCGGATGCTGCCCCAGCGAATGCCGCGCCGAGGCGGCTCCGGCGGTTCGGGCGGCGGCGTCCACTGGCCGCCGGTCGGATAGGGCGGCGGCGTATCGCCGTCCCGCCAGGGTCGTGAACCGCTGAGCGCGTAGGGATCATAGGGGTCGGGGCGCATCGGCGGGTTCCAGGACACGGCCGCTGTCATACAGGGCTAGGACACCCGGCGCAATGACGCCGGTCGAAGCAGGTTTTGGGCGGAAAATCCTCCGCTGCAAGCGGACGTAGCGGTCCGCAGGGCTGACGGAGGGGTGAGACGGCCGGCGTGGACACCCCTCCGGCGCTTCGCGCCACCTCCCCTTTCGGGGGAGGATCGAGCGAACCTCAGAACTCGAAAGGGTCGGCCACGACGCGGTGAGCGACGAGGTAAGCGTCCGCCACCAGTTGCAGCGGGCGCAGGTCGACGTCGCGACCGGCACTGGGGACCAGCTCGGCGAAGCGGGCGTAGAGCCGCGGATACTCACCCTCGTCGATACCGCCACCCTCGGTCGCGCCCTCGCCGTCGATCGACAGTGTCTTGCCACCGTCGCGCAGCGTCAGCGTGCCAGCGGTCGTCTCCACGACGATATCCCACGACTGAGGGCCGGTCTGGAGGAAGTCGAGGTCGACGCGGCCCGGCGCGCCGTTGCCGCAGCGCATCTGCACGGTCGCGGCGATCGGCGACTCGCGGCCGTCGGGCACGTGCAGGGCACCGCTCTCTACCGACAGCTCGGTCGGCAAAATTTTCGTGACGATCGACAGGGCGTTGATGCCGGGATCGAACACGCCGAACCCGCCCGGCCCCAGGATCCAGTCCTGACCGGGATGCCAGACGCGGATGTCCTCGCGCCACGAGATCGCGACCGCCGTCACCTGCTTGTTCGCGAGCCAGTCGCGCGCAGCATCGACGCCCGACGCCTCCCGCGAATGCCATGTCGCGAACAGCGTCACGCCGGCATCCGCTGCCAGCCGCTCCAGCGCGACGACTTCGGAGACGGTGGCACCCGGCGGCTTCTCGATCATCACGTGCTTGCCCGCGGCGATCGCGGCACGGACGATGTCGCTGCGTCCGCCCGGCGGCGTGCAGATCGACACGGCGTCGAGATCGGGAACGCCCGCCAGCATATCCTCGATCGTCGCGAAGCTGGCGATGCCGTCGACGCTGGCATGGCGGCTGGCGGCAGCGACCAGATCGAAATGCGGGTTGGCGGCGATAGCGGGCAGATGCTGGTCGCGGGCGATCTTGCCGACGCCGACGATCCCGAGCCGGATAGTCATGAAGTCACGTTCCTTGTTACAGTCATTCGCGCTGGTCGGTATCTCGCTCGATCAGCTGGAGGACGTCGTCGATCAGCTTCGCCATCGCAGATCGCGCCGCGGTGGCATCGCCGGCCTGGATCGCGTCGGCGACCGCGGCATGATCCGCGATGCTGGCGCTTCTCCCGCTGATGCGATTGGTGAAACGGATCGACGTGCGCAAGGCCGTCGAGACGACTTCGCGAAATTGTACGAAGAATGGATTGTTCGACGCACGCAGGATGGCGACGTGGAAGGCGATATCGGCGTCCAGCGTGTCGTCGTCGCCCATTTCAGCATCGCGCATCCGGTCCAGCCCCGCGGCGATCGCCGCGCGCTGCTCCGCCGTCGCGCGATGCGCAGCGAGCCATGCCGCCTGCGGCTCGACGCCGATGCGCAGCTCGTTGAAGCGGCGTAGCAGCACGATCGAGGATTTGCGTTCGAGGAGCCAGCGCAGCACGTCTGTGTCGAACAGGTTCCACTGCTCGTCCGGCTGCACGAACGTGCCCTGTTTCGGGCGCGCGCCTAGCAGGCCCTTCGCGCCGAGCATCTTCACCGCCTCGCGCGTGACCGAACGGCTGACGCCGTGCAGCTTCACCAGCTCCGCCTCTGTCGGAAAGGCGCGGCCGCGATATTCGCCGACCACGATCGATCGGCCCAGAACCTCGAGCAGACCGAACGTCAGGTTGCGGCCGAGCTGGCCCCGAACCTGCAATCCGCCCTCCCCGCCAACCATGTCGCCGGTCACGTCATCCTCCCCGATGTTTGCGTGCAGCATGGCGAAGGTTTCCGCCCTCGACAAGTCCGAACGATCATATAAAAAGACCGTAACAGCCGGCGCTGATCGGCGGTGAGGGGATCGCAGATGCAGTTGGCCACGCTCGATATCATCGTCGTCATCGCCTACGCGATCGGCATCTTCGCGCTGGCGCAGTGGGTATCGCGCGACAAGGCCGGCGCCGGGCCGAAGAACTCGACCGATTATTTCCTCGCGTCTAAGAATCTGCCGTGGTGGGCGATCGGCGCGTCCCTGATCGCAGCCAACATCTCCGCCGAACAGATCGTCGGCATGTCCGGCTCCGGCTATGCCATCGGGCTGGCCATCGCTTCGTACGAATGGATGGCGGCGCTGACGCTGCTGATCGTCGGCAAGTTCTTCCTGCCGATCTTCCTGAAGAACGAAATCTACACGATGCCGCAGTTCCTGGAGCGGCGGTACGGCCCCAACATCCGTACGCTGATGGCGGTGTTCTGGCTGCTGCTGTACGTGTTCGTGAACCTGACGAGCATCATATGGCTCGGCTCGATCGCGGTCACCAAGGTGGCGGGCGTCGATCAGGACGTCGCGCTCTTCGCGCTCGGGGCGTTCGCGTTGCTCTATCAGTTGAAAGGCGGACTGAAGGCGGTGGCGCTGACCGACATCGTGCAGGTCACGTTGCTGGTGCTGGGTGGCCTCATCATCGCCTATCTGACGCTGGGCGAGATCGGCGGCGACGCGGGCGTGATCGGAGGCTTCAGTCGACTGACCACCGAGCTGCCCGGCCATTTCCACATGATCCTGGAAAAGGGCGATCCGCATTACATGGACCTGCCCGGCCTGTCGGTGCTGATCGGTGGCATGTGGATCGCGAACCTCAGCTACTGGGGGTTCAACCAGTACATCATCCAGCGCGCACTTGCCGCCAAGTCGCTGGACGAGGCGCAGAAGGGCGTGCTGTTCGCGTCGTTCATCAAGCTCATCATGCCGATCATCATCGTCCTGCCCGGGATCGCCGCGGTTGTACTGGCGCCGAACCTCGCCAAGCCGGACGAAGCCTATCCGACGATGATGCGGCTGTTGCCGACCGGCCTGCTCGGCCTCGTCTTCGCGGCGCTCATCGCGGCGATCATCGCGTCGACCGCATCGAAGATCAATTCCATCGCCACGATCTTCACGCTCGACGTGTGGGCGAAGATGAAGCGGCAGCGCAGCGCCGCGGAGGACGGTACCGGCGCCGACGACCGCAAGCTGGTGCTGGTCGGCCGGATCGCCGCAGCGGTGGCAATCCTGATCGCGATCCTGACCGCACGGCCGCTGCTCGGCGCGTCGGATCAGGCGTTCCAGTTCATCCAGGAGTTCACCGGCTTCTTCACACCCGGCATCACCGTCATCTTCCTGCTCGGCCTGTTCTGGAAGCGTGCGAACGAGGCTGGCGCGCTGGCGGCGGCGATCGCCTCCGTGGTGCTGTCGTGGCTGTTGAAGGTGGCGATGCCAACGCTGCCGTTCATGGACCGGATGGGCGTGGTGTTCCTCGCCGCGCTGGCGCTGGCCGTGGTCGCATCGCTCGTCATCCCGACGCGACGGGCCGCCGACACGATCGATACGGGTGACGTGCGCTACGCCACCAGTTCGGGGTTCAACGTCGGCGCGATCGGCGTCGTGCTGATCCTGATCGTCCTCTATGCGACCTTCTGGTGAGGCTGGGCGCATGACCGACATTTCCTTCATCGCCGTCGACTGGGGTACCACCAACCGCCGCGCCTACGCCATCGACGCGAACGGCGCGGTGTTGCGGACCGAGCGGGACGGCGACGGTATTCTCGCGGTGCCGGCGGGCGGCTTTCCCGACGCCGCCGCCGCGATCCGCGGACGTTTCGATAGCGACGCGCCGATGCTGCTCGCCGGGATGGTGGGATCGAACCGCGGCTGGGTCGACGCCGGCTATGTCCCCTGCACCGCCACACTGGATGCAGTCGCCGCCGCGACGGTCGTCGCCGGCGACGGCATCCGCATCGTGCCGGGCGTCAGCCGCAGCGCCGATGGGCGCGGCGACGTGATGCGCGGCGAGGAGGTGCAGTTGTTCGGCGCGGTCGCCGCCGGACTGGCACCCGGCGACGCGCTGCTCTGCCAGCCGGGTACGCATTGCAAATGGGCGTGGATGGCGGCAGGCGCGATCGCCGACTTCACCACCGCGATGACGGGGGAGTTGTTCTCGCTGTTGAAGGCGCACAGCCTGATCGGCGCGGACATGGCCGCGGGCGACGTGGCGGACGGCGACGCATTCCGCGCCGGTGTCGAGGATGCCCGCACGCGCGACCTGCCTGCCGCACTGTTCGGCGTTCGCGCGTCGGGCATCCTCGGGCTGCACGCGCGCGAGGACGCCGCCAGCTACGTCAGCGGCCTGCTGATCGGCAGCGACTGTCATGCGCGGCTCAGGGGCGATGCGCGCGACGTCTATTTGCTTGCCGATCCGGTGCTCGGCGCGCTCTACGCCACCGCCATCGACATCGCGGGGGGCCGTGCCCATCTGATCGACAGCCATGCCGCGTTCGTCGCCGGCATAACACGTATTCACGCCCGTATTCGCCAGGACCCGATCTGATGGACTTCGCCCCCGCCTTTGCCGCCTGCCCGCTCGTCGCGATCCTGCGCGGTGTGCGCCCCGACGAGGTCGAGGCGATCGGCGGCGTGCTGGTGGAGGCGGGCTTCACGCTGATCGAGGTGCCGCTGAACTCGCCCGATCCGTTCACGAGCATCGCGGCGCTGGCGAAGCGGCACGGCGACCGGGCTATGATCGGCGCGGGCACGGTGCTGACGGTCGAGGACGTGGCCCGCGTTCAGGATGCGGGGGGACGGATGATCATCTCCCCCAACACCAACCCCGACGTCATCCGCGCGACGGCAGCAAAGGGCATGGCCTCGCTGCCCGGCTATTTCACACCATCCGAGGGATTCGCCGCGCTGGCAGCGGGCGCGACCGCGCTGAAGCTGTTCCCGGCGGAGGCGGCCAGCCCCGGCGTGTTGAAGGCGCAGCGCGCGGTTTTGCCGAAGGATGTGCCGATGCTGGTCGTCGGCGGTGTCGCGCCGGATACGATGACGCCGTGGCTGGCCGCAGGGGCGAACGGCTTCGGCCTGGGTTCCGCGCTCTACAAGGTGGGCGACGATGCGGCAAAGGTCGGCGCGGCGGCCAAGGCGTTCGTGGCGGCGATCAACGCCGCGCGCTGAGCGCGCCCGTTCACCCCCGATACCGCAGCGTCGGCAAGCCGCGGACGCCCGGATCGACCTCGAACAGCGCGCCGCCCGCTGCTTCGTCGACACCGTCGCCCGACGACGTGACGAACATCCGGTCGAGGTTCGGCCCGGCAAAGGTGCAGCTGGTAATCTGAGACGCGGGCAGCGCGATGCTGCGGTCGCGTTTTCCCTCCGGCGTGAAGCGCGTGACGCAGGACCCGCCCCAGCAGCCGACCCACAGCCCACCCTCGGCATCGAAGGTCATGCCGTCCGGGCTGCCCCAGGCGTCCTCGAACACGATGAACGGCGTGCGGGGACCCAGCGAGCCGTCGTCGTTCACCGGATAGCGGAAGATGGTGCCGAGCGCGGTGTCGGTGTGGAGCAGGAACGACCCGTCCGCCGCGATCGCGGGGCCGTTGGCAATCGTGTAATCGTCATCCACGCGCGTCGCAGTGCCGTCGGTGTCGAGGCGGTAGAAGCTGCCGCTCGGCCGGTCGCAGGTGAAGGGCATCGACCCGGCCCAGATGCGGCCCTGCGCATCCGCCTTGGCATCGTTGAAGCGATTGCCTTCGCGATCGTCCTCCGGCGCGGCGATCGGCTGCACCGTCACCGGATCGAGCGTCAGCGCGACGAAGCGGCGGCCGACACCTGCGACGAAGCCAGGTCTATCCTCGCGCTCCACGACCCAGCCGATCGTGTCGGGCATCTCCCAACTCGTCACCGCATCGCTGGCGAGATCGAGGCGGCTCAGCCGCTGGCCGAGGATGTCGACCCAATACAGCGCATTCTCCCGCGCCGACCAGGTCGGGCCCTCTCCCAGCCGGTCGCTTCGGTCGCGGGTGATGATGCGCACACGGGGGGCCGGGGTGGTCATATCCGTCTCCTGATCGTCGCCAGCGCCATAGCCTAGCGGCGATTAGTCATACAAGATCGGTCATGACCGATCCGCAAGGCGGACTTGGCAGCCCTGAACAATCCCGTCGAGCAGTCGACCTCAACGAGATGCAAAATAGGAATATCGCGGCAGTCGACATGTCCGGGGAACTCCCGGAAAGGGCGCGGTGTCTTCCGACACGCGCGCCATTCCATGTCACATCAATACCGAACGCGAATGCTGCCTTGCACCGTTCGCGCCTGAAGCCGCACACCACTGCCGAGCAGGTTTTCCTTACCGAAATATTGGTATGCATTGTTGTTGGTCAGGTTCGTGGCTTCGATCGAGAACGTGACCCACCGCTTCGGCGTGTAGTTTACTGCTACGTCGAGACGTTCCGTTGCGTCCGAGAACTGCGAATATTCCGGGTTTCCAAGATCAGCGCCGTTTCTATAAGGTGAACGATAATTATACGCGATCCGAGTGCTGAACATCGGCGTGGTGTAGAACAGTGCCGCGTTGGCAGTCCATTTGGAAACGCCGTTACCGTCGTAGGCGCCCGGAAATCCTTCCTCGAACGGCAGGACCTGCCGCGCCTTGATCATATAGGTGCCGTTCAACGAAGCGCCGAAATTGGCCAGGGCGCCAGGCAAGAAGTCAAAAAACGCCTGCGCCTGTCCCTCGGTGCCGATGAATTCCCCAGCTCCGCCATTCCGGTTGGTCCGCAAGAATCCGGACCGACCCGGCTGGCCGTAACGACCCAGATCCAGAATCGGTTCACGATCATAATAGAGGAATCCGGTCGCCTTTTTATAGAAGCCGGCAAGGCTGAGGATGCCCCCGCGACTAAAATAGTTTTCAAGGCTCACGTTATACGAACGCTCCCGCTGCGCCCTGAGGTCCGGATTGCCAGCATCGACCGTTGGCGGATTGTCATTCGGGTTGATGAAGTAGGATGGACTCAACGCACCGAAGCCAGCGCGCTGGACATTCGTCGTGTAGGATAGACGCATCTGCGTTCTGTCGGTGAAATGAACAGTCGCAGTCACGGACGGCAAGAGATCGACGAAATTCCCACGGGCAAATGCAGCCCGGTTGACGTCATTCTCTACGATTTCGCCGTTCACGGTGCGCCGAATTCTTTCCGTGGCAGTGCTGCGGTTCGTGCCGAAATTGTTGACGTACCGCAGTCCGATCGTGCCGTCGATCGGAAATCCTAGTTTAAAACCATAGTTGATCTGACCGTAGAGTGCGAAGTTGTTTTCACGGCTGGCAAACTGTTGCCCCAATTGGCCTTGTGGGAAAACCGTGGCAAATTGGGCGCCTCCCTGACCTGGTACGGCCTGCTGAAGATAGGTACGGATGTCAGCGATCCTGTCGTAAAGCACCTTGCCCGGGATCGCTGCCCATTGCTGTGCTCCCCTGATGGGTGGCCCGATCGGGCGAGCGGACTCGGCCCCCGGCAAAGCCGCCAGGGGAGCGAAAAACTCCTCGCCCCCTATCACTATTCTCGGAAACGCATCACGAAAGCCAAAGCTGTTTGCTACCTCGCGGCGATTGGCGCGCATTCCGGCCTGGAACGTACGAAGAAAGCCGGTCTCGCTGAATTTGAGGGTCAGATCGACCTGAGCCTGATATTCCTTGTTGTGATCGCTGCCGCGAAGATCCTGGAAACGCTCCAGTCCCAGATCGTTGATATTGGTCGGATCGATCCCTTCTAGGGTAATCGTCGGCACCGAGTACCCGCCGACATTGCTGGCGAAATCGACCGTAGTCCGCTCCAATAGCGGAGGGCGGGGCAGGTTCTGGATGTTGTAGTTTCCGGAGTTGCTCCAGCTATGCAAGATGCTCGATGTGATGTCGGCGCGATCGCTCGTCCATCTCATCTCCCCGTTGATCTGGTAGAAACTGTTTTGGCTTCTGATGTAAAGATTGTCGATCCCGACGGCTATCGAGCCCGGTCGGTTCGAGATCATCGTCACCTTATCGACCGTTCGGCCGTCCGGCCTGATCGAGATGTCGGTAAGAGTCTCACCATATCCGCCTGTGATGGCGTAATATCGGTTGAGCTCGCGGCGTTCGCGTGAGCCCGTGTAGAGTCCTTCGACAACGAAACTGAGATTGGAGGAGGGTGCCCATTGAAATGCGGCGTTGAGCGATGGGCGATCCACATATCCGATGTCGATGCCTGACCGCGCCGCGAATGGAACGATGATGTTGCGCAAATTGGCCGGCAGCCGGGCGCGTGACGAGTTGGAATCGACCGTTCCGGTCTCGTCGTCACCGCAACATACCCTTGACGGCGACTCGCTCTGGATGAACGTCTCCAGATAATTCTGGCGGGTGAAGGAGCCGTTGACCAGAAAGCCCATATCGCCGATCCCGGTTTCCGCTCGATAGGCTACCAAGGCGCTCAGGAAGGGACCAGCCTTCTTGGCGATATCGTCATACAGGCCGCGCGCGCTGCCCGCGAGCGTCAATCCCTTGCTGAGGTCGAGGGGCCGGCGCAGTTCGATGTTCACCGTACCGGAGATGCTGCCTTCCACCTGATCCGCCGTACGCGTCTTGAATACGTCGACGGCCTTGATGAGTTCGGCCGGAACGTCGGCAAGGCTGATCGATCGGGCGGTGCCCAAATTGGCGTTGTTGCCGTTGACCGTTGTCTGAACGCCGCCCAGACCGCGGATCAACACTTCCTGCCCCTGCCCCCGTTCTCGGGTGATCTGAACCCCGGGAATTCGAGCAATGGCATCGACGACGTTGTTGTCCGGCAATTTGCCGACGTCTTCCGAAACGACGGAGTCCACGATCTGCTTCGCATTGCGCTTTTTATTGACCGCGCTGGTGATGCTGCCCCGAATACCGACGACGATGATGGCATTCTTGGCTGCCTCCTCCTCCGTCTCGGCCGTGCTATCGGATGAGACTGCCGACTGACTGCGAGACGCGTCTGCGGATTGTCGCTGTCTGGCCGAATCGTCTTGAGCGTGCGCGCTGCTCGTACCGAACACGAGCGCCATGACCCCACAAGTCATGGATAGATATGCCTTCGTCATACAGCCCCCCACTTACCCATATTATATGGTATAATATTGAGCATATCGGCTTGCAGGCGCTATTCAATATAAAAGTGCGTTTCGCAGCAGAAAACTTGACGAAGATTTTCTGCAGACTCGCACCAGGAGTTTGCCGCTGCTCCGCCGACTGAGCGGCGCCCAGGGGGTGGTCCGGGTAGATAGTTAGTGCACCGTGGTTTCCGCCATTGTTGCCTATAGGTGGAGCGAAGCGGATCGGGAGGCCGGCAATGGCGGCGTGGCCGCTTCCGGGGCCGGCGAGCGGTAGCCCAGGCTACTGTGTGGGCGCTCGGCGTGTAGTGCCGCCGCCAGGCTTGAATCAGCACCTAGCCTCGACGAGGCTGTAGACGATCTCGCGGCCTTCCTCGATCCAGACTGTCATAGTCAATGGATCACTCAGACGGGGGCAGCTCATATGAGCGCGAAGGTGCTTGTGTCGGATGATCCATAGGCGGAAAATAGCTCATGCAACCGACGAGGATATGGATTGATACGTCTTGTATCGAAGCAAGCGGAAAGTGGAGCGGCTAACAGCGCGCTTTGGTTAACGCTCCGAGAAGGACCGGGACAAAGTCTCCGTCAGGGGATCTAGCATGTACTGGAGTGCGCTTCGCTTTTGAAGCGTGACAGTTACCTGCACGGGTACGCCGGCGCGGATACCGGTGTCCGCGCCCCGCGCCGCTCGCAACATGGCCACCTGATCGTCGGGTATGACGATCGTGGCGGTGAACTGGCTGAGCCCGGTGCGATCGTCGCGGACGCTATCGGCCGACACCGTCCGGACCACGCCCATCAGGATCGGCAGGTCGCGGTCGTGCAGCGACAGAAACTTTACTTCCGCCGGCTTGCCGGACACCACACCGTCGATATCCTCCGGCGCGAAGGTCGCGCGAACCTCCAGCGGGGCGGCATCAGGTACGATGTCGAGGATCGGCTGTCCGGCCGCGATCACACCGCCCGCGGAATGCACCCTGAGGTCGACGACGCGCCCCGACACCGGCGCACGGACGATCGTCCGCTCCACCTGCTCCTTTGCGGCGATCCACTTGGGCAGCGCATCATTGAGCTGAAACTGCGTCTCACGGAGCATCTTCGCGTTTTCGTCGACGAGCTGCCGACGGGCTTGGGCGACCTGATCGCGCGTACCCGCGACCTGGGCGCGAGACGCGGCGGCCCGTGCGATTAGATCCGCGTTGCTGCCGTCCAGTGCCGCCATGTTTCGTTCGAGCGCACGGACGGTATTGCGCGAAACATCCCCGCTCTCGGCGAGGCGGCGCGTGCTTTCCATTTGCGCCTGCAAGGATTCTCGTTGCTCCGCCGTCGATGCGGACTGCGCCTCGAAGCCTTGGATCTGCCTCGCAAGTTGATCACGTTCGGATCGCAGTATACCGTAGCGAGACGACAAAAGATTACGCTGCGCCTGGGATTGTGCGAGCTGAAGCCGCTTGGCCGCGTCCACCAGCAACCGGTCCGCGCCCTCGACTTGCGCGAATTCCTTGGGCCAACGGATCGTCCCGCCGGTCAC
Organism: Sphingomonas sp. AC435; assembly: GCF_979253005.1. NCBI lineage: Bacteria > Pseudomonadati > Pseudomonadota > Alphaproteobacteria > Sphingomonadales > Sphingomonadaceae > Sphingomonas > Sphingomonas sp. AC435. The sequence continues at coordinate 525,636 of NZ_CEEDCJ010000001.1, forward strand.
CTCCGCTTCGAGCCGCGCCCGTTGTGCCTGGAGATCGATTACCGCTCCTGCGAGCGCGCGTTCCGTCGCGGCGACTTCGGACCCCGATAGCCGGACCAGGGCATCGCCGGCGCGTACGCGCTGCCCGTCCCTGACCAGCACCTGCTCTACATCTCCGCCGTAGCGGTGCTGGATCACCTGCCGATTGCCGGCAACGACAACCTGACCGCCGCCGAAAGCCGCTGCGTCCAGTCGCGCCATGGCGGCCCAGCCCAGAAAGACGACGAAGAACAGAATCGCGACACCGCTGCCGACGATCAGCGCCCGCCGCGGGGAGTCGTCAAGATCGTTGACATCGCCGAACCGCCCGTGCGCCGGGGCCACCGCGATCATGCTCCGACCTCCGCCACTACCTTGGGCCCCTGCTGCGGCGCTGAAACACCTTGCGCAGATTGCCCGGCCATCGCCTCGGCGCGGCTCTTGAAGAACTCTACCTCGCCATCGCGAAGCAGCAGGATATGGTCGGCAACTTGCAACAGGCCGGTGCGATGCGTCGAAACGATCGTCGTGATGCCGTTCGCCTTTGCATGCGCTAGGACACCCGCCAACATCACCTCGCCATTCGTGTCGAGATGAGCGTTGGGCTCGTCGAGAAACAGGAAGCGGGGACGCCCGAACAGGGCCCGCGCCAGCGCGACGAGTTGCCGCTGCCCGGCAGAGAGGCCGCCGCTCTCGCGGATCGATAGCATCGTGTCATATCCCTGCGGCAGACGTAGGATCATCTCGTGTGCGCCCGCGCGCCGTGCAGCGTCGATCACCGCGGCATCGATATCACCCGATGTTTCCGATCTACTGAACCGCGAAATGTTCGCGTGGACACTGGCGGGGAACAGCGTCGGTGTCTGCGGCATGTACCCCAGATATCCACCGAGAGCCTGCGCATCCCAATCCGACAACTTGGCACCGTCTATCCTGACCTCGCCCGCGTCAGGTCGGATCGCACCGACGAGCGCGCGCAACAGGGTCGACTTGCCTGCGCCGCTGGGTCCGACCAACGCAACGACCTCCCCCGGCTTGGCAGAGAAGCTCACCGCCTTCAGAATCATCTTGTCGCTGCCAGGTGCCCGAACAACGACCCTCTCGACGTGGAGCAGGCCTTCCGGGGCCGGCAATGTCGTGGGCGGAGCCGTTGAGGAATTCAGGGCGAGGAACGTGGACAGGCCCTGGTACGCGGCACGGGCGCCGGTCACGTTCTTCCACGCGCCCAGTATCTGTTCCACGGGTTGAAGTGCCCGACCGACGAGCAACGACGCGGCGAAGATCGCGCCAGCCGATATGCTCTGCTGGATCGCCAGCCAGGCGCCCAGCGCCAGCGCCAAAGATTGGAACAGCAACCGCAGGAATTTGGTAGTTGCGAGAAAGCCGCCCGATGTCCTGGCGACCAGGCCCTGATCGGCCACTACGCTCGCGCGCTCCGACAGATGCCGGCCGACCAGAGCGTCGCGCATGCCCAGCGCACGTCCGACCTCCGCTGTCGCGATGGAGTAATCCTGCGAACGCGTGAGCACGCCCGCGCCCGCAGTCGATGCCGCAATTCCCGACCGCGTTGCACGCTCGCCGAGGAATGCCACAAGACTCAGCAACACCAGCGCGGCCACCGCCAGTAAACCGATCCATGCGTGCAACAGAAAACAAACGATCAGATACACCGGAGTCCAGGGTGCATCGAACACGGCCACCACGGCCGGTCCGACCAATGTTCCCCGCACGGTGTCGAAATTGCGGAGCGCCGTCATCCGGTCGGAGACCGTCGCCCGATTGGCATCGAGAATGCGGTGGAGGATAGCAGGAGCGGCCAGCTTCTCCAGCCGAACGCTGGCACGCAACAGCAAGCGCATGCGCACTAGGTCCAGCACCGCGAACACCGCCAACGTCACGATCAACACCAGGATCAAAGCCAGCAGCGTGGCTCCACCGCGGGTGGGGACGACGCGGTCGTAGACCTGCAGCATGAAGATGGATGGTGCCAGGTAGAGGATATTGACCAGGCCGCTGAACAACGCCGCGGCCCACAGATGCCGCCGCGCCGCGCGTAAGGCATGGGACAGGGGATTGGGAGCAGCGTTGTCGGACATCGGGGCTTTCCGGTCGTAGAACATGCGTCCGGCCGTTTCGGGCCGGGCGCATGCATGATCGTGGCAGGTCAGGCGAAGCGGACGGTCCGCCGGTTCGCGGTGCGACGCCGCGCCGCAAAGCCTACCGCGCCGAAGCCGCCGATCATCATCGCCCATGTGGCAGGCTCCGGCACGGCGGCCATGCCCGGCGTGATCGTCAGCGTCACGACGGACTGATCGATGTCCGATGCCAGCGTGTAGACGCCGGTCAGCAGCGTCGGCATCGCGGTCGTTCCGCTGAACAATTGCGAGCCCAGAAAGCCGCGGAAATCGTCATCGGGAAGTTGGATCGTCAGACCTCCATCCCAGGCGGTCGTATTGAACGTCACGGACCGCGCGATCTGCGTCACGCCACCAAAGGTGCCGGGCGTGTCGAGAATCGTGAAATAGCCCGCGGCGACCTCGGCGGGCGGCATCAGATCGTCGGTATCGACCGAAAAGCTCGCCTGATAGGCTCCCGTGATCTGGAACAGGAACGTTGCGGCATCGGCCGGTGTCGCGGCGAGGGCAATCGGGGCGGCCATCATCATCCATGCGGTCTTACGGTTCATTGTACTATCTCCCTCTTGGTGGTGCTGGATTGCGGCAAGTCGGGTAGGTCGCTGGCAAGCGGCCCCCCCGGCGCTGCGGCTGTCGTCGCCAGCATCTGCGGCGTCGGCACCGGCGCGGGCACGGGTGCGTCGCGGCTCCGGCCGCTGGGTACCGACAGCTTGTCGTAGGCGCGGACGAACGGCACGTAGGGGCCGATCTGCGAGCGACGCTGCTGCACGAGATTGTTCGTGGGATCATAGGGGGTGACGCCCCAGACCAGCGCATCCGCGCGAAGGCGGCCGATGAACGCCAGCAACGTCGCCTGGCCGAGATACTGGCCATATCGCGCGTTCACGACGAGAACCTGTGCGTTGAGCAGCCGCTGTTCGGAGTCGATCACCTCGAAGTTGGAGCGCAGTCCTTCTCCGAAACCACGACGGACGCCCGTCGCCGCGGCCTCTGCCGCCTGGATCGCAGCCATGCCGGCGCTCAACTGTTCCTGCGCGGTGACGGTCTGGTTCCAGGCATTGAGGATGCCGGCGGCAATGCTTCGGCGTGCATCCTCGATCTGGAAGCCGGCCGATTGCTGCGCCGCGATCGCTGCACGGACGCGTGATCCCACTACGCCCTGGGTCAGGATCGGCAGCGTGAACGTCACGCCCCCGCCGACGTTGCTGCCCAGATCACGGGTCTGGAAGCCCAGCGGATTGACGTAGCCGAACGACCCCTGCGCCGCGATCGTCGGGTTGCGTTCGGCCCGGGCGGCGGCGATCCTGTGCCGGCTCGCCTTCTCCGCCAGCTTCGCCTGCCACAGCACGGGGCTGTCGTCAGCCGCCAGCGTCTGCGCCTCTCCCGATGTCGCGGGCACGCCCGGGAGCGGCGGTTCGGTATCGAGTGCACCGGGATTGCGGCCGACCAGCGTGGCGAAGCGGGAGCGGCTCTGTTCCAGATTGGCCTTCGCCTGTGCCAGTGCCGCCCTGATGATGAAGAGCTGGGCCTGAGCCTGCGAGACGTCCGTCCGGGCAAGATCGCCCTCCCGTTCGCGCGACTGGTTCTGCCTTACCTGACGATCGTAACTTTCCACGGCCCGCAACTGGATCGCGATCAACTGCTGATCGCGACGGACGGATACGTAAGCGTCCACGACTTGCAGCAGCGTACTGTTCTCCAGCTCGCGCAGGCGTTCGCGAGCCGACAGGACATCGGCCTCCGCGGCCGACACCTGCGCCGCGGTGCGTCCGCCGCTGGTCAACAGCTGATTGACGGTCAGCGCCACGCCGATCGTGCGCTGCTCGAACAGCGTGAACCCCTCGGTCGAGATGCCGCGTTGGCGACGCTCGTTGTAGTTGAGGTTGCCGGCGATCTGCGCGCCCAGGCGATAGGGACTCAGCGCCTCGATCACGGTTTCGTCCAGCGCCCGCAACTCGGCGCGCTGGGCCTGCAGCCTGGGATTGCTACGATAGGCATCGACGATCGCATCGGCCAGTGTTTCGCCGGAGGCGGTCGTTGGCCCTGCCAGCAGCAGCAACGACGCGACCAGCCGCCCACCGCGCCCGCGCGATGCGACCGGTTGAACCCGGCTGGCGCTACCGAAAGCAAGGCGCCGCCGATGGGCGAACGTCGTGCGTCGATCGCCTATGCTGAGCAGGGTCGCCAAGGGAACAGACTCCGATGTCAAGAAAAGGACCGGGGCGGCGTGGCGCCGCCCCGGTCGGCCGGATCAGGCCAGGGTCAGCGCGCCCGTCGACATGGCGTCGCCCATCGTGTCGTACAGGTAGAAGGCTGCGTCCTGCATCTCGAACGTCGTACCGGCGCCGCTCGCACCCAGCGATGCGGCGAACGCTCCAGGCAGTGCGCCGGCATCGCTGCTCACGGAGCCGGTCTGGACCGACGCCATCTCCATCACGCGACCATCGGTGAAGCCGTCCGTCCCGTCGGAGACGAAGTCGTACCACCAGTAGCCGCTGGACCGACCGGCTGCGCGCAGTACCGCGCCGCCCTCTCCGACGAGTTCCGCGGTGTCGCCGCGAAGGCTGTTGTCGAGCAGCAGCAAGGCGTTGGAACCGACCGTGATGAGACCCGTCACATCCGCACCGCGCAGCTGCTTGGTCGTCGCGATCCGGTCGCCCCCGCTCCAGTCGAGGATCTGGTCGAAACCGCTGATCCCGGCCGTATCGAACGCGAAGACATCGGTGCCCGCACCGCCGAACAGCCTGTCGTTGCCGGCCCCGCCGTTCAGCCAGTCGGCACCGCGCATGCCGTACAGCCTGTTGTCCAGCCCGTTGCCGGTCAGGCGATCGGCGCCGTCGCCGGTCACCACATTCTCGATCCGGCTGTTCGCCGCGATCGTGAAGGCATCCTGTGTGCCGAAGCGGGTCGTTGCGCCCTCGACCAGCGACACGTCGATGTTCGCCGCCACCGCCGCAGCGTTGATCCAGTCGTTGCCACCGTTCGTGTCGGACAGCGTGCGACGGGCCCCCTCTCCGGCGATGGCCGCCATCGTGAAGAACTCGCTGGTATAGCTATGCACGTCGTCACGCGACGCGCCTGCGCCGAACATGTCCATCGTCAGGCTGTTGATCGTCAGGCGGGTGTCGTTGAGCCCGAAGAACGAGGGCCTCGCGTCGAAGTCGAGATTCATGAACTGAAGCGTCCATTCACCCTGCGTTGCGACGCCCCGGAATCCCGAGAATCCGAACGTGAACTCCTGATCCGGAGAGTTCCGGTCGACTTGCGCCAATTGACCCGTCTGGGCCGTGAAGGCGGTCGTGCCGTCCGGTGCGACGAGTGCGATCTGGCTGATGAACATCTGCGCGAAGGCAGATCCCAACAATTGGTTCTCGTTGCCGTAGACGTCCACCGGCATCCTGAAATTGAGCGTCAGGTCGATATGCTCGACATCCACGTTCTGGCCGACCGCGAAATTGAACCTGACGGGCTCTTCCAGGAAGCCGCCGGCGAACTGTCCGGGAGCGGCACTGTTGAAATCGACCGAGCCGTTCGACGTCAACCCGACGGGAACCACGCCCGTGGAAACCGAGACCTCGTTCGCGGATGTCCCGGCCGCTCCGAACAGCGACCACACTTCGGCCATCCGCACCGCGTTATAGGCATCGACCGCGCCATAGCCATAGTCGTTGCTGTAGTGCATCGCACCGCCGTTCCAGCCCGCGGCATCGCCGGCGAGCTGGAAAGACCGTTCGTTCAGGACGCTCCGTGCCGTGCTCGAACCGGACTGGAAATCGATGGCGACGGGTCCGGTTTCGAACGCCACCGGCAGCTTGGCCGAGGCCGCGAGAATGTTCCTGACGTCGCGCCAGCCGAGATCGTCGTTTGCGTCGAGCATCAGGGCCACGACACCGGTGACGATCGGCGTCGCGCCCGACGTACCGCCGAACTGATTGGTATAGTCGGCTGCGCCCTGCGGATCGAAGGAGGTGTTGTAGCCGGCCTCGCCGAGCAGGTCCGTCGTGACGAGACCGGTGCCACCGATTATTGCGCTATCGCTTGACGGCGCCGCGACGAGGAGGTGCGGTCCGTGGTTGCTGTAACTCGATGCCGCACCATCGGCCTCTCGGTAGGCGGACACCGCGATAGTATGGCGATCGGTCTTCCAGCCATCGTTCTGGCCATCGTCCGGCGTGTTGCCCGCGGCAGCGACGATAATCGTTCCAAGCCCGGCTCGACCCGTCTCGGCGGCCATCTCCGCGGCCTGCGCGAGAGCGTTCTGGGCCGTTGCCACGACGCCGCGTGAATTAGACGACCTGATAAGCGGGTTGTATGAACCCCAGCTATGGTTGGTGACGTCATACCGGTTCATCTGGGACATGGCATCGAAGAACGACGCGCCGCCATTCACATAGAGGGGGCTGTCGGGATCGAAGATGTTCACGCTGGTGAGCGAGGCGTTGAATGCGACACCGACACCGCCGCGACCGTTGAGGGCGGCACCGATCAGGCCGGCAACCGAGGTGCCGTGCGGCCCCGGAGCCTCGTTGCCACCGATCGTGACGCCGTCAATGACGACATGACGCGATGAATCGTAATTGGCGCTCAAGTCCCAATGCGTGCTCTGCACACCTTCGTCATAGATGCCGACGCTGACGCCGCGACCGGTAAATTCCTGCCATACCGGAAGGATATCGCCAAGCCGGGTCAGGTGCCACTGGCGCAGGGTTTCAGCATTCGTAGCGGGCACATAGAAGTCGAACGCCGTGGTGACTGCAAGGCCGGTCCTGACGTCGTAAGCCTTTCCGGTCGGCGGCGCGGCTACCGCTGCTGCGACGTTCGCATCGGCAGCAAATCCAAGCGTCGTGTTCGCCGCCGTAAAGTTCGAACTGTTACCCATCGTCGTATAACCTCCCTGAATAGATGACAGCCAATGTAGGACGATCATGGAAACTCGGACCCGATGACTTTAGGGCACGCCGATCCCCGGCCCGGCGCGTTGCGGCACGGCTCTACGGCCAAATTTCGGCATGCCGTCCGATCGATGCACATCTCCCGACGCGCGACGATTATGGCTAGCGGATGTATGTTTTCCCGAACTTGTCACCCCAGCGATACGGCCGCTGCTACGGCTACGTGATCGATGAGCCTCCACTACCCTCCCGACGCGATTACTGCGCTGATTAGGGGTGAAAGCCATTTTTGAGTCAAGGGCCAGGGCGCGCCGTGAAGAGTCACTGCTAGTGTGGTATCGGTCCGGACTCTGCCTGCTAAATAAGTCTATATATTATAAATGGTTAGGTCGGGCAGAATTTACTTCGTTCCAAGGACCGATTTGAATTGTTTGCCGCAAATTCAATGTTTTAATCAACGTATATCTACACAACGACATAATGCGATATTTCACCAGCCTATAGTGTAATCAATTGCCCAGTTTTGAAACACTGTTAAAACTTTATTGTTAGCGACTAAAGTGAAATTATTTTCGTTTGGCTTGCCGGGGTGCATCTGCCCGGGAGAGCTGCCCCTTCTGAGTGGTCCATCGACGATGGCGGTCTGGATCGAGGAAGGGACGACGAACGCCTGCCAGGAAGCACAAGCCTGAGGAGATTACCGGCACGCTGCGCGAGGTTGAGATCATGCTGGATCAGGGCGGCATGACCGCCGAGGCCGGTCGGCGCATCGCGGTCAGCAAGCAGACCTGCTATCGCTGGCGCAAGGAGTAGGGTGGCCTGGAGACGGATCAGGCTCGGCGCGCATGAAGGATCTGTAGAAGGAGAACCCTTCGACAAGCTCAGGAGAGCCCCCCGGCTGCGCCGCGCGATCTCGGACCTGACGCTGGACAAGCTCATCCTGCAGGAGGCGGCGCGGAGAAACTTCTGAGCCTCGCACGGCGTCGTCGGTGCATCGATCAAGTGCGAGAGGTGCTGGAGGTATCCGAGCGACGGGTGTGCCGCGTGCTCGGGCAGCACCGGTCGACACAGCGCAAGGTGCCGTGTGGGGCAGATGACGAGCAAGCGCCTACCCAGGACGTCGTCACGCTGGCCAAGCAGTGCTCCAGCGGAGCGGCGCGCTGCTCGCCCGGATAGCCGTAGAAGAACTCGATCAGAGCCTCCGCCTCGCCGGTGACCTCATCAATGGCAACAAAGCACAGGGCACGGGGAGTCCGGCCGACACGCCGATCGGGAAGGCGAGTGCCTCCGACCACATCTGCTGCGCCTTACAGTCGTCCGCCTTCTTAAACAGGTACTTATGGCCGGGGATCAGGAGGGGGTGGCGCGAATTCGCAGGAGCGACGAGGGTTCGCTTGGATTTCAAACCGTATCAGTGGATGCCAAACTCTTCGTCCTCGGCCCACTCCCTATGCGGATGGGAGCTTGGAGCGACGGGATGTGTCGGCCATGACCACGGACTGCTTCGCCAAGCGGGCGAGATCAATCGGAAACACCACGCGGCCCGCATCCCTCGCTGGCGTCTCGTCGCACCCAAGGGTCCGATTAGTATTTGCGCAACTCAGTGGACGATTGTGTGCGGTGATGTCCCGGTGATGCCCGACGTTCGCTCACACACCGGAAACGTCGCACAAGTCGTTAAATGCCACTGGCCCTTACAAACTTCTTAGGTGATCAGCGCAATTGCAACCGCTTAGCACAGTTTCTGCTACTTTAGCGAAACTCACTTCGTTCAACCATGTTACCTATGAAGTTCGCAAATCTGGGGCACGTTTGATCCTTTAGGAGCGCTTGCTGAAAGAGGTGGCAGTGCTCTCGTTCGATCGGCCAATCAGGGAAGCCGCTCGTCGCCTTCTGACGCGATCGGCAGGCTAGAGCTGCGCAGGTACAGCTAGGGTGTGTGGGGATTCATCGTGAGTTGATGACGGCAGCGGTGAGGTAGATCATCGCGGAGAAACTTTGGTCGGTTTTGCAGGCACGCATGGCGATGCGTTTGAAATCCTTGAGCTTGCAAAGAAGTTCTCGATGAGATGGCGCCACTTGTAGAGGTCGCGGTCAATCCGGAACGCGCCGATCCGCCGAGGGTGCTGGGAGATCACGATCTTGGCACCGCTCTGGTTGAGGTCAGTGATGATCGCGTTGGTGTCGAACGCCTTGTCCGCGATCAGCCCGCGGAAGGTGACGCCATCGAGCAACGGTTCGACGCCGATCGTGTCGAACCGCTGTCCGGGCAGTAGCTCGAAGCGTACGAGATTGCCCAACGCATCGGTCAGCGCCAGGATTTTGGTGGTCACGCCGCCTTTGGAGCGGCCGATGGCCTGGCTCTGAGTCCCCCTTTTGCGCCTTGTCCATGACGTGAACCTTCACGATCGTGGCATCGACCATCGCATATTCCATGTCCGGCTCGTCCGAGCAGGCATCGAATATCCGCTTGAACACGTCGGCAGCGCGCCAGTCACGAAACCGGCGAAAGGCTGTGCTCCAGTTGCCGCGATGCACCGGCAGATCACGCCACGCACTACCCGTGCGAGCGATCCACAGCACCGCCTCCATGAACAGCCGGTTGTTCGTCCCGCTGCGGCCGGGATCCGTCGCCTTGCCCAGGCAATGCGGTTCCATCCTCGCCCATTGGGCGTCGGTCAAAATCAAACGATCCATCCGCAACTTGAATCACGTCCACGGCGACATGTGAATCCCCACAAGCCCTAGTCCAAGTCGGCCAACCTAACTCGGGCATGTCGGCCCTGTCGGTTGCGAATACCGGCAATAGCGGCAGGCGCTGCCATGCCACTAACAACGAGGAAGGCGCGTCGCGGGCTGCGAGCTGCACTTGTAGATGCTCGACGGGATCAAACGTCAGACGGACTCAAGTTGAGCAACGGTATCGACGAATGGCTGAGTCAGCGATCCCGGCATTGCCATAGCCGACTGCTTGGCGGCTGGTCGCCAACGGACGCCTGAAGCTGAAGTTCGCCTTTGCGGAGCACGTCGACGACGCCAGGCTCTATCATGAGAAGATCGGCATCGTGACGCTCGAGGATGGCGACCAGCTGGCGTTCACCGGGTCGGCCAACGAGACGGGCTCGGGACAGCGCCGCAACTACGAAAGCATCGACGTCTTCCGCGGCTGGCTCCCGGACGAACGGCGCCGCGTCGAGGTCAAGGGCGCCCAGTTCGAGGAGGCATGGAGTGATGCCGCGGATGGTCTGCGGGTCCTTGAGCCGACGCCGGCCGTCATCGAGCGGCTGCGCGCGCGGGCGCCGAGGAATCCGGGGCCGGCGAAGGAGGGTGCGGCCGTGGAGGCGCCTCCCACGCCGTCGATGTGGCGCCATCAGGACGAGGCGGTCGCGGCGTTCATGGAGACCGGTGCCGGCGTCCTCGAGATGGCGACCGGCACGGGCAAGACGCGAACGGCCTTACGCATCCTCACCGACCTCGCCGTCGCTGGCGACGTGGTCTCGGCGGTCGTGACGATGGACGGTACCGATCTACTGGACCAGTGGACCCTTGAGCTGGAGGAGTGGGTCGCCAGGTCCGGGCGGCGCTGGGTCATCTACCGCCAGTATGAACGCCACCACGATCTGGACGAGTACCTGCTTGATCCGGCGTCCTCGCTCATGGTGATCTCCCGCGGGCAGCTGCCGCGCCTCATGCGGGGGTTGAGCAAGGCCAATGCGGCCAAGGCGATAATCATCCACGACGAGGTTCACGGGCTGGGCACGCCGTCTTCCGTGCGCGATCTTGATGGCACGCATGACCGATTCCGCTGGCGGCTCGGTCTCAGCGCCACGCCGGACAGAGCCTACGACGCAAAGGGCAACGACTTCCTCGAGAGCGAGATCGGTCCCGTGCTCTACCGCTTCCCGCTAGAGGCGGCGATCGCGAGGGGTGTGCTCAGCGAGTTCGACTACGAGCCGCTGCACTACGACCTAACGGACCGCGACCGTCAGCGCCTGCGCTAGGTCTACACCAAGCAGGCGAGCCGTGCCCGTGAGGGGCGTCCGATGAGCCAGGAGGAGATCTGGACCGAGATCGCGCGGGTCTACAAGACGGCGGAGCTCAAGCCGGACGTGTTCGCCGACCGTCTGGCCGAGGACCCGACCATCGTCGATCGCTGCATCGTCTTCGTGGAAACGCGGGAATATGGCGAGCGCATCCTGGAGATCGTGGACCGTTACACGCATCGCTACCGGACTTATTACGCGGATGACGACCGGGCGCATCTCGTGGCGTTCGCCAACGGCGAGATCGACTGCCTAATCACGTGCCACCGAATCTCGCAGGGAATCGACATCCGGTCTTTGAACACCGTGGTGCTGTTCGCGTCCGCGAGGGCTCGGCTGGAGACTATCCAGCGTATCGGCCGGTGGGGATCAAGCGGTACGAGTTGAGCGAGGCGCAATGGTTGCGGATTGCGTCGCTGGTCCGGGCAAGACGGCTGATCCTGGCCGAACGGGTGCGGATAACCGCTTGTTCGTGAATGGATGTTTGTGGGTGCTGCGCTCTGGCGCGCATTGGTGCGATCTTCCGGAACGCTACGGCAAGTGGAAGACGGTGCACCGGCGTTTCAGCCGATGGTGCCATGCAGGCGTCTGGGAGCGCGTGTTCGAGGCGCTGACGGCCGACCGGGACAACCAGTATCTGATGATCGACAGCACCATCGTTCGCGCTCACCAACAGGCAGCGACCGGAAAAGGGGGGCCAAGGATCAGGCGCTGGGGCGTTCCCGAGGAGGGCTGACGACCAAGGTTCACATGCTCGCCGACACGTTCGGCCGGCCCTTGCGCTTTCACATCACGCCCGGGCAAGCCAGCGACATCGCTTCGGCACCTGGACTGCTCGAAGGCCAGCGCGGCAAAGCCGTACTTGCCGACAAGGCGTATGACGGCAATGACTTACGTAGCCAGATCGCCGCGATGAACGCCGAAACCGTGATCCCGTCCAAGCGCAACCGTAAGGTCGCCATCCCGCATGATGCCGCCATCTATAAACATCGCAACCAGATCGAAAGATGCTTCAGTCGCCTCAAGCATTTCCGACGCTTCGCCACTCGCTACGACCGCCGAATCATCCACTTCACCGGCTTCGTCCACCTCGCCGCCGCCATGATCTGGCTGCGATGAATGTCGATCCGTCCTAGTTCATCGTGCGGAAAGCGGTTCGCATTAGACTGACAGCACCCCGACGGAGGATCATCCACTCCGGACGGCTGATAGCCTTCGCTTCACCATCCGAGCATGTGCCAGCGCCACGACTCGCTGCGAAGCTCCACGTCCTTCGGTCGATAACGGCGTGCCGTCCGGCGCGGCGCCGCAACGCTTGGACGCTTCTGTCGATCCGCTCCGTAGCGAACGGCGTGATGCCCTGGTGATGCCTGGCTCATCGGACGCGGCCCCGAAGGGCTTCTAAGTCATTGAAAAAATGGTGCTGCCGGTGAGGATTGAACTCACGACCTCAGCCTTACCAAGTCCACGATAAGTGTTTGATAGCGTTGCCTAATGTTGCCCGACGTGGGTTTCCCTGAGTGCAAGACCGATAGTATCCTAGTCTCGATTGCTCACTGCTGCCTCCCGTTTCCTTCGGGCTGAGTGCCGGATGAGTACCAATCGGAACAGGAGGACTGAGGTGGCAACGGCGAAGGTTTCCAAGAGGACGGTGGACGCGATGGAGGCGCCCGCCGAGGGCAAGCGGACTTGGCTCTGGGACGACCAGGTTAGGGGCTTCGGCGTCGTCATGTCCGCGTCGGGGCGTAAGGTCTACGTCGTCCAGTATCGCGTCGGCGGGAAATCGAACACGGCGAAGCGACTGACGATTGGGACGCACGGGTCGCCCTGGACCCCCGACGCCGCGCGCGAACGGGCGCTGGAAATGCTCAGGGTGGTCGAGACGGGCATCGACCCGGCGATGGCCGAACAACTCGCGGCCGAGACCGAGGAGGCGGCCGCGCGCGCTAGACGCGAGTTCGGGTTCGGCGCCTTCGCCGACCGCTTCATCGAGAAGCACGTCATCGCCGGTCAGCTCCGCAGCCGGAAAGACATCGAGGGCACCTTCGACCGCGACCTGCGGCCTTGGTTCGGCGAGCAGCTCGTGACCGAAATCACCAATAAGGACGTCAAGAAGATGCTGGCCCACGTCGGCGAACGGAGCCGTTCGGCGGGGAACAAGGCCTACAAGTGGCTCAGTCGCATGTACACGTGGGGCATCCAGCACGACCAGCTTGAGAGCCATCCGCTGGTCGGACTCAAGCGTCCGTTCCCGGAGCCGAAGCGGGAGCGCGTGCTCCAGAAGTTCGAGATCAAACTCGTCGTTGGCGTCGCATCGAAAATCACCTGGCAGTTCGGAGCCCTTGTCCTCCTGCTCCTTCTGACGGGACAGCGGCTGCGCGAGGTTGCTGGCATCCGGTGGGACGAGATCGATCTCGCCAAGAAGGAATGGATCATCCCAGGCACCCGCACGAAGAACAAGCGGGTCCACCTTGTGCCGCTGAGCCGACAGGTTATGGCTCTTCTCAAGCACCTGCGGAAGCTGACGTTGGGCGATGGCCTCATCCTGACCACCACGGGCAAGACCCCAATCTCAGGCTTCTCGAAGGCGAAACTCGCCATCGACGAACTTGTCGCTCGCGCGACCAACCGGATCGTTGCGGACTGGGTGATGCACGATCTGCGGCGCACAATGGCCACGGGATGCGCCGAACTTAAGGTTCCGCTCGAGCATTCTGAGGCGGTGCTCAACCACATCTCCGGCACGCAGGGCGGGATCGCCGGTACCTACCACCTATACCGCTATGCTAAGGAGAAGCGGGCAGCGTTGCAGCGTTGGGCGGACCGGGTCGAGGCGATCTGCGGCGTCATTCCGCTCATTGGCCCACAAATGAGCGACCCGTGCGAATGATACCCGTCAAGGTTGGCCACAATGTATGGCCTGATGGCGCGGTGCACGTTGGGCCCTGGCTGAGGCTAATGCCCACGCGGCGCGGCAAGTCGCGAAGCGAGGATACACGCACCGTGGCTGGTTGATTAACTTGCGCGGGAAAAATCGTGTCGTTCGGCTGCGCGCCAAGCGATCTCCCACGACAAGGGGCGTCTAGCTGAAGTGAGCGGTAACCCGGGGACGGCTGCCGGGCGACGATCGTGCTGCTCGACAGGATCCGGGCGCTCAGTTGATCGAGAGAAGTCACGTCGACACCCCTCAGTCGACTGCGCCCACGTCAGCGAGCACGTCGACACCCGCTGGCCGAGGGATGATCTATCTGAACTGCCGCCTCAAAAGCGTCACAAGATCCTCGACCATGCGGGTCCGATCGAACTCCAGCGCGGCACGCGGCCGGTCGGGCGGCTGAAAGTGGATCGGCGGGCGCTCGCCCTGACTGAACGCATTAGACATCGTCATTGAATTCGGGCTTGCCGCGTCCTCGCCACGCGTCCGCCAACCCATCACTCCGTTGCCGGCCAAGGATATCGCGACCACCAACCGCGAGAGGCGCTGCGCATCGTCGATCCGGCCCATGATATCGGCGGCACGGGCCAGACCACGGTCAAGGGCGTCGATGACGTTCTCCTCGATCAGGGCACCCATCATGCCGGTACCCCTTGCGACGGGGACGCTGAGCCGTATCGATCCGCGCTCGTCCAGTAGGATCTCGGCACCGGTGTCCTGGACCAGTCGCAGCATCCCCGCGGGAAGATCCTGCTTCGAGCCGTGTGCGGGATCGAAAATCGGATGCCCCCCATAGGTGGCCTCGCGCAGGAGCATGCGGGCGAGTTCCGGCTTCTCGATCTCCATCGGCCGCAGGATAGTCTGGGCCGGCCCGCCGACGACGGCGATGTGCAGCAACGGGCCGGTCATCCGCACGAAGCCCCGATCCTCGCGCGGAATCAGCGCCTGCGCCCGCGCCAGCATCTCGGTAGCGTCCACCGCGGCCGTGGCGCTCGACAGCTCCAGCCTGTGAATAGTGCGCGTCATCTGATCGCGCAGATCGTCCGCGTCGCGGAACCCACCGCGAAACAACCCGCCGGTCCAATCCTGCACCTCCCGGACGAATTCGGCCTGCCGGGCGTCACGGTCAACGCCGTCCTGAACGAATGCGATCACGGGCCGCCTGTCCTTCGCCTCGCGCCATTCCTCGTGCGTTGCGGAGAGATCGGAGTTGGGCTGCACCGCGCCGTAGGCGCTACCGAGCACCATCACCACGAGGTCCGAATCTCGCACACCTTTCAGACAGGCGATCCTAGGCGACGTCAGGCCGGGATCAAACGTCTCGGCCGTGACGGGCTGATGCCCAAGCGACCGGACGGCCGCGACGGCGGCGGCGCGCATGTCCTCGAAACCGGCGATAAGCGAACTGATGAAGATCTTCATTTGCTCAAGATGGCGATTAGTGTCGTTCCATCAAGCGGTTGCCGGTCTGGGCATC
Source organism: Sphingomonas sp. AC435 (assembly GCF_979253005.1). NCBI lineage: Bacteria > Pseudomonadati > Pseudomonadota > Alphaproteobacteria > Sphingomonadales > Sphingomonadaceae > Sphingomonas > Sphingomonas sp. AC435. Next base: position 541,136 of record NZ_CEEDCJ010000001.1, read on the forward strand.
GACCTGTTCCCAAGACTGTCGTCAGGAATGCGCCCCAATCTCGGCCGTTCGCCCGGTTCCTGCATCCTCCTGAAACCTGCCGTTCGTTCAGCTCACTTGGCGATACGCCCTGACGGCTGAAACTGGGACATTCACGTCTTTCGCGCCAGCCGCCTTGGACGGCGGCTTCGACCAGGAGCGGTCATCCCGGATGACGTTATCAAAGCCTCCATACGCGAAGATTGATCGGGCATTCCCGAGCAAGTCTTGGGCAGGGGCGGGTCAGGATCAACCCCTCGCTGGTGTCGTAAACGTTCCGGTTCTGAAACCTATTTGCTTGTGGCGATACTCGACAGGTCCGTTACGCTGTCGATTGGCACCCCAGCCTCCTTGCGCTCGGAGTAGCGATTGACGAGCTGGACCGCATGAGGGCGCAGCAGCACCGTGAACCGCACCAGTTCCTCCATCACATCGACGATCCGGTCATAGTAGCTGGACGGCTTCATGCGCCCGGCATCGTCGAACTCATTGAACGCCTTGGCAACGCTCGACTGGTTCGGGATCGTGACCATCCGCATCCAACGGCCCAGCACGCGTAGCGTGTTGACGCTGTTGAACGACTGCGACCCCGCCGATACCTGCATGACCGCCAGCGTGCGCCCTTGCGTTGGTCGCATCCCGCCCATCGACAGCGGCAGATGATCGATCTGCAGCTTCATGATGCCGGTAATCTGGCCGTGCCGTTCGGGGCTGCACCACACCTGACCCTCCGACCATAAGGACAGTTCACGCAGCTCGTGAACGGCCGGATGGTCGTCGTCGGCGACCTGATCGGGCAACGGTAACTCCGAGGGATCGAAGATGCGCGTTTCACACCCGAAGAAGCGGAGCAAGCGCGCCGCTTCTTCGACGCACAGCCGGGAAAAGGACCGTTCGCGCAGCGAGCCATAGAGCAACAGGATACGCGGAGCGGGATCGAGCGATCCGAGCCCTAGGGCCGGCCGCTCGATGGCATAGGCAGGATCAAGCGCCGGCAAGGTGTCGGGATCGTGGAGAGTGCGTAGCGGCATCAAGCGGTTCGTGGTCCCAAGATGATGATGCAGGTGCCAATCAGACAGAGCGCCGCTCCACTGACATCCCAGCGATCGGGCCGCACGCCCTCGACAGCCGAGAGCCAGGCAAGCGATGCGCAGATGTAAATGCCGCCGTAAGCGGCATACGCCCGTCCTGCGGCATCGCTGTCCACGCGGGTCAGGAGCCATGCGAACAGGATCAGTGAGACGACGCCGGGAGCAAGCCACAAGGGTGACTTTCCCATGCGAAGCCATGCCCAGAAAGCAAAGCATCCGCCGATCTCGGCAAGCGCCGCGCCGATGTAAATCAGGGCTGTCATCCGATCGTGATCCTCAATGCCAAGGCGGCAAGCGTGACCAGCAGCACCGGAACGGTGAGCGTCACGCCAACGCGGAAGTAATAGCCCCATCCGATCCGCACGCCCTTCTGGCCGAGGACGTGAAGCCATAACAGCGTCGCAAGCGAGCCGATCGGCGTGAGCTTGGGACCCAGATCGCAGCCGATGACGTTGGCATAAATCATCGCTTCCTTGATCGCGCCCGTGGCGTGGGTGGCGTCGATCGACAGCGCCCCCACCAGCACGGTCGGCATGTTGTTCATCACCGACGACAGGACGGCCGCGATCACACCTGTGCCGAACGCGGCGCCCCACACGCCGCCTTGAGCGGTGCGATCGAGCAGCGCGGCCAGATGGTCGGTCAGGCCCGCGTTCCGCAAGCCATAGACGACCAGGTACATGCCGAGAGAGAAGATCACGACCTGCCACGGCGCGCCGCGCAGCACCTTGCCGGTCTGGATCACATGGCCCCGCCCCGCGATCACCAGCAGGAGGACTGCGCCAGCAGCGGCGACGGCGCTGACCGGCACGCCAAGCGGTTCGAGAAGGAAGAAGCCGGCGAGCAATAGCGCCAAGACGATCCAACCGGCGCGGAAGGTCGCGACGTCGCGGATCGCTTCGCGGGGCGCACGTAGCGCGCCTACGTCATAGTCTTCCGGTATGTCGCGCCGGAAGAACAGCAGCAGCGCGCCGAGCGTGGCGGCGATCGATACCAGGTCGACCGGCACCATGACGGACGCATATGTGCCGAACCCGATTTTGAAAAAGTCGGCCGACACGATGTTGACGAGGTTCGACACGACCAGCGGCAGGCTGGCCGTGTCGGCAATGAACCCGGCCGCCATGACGAACGCGAGCGTCGCATTGTCCTTGAAGCCTAGTACCCGCAGCATGGCGATGACGATCGGCGTCAGGATCAGCGCCGCGCCATCGTTGGCGAACAGCGCGGACACCGCCGCGCCGAGCAGCACGATCAGGACGAACAGTCGGCGACCATGCCCCCTGCCCCAGCGCGCGACATGCAGTGCCGCCCACTCAAAGAAGCCGGCTTCATCTAGCAAAAGGCTGATGACGATGATCGCGACGAACGCGGCCGTCGCGTTCCAGACGATGCCCCACACTACCGGCACGTCGGACAACGTGACGACGCCCGCGAGCAGCGCCACGACGGCACCACCCATCGCGCTCCACCCGATGCCGAGGCCCTTGGGTTGCCAGATGACGAGCGCGATCGTGGCGACGAAGATCAGGACGGCAAGCAGCATCAGGCGACGCGCTGCCCCGACGCATCGACTACCTGTTGTCCGTCCTCCTTCGCGAATGCGCCGAGCTGATCGCCCGGCAGCAGATCAAGAACGGCTTCGGACGGCCGGCACAGCCTTACGCCGAGTGGCGACACGACCAGCGGCCGGTTGATGAGGATCGGGTGCGCCATCATCGCGTCGACCAGGGCATCATCGGACAGCGACGTGTCGCCCAGGCCCAACTCTGCATAGGGCGTCCCCTTCTCGCGCAGCAGCTCGCGGGGCGTGATCCCGGCGCGGGCGATCAGCTGGACCAGCAGCGCGCGCGAGGGCGGGGTTTTCAGATACTCCACGACATGCGGCTCGATGCCGGCATTGCGGATCAGGCCGAGCGTGTTGCGCGACGTACCGCATTCGGGGTTGTGATAGATGACGATATCGACGGCCACGGGGCGTCCTTTCAGCAACAGGTGGTAAGCTCGGCGATCAGCGGAGCGCACAGCTCCGCATTGCCGGCGCAGCAATCCTTGACGAGGAACAGCGTGAGCGCGCGCAGGCCACCCAGATCGGCACGGTAGATGATCGAGCGGCTATGCCGTTCGGATCGCACCAGTCCGCCACGGGCCAGAATGCCGAGGTGTGCGGACATGGTGTTTTGCGGCACGTCGAGCTGGCGGGCGATTTCGCCCGCCGCCAGGCCATCCGGTTCGTGCCGCACCAACAGGCGAAACACGTCGAGCCGCGTTCCTTGTGCGAGCGCACCTAGTGCTGAAATTGCCGAGTCATTTTCCATATATCCAGATTAACAGATATCTGAATTAAATCCATCCTTGTTCTTGGCCTTATGCTCAACAAGCAGCTGCGTTTGGATGTACGTCCGTCGTCCAGGATCGCGTCGACGGTGTCGATCACACGCCGTGCCGACCATGAAGTAACAAAGATGCGGGGCGGATCGTCCCGCAAACCGGCATGCGGCGACAATGACGTTAGAGGCGCACACCGAGGCGCGGCGCGATAAAAACTAGCCCAAGATAAAGCAGCATTGTCAGCAGGCATCCTGCGCTAAGCGACAGCCAAAACGGCACATGGCGATCAAGCAACGCCGGGATCAGCAGAAACATCGGCAGCGACGGTAACACGAACCAGAACGTCGCGCCGGCGTGTGAGGCCATCAAAGCCCGATCTTGCGTGTCGCGCCACAACCATATCATGCCCAGCACCGAGACGAGCGGCAACGATGCAACCAACGCGCCGATGCCGGGACTTCGCTTGGCGATTTCCGACACGGCCGCGATGATCGCACCGGAGATCAGTGCCTTGATGACGACATAGAGCATCCGCCGGTTGTGACTTCTAATCGTCTCGCTGACTAGCGGTGAAGGTGTTGATCGTCCTCGCACGCTTGCGAAGGCGCTTCGGTCTGGATCGTCGAATGTTCGATCCCGAACCTTTCATCGAGCGTCGTCGTGACCGCAACCCTGACGCCATCGGGATCAACACCCTCGCCGAGCGTCACGTGCGCGGTGCAGTTGATCTCGTCGGTAGCCATCGACCAGACGTGCAGGTCGTGAACGCCAGCAACACCCGGAATGGCGGCGATCGCAGACCGGATTTCCGGCAGCTTCAGCCCGCCAGGCACGCCTTCCAACAACACGTTGATCGTGCCCTTGAGTAGCACCCAGGTTCGCGGCAGCACCCAAAGCCCGATGCCGACGGCGATGATAGGATCGACCCAGGTCCAGCCCGTAAACCGGATCGCAAGCGCGCCCAGGATCACGCCGACCGAGCCGATCATGTCGGCCCAGACCTCCAAATACGCCCCCTTGACGTTGAAACTCTCGTCCTTGCCAGCGGTCAGCAGCCGCATCGAGGCGAAGTTTACGATCAGGCCGATGACCGCGACGATCAACATGCCGGTCGACTGGATCGCTTGCGGCTCGCGGAAGCGCTGGATCGCTTCGTAGAGGATATACATGGCGACGACGAACAGCAGCATCGCGTTGAAGGTCGCGGCGAGGATCTCCAATCGCTTGTAACCGAACGTCCGCTTGTCGTCGGCAGCCTTCTTGCCAAGATGGATCGCCATCAACGCGATAACGAGACCGGCGACATCGGTCATCATGTGCGCCGCATCGGACAGCAGCGCGAGACTGTTGAACACAAAGGCGCCGACCACTTCCGCAACCAAATAGGTCGCGGTAAGCGCTAGCGCCCATCTGAGCATCTTCGCGTTGGCACCGGCCGTATGGTCGTGGCTATGTCCGGCTTCGCCGTGGTCGTGGGCCATTATCGGGCTTCCTTCTTCGCGGCCTGCCGCTCGGCGAGCCATGTCTGCATTGTCTGGATTTCGGCTTGCTGCGTCCGGATCACCTCCTGCGCCATCGCACGGATCTTCGGATCAGTTCCGTTGGCTATCTCGGCGCGCGCCATTTTCACCGTACCTTGATAATGCGGGATCATCCCGCGCAGGAAGTCGGCATCGGGATCGCCGGTCGACTGCATCGCCATCCCGGCCTGTCCGTGGGCAGCGTTCGATCCGTGGATGGCATCGGTCGCACCCGCTTCGTTCGATGCGAACTGCCCTGCTGGTTTGCCGCCGGAACATGCGGACAGGGCAACCATGGCGGCCAGAAGCGCGCACCGCGCCGTGACGATCGACATTCTCTTCTCCTGACGGGGTTTGTTGCAGCGCCTATGGACGACGCCCACGATAAGGCCGGTCACATCGCGATCTCTTCGATCAGCAGCAGCGCGAGGAAGCCGACGAAAAACATGGCGCTGATGAGTGGTGAGTCCGGCTTCTCGTGCGCCTCGACCAGCAGCTCTTCGGTGACGAGGTAGAGCAGCGCCATGAGGCCGAAGCTCAGGAAACCGGTGATCCACGCCGGTGACAGGAGCGCCACCGGTTGCGCGACGAGCGCGCCGACCGGCATCAGCAGTGCCAGTGCGCAAGTCAGGCTGATCGCCTTAATCTTGCGATACCGGGACGTCAGGTCGTTGGTCAGCGTCAGGGCCAGGAACAGCACTTCGAGCGTCAATGCGACCGCCAGCAGGGTGCCCGCCTTCTCGCCGGCAATGAAAGCGAGGCCGAGGACCAGGCCATCGATCGCCAGATCAAGCCCGATCGCGGCGAGCAGCGCCACGGGGCCTTCAAATCGGCTTTCCGCCGCCTTGAGGCCGAGCATCACCGCGACACCGATCGCGCCGCCGATTAGCGTCGCGGTTGGCGATCCGCCGTGCATCACCAGCGGCAGGATCTCGGTCGCTGCCGCGGCGAACACCACGCCAGCCGCGAGATGCTGCATCGCCGCTACCAGCTTCTCGCCAGGCGTGCGCCAACCCGCAATGAGCGCGCCGATAATGATCGCCACCATAGGGATCAGGGAGAACTTGAGCGCTGCCATCGTCAGCGCTCCCAGCCATAGAGCGTTGCCATCATGACGCGTTTTCCTTCGTGCAGAGGATCGGGCGCTTGCCCGGTGCCTCGATCTTGATCTGATTGCCGGCGAAGGTGGCGCTTTCCACGTCGCCGACATATTGGAGGCCCTGCATCGGCGCGGTCAGGACGGTCGGCGCCGCGCGCGCGTCGCGCCGGAACTCGACCGTGAGGCCCTGATCCTTGTAATCAACGATGAGCGTCTGATCGTCGTCGCATCGGTAGAGATGGCGGCCAGGCGCCCCACTCGCCACGCCGCTGTCGCCGGCGTGAATTTCCTGCTCGGTTGGCGGCCCCTTCTGGGGTTGCTCGGAACAGGCGGCGAGCGCCAGCGCGAGACAGACACCGGCACGGCCAAATCCGGTTCGAAAGGGTATCATCTGTGCCCCCGGGTTTTCCGACCGCCATGACGTGGCGACGCAGGACGCGGCTTCACACCGGGTTGCACTGCCAACCGCCGCAATTGGCGGTCCAGACACAGGTCGGACTGCACGAGTCCGGCCTGTAGTTTCCGGCGCAGCAGCGCTGTCCACATCCCGCTAAGGAAGCCGTGAAGGCACAAGCTATGTCGCAAGCGGGTGCCGACAGGATCGCGCTCCAGCTCATAAATTTCTTCGAACTGCAGAAGCTTCGCCACCCCCGCGGTCCAGGCGAACGCGACCGGCTTTTCGACACGGGTGATGTCGGCCGCCGTCGTTACAGGCTTCCCAAGCCCTCCGATGAGGAAGCTGTACGTTGCCTCGCCACCCTCGACCGCTTCACCCGCGAGTTGGGTGAACGGCTTCCATTGCGAATGCGCGGCGAAGTCCGTGAGGACCGACCACACGCGCAGCGGAGATGCCGTCAGAATCACGACATTCTCGATCGCGGCGCCATGCTCAACGTCCGTCATCGCCCGCGTCCGCATCGGCATGAAGGGCGACGATTTCCACCGCCTCCAGCGTTATCAGGCCGATACCCTTCAAGTCGCGCAGTCCCGCTATGAAGGTCCGGAGTTTCGCCTCGTCGTCGACGATCTCGATCACCACCGATCGATCGTTCTCGAGGATATGACGACGGTGCGTGTGCGCCGATCGCCCGATCCCGATCATCGCCTCGATCACCGTCGCACCGCCGAGACGGGCGTCACGCGCCCGCTCGGCAATGAGTTCGAAGACCTTGCGGTCCCCAAAATACGCATTCTCGTCGGTATACACCCGCAGCAGTTTCATCATCGTCATGCCGTGGCCCCCTCGTGTGCGTCGGTCGGTTGGTCGTCATCCTTTGTTCGTTTGCCTGACGTCGCCCCCAAGACGACCTTGGCGATGGCGGGAAGGACCAGCAGCGTCAGGATCGTCGCGGCGACGAGCCCACCGATCACGGTGACGGCGAGCGGCTTCTGCACCTCCGCGCCGGTGCCGTGCGCGAGCGCCATCGGCACGAAGCCGATCGCGGGCACGAACCCGGTCATGATGACCGCCCGCATCTTGTCGGCCATGCCTGCCCGGATCGCCTCCGCGACCGGCATCCCAGCTTCGCTGTGATCCCGGATCGCGGTCATCACCACGAGCCCGTTCAACACCGCCACACCGGCAAGGCAGATGAACCCCACGGCCGCCGACACCGAGAAGTTGATCCCGGTTAAGGCGAGCGTGAACACGCCGCCGGCGAGCCCCAGCGGCACCGCCAGGAACACCGATGCAGCCCTGCCGAATCCGCCGAGCGCCATGTAGAGCAGCCCGAAGATCGCCAGGAAGCAGAGCGGCACGACGATCGACAAGCGTGCCGAGGCCGCCTGCAGGTTCTCGAACTGACCACCCCATTCGAGGTAGTAGCCGGCCGGCAGCTTCACTTTCGCGATCTTTGCCTGCGCTTCTGCCACGAACGAGCCCGCATCGCGTCCGCCAAGGTTTACCTGAACGACGACACGACGCTTTCCGTTCTCCCGGCTGATCTGGTTCAGCCCCTCGGTCAGCCGGATTTGTGCCACCTGTGCAAGCGGCACCTGTGCCCGGGGACGTCCTTCGACTTCCGGCAGCAGCACTGGCAGCGACCGAATGTCGTCGAGGTTGGCACGCGTCGCCTCGGGCACGCGCACGGTGACGTCGAACCGACGATCGCCCTCGTATACCAATCCCGATTCACGCCCGCCCAAGCCTGCCGCGATCGTATCGGATACATCGCGCACCGTGAGGCCGAGCCGCGCGATGGCCGCACGGTCGAGCTTCACGTCGAGCGCCGGCGCGCCACCGACCTGTTCGGCCTTGACGCTTGTGGCACCAGGGACGGTCTGCAGGACACGCACCATCTCATTCGCGGTCTGCGACATCTTGTCGAGATCGTCACCGTAGAGCTTGATCGCGACGTCGCCGCGGACGCCGGCAATCAGCTCGTTGAAGCGAAGCTGGATCGGCTGGCTGACCTCGTAAAGGTTACCGAGCAGTCCGCCCGTCGCCTTTTCAATCTTGGCGACGACATCGGCTTTGGTAACGCCCTCGGCCCATTCATCCTGGGGCTTCAGGATAACAAAACCGTCCGAGACGTTCGGCGGCATCGGGTCGGTCGCGACTTCTGCGGTACCTGTCTTGGAGAACATCAAGGAAACTTCGGGGATTTTCTTCACCGCCTCCTCGACCTTGCGCTCCATCAGCAGCGATTGTTCGAGACTGACCGAGGGCACGCGTGTGGACGCGAAAGCCAGGTTCTTTTCGTCAAGCTGGGGGATAAATTCCGATCCCAGCAACCCGAACGCCGGGATCGCCGCCAGGAAGAAGGCAAGTCCGCCGAGGATAAACGGCCACGGCCGCGCAATCGCCTGATCTAGCAGCGGGAGATAGCGCTCCTTGGACTTGCGGATCAGCCACACGTCCTTTTCCGCGACCTTGCCGCTGATCAGGATAGCAACCAGTGCGGGAACAAGCGTGATCGCAAGCACGAATGCCGCCACCAGCGCCAGCATGATCGTGATCGCCATCGGCGAGAACGTCTTGCCTTCGGTGCCCGTGAAGGTCAGCAGCGGCGCGAATGCGAGTAGGATGATAGCTTGCCCGAAAACGGTCGGCTTGATCATCTCCTGCGCCGCCCGCATCGTCTCTTCCAGCCGTTCCCGAAGCGCGAGCAACCGGCCTTCATGTTCCTGTCGATGCGCCAATCTGGCGAGACAGTTTTCGATGATGATGACTGCGCCATCCACAATCAGACCAAAGTCGAGTGCTCCCAGGCTCATCAAATTGCCGGGGACGTTGAACGCGTTCATTCCCATGGCCATCATCAGGAACGAAAAGGGGATTACCAGCACCGCGATCACCGCGGCACGCCAGTTGCCCAGCAGCAGGAACAGCGCAACCGCAACAAGGATCGCGCCCTCGGTCAGGTTGCGCTGCACCGTAGCCACCGTAGCGCCGACCAGCTCGGCCCGGTTCAGCACTACCTTTACCTGTATCCCGTTTGGCAGGGTCTTGGTTATCTGATCGAGCTTGATTGACGCCTGTTCGGCAACGACGCGGCTGTTCTGCCCGATCAGCATCAGTACCGTGCCGATCACCGCTTCCCGCCCGTTCATGCTACCCGCACCCGTGCGCAGATCGCCGCCGATGCGGACGTTGGCGATCTGGCCGATCGTAATCGGCGTTCCGCCGCGCGTTGCCGCGACTGCGTTGCGGATTTCGTCGACCGTCCGCACGCGGGAGTCGACGCGCACGAGATAGGCTTCGCCGCCCTTGTTATAATAGTTGGCGCCGACCGCGAGGTTGGCGTTTTCAAGCGCCTGCCCCAGCTCGCTGTACGAGATGCCGAAGCTGGCGAGCTTTGTCGGATCGGGCTCGACCACGAACGTCTTGGCAAAGCCGCCGATGGAATCGACGCCTGCCACGCCTTTCACCGAGCGAAGCTGCGGACCGATGATCCAATCCTGCACGGTGCGCAGATAACCGGCTTTCTCGACAGCGTCGGTCAACCGTTCGCCTTCCGGCGTCAGGTAGCTGCCATCGGGTTGCCAGCCGGGTTGTCCCGCCACCTTCTTCGCGCCTTTTCCGTCCGGATTAGCGTAGCCGACTGTGTACATGACGATCTCGCCGAGGCCGGTCGTTACCGGTCCGATCTGCGGTTCCACGCCGTCCGGCAAGTTCTCGGCGGCCTGTCGGAGGCGCTCGCCGACCTGCTGCCGCGCGAAGTAGAGGTCGGTGCTGTCGGTGAAAATCGCGCTGACCTGGCTGAAGCCGTTGCGTGAGATGGAGCGCGTCGTTTCGAGGCCGGGGATGCCGGCGAGCGAGATCTCTACCGGGTAGGTAACGAGCTTTTCGATCTCGACCGGTGAGAGCCGCGGATCGACCGTATTGATCTGAACCTGTTTGGTGGTGATGTCGGGCACCGCGTCGATCGGCAGCTTGGTAAGCTGCCACACGCCGAGGCCAGCGATGACGAGAAATAAGGCTAGGACCGTCCAGCGGGCGCGGACGGAGAGCGCCATGAGGTTGGCTATCATGGTCTATTCTTCCTCACCCGCGCCCTTGCCGAGTTCGGCCTTGAGCAGGAATGCGTTCTTGGTCGCGACTTGGCTGCCAGCGGGCAGCCCCTTCAGGATCTCGACGCGGCCATTGCTGCGCTGTCCGATCGTGATGTTTTGTGCGCGGAAGCCCTTGGCGGTCCGTACGAACACGACATCGCGCCCTTCGAGCGTCTGGACCGCATCTTCCGGCACCACGATCGCATTCGACGTGCTGCCCCGGCTCGGGAGTAGACGCACTCGCACCGCGAGACCCGGTTGCAGTGTTCCCGTCACATCAAGGACTGCGGTCGCCGAGCGCGTGTCGTTGGCGAGGCCCGGCGTGATGGCGCGTACCCGCGCCTCCACCGTCCGCCCATCGGGCAATTCGATGATCGCCCGATCGCCGGGAGAAAGCCGCTGTGCGTCGGTCGGTCCGACCGCAGCTTCGACCTGTATCTTCGACGCATCGGCGACGCGCATCAGCTCGGTTTCGGGCTGGACGAAGGCACCCAGGCTGACATTCTCCGAGGTGACGCGGCCTGAAATCGGGCTCGACACCAGCACGCCGCGTCCATCGGACGTGATGCGCGCGGCGCCCGCCGCGACGCTGGCGCGTCGCGCTTCGGCCGCGGCCGAGGCGGCTTCCGCCTGTGCCTGTTCCAGCTCGACCCGCGCCGAGACCTTCTGCCGATAGAGATAGCTTTCGCGTGCGAGCGCCTTTTGCGCCAGCGTCGACTTGGCAGCCGCAGCACTGCGATCGGCCGCGATCTGTGCCGCATCGCGGCTTTCGACGATCGCCAGCGTCTCGCCGGCACGCACCGGATCGCCGAGCCGCTTCATCAGCCGCGTGACGGCACCGGCTGCACGGGCGTTGACGATCGCCTCGCCTTGCGGCGACGCGCTCACCGTCGCCTGTGCGACGATCTCCGCGCCGAGCCCGCCGGGATTGATCGTCTCGGTCACGATGCCGGCCTGCTCGATCGCCTGCGCGGTCATCGCCACCGTGTCGGATGCTTTCTCTTCGGGTGCAGGCGCGGCCGTATTGCCGGCTGCGGCTTCACTGGCAGAAGGCTTGTCCGCGGTGCAGCGGGCGACGCCGAAACCACCGAGGGCGGCGACGAGCGCGACGGCCGCGCCGCCGCCAAGCAGGCGCTTATCCTTCATCATCGTTCATCTCCGGAAATCGTGGGGGCCGGCGTCGTGAGCCGGTCGAGCCGAGCCTGCGCGTCGTGGTACGCGGCGAGCGCATCGACATAGGTCTGACGGGTCTGTGACAGCGTGCGCTCGGCATCGAGGAGCGCGATCTGGTCGAACTTGCCTTGGCTCCAGCCGATCCGAGCGATGCGCGCAGCTTCCTGCGCCGCGGCCAAGCCGGGACCACCCGCCGCCCGTGCCGTAGCGGCAGCATTGGCCACTTCGGTCTGCGCGCTGGCAATCTGCTGACGGGTGTCGACGATCGCCAGACTACGCAGCGCTTGCGCCTGGGTCTGTTCAGCCTGCGACTGCGCGACGAACGCGCTGCCGTTGTTGAAGAACGGTATCGGGATCGAAAGGCCGACGACGGCCGCAGTGTCGTTGGTCGCCGCCAGTCGTCGCGCGAACGCGCTGACCGTCAAGTCCGGAACCCGCAACGAGCGGGCAACGCGAACCTGCGCATCGGCAGTGCGAACATCGGCTTGTGCCGCAACGAGCGCCAGCGTCCCCTCGATATCGACTGGTCGCTGTGGTCCATAGCCATCGATCCGCTCAAACCAGGCTCGGTCGAGCGGTCCCATTACGGCTGTATTGAGCAACGTCTCGAGATTGGCGCGCGCTGCCTGCGCCTGCCGGGTCGCGCTATCGGCCGCGACCTGCGCGTTGATACGCAGCACGTCCGCGCGCTGTTGCTCGATCGGGCTGACGTCACCGGCCTTCACGCGTTCGCTCGATACGCGGAACGCGTTATTGGCAATCCCCGCCTGCTCCGCCAGTACCTCAGAGCGACGCTCGGTCGCAGCGGCCTCGATGTAGAGCTGCGTGACCCTCAAGCGCAGATCGGCCCGCGCGATCTCGGACTGGATTTGTGCGCGGGTCAGACGAGCAGCCGCAAGGGCGACACGCGCGGGGCGCTTACCGCCCAGCTCGAGCGGCAGCGCCACGCCGACTGTTGTCTCCGAACTCCGGACACCCCTGTAGGCACCGCTGCCGCCGATATTTTCGACCTGCGTCTGAAACTCGGGATTGGGGCGCAGCCCGGCTACACGCCTTGCGGCGGTTGCGGCCGCGACGTTCGCGGTCGCCGCTCCGATCGAAGGCAGCGCGGGTTGCGTGCTGCCGCCGGAACCGGACGCCGCCGCGCCGGAGGTGGTGCCTGTTGCCGGCGTACCGGCAGCCGATGGCATGCCGGCAGCGCCAAGCGCGGCGTCGAGCGAAAAGGCGGGCGTCGCCTGTGACGAAGTGGTCGCCGCCGGGATACCGGGCGGCGGTGACGTTTGCGCCCCGGCCGCACTGGCCAGGGACGCCGCGACCATGAAGGCCGCGATTGTACGATGCATCGATGATGACTCCTGACGAACCTTATTTGCCCCGCGCGGTAGCAGCCGGCGGGGTTAACGGGTTGTCAGGCTTGTGGCGGCCTCAATGCGGGATCGGCCGTGGACAGAGGCAGCATCGATCGGCCTGCGAAAACGGGGGCAAGGCGAAGGTTGCGCATCAGGGTAGTGCTGGCGACTTTTGTCGGCGCTGCGACATGATCGCCGTGGCATCCGCCATGATGGTGGGGATATCCCTTGTCGCCATCCGAGGGCACCTGATCGGCATCGTCGGGCGTATGGCCTTCGGCGATTTGTTCGCCCGGCGTCTCGCTTGCGCTAATGCTGGCATCCGGCCGTTCCAGCGCGTGCGCCGTCGCCGTCGCTCCAAGGGAGCAGACGAGCATGAGGCAGGCAAGGATGTTCAGCAGGCGTCGCACGGGTCGCTCCGTAGCAGTAACGCCGATGATGGGATAGTCATGGCGATGGCGCGGCTAATTATGGCAGTCATCGCAAGACTCTCGGCAACATCGGTCCAGCCTGGCGCCACGCGGGAATCGCTTCTGCGAGTACCCGCCATGCCGATCGCAGGAAGATGAGGGCGATGATGCCGCCCACCGCGATGTCGGGCCAAGCCGCGCCGGTCATCGCCACCACGCCAGCGGCAGCCAGCACCCCGACATTAGAAGCGACGTCGTTGCGCGAACATTCAAATGTGCTGGACATGTTCACGTTCTCGGAGCGGAACCGCCACAGCATGGCGAGGCAGGTTAGGTTCGCGATGAGTGCAGCGCTGCCGAACGCCAGCATCAGAGTCGATGAAGGCGGTACGCCGTTGATAACTTTATTTACGATCTCGAACACGACCGCGATGCCGAACACGAGGATGATGCCGCCCTTGGCGAGCGCCGCCCCGGCTTCCCAACGCGGGCCACGGCTCAGCGCGTAGAGGCTGAGTGCATAGACGACCGCGTCGCCGAGCATGTCGACCGAGTCCGCCATCAGTGCCGACGACCGCGCGAACACGCCCCCGCCGAACTCGGCGACGAACATGACGAAGTTGATGACCATGACGACGATCAGCACGCGCCGCTGATCGGCCTTTCGGCCGAGCTGCGCGATTGTATCGCCTTTCCTGGAACAGCAGTCGTCCGCCATAATGCTCTCGATTCGCGCGTCGGACCCCCCATATGCACCCTCATCCTACTAGAGGGTCAAGGGGCGGCGCATGAAGATCGGCGAAATCGCGAAACTGACCGGCCTGAAGGTCGAAACCGTCCGCTATTACGAAGGCGAAGGGTTGATCGATGCGCCACGCCGCAACGGCGGAAATTACCGGCTTTATGACCGGTCACACCTTGATCGCCTGTCTTTCGTCAAGCGCTCGCGCGACCTTGGCTTTACACTCGATCAGGTGCGCGACCTGCTACGCCTGGCGGACGACCCGCGCGGATCATGTGATGCGGTTGATGAAATGGCCGTGCTGCACATCGCTGAGATCGATCGCAAACTTGCCGATCTGCAGACGCTACGTGACGAGATCGCCAAATGGGGGCGCTGCGACGCCTCGACGATCGCCGAATGCCGGTTAATCGACGCGTTATCTTCACGGCTACCTTGAGCGCGGGCCTGACAATGTCATCCGCGATATCTTCGTTCACCCTGCTCGGGTCAGTTCAACGCAAAGCGGGCAACGATCGCAGGCGACACAAGGACATGTTCGGGTGACCGATCAGCATGGCGCACGCTGGACGGGCGAGGCCGACGCCGAGCTACGCCGGCGTGTGACGGCCAAGCAAACCATCGCGCAGATCGCGCGCGAGATGGGACGAACGATGGACGCGATCCGCGGCCGGGCAGCGTCATTGCGCGTCACGCTTCGCTCGTCGCAACGACCATGGCGGGACGGGGTTGCTCGTCGCCGTAACGAATAGGCGCGACCTCATGCTTCCATGCGCCGGAGAATTGGACAGTCCGGTCGATCATCGCCGTGGCAGCGGTTTACCAATTCCAGCAGCGTCGATCGCATATCTTCGAGCGTGGCCGCCTTACGCCCAAGTTCATCAGCGCGCGCTTGAGCGAGCATTTTTACTTCGCTGCTCGAACGGCTGCGATCCGACCAGAGGCCAAGTAGCGTCCTGATCTCCTCGATTGGAAACCCAAGATCGCGGGCATTGGCGATGAAGCGAAGGCGATGAACGTCGGGGTCGGCATAGTCGCGGTAACTCCCACGCCTTGCCGGCGCGGGCACGAGACCGATCTTCTCGTAATGGCGGATCATGCGCTGCGAGACGCCGCTGGCGTCCGATGCCGCCCCGATATTCACAGTTTCACCGTGTTCAGCCGCAGCGCGTTGAGGACCACGGTAAAGGACGAGAGAGCCATCGCCGCGCCAGCCAGCATCGGCGACAGAAGGATGCCGGACACTGGGTAAAGCACCCCGGCCGCGACCGGCACACCGATCCCGTTGAACAGGAACGAGAAGAACAGGTTTTGGCGGATGTTTCGCATCGTTGCACGGGCGAGCTTGCGGGCGCGCACGATGGCTGAAAGATCGCCGCGCGTGAGCGTCATGCCTGCGCTTTCGATCGCTACGTCTGTTCCGGTTCCCATCGCGAGCCCGACGTCGGCAGCGGCCAGTGCGGGGGCGTCGTTGATCCCATCACCAGCCATCGCGACCTTGGCACCACCCGCTTTCAGTTCGCCGATGATCCGTGCCTTGTCTTCCGGCCGCAGATCGGCGCGAACATCGTCCAAACCGCCCACAGCGCGCGCGACCGCGTCGGCCGTTCCCCTGTTGTCGCCCGTCAGCATGATGACACGCAGCCCCTCTGCGCGAAGGGCCGCAATGGCATCTCCTGCCGAAGCCCGAACGGGATCGGCAACCGCGAG
This sequence comes from Sphingomonas sp. AC435, assembly GCF_979253005.1. Classification (NCBI taxonomy): domain Bacteria; kingdom Pseudomonadati; phylum Pseudomonadota; class Alphaproteobacteria; order Sphingomonadales; family Sphingomonadaceae; genus Sphingomonas; species Sphingomonas sp. AC435. The sequence goes on from NZ_CEEDCJ010000001.1 coordinate 557,073, forward strand.
CAAGCCGGCGAGCGCGCCGTCGATGGCGATCAGGATGACGCCGGCCCCTTCGTTTCGATGACGATCGGCCGCAGCGTCGAGCGGTTTGGGATCGGCGCCGACCCTGTTCATCTGTGCCGCGTTGCCGATCACTACCGAACGGCCGCCCACCGTGGCACTGACACCCATCCCAGTTTGCGAGGCGAAGTCGGCAACGGTGCCAAGTTGTAATCCGCGTTCTTTGGCGGCGACGACGATCGCATGGGCGAGCGGGTGCTCTGACTGGCCTTCGACCGCAGCGGCGAGCGCAAGAACGTCGTTCTCCGCAACGGTGCCAATTGCCTCGATCGCGATCAGCGACGGCTTGCCCTCGGTAAGCGTGCCCGTCTTGTCGATGACCAGCGTATCGACCTTATCGAGCGCCTGCAGGCTTTCGGCGTTCTTAACCAGCACACCGGCCTGCGCGCCGCGTCCGGTGCCGACCATGATCGACATGGGCGTAGCAAGCCCGAGCGCGCACGGACAGGCGATGACCAGCACGGCAATGGCATTGAGGAGAGCATGACCCATACGTGGCTCAGGGCCGACCAATGACCACACCACGAAGGTCGCGATCGAAATCAGCACGACGAGCGGCACGAACCAGCCCGAGACCCGATCGGCGACCGCCTGTATCGGGGCGCGGCTGCGCTGCGCTTCCGCGACCATCCGGACGATGCGCGCGAGCATCGTATCCGAACCGACCGCTTGGGCTTCCATGACGAGGCTCCCCGTGCCGTTCACCGTTCCCCCGGTGACCGCGGCGTCGACTTCCTTGAGGACGGGAGCCGGCTCGCCGGTGAGCATGGCTTCATCAACCGAGGAGCGACCCTCGACCACCACGCCGTCGACCGGGATCGCCTCGCCGGGGCGAACTCGCAGCCGATCTCCGGTCGCCACGTCGGCAAGGCCGACCTCTTCCTCCGAGCCGTCAGACCGCAGCCGTCGCGCCGTCTTGGGAGCGAGGTCCATAAGGGCGCGGATCGCGCGCCCCGTCGCTGCCCTGGCGCGCAATTCGAGCACCTGTCCGAGCAGCACCAGCGTCACTACGACGCCGGCAGCCTCGTAATAGACCGGGACCATGCCCCCGTGCATCCGGAACGTCGCAGGGAAGATGCCGGGCGCGAGCGTTGCGACCAGGCTGTAGAGGAATGCCGCACCGACGCCGATCGCGATCAGCGTGAACATATTCAGATGGCGGGTGCGAAGCGACGTCCACCCCCGCTCGAAAAACGGCCATCCTGCCCATAGCACGATGGGCGCAGTGAGTGCGAGCTGGACCCAAGGCGAAGCGGCAGCGCTGACGACGTGGATCCCCGACATCTCAGCAAACATCGAGACGATCAGCAGCGGAATGGTGAGCGCCCCTGCCACCCATAGCCGGCGCGTGAAATCAACCAACTCGGGGTTGGGGCCGTCGTCGAGCGACGGTTCTTCCGGTTCGAGGGCCATGCCGCAAATCGGGCACGTGCCCGGCCCTTCCCGGCGTATTTCCGGGTGCATGGGACATGTCCACATCGCCCCCGGCGTTGCCAACGGCTCGGGCTTTGCTTTCGCGCCGAGGTACGCATCAGGGTCGGCGACGAATTTGGTGCGACACCCTGCGCTACAGAAATGATAGTCGTGCCCGGCATGCTGGGCATAGTGCGCTGTCTTTTCCGGATCGACGGTCATGCCGCATACGGGGTCGGTCACTGTGGCCGAGGGTTCGCTGCCCGCTTTCCCAGAGCAGCAACCTCCCTTGGCAGCTTGTGGCACAGACGAGGGTTCGGAGGGCGCGCAGCAGGACCCGGCAGCTTCGCGCTCGACGGCAGCCAGTTTGCCGTCGTGCTTGCCCGCGCAGCCGCAGCCCCCGGCAGAATGGGCGTGGGAATGAGGGTCGTTCATAGAAGAAACTCCTTCGACCCGAGGGCATGTAGGGTCTGACACCGTGTCAGGGTCAAGCCCCCTTTCCGGCGATGCACGGTTTGTAATGGTTTTACGCCGCCGCGCCCGATTGCCCTCGTCCCGATCTTCACATTGCTGATATGGGCGGCTCGAGGGTTCCCAGCCAAGAGACCAGCGCCAAGATCGCGACGGCGCAGGCCGCCTCGACCGCGAGGCTGCGCCGCAGCGTGCCGAGCGCGCCCCGATGATCGGCCGCGGCGATCGACCGCTCGAATGCCGGCATCAGGCGGAAGCGATTGAGCGACGCCAGCCCCAGCATCGCGCCAAAGAGCGCGAGCTTGGCGAGAAGGAGCTGTCCGTAGCGGGTGCTCGGAAGGTTCAGCAAATTGCCGGCGCCGACCAGCAACCAGCCATTCACCAGACCCGTTACGACGATCGTGCCGACCACAATCGTGCCCACCAGACCAAAGCCGTGCAGTGCGCGATGGGTCAGTCTAAGATGGGTGGCGTCGACCCGACCTGGCGCGCGCGTGACGAGCAGCGTCAGCCCGAGCAGCGCGCCGATCCAGGCTCCGGCTGCCAACAGGTGGAGAATGTCAGCTACCAGATGCACCCAGCCGGTCGCACCCTCGTCCATCGCGCCATGACCGGTCCAGGCGAGCGTCGCGAGCGCGATCCCTGCCGTAAGCGCAACCATGCCCAGCGGAGCCGCACGTCCTGCGGCGATCAGCGCGATGATCGAGGCAACCACCAGCGCGACCATGCGTGCCTCCCATGCCGCACCGGTCGCGGACCCGCTGAGCAGCATCCCGATCGCCTCGCGATCGATAGGCCAGGGCGGCGTGCCGGCCATGGCCGCAGCTAACAGCGTTAGGGCGATGACGGAGAGCAAAAGACCGAGGAGGCCGCTTCCGACCAGCCAAGGGCGCAAGGCGAGCGCGGCTGTGCGCTCGCCGGCTTTGAGCCCGTAGAGGCTGAAGGCCGACAAGCCGAACAGCCCGCTCAACGTCACATAGAGCGCGAAGCGGACCGCGATCAGCGGCCAGTCGGCCTCCACCTTACTTCACCGCGAAAGCGAAGTTACCCGCGACCCGGTGCGTGTCGGTCGAGACCACGTGCCAAGCGACGCTGTACCGGCCCGCGCCGAGTGGTGACCTGGGCGTGACGACAAGGGTGCGACCGTCACCGGAGACACCGGCTGCAGCCGCTACCTTCATCGGTGCGTGCGAGGCGCCGCCATGCCCGGTCATCATCAGATCCGCGCCCGAAAATTTCGGCATCAGCTTCTCGCTGAAGCGCAGCTCTACCCGGGCGGGCTTGGCGACGGTTGCGTTCGGCGTCGGAGACGCGGACACCAGCTTGGGGTGGGCGTAGGCCGCGCTGGCGATCCCGAGAAGGGCAAGGGCGGCAGGAAGGGCGACGCGACGCATAAGGTTACTCCGATGAAGGGCTCGTGTTCCCCTTTACGCGTCGCGAGCGCCGACCCCTCACGCTCGCATGAGGGATGATGGGCAGCGCTGCGTAAAGGATGGTAGAGGGGTGGAGTGGACAGCATGGACGATCTGGACAGAGCACTGGCGAGACTGGCGGGCGCACCCGTTCCGCTTGCCTTGGATGACATCGAAAGCCGGGTACTGGCGCGCATCGGCGCGCAGCCGGTTGTCGCGCGGCGGGCTGGGCTCGGCATCGGCGTGATGACAGTGGTTGCCCTGGGAATCGGGATGGCCGGTGCGGAGCTACCGGCGACCGCCAGCTCCGTCGCATCGCTTGCGCCACTTGGAGGGGCCTCGCCGCTCGCGCCTTCCGCGTTGCTGATCGGCGAGCCATGACATCGACCAAGCGTGTTTTCCTGTGCGTCATCCTCGCTTTTCTGGCGGCGATCGGGGGCGTGTTCGTCGGACGTGCGCTGTTGCCCCATCCCAAGCAGCCCGGCGCGGCGCTGCACGAAGTGCTGCATCACAAGCTCGCCTTGAATGGCGATCAGCAGGCGAAGTTGAAGGTTCTGGAAGACAGGTTCGCGGTGCAGCGCCGCGCCCTCGAATTGGAACTGCGCGCCACCAATGCCCGGCTCGCCGAAGCGATCGAGTCCGAGCACGGCAATGGTCCCCGTGTCGCCGCTGCGGTCGACCAAAGCCACGCCGCGATGGGCGAGCTGCAGAAAGCGACGCTCGCGCACATCTTCGCGATGCGGCAGCTGCTGCGTGCCGATCAGACTCCCCAATTCGATGCCGCGGTGGTGAAGGCGCTCACCGACGGCCAGGGGTGAGTCTCGAATGGACTTCGCTGACCGATGGCGAGCTGGCGACACTGAGCATCGCCGGTCGACACGCAGCTTTTGCCGAAATCATGCGGCGCTATCGCCAACCGGTCTTCCGGCTCGCCCGCGCCTGCACTGGGGAGCCGGACGAGGCACTCGATTTAGTGCAGGAGACGTTCGTCGCGGCTCACCAGGCCCTGTCGCGCTACGATGCGCAGCGGTCGATGAAGGCATGGCTGTCGACGATCGCGATCAACAAGTGCCGCGATTGGGGGAGAAAGCGGACTGTCCGCCGTTTCTTCTCCTTCGCCATTTCCGAGGATGGTCAGGCTGACGCGGTGATCGATGACGGTCCCGCAACAGATACCACCGTGGCCGATCGGCAGGAACTGGACCGGGTAACGCGCGCGATCGCGACCCTGCCGATGAACCTCAAGGAGGTGCTCGTGCTTCGGACGATCGAGGGCTTGAGCCAGGCCGAGACGGCAGAGGTTCTGGGCGTCAGCCAGAAAGCGATCGAGACCCGCCTGTATCGTGCTCGCGCTCGCCTGATCGAAAAGTTGAACGCGGCTCAAGGGGTAGGCTCCCGACCCGCGTAGAGGAATAAGACGGGCCGGCAGCGGCCCAACTCCAAGGAGCCACCATGTCGCGCGTTCTCGACCGCCGCCAGTTACTGCGCGGTGCTACCCTTGCCGGAGGAGGCGTCGCCCTGTCGGCGTACATGCCGGCTTGGGCGCAACCCGTTTCCGCCGGCATCGTGAAGCCACTGCCAACCGTGTCCGGCGAAGACATCCGGCTGCGCGTTGCGCATCAGATGATGACGATCGACGGGCGGCAGAGCCACGCCATCGGCATTAACGGAACCGTCCCCGCTCCGCTGATCCGCCTGCGCGAAGGCCAGACCGTGCGCCTGCATGTCGAGAACGGTCTCGACGAGCAGACCTCGTTGCATTGGCACGGTCTGATTGTGCCGTTCCAGATGGATGGCGTGCCCGGCGTTGCCTTTCCCGGTATCGAAAAGCGTACGACCTTCACCTACGAGTTCCCGATCGTGCAGGCTGGCACCTATTGGTACCACAGCCATTCTGGCTTGCAGGAGCAGATGGGCCTCTACGGTCCGATCGTGATCGATCCCGAGGGAGCCGACCCGATCCAGTCGGATCGCGAGCACGTCATCGTGCTGTCCGACCACAGCCAGCTCCACCCGCACCGCATCTTCATGAAGCTCAAGAAGCAGTCGGGCTATTTCAACCGGCAGCAGCAGACGCTCGCCGGCTTGCTGAAGGGCGAGGATCAGCCGCTGAAGGACCGCCTTGAATGGGGCAAGATGCGGATGGACCCGACCGACGTCGGTGACGTGACGGGATCGACCTATACCTATCTGGTCAACGGTCACGGCCCGCAGGACAATTGGACCGGCCTTTTTCAACCCGGCGAGCGAGTTCGCCTGCGCGTCATAAACGCGTCTGCGATGACGACCTTCAATGTTCGCATTCCGGGTCTGAAGCTCGCGATCGTCCAGGCTGATGGCCTCAACGTGCGCCCCGTCGAGGTCGACGAGTTCCAGATCGGCGTTGCCGAGACATACGACGTGATCGTCAACCCGACCGACGAGCGCGCCTACACGTTGGTGGGCGAGAGCGTCGATCGCTCCGGAATGGCGCGCGCAACCTTGGCACCGCGCGAAGGCATGGCGGCGGAAATCCCGCCGCTCCGCAAACGTCCCGTCGCCACCATGAAGGACATGGGGATGGACATGAACATGGACATGTCGGGTGGCGGATCGATGCAGGGTATGGATCATAGCGCCATGCCCGGGATGGATCATGCGTCGATGCCGGCTGCCAGCACGCCCGCTCCCGCAATGGATCACGCGCAGATGGGGCACGGCGCTGCCGGTGCCGGTGCCGGTGCCATGACCGGCATGGCGGGTATGGATCACGGCACCCAGGCCGGGGCTGCGATGCCGGGCATGGCCGGCTCCTCGAGCGCGCCCGACAGCATGGCGATGGGCGGTATGGCCGGCATGGACATGAACATGCGGGACTTCGCAAAGGCCCCCGGCGTGAAAAAGGGGCCAGGCGTCCAGACCATCTCGCCGATGCCGATGGACCGCACCGGCGATCCCGGTCAGGGGCTGGAGAATGTCGGGCATCGCGTGCTCACCTACCGCGATCTGGTCGCGGTCGATCGTAATCCCGATCTGCGCGCGCCGTCGCGCGAGATGCAGATCCACCTGACGGGCAACATGGAGCGCTACATGTGGGCGCTCGACGGCGAGAAGCTGTCCGAGGTGAAAGCACCGATCCCGTTCCTTGCCGGCGAGCGCGTCCGCGTCACGCTGGTCAACGATACGATGATGGGCCACCCCATCCACCTGCACGGCCACTTCTTCGAGCTGGTGACGGGCCACGGCGCGTACAGCCCGAGGAAGCACACCGTCATGGTGCAGCCCGGGGGCAAGGTGAGTTGGGATGTGACCGCCAACGAGGGCGATTGGGCGTTCCACTGTCACATGCTCTACCACATGCACGCGGGCATGATGCAGGTTGTCCAGGTGCGTTCCGCGAAGGGAGAGGCGGCATGAAGGCGCTGCTTCTCGCCGGGATCGGTGCATTCGTGGTCGGCGTTGCGCCCGCGACGGCCCAGACGATGGACCATTCGATGATGCCGGGCATGAGCATGCCCGGCATGAAGATGCCGGCGAAAAAGTCGGCTGCCAAACCCAAGCCCGCTGCTAGGAAAATCCCTGCCAAGAAGGCGACGTTGCGGAAGGCGCCCACGAAGCACCCGGTCGCTCCCGTAGCCGATCCTCACGCGGGACACGCCATGCCGGGAATGGACATGGGCGGTGCCAAGCCGGCCGATCCGCATGCCGGCCACGACATGTCGGGCATGCAGGGCATGGCCCCGAGTCCTGCTCCGGTCACGATCGAGGGCGAACACGCCGGGCATGACATGTCGGCAATGCCCGGCATGCAGATGGCACCCGGCCAGCCCATGCAGCACGACATGGCAGCGATGCCGGGGACGGCGGCGCCGGTCGGCACCGACCTGAAGCCGGGCAATGCTCCCGCACCTGCCCCTGCCGCGGGGCTCGCCGCGTCCCGCTACTATGGTGAGGCGGCAATGACCGTGGCCAACCGCGACCTGCGACGTGAGCATGGCGGGATGACCTATTACCAGGTGCTCTTCAATCTCGCCGAGTACCAAGCCCGCAAGGGCGGCGACGGCTATCGTTGGGACGGCGAGGCGTGGATTGGGGGAGACATCAACCGGCTTACGCTGAAGAGCGAAGGTGAGGGCACGTTCGGTAAACCGCTCGAAGCGGCAGAGGTCCAGGCGCTCTATAGCCGTGCGCTCGACCCCTATTGGAATCTGCAGGCGGGCGTCCGCTACGACTTCAAGCCGAACCCGTCCCGCACCTATGCCACGGTCGGTATCGAGGGACTTGCTCCTTATTGGTTCGATGTCGAGGGCGCCTTGTTCCTGTCCGACAAGGGCGACGTGCTCGGCCGAGCCGAGGCTTGGTACGATGAGCGAGTGACACAGTTCTTCGTGCTCCAGCCTCGCGTGGAAGCCAATTTTTCGGCCCAGGACGTGCGCCGCGATGGCATCGGCTCGGGGCTCACCGACCTCGAGCTCGGGCTTCGCCTGCGGTACGAAAAATCCCGAGAGTTCGCGCCCTATATCGGCGTGTCATGGGAACGGCAGTTCGGCGATACTGCGCGGTTCACGAGGGCACGGGGCGATGACACCGGCGGGTTCAGCTTCGTCGCTGGTGTGAGGACCTGGTTCTGAGGAGCGGCAGGCTCCGCCTCCATATCGGGGTCGGTACATAGAACGGACCCAGATATACGCTAAGGTTTCGCCGGGCCTTCTACGGCGCGGGTCTGGCGGAGCGGCCTGAGGGCTTTCGATGGCGCGTCGGGATCGGTCCAGAGATAATCGCCGGTGAGGTTGATGTGCTGCCAGCCGAGCGGCGAAAGGTGTTGCAGCAGGTCCGGGGAGACCGGCCGGCCGAGGTTGGCGAGATGCTTCCGGGCGGCTTGCAGGTAGGTCGTGTTCCACAGGACGATGGCACCTGCGACGAGATTGAGCGCGCTCGCCCGATGGCTCTGCGCTTGCAGCGCATGGTCGCGGATACGGCCGATCCGGTGGAAGAAGATGGCGCGTTTCAGCGCATTTTCGGCCTCGCCCTTGTTGAGTTCGCGGGTAGCGCGACGCCGCTGTTCGGGCTGCTCGATCCAGTCGAGCGTGAACAGGGTACGCTCGACGCGGCCGATCTCGCGCAATGCGAGTGCCAGGCCGTTGGCGCGGGGATAGGAGCCGAGCCGTTCGAGCATGATCGACGCGCTCACGACGCCGGTGCGGATCGATGTTCCCAGACGCAGCACGTCGTTCCAGTGCGCGGCAATCAGGGCTTCGTCTATCCCGCCCGCGACCAGCGGCGCGATATCGGGTCCGGGCTCAATGCCGTCGAACAGGTGCAGACGGCGCGCGGCGATGTTCGGGATGCGCGGCGCGAATCGAAATCCGAGCAGATGGCATAGCGCGAACACATGATCCGACACGCCCCCGCCATCGACGTGGTGCTCCTCAATATGCAGATCGGCACCGTGGTGGAGCAGCCCGTCCAACACCTGCGCGGCCTCGCTCGCGGACGCCGAGATGACGGTGGAATGGAACGGCGCGTAGCGATCCGAGACATGGCTGTAGAAGGAGACGGCAGGCTCTGCCCCCTTGTGCGGATTGACCGCGCCGGTTGCCTGGGCGCGGCGATCGAGCGGGAAGTTCTGACCGTCCGAACTGGACGAGGTGCCGGACCCGAACAGGGCGGCGAGCGGTGCGGTGTGCTGGGCATCGACCAGCCGGGCGAGAGCGCGGCCGTAGGTCTCCTCGCGCAGATGCCATGAGGCGAGCCAACCAAGCTGGCGCTGGGTCACGACATTGCAGGCTTCCGCCATGCGCGTGTGGCCCAGATTGGTCGCATCCGCGAGCACCGCCGTCAGGATCGCACGCGGTTCATCGGCGACACGGCCACTTTGCAGATGCGTGAAGCACTGGCTGAATCCGGTCCATCGATCGACTTCAGCAAGAAGGTCGGTGATGCGGATCGCGGGCAGATGGGCATAAAGCGGTGCGACCGCGGTATCGGCTTCTTCGGGCGTGATCGCCTTCAACGGCGAAATCCGCAGCCTGCCGAGGCTGAGCTGCACGTCTTCCAGCGCGTCCGTCTCCGCCTTTCGCTCGACCTCGGCCAATCGACGGGCAAGGCGGGCGCGTCGTTCCGCCAACCAGGCACCGGCGGTATCCGGTGCCGGGATCGGCAGGGGACCGGCCGCGCGCATGGCGGCGAAGACGGGACCGGAAATGAGTTGTTGTTCGATGGCACGATAGCGCCGGCTTCCCTCGACCCACATGTCGCCGGCGCGCAGCCGGTCGCGAAGCTCCACCAGCACGCACAGTTCATAGGTCCGGCGATCAGGAAGGCCGGAGCCGATCGTCCGACGCCAGGCCTGTCGGATGAAGCCGACCGGCGCATCGGACGGCAGTTTTCGCAAACGACCGAGATGAAGGTCGCGGATGATCGCAACCGCTCGCGCGAGCGCATGGCAGGCCGGCACCGCCCCGAACGTGAACGACGCGATGAATGAGGGGCCGACCTGTCGGAGAACGGGGTAGTGGGTCGCGGCGATCGTGACGGGATCGACGGCATCGGGGCGGATCAGCTTGCGGGCTTCATCGACCTCACGGCCGAGATCGTCCCATCCGATCGCGGCCTCGACCGCAGCGGCGATGTCGCCGCCCGACACCCTGGCGGCAAGCAGGGCATCGCCGAGCCGGGCGAGCAACCGGATTTTGCCGTTGATGGTACGTCGGTCACGCTTGAGCGCCGTGTCCGCGCTGTTCTGCTCGCGCCGGAACATCTGGCCCAGCAGGCGATCGAACATCAGCACCGCATCGTCGGTGAGCGTCACTATGGTTTCAAGTATGGTCGCCACCAATGTGGCGCGACGCCGTGTCGCTTGCAGCGTCCGAACGTGCTGCGCGGTCAGCCGCGCACCCTCCTGGCACAGGCGTCGCAGGCGTTCGGGATGTACGCCTGCGGCGATATCGGGATCGATCCCGATCGCTCGAAGCAGTGTCAATCGCTCGATGATGGCGGCAAACGTCTTGCGGCCCGGCTTGCCGGGTGGTTGCCGCACCCAGGCCAGATCGCTCTGGTTCGTGCCGGCATGAGGCAAAAGAAGGGCGTCGAGCAGTTGGCGTTGCCCGGCGTCCAGTCCTCGGGTGAGATGCTCGGCAACATGGCGTTCGGCATCGAGCAACGCCTAGGCGACCATCCGCTCGACGGAACTGATGCCCGGCACAATGATGCGCCGTCGCCGGCACTCATCCAGCAGCACCCGCGCGAGCCGGGGCCCGCTGGTGGTCGTTAGCGCGATCGGCAGGAGCCATTCCTGCAATGTTGTTCGCAACGGCCGACTGAGCGGCGTGAAACCGAACGCGTCGCGCAGCGCATCGAGCTGTTCGTACCGGGTCGGGCCGCGCGTCGCGTAGTCGGCCAGCACATCGGGTTCGACCTGCAATTGCTCGGCAACGAATGCGAGCGGGGTATCGGGAATCAGTTCCCCGGGGCGAAGCAGGCGGCCGGGATAGCGCAGCGCGCAAAGCTGGATCGCGAAACCGAGCCGGTTATGCGGCCGTCTCCGGCGCACGATGACAGCCAGATCGTCCTGGCTCAATGTCCAGTGCTGGACGAGCAGGGTTTCGTCGTCGGGAAGCGCAAGCAACGCCGCGCGTTGCTCATCCGACTGGACGGCGCGACGCGGCATCGAATCAGACTTTGGCCGATGCGGTCCAGCCGATCCGCGACAGCGTTCCGAGCAGGGTCGAGCGCGGCACCTTGAAGGTCCGGCAGACGGACGCCTTGCTCGCCCCACCATCCAGCGCGGCGGTGATCCGCTCGAGCGTTTCGGCGTCGATTATCGGCGGGCGACCGCCCTGGCGTCCCCGGCGTTTGGCAGCGGCCAGTCCCGCCATCACCCGTTCGCGAGTCAGCGCACGCTCATATTGCGCCAATGCGCCGAACAGCGAGAACAGCAACTCGCCGTGCGGCGTGGTCGTATCCATCTGCTCGGTCAGCGACCGGAACGCGATGCCGCGCGCCTTCAGGTCGGTGACGATCGTCAGCAGGTGCGGCAGCGAGCGCCCGAGCCGGTCGAGCTTCCACACGATCAGCGTGTCGCCCGCGTTCAGATAGTCGAGGCAGGCTTTCAGGCCCGGTCGATCGTCGCGCGCGCCGGATGCCTTGTCGGTATGGAGATTCCGATGATCGACGCCGGCTGCGACTAGCGCGTCCCGCTGGAGATCGACCGTTTGGCGATCGTCAGCCGACGATACCCGCATATATCCGACGAGCATGTACGACAAACCATCAAAAGCATGTTGTCGCACACTTTATCAAAGCGACAGGGTTTGTCGATCGTTATGGGCCGAGGCGCGTGTGGTTCGGCGAAGGCCCAGGTCAGGGGTGTCGGCTATCATGTGTTTTCCGACAGTCTCAAGACGCTGCGGCAACCTATACCGGCGTCATGACCAAGATACTGGATACGGACAGGAGATCGCAGGGTTCACCTGAACCCTCATTTCTGCACCTGAACGACAGCGCTCGGCATCATCGGGTCGCCTGACGCAATGACGAGGTACCGGCGCATGTCGCCCTTCGCGTCGCTGACGATCTGGCGGAGCGGTCCGAGCGTGTTGACGATCGCGCCGCCAGCCGGATTGGTCATGAACTTTGCCAGAGGCTGGATCACGCCGCCACCATCAGCGCGGGAGGATAGCCCAAGGACATAGGGCATCTTTGGGCTGAGGCCCGCAACCGCCGCCTGCAGGATCTGGACTTGGCCTTGATCGAACAGCGTGACCTGGCTGCGGCCAGTCCCGGCGAGGGTCAGCTGGATCTTCATGCCGGCCTGTGCGAGCGGTATCAGGTTTGCACGGCCTTCGCCTACCGGCACCGCGCCGGGAACATAGGCCACGCCTTGCGGCCCCTGACCGATCGGAATCGTCGCGATGACGGTGTTGCTGGCGGTGTCGATCGCCGCAACAGCGTCGGCGTTCTCCAGCCCGACATAGATCCGCGAGCCGTCGCCCGACGGCCACAGACCGTGCGGCAGCGCGCCGACCGGGATGCTCGCGACCTGCACGAAGTCGGTGGTGCGGAACACCTTCACGACATTCTCGGTGCCGACCGTCACATAGGCGAACTGGCCGGCCTTGGTGCGGGCGATGTTGACGTGGTTGGTGATCGCGCCGGTGTCGAACGTCTTCAGCACTGCGAAGGGTGGCTTGGCGTCGAACACCATGACCTTGCCGACGTCCTTCAGCGTCAGCCAGACCTGCTTGCCGTCGGGCGTCGCGGCGATGTCGGGGCAGAACGGGCTTGCCTGCTTGACGCGACCGACGATCTTCTTCGAGGCGGTGTCGATCACCACGGTCTCGGGTGAGAAGCTCGAACAGACATAGCCGTATTTCCCGTTCGGCGAGAAAATCGTCATGCCGGGGCCGTTGGGGACGGGGATGCGCGTGGTCGGCGCGAAGGTCTTGCCGTCGAGCACCTGGATATAATCCTCGCCGCGCACCGCGACCCAGACTTCGCGACCGTCGGGGCGGAAAAACGCCTCATGCGGCGAGCGCCCGACATAGGTCGTGTGCTTCACGGCATTGGTCGCGGTATCGATGAACGTCACCGAGTTCGAACCGATCGAGATCGCCGCCAGCGTCTTACGATCGGGCGAGAAGCCCATGCCGTGGACAAGCAGCTGCCCCTTGTAGAGCGGGCTGAGGTTGGCGGGGGTCTGGTCGCCGAGCTTGATGACGCCGAGCAGCGTGTTGGTTGATGGGTCGATCACCGACACGGTGTTGGAGAACTGGTCCGACGTGTAGAACCGGTCCTGCGCGCTGACAGGGATGTCGGGGGTCGCATTGGGCACTTGCTGGGCAAACGCAGGGCCTGAAAAGCACAAGGCGGTGCAGGCGGTTAGGGTGAAACGCTTCATGGACGGTCTCCGTGATGGGGGTGACCAGTCGCGGTCTGTCCGGTGTGACGTGGCAACGCGCCGCCTTCGGATAGGATGCCCTGCATCACCGCGATTTCCTGACGCTGTTCGACGATGATCCCTTGCGCAAGCCGGCGCAGGCGTTCGTCCTTGCCGTAACGCAGCTCGATCTCAGCCATGTCGATCGCACCTTGATGATGCGGGATCATCATCCTTGCGAAGTCGCGATCGGGATCGTTTGAATAGCCGGTCATCATCGCGCCGTGCATCCGCGTCATCGCCGCATCCATCGCGGACGCGAAGCCGTCCGTTTGCGCGATAGCAGCGGTCGATACGGACAAGCCTATCGCCATCAGCAAGGTCATGCGTGATCTCATCGTCCTGTCCCTAGTTTTCCTGTTTACGACACGCGAGCGATGATGCCGATAATCGTTGCTAGCACGGCCATGCAGGCCGGGAGAAAGAGCATCTGTATAGCCGCTTCGCGCCCTGTGATCGTGCCCGTCAAGATATCGACCGGGCCCTTGATGAACTCCGAGAACGAACGGAGGGGTTCGCCGGGGGCGGGAGTATCGCTGAGTACGATGCCGCCAGCAATCAGACCGAAATACAGGATCATGAAGACCGACACGACCGTCAGGACGAGCGCCGTAGCTGCATCACGTGCGAAGAAGGTCCAGAAAGTCAGCAACATTGCTGCATACACGCCGACGAGCAAGCCCAACGTGGCAGGATGGACGCCGCGCGATGCGATGCCTGGAGCCGTTCTTTCCAGCTCGTCATAATTGCCTGCATCCGGCACGATTGCGAGATGTCGACGCACAGGCTTAGGAGCAACGAGTGTCTCGGTAGCGAGATCGTAGATCGGCTGTGTTGCCATGAGGAAGTCTCCGCGCGTCTCGATGAATGCCGAGCGTGACAGGATAGATGATTGCGGCGGGGCGGTCGGTCCAACGCATAACCACGGTCATTCCAATCATTTAACAGGAACGGTTGGCGATCTATAATCGCGTTTTCGTATTGAAATCATCGCGACCATGCGTTGGACGCGAGGGACATATCGGTCGATCTAGCGGCATCGGACCGGCACGATCACCCGCCGGGTCCGTGATAAGGATCAAACGATGAAAGCTGCGATCGTTCTGGTTGCCGCGATGTTGGCCTCCGTAGCGCCAGTCCCGGCGATCGCTCAGGCCTATTGGGCTGCACCTGCGGCGGACGACTTTCCCTACGATATCAAGGCGGTTCAGGCACCGTGGTCGAAGGCTGATATCGACCTCAGCCATCATGACCGGATCTATGTGTCTGACCCTACATCGACGAAGATCGTTGTCATCGATCCTGCAGCGGGCAACGAACTGGGACGGATCGACCTCGCCAAAAGCGCGATAGCTGAGCCCAGCTTTTCCAGCCCCAAAGTCCAGCACCTGGCTGCAACGCGTGACGGGCGGACCCTGGCGGTATCGGCATTAGCGCAGCACAGTGTGACGCTCGTAGATCTGGCCACGAACACGGAACGAGGCCGGACCGTGTTCCAGACGTCGCCTACCGCCGTCGCGTTTACGCCCAATGGGCACGAACTCCGGGTTTCGCTCGGCGATGAACATGCCATCGCGGTCGTGGATCCTAAGACAGCGCGGGAGATCACCCGCGTACCAGCAAGTGGCGGAGCGGGCGCGACCATCCTGTCGCCAAACGGACGCTATGCCTTTGTATCGCTTACTGAAAGGCCGTCCATCCTGGTTGTCGACGTCGAGCATCGGCGCGTCGTCGGACACGTTGCCAGCAACGGTGCAGGTGCGGGAGCAATCGCGGTCTCGCCAGATGGCAAACAGATCTGGGCAACACGCCGCGAGAGCGGCACGACCACGGTCTTTGCTGCCAAACCGCCGTTTGCGGTACGCGAAGTGATAAACACTGGTCCAGCAACGGGCGCGGTCAACTTCGCCCAGCGCGCAGACGATTCCTTTGCCTATGTCAGCGTTGGCGGCGATCAACCTGCAATCAAGGTCTATAGAACCGACAGCCTGGAGGCTGTGGCAACCGTCCCGCTACAAGCGGCTCCGAGTGCGGTTTGGCCGTCGGGCGATGGTACGAGGATCTATGCCAGCCTGGCCGGAACCAACAAGGTCGCTGGGATCGACACGCTGACGTACACCACCGTGTCGACGATCCCGATCAGTACGGATGCGCAGAGCCTGATCTACGTTCCTGGTGCCGTAAGATCAGGAAAAGGTCTCGCCAATCTGGTGCCATCCGGGCGCGATGCGGCGCTTGCCCTGGCGGCGCGTTGATCGGTCTCACACCGTCTGTAATCTCCCAACGAAAGCCCTTTCCAAAATGACCAAGCCCCCCGTCAGGATCGCGATCAGCGGTGCCGCAGGACAAATTTGCTATTCGCTGCTCTTCCGGGTCGCGCAGGGTGACGTGTTCGGACCGGACCAGCCCGTTATCCTTCAACTGCTCGACGTGCCGCAGGCGCTGGACGCAGTACGCGGCGTGGTCATGGAACTGGAGGATTGCGCGTTCCCGCTGCTGGCAGATGTGATCATTACTGATGATCCGATGGTGGCTTTCAAGGACATCGATGCGGCCATGCTGGTCGGGTCTCGTCCCCGCTCGAAGGGCATGGAGCGCCGTGATTTGCTCGCTGCCAACGCAGCGATCTTCAAGACGCAGGGCGCAGCGCTGGACGCAGTGGCCAAACGCGACGCCAAGATCCTGGTCGTCGGTAATCCCGCCAACACAAATGCCTGGATCATTGCGCAAAGCGCACCGGGTTTCCCTGCCGAAAACATCACGTCGATGATCCGCCTCGATCACAACCGCGCGCAGGGACAGCTTGCGGCCAAGGCGGGTGTCGGTGTCGATGCGATTACAAAGCTCGTCGTCTGGGGAAACCATTCGCCGACGATGTTTGCCGACTGGGGGAATGCCGAACTCGATGGCCAAAAGCTTGCCGACCGTATCGGAAACGAGGCCTGGTACCGCGAGACCCTGATCCCCACCGTTGCGCAGCGCGGAACCGCGATCATCGAAGCACGGGGTGCGTCCTCGGCCGCGTCGGCAGCAAATGCGGCGATCGACCATCTGCGCGATTGGGTGCACGGCGCAGGCGACAATTGGGTGTCGATGGGCGTGGTGTCAGATGGCTCCTACGGTATCCCGCAAGGGCTGGTGTGCGGCGTGCCGGTGCACTGCAAAAGCGGTGGGTATGCGCGTATCGAAGGACTGATCCTCGATCCATTCCAGCGAACGATGCTTGATCGCACGATTGCCGAACTGGTCGATGAACGTGAGGCGGTTATCGACATTCTGAAATGACCGATCGGTATATCTGATTGGAATGACCGTAATCTTTGGTTGGTGCGATTGATCTCCTTTCCCTATCATTGGGGCAAGGAGATCGGGCATGACCCTGGAACAACTCAGGATTTTCGTCGGTGTCGCTGAGCGCGAGCACATGACGCGCGCGGCCGAAGCGCTCAATGTGACGCAGTCAGCCGCAAGCGCTGCCATCGCCGCGCTGGAAGCCCGGCACGGCGTGCCGCTGTTCCACCGGGTCGGCCGTGGGATCGAACTGTCCGAAGCGGGCCGCATGTTTCTGGTCGACGCACGCGCAGTGCTTGGCCGTGCCGCCAGCGCGGAACTTGCACTGGCCGAATATGCAGGACTGGAGCGCGGCACTCTGCGGCTAGTCGCAAGCCAGACGATCGCGGGCTATTGGCTGCCCCGCCAGCTGGCCGCGTTCCATGCGCGCTACCCCGCGATCTCAATCGAACTGGCGATCGACAACACCGAGGGGGCCGCGGCGCGCGTGCTCGACGGTGCGGTCGAGCTCGGCTTCGTCGAGGGTGTGATCGACGAGCCCGCGCTCGCGCATTGGACGGTCGCGAACGACCGCATGGTGCTGGTAAGCGACCGCGCAGCCGACACGATCGACGAGGACTGGATCCGCGCCGCACGCTGGATCGTCCGCGAGCAGGGATCGGGCACGCGCTCGTCGTTCGAGGAGGTGCTGCGCCAGCGCGGCGTCGATCCGTCGGACCTCACCGTGGCGCTGATGCTACCATCGAACGAGGCGGTACGTAGCGCGGTCGAGGCCGGGGCGGGCGTCGCGGTGCTGTCGCAGCATGTCGTCGCACCTGCAATCGCGGCCGGCACGTTGCACGATCTACCGCTCGGTCTGCCGCGGCGTCCGTTCTACGCGCTGCGCCATAAAGAGCGGTATCGAACGCGGGCGGCCGATGCGCTGACCGATCTCATCAAGGAGACTGGCAAGTGACCGCCGATCTGAAACCCGTTCTCGATGGCCTGAAGCCCCTCAGCCGGCTCGACTCCCCGCGCGAGATGATCCGGCAGTTCACCCCCAACTGGTTCGCCGCTACGATGGGCACCGGCATTCTCGCGCTCGCCTTGCCGCAGGTGCCGGGCGTCGGCGCATCGCTGCACCCGGTCGGCGAGGCGCTGTGGTACTTCAACATCGCGCTCTTCACGCTGTTCGCCGGGCTCTACACCGCGCGCTGGACGATGTTCGGACACGAGGCGCGGCGGATCTTCGGGCACAACACCGTGTCGATGTTCATCGGCACGATCCCGATGGGGCTGGCGACGATCATCAACGGATGTCTTGCATTCGGCCTGCCGCAGTTCGGCGCGGGCGTGATCCCGATCGCCGAGACATTGTGGTGGATCGACGTCGCGATGTCGCTCGCCTGCGGTGTGGCGATCCCCTACCTCATGTTCACGCGGCACGAACATTCGCTCGACGGCATGACCGCGGTGTGGCTGCTGCCGGTGGTCGCGGCGGAGGTCGCAGGTGCGAGCGGCGGCCTGCTCGCCCCGCATCTGGCGGACGCGCATCACCAGTTCGTCGTGCTCGCAACGTCGTATGTGCTCTGGGCTTATTCAGTGCCGGTCGCGTTCGGCATCCTCGCGATCCTGATCCTGCGGATGGCACTGCACAAGCTGCCGCACGAGAGCATGGCCGCCTCGAGCTGGCTCGCGCTCGGTCCGATTGGCACCGGCGCGCTTGGGATGCTGGTGCTCGGCAGCAACGCGCCCGCGATCCTCGCCGCCAACGGCCTGGGGCAGATCGGCGCGGTAGCGCAGGGGATTGGCACGATTGCCGGGCTGCTGCTCTGGGGTTTCGGTCTGTGGTGGCTGGCGCTCGCGACGCTGATCACGATCCGCTACTGGCGCGCGGGCATTCCGTTCAACCTCGGCTGGTGGGGCTATACCTTCCCGCTTGGCGTCTACACGGTCGCCACCTTCAAGCTCGGCACGACGCTTCAGCTCGGCTTTTTCGGGATCGTCGGCACTGTCCTCACAGTGGCGCTCGCAGCAATGTGGCTGCTGGTCGGCGCCAAGACGGTCGCGGGCGGCTGGCGCGGGAACCTGTTCGTGTCGCCCTGCATCGCCCAAGCCAATTGATGGGCCGAACTGATCGTCCTGTCGGATCGAACCGTCGCATCCGATCGACCCGTACCGGGCAGACCGGCGGACGGGTCGCGCATAAAAGCATGACATCGAAGGGAGAATGCTGGTGGACAGCCTGGATATGAAATTGGCGCAGGCGACGAACCGCCGTCGCTTTCTCTCAGAAGCCGCGATCGGTAGCGGCGCGCTGATCGCCGCGCCCGCGCTGGCGCAGAGCATGGTCGATCTGCATCTGCCAGGTGGCCCATCGGAACGGCCCATGACCAACGCGTTCCCCGGCAAGGGCAACATGATCCTCCAGCGTATCCACCCGCCGTTGCTGGAAACGCCGATGAGCGTGTTCAATGGCGACGTCTTCACGCCGAACGACCAGTTCTTCGTCCGCTGGCACTGGGCCGACATTCCAACCGCGATCGATGTCGAGGCGTTCCGGATCAAGGTGTACGGCGCGGTCACGCGTCCGCTGTCGATCTCGCTCGCGCAACTGCTGAAGCTGCCGCGCGTCGAGTTGGCGGCAATCAACCAATGCTCGGGCAATTCGCGGGCGTTGTTCCAGCCTCCGGTGGCGGGTGCGCAGTGGCGTCACGGGGCGATGGGCAACGCCAAATGGCTCGGCGTGCGGCTGCGGGATGTGCTCGATATCGCCGGCGTGAAGCCGGGCGCGGTCGCGGTGCGGTTCGGTGCGCTCGACCAGCCGGTGGTCGCGGGCGGACCGGATTTCGCCAAGTCGCTGTCGATCGACCATGCGCGCGACGGCGAGGTGATGCTCGCCTTCGGGATGAACGGCAAACAGATGCCGCTCCTCAACGGCTTCCCGGTCCGGCTGATCGTACCCGGCTGGTATTCGACCTACTGGGTCAAGATGCTGAACGACATCGAGGTGCTTGCCGCGCCCGACGACGGTTACTGGATGGCCAAGGCGTACAAGGTGCCCGCCACGCCCGGCGCGAACGTGCGGCCTGGCCAGAAGGATTTTCCGACCGTCCCCATCAACAAGATGATCCCGCGCAGCTGGGTCACGAGCCTCGACGAGGGGCAGGTGATCGCGTTCGATCGCTCGATCCCGCTGGGCGGTATTGCGATGGGGGGCGATTGCGGCGTCGCCAAGGTCGATGTGTCGACCGACAACGGCAAGACCTGGTACAAGACGACGCTCGGCCCCGATCACGGCAAATACAGTTTCCGCCGCTGGGATGCGCAGGTTCCGCTCACGCATGCGGGCCCAACAAAGCTGATGTCGCGCTGCTGGAACACCGCCGGCATCGCGCAGCCGATGACGCCGATCTGGAATCCGGGCGGGTTCATGCGCGGCAACATCGAAACCACCAACATCGTCGTCGGCTGAGGAGCGCACCGCATGAAAACGCCTTCCATCGGCACGCTGTCGTTCGGGTTCGTCGGCGCGACCGTCGTTCTTCTGCTCGCGATCGGTGCCCCGAACAGCCGCGTCGCCCCGCCGCCTGCGGCCCCGACTGCACCACCGCCGCCAAGCGTCTCGGCGCGCGGCTTTTCGCTGGCGTCCACCTCGGTCGATCTTCCGACCGACGAAGGTCAATATCCCGCCGGCCCGCATGCCGATGTCATCAATGCCAACTGCACGTCGTGTCATTCGGCGAGCATGGCGCTGAACCAGCCACCACTCTCTGGCGACCAGTGGACCGCGGAGGTCACCAAGATGCGCGAGGTCTACAAGGCACCCGTCGCCGCAGCCGACGTACCGGCGATCGTCGCCTATCTGACTGCCATGAGCACGAAGCAGCCGGGCGCCGCGAAGGGCAAGGCACAGGACCCCGATCCGAAGGCTGCGCCCGACGTATCGGGAGGATCAGGTTAAGCCATCAACTCACGACACGCGGTTTTGCGCGCGAAGTGCTGTGCGGCGTGTACGTGTCTCGCGCAGTGTCGCATCGGGCGCCAGACCGTCTGCCGGCACCTTGGGTATCGCAACGCGCTGCGACAGGTAGATGCCGTTGTGGCCCGAGCAGAGATAGGCCACGAAACAGGCGACGGCGATCGGCACCGCATAGGCGGCGCCGAACAGTTCGATTCCCATGAAGGTGCAGGCGAGCGGGGTATTGGCGGCCCCGGCAAACACCGCGACAAAGCCGATCGCGGCGAACAGGCCCGTCGGCACGCCCAAGAAAGGCGCCAGCGCGTTACCGAGCGCTGCGCCGATGAAGAACAACGGCGTGACTTCACCGCCTTTGAAACCCGCGCCGAGCGTGACGACGGTAAACAGCAGCTTGATCGCCCAACTCCACGGATGCGTGTCCGGTCCGAAGAAGCTGGCGATGGTAAGGCTGTCGGGCCCCGCTGCCAGGACACCCAGGCCCAGATAGTCGCGCGTGCCGAACAGGAAGACGAGCGCGATAACGACGGCCCCGCCGATCACTGGACGTAGTGGACCATAGGGAACGATACGCTTGAGCCATCCCCCGACCACGTGGTTGGCTTCGGCGAAGGCCAGACCGACCAGTCCGAATATGATCCCCGCAACACCTGCCTTCGTCACGAGCAGCGCATCGACGGGTATCAACGCACCGATCGGGTAGACACCGTGATGGATACCCCAGGCGAGGCACGTCCAATCGCCGACCAGCGCTGCAACAAGGCAAGGCACCAGCGCGGAATATTCAACGCGGCCGATCGCCAGCACTTCGAGCGCGAAGACCGCTCCTGCGATCGGCGTGCCGAAGACCGCGCCGAACCCGGCTGCGATCCCCGTCTTCAACAGGATGCGCGTGCCGCCCGCATCGAGGTGGAGCGCGCGGCCGAAACCGCTGGCAAGGCTTCCGCCTAATTGGACGGCGGTGCCTTCACGTCCGGCCGAGCCACCGAAAAGATGCGTCACCACTGTGCCGAAGAAGATGAGCGGCGCCATCCGCAGCGGCACACCGCCGCCCGGCTCGTGGATCTGCTCGACGATCAGGTTGTTGCCGCCCTCCACCGAGCGCCCGGTGAGATGGTAGAGCAATCCGACCACGAACCCGCCCACCGGCAGCAGATAGAGCAGCCAGGGCGATGCGAACCGCAGTCGCGTAACGGTATCGAGGCTCAACAGGAACGCCGCACATAGCGTCCCGACGAGTGCCGCCATGGGCAGCAGGATCAGCGCCCAGCGCAGGACAGAGATCGCATGGTCGTGACGATCGCGCACGAATGCCGCAACGTTCAGCGTGTCGACCAGATTGCGAAAGGTAGCGCGCACAATTCCTCCTTGCTGCCTGACGGCGCCAAGTAGGAATCATCAGCTCATGTCAGAGCGGTTCGGCCAAATTGCCCGGCAGAAATCCATTGCCGAGGTCGATCTATGAGACGTTGGCCCCAACCGTCAATGGGCATGTTGGTCGGGCAAATGCTCGGACCTGTCAGTCGCCAGGGTCTATCTGAGCCCGTTATATGGACCGACCCGGGTACGCTACATGCGGGACCGATCGGTTTCGACCCGCGCGTCGTTTTCGGGCTGCGTCACAAGGGGCGATACCGCACGAAAGCCGCCGATGCGCTGCCGGGTCTGATCGGCCCGTAGCGTGGTTAGCGCTGCTGCGCTAAGAGCGCGCCGTCCAGATGCCGACGAGCGCGGCCAGCGACACGAGCATAAGAAACCCGTTCATTACCAGGAGCAACGCCGCTGGCAGGCGCTTGATGTCGGGTCGTGGCGGCGGGGCGCCGGCACCCATCTCGCGCCACACCGCGGCGACAAAGCAAAAGGCGCTGAACAGGATCAGCATGGTCCCGGTCGCCGTCGCCAGCCACGGGAACACGACGTCCTTGAGCAGCGCGCGCGCGCCGATCCCGGAAGCGAGCGCCGCCAGTCCGGTACGCACCCAGGCGGCATAGGTGCGTTCACCGGCGAGGATTGTGCGGTCTGCGGCAAGCTCCGTGCGACGATCAGCGCTGTCCACCTGCTGGACTGCGCTGTCCTTCAGCGTGCTCGCGCTCTCCGCCAGCTTCGCATGGGCCCGATCGGCGTCGTGCGGCGCGTCCATCAGCCGGCGGTGACGGTGGTGCGATGCCAAGCCGTCGAGAGATAGCCGGCGAAGTTCCAGATCGCTTCGGGCCGTTCGGGCTGCATCTGCCCGGCACCGTCGACGGCGCGCACGACCAGGACGTGGAGCCCGGGCGAGAGATCGACCGTGACGTGCCACTGCGTCCAGCTCCAGGGTGAATCCGGTTGGCTGGTCAGTTCCGCCTGCAGCCAGTCGGTGCCGTCATTGACGGAGACCTCGACGCGCGAGACCGCTCGGCCGAAGGCGACCGCATAGCCCGCGATTTCGCATGCGCCGGCGCCGATATGCGCGCCGTCCACGGGGGCGCAGATCGCAGCGTTGAGCGGCATCTCCTCGATCGTCAGGCCCCGGTCCCAATCCGCGTCCTCCTTCGCTACCGACGCCGGAAAGAGCTTGTAGTCCTTGGCCTGGATCGGCGCATCGGACGGGCGATCGCGCACCTCGATGCGCGTCAGCCACTTGGCGCTACGAACGCCCGCATAGCCCGGCACGACGAGCCGCAGCGGTGCGCCATGTTCGGGGGCCAGCACCTCGCCGTTCATGCCCCAGGCGATGAGCACGTCCGGCTCTAGCGCCTTGGCGATCGAGATCGAGGCACCGAACGGCGCCGTCTCACCATCGACATCCACGTCGTCGGCCCCCGTAGTGCCGACGAACGACGCGCCATCTTGGATGCCGGCCGCGGCGAGTACGTCGCACAGTGCGACGCCGGTCCAAGCCGCATTGCCGATCGCGCCCACGTCCCAGGGATCGCCCGAAGTCTTTTCCACGTCTTGAAGATGTGCCCGACGATTGCCGGCGCACTGCATGGTCGCGGTCACTGTCCGGGTCGCAAATGCCGTTTGAAGTTCGGCGACCGTGTAGGAGCGCGGGCGGTCGACCAAGCCGTCCAGCGCTATACGATGATCGTCGGCCAGCTCCGGCGTAGGTCCGTGACTGCGGATGTAGAAATTCGCCTGCGGCGTCAGGAAGGACGTGATCAGTTTATCCGGAGGCGTTTCCGCATTGAGCGGCTCCGGACAGCGGAGGATTAGATTCTGTTCGGCGCGATCGGATGCGGTCATGCAAGCGGCCTACCATGATGAAATCAATAGCGAAATTGATCGTTTGGCTGGACGATGTCACCCAGACTCTTTCGATAGCCTATCCCTTTCTAGACGGGGGGAGCGATCGCCATGCCGTCGCGCAAGAGGCGCCGAGTGCAAGACAGCCTTTCCCGTAGATCGACTCAATGTGGCTGAGCTTGCTACGACGGCTTTGCCCCAAAAGTCGTCGCTAGGCACCAGGGATGACGGAAAACCCTATCGCCATCGCAGATGCGTGACAAACGGGTGTTTTCGGACACCCAAGCAGACCTGTCGGCGCTTAGCGTATATCTGGGTCCGTTCTATGTACCGACCCCATATCGGCGCTAGCAAGCTTCATCGCTGGCTGGCGCTGATTATAGGTGTGCAGTTGCTGCTCTGGTTCTCCAGCGGCTTGCTGATGAGCATCCTGCCGATCGAGCGGGTTCGCGGCGAGCATCTCGTCGCCCGCGATAGCCGGGAGACACTGGCACCGGCCCAGCAGTTCGTTTCACCGACAGCCGTCCTGAGCGCGGCGCCGGGTCTTGTTCGTGAGTTGCGCTATACGAGCTTGCTCGGCCGTCCCGTCGCCGAGCTGACGATGGCGGACGGCACCGTGCGCATGCACGATGCCCTGAGCGGAAACCCGATGGCGAGCATCGATGCGCCATTCGCCGTGAAGATCGCGACGGCGGCGTACCGCGGCACCGGCGCGCCGCCTGCGTCGGCGATGCTGGTCCGCACCGCGAGCACTGAGTTTCGTGGCAAGCTGCCGGTTTGGCGCGTGCAGTTCGAGGATGCGGAGACGACCCGGGTTTTTGTCTTGCCGGATAACGGGAAGATCGTCGGTGTCAGAACCGGCACGTGGCGGCTCTATGACTTCTTCTGGGGTCTCCACATCATGGACTGGAAGAACCACGAAAACTTCAACACGCCCTGGATGATGGCATTCGCAGCGGGAGGGTTGATCCTGGCCGTAGCGGGGGTGGTGCTCCTCTACATGCGCTGGCCGCGCCGCAGGCGAAGAAAAGTTTGAGGGGTGAGCAAGGCTGCCGCGTAGCTCCTTTGTAGGGCGGGGGTTCCTAGGGAGCAGTACCCATGAAGACTATCACCACGATCGGTATCCTCGCTGCGGCGCTCGCCGCTAGCCCCGTTGTCGCGCAGCAGGGCGGCATGGCGGGGATGGACCATAGCCAGATGCAGGGCATGGATCATTCCAAGATGATGCAGCCGACCCCGGCCAATCCGTACGGGCCGGATATGATGAAGATGCATGAGCAGATGATGGCGGCGATGGGCGCCGATGCCGGCGAGACGTGGGTCCGCAAGATGATCGAGCACCATCGCGGCGCCGTGACCATGTCGCAGACCGTGCTTCGTCACAGCCAGAATGCCGAGATTCGGCGCGAGGCGCAGAAAACGATCACCGGCCAAAACCGCGAGATCGCGACGCTGAATGGGATGCTTCGCAAGATGGGCAAGCGTCCCCAGTAAGGCCGTTGCCTAAGTCCCCGCCCTCACGGGCGGGGCTTACCCGAGGAGTCGAGCGATGAAGTTGTCGATCCGTAGCGCACTTGCCGCCGCAGCCATGATGATGCCGGCTGCCGCATTGGCGGCGAACAGTATTGCGATGCATCGCGATCCAGGATGCGGATGTTGCGAGAAGTGGGCGGCACAGGTGCGCCAGCAGTTCGGCCGCAACGTCCAGATCATCGATGATACGCACCGCGACGTGCTGCAGCGCAAGATGGGTGTGCCGGCTGATCTTGGCTCCTGCCATACCGCGATCCTCGACGGTATGGCTTTCGAAGGACATGTCCCGATCGTCGACATGAAGCGAGCGCTTGCGCAGCATCCCAAGGGTGTGCGCGGCCTAGCCGTGGCTGGAATGCCGATGGGTTCACCCGGCATGGAAGTGCCGGGCATAAAAGCGCAGCCATATGACGTGATCGCGTTCGGCCCGGCTGGGAGGCGCGTCTTCGCGCATCATGGTGGATAAGAGCTGGTTGGTCCTACGGCATCGATCTTGCCGTGTAACCGACTGCTCGTTTCGGCGAATTGACCTTTAACCCCGTTGCATTAGGTTACACGATGACGTGACTCGCTTTCTTCGCCTTTTCCTGCTGTTCTTTGCGGTCGTCGGCCTGTTCGGACAGTCCACGGCCATGGCAATGAGCCCGCTTCAGAGCGAGACCATGTCCATGGCGACAATGGCCTCAATGGATTGCCGCGATGGCATGACGGCGGGACAGATGCACGGCTCGGTGCCGTGTAAGAAGATGACGCTCCAATGCATCGCGGCGATGGGATGCACCACCGCAGCGATCACCGAGCCGGTAGGTGCTACTCTCACGACACGCCAGCTCGATCGCCTTGATCCAGCATGGCCACTGACTGCGCGCCTTGATGGGCGGACCTACGGCCCCGACCCCGACCCACCCAGCTTCCTGATCTGACACCCGGAATCCGTCTGCCGCAGGCCTCTTTGAGGCTCTTGCGTGCTGGCGGCCACTGCTCAGATCAAGGAATTAAGACTATGAATATCAAGTTTTCCGGCGTTCTCGTCGGTGTGATCGCCGTGTTTGCTCCCACCTCCGCATCCGCATCACCGCGTCCAGATGCCGGTCATTACGAATGGCGGGCGAGTACCCAGGCTCCCGGCCCTCGCGCGCCGCTTGCCGTGGCGCGCCGCGTCTGGGTGCCAGCGGCCATTGCGATGACCGACGCCGACGTTTGCCAGTCTATGATGACGGCCAAGTTCGGCGCTATGGCCTGCTGCGCCTCGCACAGTTCCTAATCGAGTGCTGAAAGTCGACCGGCAGGGCTTTGACCCTGCCGGTCGACTTTTCGCTACGCATCGATCTGCCAGCGGGGAAAACCATGTCCAGATACACGATACTGAGCGCTGCGCTGATCGCTGCGCTTATCACCACTACAGCCGCGGCAGGACCGCTCTCCTTCGATGCGGCGCTCGCCGCAGCGAAGAGCCATGCGCCGTCACTACGTGCTCGTGCCCTCGGTGCCGATAGCGCGCGTGCTTCACGCGAGGCCGCAGGCGCTCTCCCCGATCCGAAGCTTGCGCTCGGGATCGACAGCTTCCCGGTCTCGGGGCCGCTCGCGTTCGAGCCCAATCGCGACAATTTCACCTGGGCGCGGGTCGGGCTATCGCAGGACATTCCGAACGCCGCCAAGCGGCACGCGCAACAGGCGCGCGCCGATACCGATATTGCGACTGCCGATGCAGAGGCGGTAGCTGAAGCCCGCACCGTCGAGGTCGAAACCGCAATCGCTTGGATCACGCTGGCCTATGCCGAGCGCCGTCTGGTGGCGCTCGACGCCGTGCGCGGCAGGCTCGATCGTTTGGTACGGACATCACCAAGTGCGGTATCGGCGGGAAGCGCTCGCCCAGCGCAGACGCTTGCCGGACGCCAAGGTCTCGCCGCCCTCGATGATCGCCGCGACGAACTGGTGTCCGCGATCGCGCGCGCGCGCTCAGACCTGATCCGCTGGACCGGAGATCCGACCCCTGTGGTCGCCGGCCCGGTGCCAGACTTCATGGTGGACCCCGCGCAATTGCGCAGCGCGCTCGACCGCAACCCCATGCTGGCGGCGATTGCCGCCCGTGTCGGCCAAGCCGATGCCGACGTCCGGTTGGCGCAGGCCGATCGCCGTCCGGATTTCGGGGTCGACGTCAGCTACCAGCGCCGCGATCCGCGCTTTGGCGACTATGTCTCCGCCGGCGTCACTATCGGCCTGCCGCTGTTCAAATCGCACCGCCAAGACCCGTTGATCGCCGCCCGCGCCGCGGACGCGGCGAAACGGCGCGCCGAGCAGGAAGATACCGCCCGCCAACTCGCGGCAGGCCTCGATGCGAGCCTTGCCGATCATGTGATGCACCATGCGCAGTGGATGCGATCGAAGGAGACGCTCGAGCCGTTGGCGCGCGAGCGCGTCGATCTCGAGACCGCGAGCTATGCTGGCGGACGTGCCGGACTGCTCGATGTCGTCGACGCACATAGTGCGCTTGCCAATGCGGCCCTCGAAACGCTCGACCGCGAGGCATTGGTCGCGATCGACGGTGCGCGTCTCACCCTCACCTATCGGAGCGACCCACGATGAGCCCGCGCGATCTCGTCCCCCGCACGCCCGCGTCCCGCGCGGTCGTTCTTGCGATCCTTGCCAGCGGCGGGATCGGGTTCGTCGCCGCACGGTTGACTGGTCCGGCTACGACCGCCCCGGCGACATCGGCGACCGCCGGTCCGGCCTCCGCGGCGAAGCCCAAGCCACTCTATTATTACGACCCGATGGTGCCGCAGGAGCATTACGACAATCCGGACTCGCTCTCGTCGATGGGGATGAAGACGATCCCCAAATATCCGGATGCGAGTGCCACGGGACCGGCCGCCAAGCCCGGCATCTCGATCGATCCGTCCGCGATGCAAAATCTCGGCATCCGTATCGCCACGGCGACTACCGGAACGCTGGCCGGCGCACTGGATGCGACCGGCACGATCGACTTCAACCAGCGTGACGTCGCAATTATCCAGTCGCGCGCAGCCGGGTTCGTCCAGCGGGTCTATAATCGGGCGCCGGGCGACGTGATTGCGCGCGGGGCGCCGATCGCCGACATCTTGGTGCCCGAATGGGGCGGTGCACAGGCGGAATATGAGGCCGTGCGGCGGACCGGCGACAGGGCGCTCACTGCGGCCGCAGCCCAGCGCCTGCGCCTTCTCGGTATTCCGGGCGGCACGCCGCGCGGGCGCGGCATGACCACCGTGCGCAGTCCAATCGCCGGTGTCATCCAGACGCTTGACGCGCGGCAGGGTGTAACGCTCGCCACCGGGCAGACGCTGGCACAGGTCAACGGCCTAGCCACGGTCTGGCTGAATGCCGCAGTGCCCGAGGTGCGCGCGAGCGCCATCAAGGTCGGGCAAACCGCGACTGCCGAACTGGCGGCCTTCCCTGCCGAGCATTTTACCGGACGGATCATCGCTGTCTTGCCGACGACACAAGCCGACAGCCGCACGCTCACGGTACGGATCGAGCTGCGCAACCCTAGCGGCCGCTTGCGCCCCGGCATGTTCGCGACCGTCCATCTGGGCGGCACGTCCGACACCGCACTGCTGGTGCCGAGCGAAGCCGTGATCCGCACCGGCACGCGCACGCTGGTCATGCTCGCCGAGGATAAGGGCCGCTATCGGCCAGCAGAGGTCAAGACGGGCCGTGATGCAGGTGGCAGGACCGAAATCCTCGCCGGACTCGCACCAGGCGAGAATGTCGTCGCGTCGGGCCAGTTCCTGCTCGACAGCGAGGCGAGCCTGACCGGCATCGCCGCGCGGCCGATCACGGGCGACACGAAGTGATCGCGCGGATCATCGAGGCGTCCGTCAAGGCGCGTGTCCTCGTCCTGCTCGCAGCCCTCGCGCTGATCGTCGTCGGAGTGGGCGCTCTGCGCTCGACAGCAGTCGATGCGCTGCCCGACCTGTCCGACGTCCAGGTCATCATCCGCACCACCTATCCGGGCCAGGCCCCGCAGATCGTCGAAAACCAGGTTACGTACCCGCTCGCGACGACGATGCTGTCTGTGCCGGGCGCGCGCGTGGTGCGCGGCTATTCGTTCGTCGGAGACAGCTTCGTCTATGTCCTGTTCGATGACGCGACCGATCTCTATTGGGCGCGCAGCCGGGTACTCGAATATCTGAGCCAGGTGCAAAGCCGCCTGCCCGAGGGCGCAAAGGCATCGCTCGGCCCGGATGCTACCGGGGTGGGCTGGGTCTATGAATATGCGCTGGTCGACCGGACCGGGCGTCACGACCTCGCGCAACTCCGCAGCATCCAGGACTGGTTCCTACGCTACGAATTGAAGACCGTGCCGGGGGTCGCCGAGGTGGCGAGCATCGGCGGCATGGTGAAAGAGTATCAGGTCGTGCTCGATCCGCAGAAGCTGGCCGCTTACGGCATCACCCACGAGGCGGTCACTGAAGCGCTGAAGCGCGGCAACCAGGAGAGCGGCGGATCGGTCCTTGAGATGGCCGAGGCGGAATATATCGTCCGCGCGACCGGCTATCTGAAGACGCTCGACGATTTCCGCAGCGTGCCGCTCAAGACGGTTGGCGGCGTGCCCGTGACACTCGGCGACGTCGCCACGATTCAGATCGGTCCCGAAATGCGTCGCGGGTTGGCCGAGCTCAACGGCGAGGGCGAGGTTGCAGGCGGTGTCATCGTGATGCGCCAGGGCAAGAACGCGCGTGAAGTGATCGACGGCGTTCGTACCCGGCTCAACGAATTGAAGAAGAGCCTGCCGCCCGGCGTGGAGGTCGTCACCACTTATGACAGGTCGGGCCTGATCGATCGCGCGGTCGACAATCTGCGCAGCAAGCTGATCGAGGAGTTCATCGTCGTGGCGCTCGTCTGCGCGCTGTTCCTCTGGCACGTCCGTTCGGCGCTGGTCGCCATTCTCACGTTGCCGCTCGGTATCCTCATCGCCTTCATCGCGATGCGCGTGCAGGGACTGAACGCCAATATCCTCTCGCTGGGCGGCATCGCCATCGCCATCGGCGCAATGGTCGATGCGGCCGTCGTCATGATCGAAAACGCGCACAAGCATCTCGAACATTGGGCGTACGATCATCCGGACGAAACGTTGGCGGGTGCCGAGCGCTGGCGCGTGATCACCGCCGCAGCGGTCGAGGTCGGCCCGGCGCTGTTTCTCAGCCTGCTCATCATCACTTTCTCGTTCGTGCCGATCTTCTCGCTCCAGGGCCAGGAGGGGCGGCTGTTCGCGCCGCTCGCCTTCACCAAGACCTATGCGATGGCGGGGGCTGCGATCCTGTCGATCACGCTGATCCCGGTGCTGATGGGGTTACTGATCCGCGGGCGCATTCCGTCCGAGAATGCCAATCCGATCAATCGCGTCCTCACCCGCATCTACCGTCCCGCGCTCGATTGGGTACTGGCGCGGCCTAAACAGGCGCTGGTCATCGCCGTCCTCGTCTTTGCGACCAGCCTCTGGCCGATCAGTCAGCTTGGCGGCGAGTTCATCCCGCAGATGAACGAGGGCGACCTGCTCTACATGCCGTCCGCGCTGCCCGGCATCTCGACCGCCAAGGCCGGCCAGCTTCTTCAGCTCACCGACCGGCTCATCAAGACCGTACCCGAAGTCGAAAGCGTGTTCGGCAAGGCCGGCCGCGCCGACACCGCGACCGACCCTGCCCCGCTCGAAATGTTCGAGACCACGATCCGCTTCAAGCCCAAGGATCAGTGGCGCACGGGCATGACGCAGGACAAATTGATCGATCAGCTCGACAAGGCGGTGAAGGTGCCGGGCCTCGCCAATTTCTGGATTCCTCCAATCCGCAACCGGATCGAGATGCTGTCGACCGGCATCAAGAGTCCGATCGGCATCAAGGTGGCAGGCGCGAACCTCGCCGAGATTGACGCAACTGCGCGCGAGATCGAACAGGTCGCGAAAACCGTGCCCGGGGTCGGCTCGGCGCTGGCCGAACGGCTCACCGGCGGGCGGTATATCGATGTCGACATTAATAGGGCCGCCGCAGCACGCTATGGTCTCAACGTCGCCGACGTGCAGTCGATCGTGTCAGGTGCGATCGGCGGAGAGACAATCGGCCAGACCGTCGAGGGACTCGCGCGTTATCCGATCAGCGTGCGCTATCCGCGTGAACTGCGCGACAGCATCGGGGGCTTGCGAAACTTAGCCGTGCTGACGCCGGCAGGACAGCAGATCACGCTCGGCACCGTCGCCGACGTCCGCATCACCGATGGACCGCCGATGCTGCGCAGCGAGAACGGCCGACCGGTGACGTGGATCTACATCGATGGACGTGGCGCACCGCTCACCACCATCGTTCGGGACCTGCAGAACGTGATCGCCGCCAAGGTGAAACTGCCGCCTGGCGTCAGCGTCACCTATACCGGACAGTTCGAGTATCTGCAGCGCGCCGTCGAGCGATTGAAGATTGTCGTTCCGGCGACCTTGGTCATCATCTTCCTGCTGCTCTACGCGACCTTTCGCCGGCTCGATGAGGCCGCGCTGGTGATGGGCACCCTGCCGTTCGCGCTCACCGGCGGTCTATGGCTGCTCTATCTGCTCGGCTACAACCAATCGGTCGCGAGCGGTGTCGGGTTCATCGCGCTCGCCGGTGTTTCGGCCGAGTTTGGCGTGGTGATGCTGATCTACCTCAAGCACGCGCTGGATGCCCGCGGTCCTACACCGGACGACGCAGAGGTCGCAGCGGCAGTGCGCGAAGGCGCCCTCCTTCGTGTCCGGCCCAAGGCGATGACGGTCGCGGTGATCCTGGCCGGCCTGTTTCCGATCCTGATCGGCACAGGCACCGGTTCCGAAGTGATGAGCCGGATTGCGGCTCCCATGATCGGAGGCATGCTCACCGCACCGTTGCTCTCGATGCTGGTATTACCGGCAGCATTCCTGCTGCTGCGGCGCGCCCGGCGTTCCCCTCACCCTTCAACCCCAGTCCCAACGCTGCAAAGGAATACGCTATGAAGAACACCCTGTTGGCACTCGCCATCCTCGCGGGCCTGACAACAACTACGGCATCGGCCCAGTCGAGTGCTTCCATGCACGGCATGCCGATGAAGGGGGCCGTCAAGGTCGGTCGCGGCAGTGGCGTCGTAACTGCGATCGATCCCAAAGCCGCCAAGGTTACAATCCAGCATGGTCCGATCGCGGCACTGGGCTGGCCTGCGATGACAATGGCGTTCACGGCAATCCCACCGGCACTGCTCAAGACCGTGAAAGTCGGACAGCGCATCGACTTTGCTATGAGGATGCGCGGTTCCGTGGCGGAGATCACGGCTATCAGACCGCATTGAGCCGGTGTCAAATAATCGAGGGCCTGGGCCAGGGCGCCGTCGGACAGGTCATGAATCTCGGGCGGCTGCTCTTGTCCGGTCCTGACGTTCGCGACGACGCCATTGAACGTCGTGGTTTGGTCGTAACCTGCCGTGAGATGTGATTGGCGGGGGACGGCAGCTATGCTGAGTCGTGCGCCGGTAAGCTGCCTGTCCGCAACCGGCCCAATTACCGACGCTGATCATCATACCGCACTAAAGGGGAAGTCAGCATTCCGAGCCCCTCCGCTCGGAAGCCATTATTGAGGGTATTACCGCGAGGGGACGATCAATGAGGGTCCCACCCCTGGACGATGTCTCCGTACGCGTCCTTCAGGCGGCCATGTACCGCAGCCGGATCGCCGCGCGGGTCCGCCTGTTAGCCCGAGGAGGCTCGCTCGCCGCCTCCATGTCCAGCTACCTGTCAAGCCGGCTCGCGGCAGATCCGGCGATCACGATCGACTACGGTGCACAGGTCACCGCCGTGCATTGCGGTGACCGTCTGGAGGCCGTCACCATCCGCCGGGGCAGATCGGTGGAGACCGTAAACACCTGCGCGATGTTCGTGATGGTCGGTGCGGTGCCGAACACGGCTTGGCTCGCGGATCTGGTGCGGCTCGACGACAAGGGTTTTGTCCTGACCGGCGGAGACGTCAGCTCCGCCTCGCCCCACGCAACATCTTGCCCGGGCGTTTTCGCCGTCGGGGACGTGCGCTCGGGCTCCGTCAAGCGCGTGGCCTCCTCGATGGGCGAGGCGCAGTCCACAGCTGCGAAGTTCGCATAAAAAAAGTGAAGAGCGCGAGGCGTAGGCGGCCGCTGCCGCCTACGCAGTGAGGCGACCTTCGTCGCCTCTAACACCGCTGCGGCGATGTCTTTGAGTTCAATGGTAGAGGGGAAAAGGTATTTAGCTCTCAGCAGCCGCCCCAGCGGATCATAGAAGTACAGAAGTTAACTTTCAGTGCACGGCCAGCTGCCGCCGCACGAATTTTTCCAACAGCATCGTTCCGACATCACCTTGGCCGACCTTCGGGACTGCCGGGGCGGTCGGCGTGCGCATTCCGTTTTCCAAGTTCGAAGAATGAAATTGGCTCTCTGATGAGAGTGGAAAAAATGACCGTGCACAGCGCGGTCTAAAGGAGAAAGTAATATGACCAACGTCACCGATCAGCAGCGTGTCGGCAACTTCATGGGTGCGCTCAGCCACCTACTCTGCGGGAAACCGGGGCGGCATGCCGAATTCATCCGCAAGACCCAAGTGTTCGTCAGTGGCGCCGAACCGCACGCCATGGCGCTCGTGCAGGCCGAGCCGACCCTCCGGCGGACCGGCATCCCGCTGATCTGGATCCACCCCACGGAGAACCCTCATATCCCGCGCATCGGCCTCGCAGCGCTCTGCGGCGACCAGGCGTTCTTCGTGGAGAACTGCGCGCTATGGATGGCCCCTGGGGACGACCGCGCACGCCTCGTGCCGGACAGCTTCGACATGGGCGCATTCCAGCTCAAGAACGACCTCAGGCTACGCTACTCGCGCAAGGCGCCCGCCACGTTCGACGACGCGATGCCTGGCATGGTCCGCGCCTACGACCGGCTCCTCGACCTCCAGATCAGGCAGCGAGAACGGGGCGACGTCTTCGAGCTTCCCGTGCTCCAAAAGGCCGCCTGAGACCGTGGTCGCCCGGGTCGCTCCTGCGCCCCGGGCCTCCGCAGGGCGGACCGACCGATCTCCGTCCCGTCGTAGTCCGCTCCCAGCATGACCTCCCTGTGCCCCCAGCCGCTAAGAAGCCGCTGGGAGGCACGGTTAACGCCGACCGCGGCGGCATCGACCATTCCGAAGAACTGAAGTGTGGAAGTGACCAGGGAGAGGAAAAACCTCCTTGGCTTCCATCGACCAACGAGGAAGCACGCCTGGCGCGTGCCGAAAGGAACCAGCATGACCAGCCAATTCGACCAGCACGCGATCAACCACATGGTCGCCGCCATCAAGCACGAGATGACCCCATGTGGCGGACGCGACACGGAGATGGACACCCTGTTCTTCGGCGGCCGCCTGCCGACCGAGGCGGAGCAGAACGACCTCGGGATGTTCGGGCTGCGCAAGAACTACAAGATCATCCATGCGTCCTTCGATCTCGAGGATGTAGTGCGCGGCCCTGTCGCTTTCCACGTCGTCGTCACCGACGGCCTCAAGCAATCGCTGGTCGTGCAGGACGGAAGGCTCTGGAAGCGCGACCGCCGCAGCCAAGCCGTCCTCGTCTTCCCGAACTCCGGGATGGTCATCAAGCGCAGCTCGAAGGGCCGCCTCCTGGTCCGCGGGATGTCGGGGCGCCACCACGACCACGGCTACGACATCGCGCGCGAAGCGGTTCTCGCCCGTGCAGGCCGGAAGCCGGGCAGCGTGCCGGTCGTCTCGCCCATCGGCAGCCTGATGACCGTTCTGGACATCCGGGCGATGAACAAGATGTTCGAGATGGCTGAGTGAGCCGTCCGGCCCGGCGGCGGCGGCGTCGCCGGGTCGACCCCTCATCGCCGCAAGCCCGCCGCAGATTTTCAGAAAGGCCGGATCAACCGAACTCCGTCCGTCGTCGTCCGCTCCCAGCATAACCGTCTTCTCACGTGAAGCCCTTCGGCCGGGTTCACGGGAGTGGTTTGCGGGGCGTTCACCGTGACCATCGGACAGGGCCAGCCCAATCCGGCTGCCCATCTTGTCCGTGGGCCGTTGGCCGTTCCGGCGGGAGCGTGGCGGCGAATCCCCGCACCTGCCCGCAATTCGACGAACGCGGCATCAGCCGATTCGAGTGCCCGAACCGGGAACCTACCCAATGCCGGCCTCGCGGTGGCCTTCACCGCATCCACCACAACCAGTCCGATCTCAACGGAGACCAAGTATGATCCCTGCACAGAAGCCACTCCCGGACGTCTACAACGTCCACGCCTGGGCCATGGGCGACATCATGACGATGCTGAGGGATCAGGTCGGCATCCCGCTGCGCGAGACGATCGACCTCTCTCCACAGGGGCTCTACGACCTTGCCCGAGAGTTCGCCGAGGACGCGGAAGCCCAGAGCATCGAGCATCTGGTGGTGATCGACGATGAGACGGGCGACGCCCTGAAGGAACTCATCCGGCGGACGGTCGACAGGCTTCGGCCAGAGAACCGCGGCGTCGCCCACAACGTGGCCATCGAGGCCCGCAGCATCGCACTGGAAAAGGCAGGGCTCGACGCGGATGCGGCGATCTCGCTCACCGAACTCGAGAAGCGGCTCTTCGATGTAACCGGCGAGCCGGCGGTCGTGCTCGAGGACGACGACTTTGGGGCCTATGGCGTCGAGATGAACCGCATCATCTCGGCACGGCCGCACGGCCGCTCGCGCGCGCTCGATGGCAGCCAGCAGGAGAGCGTTAAAGCTGAAGCGGCCGACGATGCTGCGCGGTTGACGGGACCGTCGGCATCGCGAGGACTGGACCGGCACCGGGCCGACGACCGCCCGCATCGTCGGTCGGACGGGACGACGATGGCTTTCCTGATCGCCACGACGGTCCTGACGCGCTTCGGACACCACGCGCTGAATGACGAGCCCGATGCCGAGCCCACCGTGATGTTCATGGCTGGACCCGTGAACAACCCCATGGCCAGGCGTGACACCGCGGCGCTCGCGATGCGCACGGGAAAGGACGTCGTCTACCTCGAGTTCGACCGCGGCAAGGCGGCGAAGGGACCGAAGAACATCATCGTGTTCGAGATGAACGACGGCGAGCTCACGACCTTGGAACGGTGCGCGCTGTGGTCGCGCCCGGACAATCCGCTGACGGTCATACTGCCCCGCGGGCAGGACTTCGCCTTCGGCAACGACGGCGTCGGCATCCGCAGGATGACCGGCGCCCCTACGCAGAACCTGGCGCCCGGCTACGCCGCCGCGAAGGCGGAACTCATGGCGGTCGCCGGCAGGATGACGCCCGCGATGCTCGACGAGATCCAGACGGTCAGGACGCATGTCTACCCGGCGCGCGACCGCTAGCGCCGGTCAGGGTTTCCGCGGACCCCGCGTCGGGCGGGGTAGCGACCGCAATTCCTCGGGATCGACGTCGATGCCGGTGAGCAGGTCGGCAGCATTGACGCCCGCCTCGAGCGCTATCCGGAACAGGACGTTCACCGTCGGATTCTGCTTCCCCAGCTCGATCCGCCCATAATAAAGGCGGTCCATGCCGGCCTTCTCTGCGAAGGCAGCCTGCGACAGCCCGGTCGCCTCGCGCGCCTCGCGCACGCGCCGACCAAGCTGCTGCATCACCGTCTCACCCATCCTGAAACTGTGCCCCGCGCGGCCGGCTTCCGCCACCCTGAAACGTCGCGCCATCCAGAAACTGTCGCTTAACTAGTCTTGGGTTAGCTGGTCGCCATTGGGAAAAGGGGCGCCGATTACGGTGAAGGTGCGTGACGACGCGACGCAGTGGCAGATTCATCTGAACCGCTCGGGCTGGCCCCAGCGTGCCGGCCTGCACTTCATCATCGCCGCGTTCGACGACGTGCTGAGCACCCTCTGGGAGATTCGGACAGAGGACCTCGTCGGCGAAGACTTCGAGGACGGCGCCGGGTACAGGAACGCGGCGGCGAGCCACTTCCACACCGCGCTCATGACGGGCGCGCTCGTCGCCAAGGCGCAGCCCAGCGGAGGTGGCGCGACGCGGCCGATACCATCGACGGACTGGGTGCCCGACGTCGTCGATCGCGCGCTTGCTACCGGTAGGATCGAGCGGAAGTTGAACGGTCGTCGCGACGACATGTGGGTGTTCATCGACGACGCCGAGCTGCAACTCATGCGAGGCGTACTTGCGCTGACCGACATGCTGCATCGGCCCGAGGACAGCGGGCCGCTGGAAGCGATGGGCGAGACGGTGCTGGGCAACATGAGCGCGATCGCGGAGGCCAGGCGCCCCCGCGACGATCAGGCGGCGGCCAACCGTCTGATGAGGCTGCTCCTGCGCCTGACGCCAGAGCGCCTCGACGACATCGACATGGCCAGCGTGACGACGGCGGTGGCGACGCTTCTGCGGGAAAAGTTCGACGCGGACCCGCAGGGGATGCTTAGTCGCGACGACTTCGAGACCCCGATCCGGGCGCTCTACGAACCGCATCTGTCCGAAAGAATTTTCGACAATGCGTGGCGCGAGGCCACCCTGTGGCAGGACGACAAGGGCAAGCGCCCATACAAGTCACGCCGAAACCCGGGTCGAAAACGCGCGGCCTGACGTAGAAGGGCAGCGGCACGGTCCGCCGCCTAGCCGGCTGAATGCAGGACTGTCGCCAGTTTCGCAAGGCGCGGCAAGCGTAGCGAGTCGTGGTCGATTCGCCGCGAGAAATCGCCGCGCCCTACTGTGATAGATGTTCCCGCATCCCCGCGTAGACACCACCGATGCGCCCGTAATCCACGCACCTGCACGGGATTTGCAGCGCCCTAGATGTGGCTGGCCTCCAACTGGAGGTAACACAATGCCACGCAAGACAATCAACGGCAGCGCCATACTAAATACCGCCCAGGCCGCAAAGTACATCGGCCGCGCCAAGAGCACCCTCGAGAAGTGGCGAGTCTACGGGGGTGGCCCCGTGTTCGTAACCCAGGGCTCGTCGGTCGGGTACCTCGTCGACGACCTCGACGACTGGCTCGACCGCGGCCGCGGCTTGAGCACCAGCGAACGCGACGGCTGACGCCGCGGGACGCGACGGGGCCGTCCGCCCCTCCACCATCAGCAAACAGCGCCCAATCGGGGCCATGCCGTCCGCATCGGCCCCGCATCCCATAGACATCGGAGACACAGAATGACCGACATCAGCATCACCGCGTCCACGACGGACCAGTCCATCGCCGAAGCACCCCAGGCGAAAGGCCCGAGCCACACCCGACGCCTCGCCCTTGCCAAGCCGGCGCTCAAGGCGACGCTCGCCGAGATCGACTCCCGCCCCGACTTCGCGCCGGATCCCGCGCAGCACGAGGAGGCGCGGATTCTCTCCAAGCTCACCGCGTACCGGGCCTGGCTGCTCGCCAACGACCTCCGCCCGCCCCGCCAGGGCCAGAAGCCCGCGTCCAGCAGCGTGCTGGCTGCGATCGGGCACTTCGGCTGGAAGGCGGAGGGTGACGTGCTCCAGGCGATCCTCGGCCTGGCGGACCTCATCCGGCCGGGCGACGCGTTCCGGCACCGGCCCGAGCGGGCCATCGACCTCACGTTCGACCTCTTCGCCGAACGCGTCATGCAGCGTGGGTATGGCCTCCCCCGCCGCCGGGACGACGGCGCGATCTGCTGGGTGGCCTCCGCCGAGGACGCCGGCTGCCACGTGAGCGACCTCGACAGCACCGCGGTCAACTGCCTGCGCGCGATCGACGCCATGGTGGCCGTTCCGGGACCGTTCGTCGATGCGGCGGAACCGCCGCTGATGAAGGATGCATATCCGCCGCCCAATCCCGCCGCGCGCGGCCTCATCGACGCCGCCATCGCGGAGATGACCGGCATCATGCCGGCCGACCCGCTCGATCCCGAGAGCGTCGACCTCCCGACGTTCGCGGACATGGCCGGCATCGGCGTCGTGGACATCGTCCGCTCCCCCTCTAACGCCGCGGCCATCACCGCGGGAGCCGCGGCTTCCAAGCTGATCCCGCACCCGGCGCTGAAAGCCCGGCGGATAACGTACCGTATGCTCAAGGTCGCTGGCCGCGCCGCGCGCCGGCTCGAATGCAAGGACCGCTCGCGCCCCGCGAACGCGGCGAGGGATACGGTCGGCTCCCTGACGAAGTTCATCGGCGAGGCCGAGGGCGGGTCGCCGGACGACCAGGTGGTGCCGGCGGACTTCGTCGACCGTGTGGCTCTCGCCATCGCCGCGCACGACGGCTCGCTTGGATCGGGCTGGAAGGCTGACATGGAGAGGTGGGTGCGCTACTACGACGAGCTTAGGGCGTCCCTGCCGCTCCCCGAGGTGTTCGCCTCGGCGCTGCGCGTCCTCATCGCCGAAGCCGGACTGACGCTCGCGGACGTCGAGCGCGAGTTCAGCATGACGGCGCGCAAGTGGGCGATGGGAGTCACCTTCCCGAGCCACAACGCCGAAGCGACCTACCAGAGCCTGTGCAAGAGGCTGCGCATCACCTCGGCATGTCTCTCCCCCCTGCTGGCGAACGAATGGCGGCGGCACAGCGTCGGACGCCCGGCGGTGCGCAACAGCACCATCAGCCGCACACTCCCAGCGCAGTTCGCGGAGATGTCCGAGGAGGAGCAGGATGCGCTCATCGCGACACGTCACGCCGAGTTCGCGACGCAGCCGACCGTGCACGCCGCCAAGCTGTCGCAAGCCCTGCGCGACGAGTACCGCCTGGCGCCCAGCGATTGGACTCCAGCCATGCACGAGGCCTTCTCCACGCTGGTCCCCCAGACCGCAAAGCCGCAGTCGGTGCTCCCGATGCCAGGCGAACGGCGGAAGCCGGGCGATGAGGAGGAAGAGCTCAAGCCGTGGAGCGCTCCCAGCATTGGGCGCCTCGAGGACCTGCTCGGTTCCACGCTCGGCTATTTCGCCCGACCAGCGGGCGACCGGAAAGACGTCAGGGACCTTCGCCCGGCCCCGGACGCAAAGCCGACGAAGAAGTTCCTGGCGGAGCCCGGTCTCGGCATTCCCCACGACCTGCTCCATCCCGCCGTCTTCGCGTTCATCGACCTCATCACGCTATATGGTCTTTGGAACCATCGTCGCAACGGCGGCGAGACGTCGCCGATCATCGGGGAGACGGTGCGCCACGTGATGCGGCTGCTGAAGCCAGGGTCCGGCATCATCTACAAGAACCCGCAGTACCTCTCCGCCTTGGAGCGCTTCCACGAGTGGTGGATGCTCAACCAGCCCGTGCTGGTCAACGGCGGCCCGCTGCTCGACATCGAACCCTTCCGCGAAGACTGGGAAGCCGCGGTCGCCCGGGAATACGAGCAGCTGGGCCACAATCTAAGGCATTACAACAGGGGCTACACCGCCCCGTTGCGCGACCCATTCGAGCCAATCTCCGTCTTCGTGCAGAGTGCCACTCCGCTGAACCTCTACATGGAGGGCGTGCGCAACCTCCTGGCGGCCAGGCCGGCGACGACCGTGTCGCGGCACACCCACCTGCGCGATAGCGTAATGACGCTGATCCTCGTCCAGACGGCGCTTAGGGCCAAGAACATGCTGCTGCGCGTGGGCGGTGACAACCCGACGCTGCGCAAGGAGCTGGATGCCGACGGACGCACGATCTGGCGGATCAAGATCGGGGGTGACGAGTTCAAGAACTACGGCAGCGCCGTGTTCGCGGTGAACCGCGGCTTTGACTTCATCCTTGAGGACGAGGACGGCCTCTACGACAAGCTGGAGCGATACATCGGCAAGGCGCGCAAGTATCTGCTGGCCGGTCGCGAGTCCGACGCGCTGTTCGTCACGTCGCGCGGCAACGACTTCAACTCCCTGGCGGTGCTATCGGCGTATCACCGGATCACTGCCATGTACTTCGTGTATAACGAGCAGACGGGGCGCGGGATCAAGGGGGCAATCTTCCATGGTTCCCACGCGGTGAGGCACGTCATCGCGACGCATCTGGTTAAGACCGAAGGCGACCTATACCTCGCCGCCTGGGCGCTGCAGGACGCGCTGAGCACGGTCGAGGCGCACTACGCCCACTTCCTCCCGTCCGACCGCTTCCGCCTCGCCGCCAACGTCCTGCGGCGCGCGAGGCTCGGCCTCCAGCACGAGCGCGACGAGCGGACGATGACCTCGACCGTCGTGCGCGGGCTGGTCACGAACACCGCGAGTTTCGGCAACGCCAGCCATCGTCGCGCAGCGTGA
Organism: Sphingomonas sp. AC435; assembly: GCF_979253005.1. Classification (NCBI taxonomy): domain Bacteria; kingdom Pseudomonadati; phylum Pseudomonadota; class Alphaproteobacteria; order Sphingomonadales; family Sphingomonadaceae; genus Sphingomonas; species Sphingomonas sp. AC435. Next base: position 598,523 of record NZ_CEEDCJ010000001.1, read on the forward strand.
TCGCAGCATTTCTGAAAGCGTAGGACAGGAAATCGCCTACGCAATTGATAAATAACAGAAATGTTCTCGGAACTGTCGCCGCGTTGTATGGAGAACGACAACGAGGCGCATACGTGGGACGTCGGTAGTTTTCGACCGAAAACCACGCTTTTCCGTGCTTGTTAGGCCAATCTGATGCTACGGCCACCCTGATTTTTGGGGTGGGGGGCGTAGGACACCGCCTAGCAGGCGTGGAATCACGTCGGAGATCGGGGTTCGGCAGAGCTGGAGGCCCAGGGGGCGGTGCGCAGGCGTTTCGTTCGTGAAAATATGGGCGCCGTACTTCGCACAGGAGCTCAGCGCCGGGATCCGACGTGGCCTAGCCGTCGATCAATGCGGCGATCGCCTTGAGCGGCAGTTGCAGCTCGTCCTCCCGTGACCGGCGCGTCGCGGCAAGGTCATCGGCGAGTTCGGTCATGCGCGCCACCCGGTCCATGGCGAACTCGTGCATGCCGTCCCGCCAGCCGCCGACGTCCAATTCGCTGCAGCCGATCGTCCCCACGCCGACCGTCAGAGGCTCCGTCGCGACGGTCAGGCACCGCGAACCCAGCACATCGTCCAGCCCCCTCGTGTTGCACAGCACTCGTGGCCCGAAGAAGTCGATCATCTCGCTGGAGCCCGACGCACCGACGATGCGCTTGATTGCGGTGCTGGCCTTATATCCTGTTTTCAGCACCTGGCCCAGTTCGCCGAAGCCGGTGGTCAGCGCCTCGGCGTCGTCGATCGCGATCAGCCCGCCCGTGTCCCGCGCAAGGCGGACCAGCGCCGCACCCGAGCCTTGCGACATGAGCGAACCGTTGAAGGCGGCGGCCACGATCGCGGCGGTCAGCTCTGACTTACCCGATCCCTTGGGCCCGTTGATGAAGAGGATCGGAAATACCTCGAAGCAACGGTGGAAATAGGTCGCCATCACGAAGTGCGCGATCATGGCGTAATCCTGCGCCCGCGGCAGCCAGACCGACGATCGGAGGTGAGAGACCAGCGCGGCGTGCAACTCATGGCCGCTTGGCCCATCATAGTTGCGTTCCTCACGCATCCGCATGGCGAAGCGCTCGATGCCGCCGAGCGACCAGGACGATCGGCTCGACAGCGCAGCAGGTCCGTCGATGCGCGTGCCATCGGTCAGCGCATGCACGCGCCGGTCTGCGGGCGTGCCAGGCGGGGCCGGCAGCACGACGGGGTCTAGCAACGCGCCGTCCGAGCGCACGACGACCGTGCGGTAGCTATAGACGACCGGCGAACCACTAGAGGCACGCTCCCGGCGCTCGACTGCGAAGGCGTGGTACATCCGACCGCGATGGACGCCGCCGTGGATCGAGACGCGCTCGGCGGCGTGGTCGCCGATCGCCAAACTGCCGTTCGGCGCCACCTGGGACGCCGTTTCGCCCCGCCCTTCTACGATCCCCGACATCCAGTCCGCCAGGTCGTCCGGCTCGACAGCCGCATCCCCAGTCGCCGTCGGCGCAGCGTCGCAAATCCCGACCGGCCGCCCCGCCGACGCTTTGACCACTTCGGTGAGCGACCGCGAGGCTCCCCGGCTGACCAGCAGCCGGTCCCAGCCTGCCCAGAACCTGCCAGCGCGCCACTCATCGGGCGCCGCGTCTGGCTGGCTCGACGCGATAGCGGTGACCTGAATGCCGATGCCGGCGGCGGCCTGAGATGCCAGCCAGGCCTCGAGCGCGGATGCACAGACGATCGCGACCCCGCCGGAACCGTAGGACACAGACTTCGCCGCACCCATAGACCATCCGACGGGGTGCTCGGCGTTGACCGTGTAACCGTCCAAGGCGAGGCACCCATAGCGGGTCCGGCCGCGGTCATCGGCGACCGGATACACGACCACTCCCGCCACCGTGGCGCCATCCGATCCGGCGTAGGCCTCCCGCAGACCAGCGCCGACGGCGGCAAGCGTCTCGGTCGTGACGCCCGCCGCAGCCAGCAGCCCCATAGCGGCCGGCTCCCGCCTGAGATTGGAGACGAGCCGCCGCGCGTGGGAGCCGCGCTGATCACGAGAGGGTTTTCGGCCCTTGGGGCCGGCTCGCTTCGGACGCCGTTCCGTCGCGGGTGGAGCATTTCGCGCAGCGCATCCCGCAGCATGTTGCGCAACGGGTCGCGCAGCTTGTTCCGCAACGTGCACATCTGCGACGGTGTGATCGCCGGCGGCGTGCGCTCCAGGCGCGACACAGGCGTTGGGCGAGACGACATCCATCACAGGAACCTCGAGGTGGGATCCACCGCATCGACACGTGGCCCCAGCGCCTGAGGATGCGCGTCGGCCGAGTAGATGAAACGGGAGAGCCAAAACTCCTCGGCCTGGCGCTGTCGATCAGGGACCTCGCGCTGCCAGCACCTGATGCCGGCGTTCCACTTGTAGCCGCGCAACCGCAGCAGGTCCTTCGTCCCGTAGCTCGCGCCCGCGGCCGTGAAGGTCCACGCGGGTGAACCCGCGTTCTCGACCATCTCAACGATCGCTGCCCGGCCGTCGGACTCGGAAGCGAGGATCGCGATCGTCGCGTCGACGTCGTTCAGGGCACGGTGGCCGCCGTGGCAGAGCCCAACTTGAGACAGCAGCCAACCGAGACCACGCCCGTCGAAGCCACGCGACGCCCAATCGACATCGACGCACGAGCAGCACCATCGACCACCGGCAGCGTCCTTCAGTCGGCGCTCGACGAAGCGGCGGTCGAAACCGCTGTTGTGCGCGCAGATCCAGTCGGCCGTCGCCAGCATGCCGCTGGCCACACCCTCGTCGATCACGGCGCCCTGCAGGTCCGAATCCGTGAGGCCGGTCAGGCGCGCGACGTGGAGATCGAGCGGGCGCCCGGGATCCTCGAGCCAGCTCTGTCCACGGCCGATCTGGACGATGCCGGTCGCGTCGATCCGGACCCGGCGCAGGGCCAGCTCGATTATGCTGTCGCTAACCGGATCCAACCCCGTGGTTTCCGTGTCGACGACGATAATCACCTGCGTGTCGCCGATGGGCTCGCGGATCGGCCCGATGGGTAGCGTCAACCGTCTTAGCAGACGCACGGGCTCACCTGCGAAGCCCGCGAGCGCACCGGCCGGGTCGAGCGCCACCGCAGGCGGTGGCGCCGTCTCGCCCGCCGCTAGCATCAGAAGGGCTCCTCGATCTGCACGGCCAGCGTCGGGAATATGAGATCGACGCGGACGCTGCGCGACAGCGAGGTCCGGACGACCTCGCCTCCAAGGCGCGAGACCATATCGTCGATCAGGCTGGATCCCTGTCCGCCGGCACGCTCCCATCGCGCGGCGTGGCCATCGTTCTCCACGGACACGTGGGTCCCCGCGCCATCGTCGGTGAGCTTCACCTTCACGAGCATCGGCAATCCGTCCGGAGGGCTGTGCTTGACTGCGTTAATGATGAGCTCGTTCACGACCAGCGCGATGCGGCGGCAGACGAAGTCGCGGACCATCACGGACTGCGCGGACACGAGGATCCGGACGTTGGACGGTCCGCGCCGCTCCGCCGCCTCGCAGAGCATCTCGAGCGTGGGCGCCAGGTCCTCAGAGCCGGCAGCCTGCGTCCCGAGGATCATGTTCACCTCGCCGATCGCCTGAACCTTCCCGGCGATCCCGCGCAGCATCATCGCGCGGGGCGAGCCCGGACGCAGCTTGCGTCCGCAGACCATCAGCGCCGCGACGACGACGGTCAGGTCGTTGGCGTGTCGATGCTGCAGTTCGCGCAGGAGCAGGGTGTCGTCCCCAGGCAGCGCTGCGTCCAGGAGATCGGTGAGATTTGCGGGTAGCTTGCGTTCCATAACAAGGTGTATATATACATCATCAAGCAGTGTCAAGCGAGCATGATCGGCGCGATATGGAAGTGACCAGGTTCATCACCGCGCGGCAGCGCGAGATCCACGAATCCTTCCTCCGCACCCAATCGATGTCCGACACAGCCCGCGAGTTGGGGATCAGCCAGATCCGGGTCCGGGAGGCGCTGGTACAGGTGCAGCGCAACCTGATCAGGGGCGCGGGTGATCAGCCGCCGACATTGAAGGCGATGCAGCGCGGCGACGTGACGACCCGCTTCAACGTCTCGCGCGACCTTAGGAACGGGCGTCCCGCCAAGCATCAGGCCGTGGTGGGAAACAAGGTCGAGGTCAGTGCCAGCGGACCGCGCTCGACCCAGATCGAGGTGATCGGATCGGCTGGACCGCGCCGCATCGTCCTGACCGGATTGAACGGTCAGGACGCTCCGCATGCCGGCTTCCTTAGGAACCTGCGGGCCTACGCCGCCCACCTCGATGCGGAGCTCAGGCTCTACATCGTCGGCAGCCAGTCGCCCGGGGCAGGCTTTTCGCGCGACGTCCGGGATCTAGTGAGGCACGAGACGGTGACGATCAACGATCGGATCGACATACGTCCCGACCTGGGGCTGCCTCGTTACTCCCGTTTTCCGCTCGAGGGCCTGCAGCGCGTCGCTCCGGGCCGCTCCGCAATTGTCATCCACGCGACGCCGCAGCTCGAGAGCCTGCCCCGCATCTCCGCCCGTCCGCCACGCATCCAGATGACCAGCGGGCTCGCGTCACCGTCCGGTCGCATCGTAGGGCATCGCGTAACCGATCAGCCCGAGCAAATGGGCGCGGTGATCATCGAAATTGGTGATCAAGGCGATGTACATGCGCGCCGGATTACCGCCATGCCGGAACGCGGCGGGGACTTCCACGACCTCGACGCGCACGTCGCGGGCGGAAAGGTGGAGACCCGTCGTCGCGTCGAGGCGATCGCCTTCGGCGACATCCACCACCCACTGACCGACCCGAACGTGATCGCGGCGACATGGGGCCCGGGCGGGCTGGTCGACAGGCTGCGGCCACGCCATCAGGTGCTGCACGACCTCGCCGACTTCCACGCGCGCAACCACCACGACGCCCGCGACCACCACGCCCGCTTCCGCAGATTCGCCGCTGGACGCGACGACGTACGCGCGGAACTCGCCGGTGTCTCTGCCTTCGCCGCCGCCACCCGACGTCCCGGCTGCATAACGCACGTGGTTGCGTCGAACCACGACCATGCGCTCACCCGCTGGTTGCGCGACTGCGATCACAAGGCCGACCCCCGAAACGCCGAATTTTACCTCGAATGCGAGCGCATAGCCTACACGCGCCTGCGCGATGGCCACTCGGCAGACATCATGCCTGAAGTTCTGCGCGCGTTCGCCGACGATCAGCTTGATGGCGTGGTGTTCATAGGTGACGGTCAATCGCTCACATTGGCGGGTGTCGAGCACGCCGTTCACGGCGATCGTGGTCCGGACGGCCGGCGGGGTTCGGTCGCGCAGTTCGATGCAATGGGAATCGACATGACCGTCGGCCATTTCCATAGCCCGGCGATCCGCGGGGGAATCTACGTGACTGGTCTATGCTCAACTGGCCTCGGCTACGAACGCGGCCCGACTACGGGAGCGATTGCGCACGTCGTTACCCATTCGGATGGAGCGAGGCAGCACCTCGTAATGGAACAGGGCCGGTATCATGCCTAGGGTCAGGACCCATTGATGTCCGAGGCACGATCTGATTCAGGCTCTGCAAAGGAGAGCGTGAATGAGCGACCTGTATTGGCTGACGGACGATCAGATGGCGCGGCTTCAGCCATACTTTCCAAAGAGCCATGGGAAGCCCCGGGTTGACGACCGGCGAGTGCTGAGCGGCATTGTTTTCGTCAATCGCAACGGGTTGCGGTGGTGCGACGCGCCGAAGGATTACGGGCCGCACAAGACGCTGTACAACCGGTGGAAGCGCTGGGGAGCAAAGGGTATCTTCCTTCAGATGATGGAGGGGTTGGCTGCCGCAAGCGCCGACCCGAAGACCGTCATGATCGACGCGACCTACCTGAAGGCGCACCGCACGGCATCGAGCCTGCGGGTTAAAACGTATGGCTCGCCCCGTCGGCAAGTGGTTTGTGGCTGATGCTCTAAGCAGTCTGCGAAAACGTATCCGGCCTTTCGACACGAGGTCGTTGGCCAAGATGGAGATCCGCGCGTCCTGGCCTCATAAAGGGGCCGGCATCGAGTGCCATTTTTAGCCATAGGGTTCCAGCACACCGGTCGACTGTTAGGCCATCTGTCACTCACCTCCCGCAGACATCATCCAGCTGGCGCAATGCGCGCCGGCCGATCTTGTTCAGGCTGCCTGTGCAACCGGATCGTAGGTGCGCTTGTGCCGCAGCAGCGCCCACACGATACGTGCCATTTTGGCAGCCAGTGCCACCACGACGGTGTTGTGATGAGAACGTGACAGGAGGCCGCGTACCCAAGCACCAAGTCGCGTGTCGCTCTTGCTCATTACCGGCAGCGACGCCCGAGCGCCCTGGATCAGGTTCTTGCGCAGGTAGCGACTCCCACGCTTGGTGATACCGAGCAGCCGCGGCTTGCCGCCAGTCGTCGCCTGCCGCGGAACCAGACCCAGCCAAGCGGCAAGATCGCGACCACGCCCGAAAGTCCGAGCATCACCGACCGCCGCCACCAGCGCGGTCGCGTTCAGCGCACCAATGCCAGGAATGGTCAGCAGACGTCGCGTACGCTCATCCGCCCGTGCTGCATCAGTGAACTCCGCATCGAGATCAGCGATCCGTTCGTCGAGTGCAGTCCAGCGCAGGCGCATGTCGCTTACAAGCCGGTGGATACGATGGCCGAGCACTGGCGTGTCTCCGTCCAGCATCTCACCGAGGCGGGCGGCGAGCTTTGCGCGCCCCTGCGGAACGATATATCCGCGCTCAAGAAGCAAGCTCCGCATCTGGTTCATCAGCGAGGTGCGGTCGCCGACGAGCTGGTCACGGATGCGGTGCAGCGTCTGCATGTCGAGCTGCTCTTCGGTCTTCAACTCGACGAACCGCATGGTCGGCCGGGTCGCCGCTTCCGCGATTGCCTCGGCATCGCGGTCGTCGTTCTTCTGCGCCTTGACGTACGGACGGACATATTCCGGCGACATTAAACGCACGGTATGGCCTTGCCTCGCCAAAGCGCGGCCCATGTGATGCGCCCCACAGCAAGCCTCCATGGCTACGACGCACGTCGACAAGGTCGCCGCGTAGGTGATGACCGTCTCGCGTCGCATCCGACGGCGGACGACGACCTTGCCCGTTGCGTCCAGCCCGACCACGCTGCAGCTGTTCTTGCCCAGATCGATCCCAAGAACTGATATGTCCATGACCTTCGCTCCTTCCTCAAACGACCCGCTGTCGTGAGACGACAACGATTTAGTTTAGGGGCGAGCCATCCATAAAGGGGGTTTTGGCCGCCTGATCGGCCGCACCAAAGGCGGGATGAACACCAAGCTGCACGCCGTCAGTGATGCCAACGGCCGCCCGCTCAGCTTTTTCATGACCGCGGGCCAGGTCAGCGACTATACCGGCGCGGCGGCCCTGCTGGACGATCTGCCCAAAGCGCAGTGGCTGCTCGGCGACCGCGGCTACGACGCCGACTGGTTCCGGGACGCCTTGCAGGCCAAGGGCATCGAGCCCTGCATCCCGGGCCGCAGATCGCGCAACGAGCCGGTCAGATACGACAAGCGCCGCTACCGGCGCCGCAGCCGCATCGAGATCATGTTCGGCCGTCTGAAGGATTGGCGCCGCGTCGCCACTCGTTACGACCGCTGTCCCACCGTCTTCTTCTCCGCCGTCGCCCTCGCTGCCACAGTCATCTTCTGGCTATGACCAATGAGTCCTGAGCCTAGGTGATTAGAGAGTAGCATGCCGGCTGATCGCTAAGGACATGGGGCGCCAACGCCACCAGGCGGTTCGCCGAAGCCCCCTGCCAGCTCGGTTCGACTCTTTCGAGATGCAGCTCGTCGCAATGATAACGGCAGAAATGTCCCGCGCCTGCGTGCCATATGAGTGCCAGGGATTGATCTGCCCCGCGGGGGGCATGCTAACTCATTGAAAAATGGTGCTGCCGGTGAGGATTGAACTCACGACCTCAGCCTTACCAAGGATGCGCTCTACCACTGAGCTACGGCAGCACTCGCCGACTGGCGGGAGCAGCGCCTAGAGACGAGGCAGGCGGGATTGTCAAGGCTTGGGGAGCGGGTTAGCGCCGGGCATGGCCGATAAGGATCGAGAGCGCGAGGAACGGCTGGCGGCCCAACTGCGCGCCAATTTGAAGCGGCGCAAGGCGCAGGCGCGCGAGGCCGTCGACGCTCCTGCCGACCGGCCGCCGCCGGATATCGATCCGTCTGCGTAGATCGGTTCCCACGCCGCGATTGGGGCCACTGCGAAGGCAAGCGGCTCCATCACCCGAGCGGGGCGCACTTTGTCGCAAGCCAGTCCCTGACATCCCCCTCCCCCAGCAACGGGCCGATGATCTCCGCCACTTTCGCGTGATAGACATCGAGCCACGAAAGCTCATCAGCGGTCAGCAGGGCCGGATCGATCAGATCGCGCTCGATCGGGGCGAAGGTCAGCGTCTCGAACGCCAGCATCGTCCGCTCCGGATCGCCGCTCGCTACCGCATGCGGCACGACCAGCAGCAGATTCTCGATGCGGATGCCGTACTCGCCCGCTTTGTAATAGCCGGGCTCGTTCGAGAGCAGCATGCCCGCGCGCAACGGCTCCAGCGCCTGGCCGCTGGGGTGGTCGGGCGGGGCGATCCGCTGCGGCCCCTCATGCACCGACAGGTACGCGCCGACGCCGTGACCGGTGCCGTGACCGAAATCCAACCCCGCCTCCCACAGGGGACGCCGGGCGAAGGCGTCGATCTGGCCACCCATCGTGCCGTCCGGGAAGACCGCGGTGGCGATGGCGATATGCCCCTTCAGCACGCGGGTGAAGCGGTCGCGCATCTCCGCGGTCGGTTCGCCGATCGGCAGCACACGCGTCACGTCGGTGGTGCCGTCCGCATATTGGCCACCGGAATCGACGAGGTACAACTGTCCGAGTTCGATCGGCGCGTTCGATTCGGGTGTGACGCGGTAGTGGGGACTGGCGCCGTGGCCGCCCGTCGCCGAGATCGTGTCGAAGCTGGTGTCGAGCAGCAGCCCGGTTTGCTGCCGGAACTCCAGCAACTTGGCGGCGGCGCTGAGTTCGGTCTGGGCGCCCTTCGGACACTCGGTCGCCACCCAGTGCAGGAAGCGGGTCAGCGCCGCGCCGTCGCGGCGGGAGGCGGCACGGTGACCGGCGATCTCGACCGCGTTCTTGATCGCTTTCGGCAGCAGCACCGGGTCGCGCAGCGGCAGCGTCATCGCGCCCCCGGCCTCCAGCGCATCGGCGATGGCGGCAACCGACCCGGTGGGATCGACGGCGACACGACGCCCCGCAAAATCCGTCAGTGCGTCGGCGAAGCCGGCACGGTCGCGCAGGCGTACGGAGTTGCCGAGGTGCTGGCGGACCGTGTCGTCGATCTTCTCGGGCGCGACGAACAGGTCCGTCTCCCCATCGGCGTGAACGATCGCATAGCCGAGCGCGACGGGCGTGTGATCGACATCGCCGCCCCGCGTATTGAGTACCCACGCGATGGAATCGAGCGCGGAAAGGACGACGGCATCGGCGTTCTTCTCCGTCAGCCAGTCGGCGATCTGAGCGCGTTTCGTGGCGGAGGACGCGCCGGCGACGGCATCGGGCTGGACCGTCAGCTTCGCGGGTGACGGGGCCGGACGATCGGTCCAGATCGCGTCGACCGGATTCGCCGCGACCGCCACCAGCGTCACGGCGCGGTCGGCGAGGACGGAACCGGCCTGCTCGACCCACGACCGCGTGTGCAGCCACGGATCATAGCCGATGCGCGCACCGGACGCGGCGTTCTCCGCCAGCCAGTCGGCGATCGACGTTGCGGGGACGTCGACATAGTCCCAATCGTGCGCGGACACCTGCTCGCGCACCTGCAGCGTGTAGCGTCCGTCGGTGAAGATCGCCGCCCGGTCGGCGAGCACGACCGCGGTGCCGGCCGAGCCCTGAAATCCGGTCAGCCACGCCAGCCGCTGCGCATAGTCGCCGACATATTCGCTCATATGCTCGTCGGTGAGCGGCACCACGAAACCGTCGAGCTGCCGGTCCGCCAATGTCGCGCGGAGGGCCTCGATTCGCGCGGAATGGACCGTCATCGGCGCACCGCCGCGGCACCGAAGTGGAGGAAGTGGAGGCGCTGGAACAGGGCCTCCACTTCGGATGCGGAATAACGATCGGGAGAGGTGCGTGGAGGCCTGGCGGCGTGGATCAACATCCGCCGCTTGTGGCATTTTCCGGGCAATTAGGACAGCGGTGCAGGCTTGCCCTTGTCCGTTTTGCCATCGCCGACATCCTGCGGGTGATGCGGGACGAGGATCAGGGTGCGCTCCTCCACCCGCCACGACTTCAGCCGCGACAGGAAGTTCATGCCGACGACATTGACGTCACCGAACGCAGGCGAGACCACCGCCGGCAGATCGCGCGCAACGATATTGCCGAAGCGGAATTCCGGGATGGTGGCGGAGCGCGCGCGGATCGTGCCGTTGGCGGTCGTCAACAGCACGGGAACGATGCCGTCCTCCGCCCGCAGATCGGCCGCCGCCGCGGTCTGGGACGACAGCGCGGTCACGGTCGCGCCGCTATCGACCAGCATCCGCCGCTCGATCCCGCCGAACCGCGCGCGAATCCAGAAATGGCCGTCCGGGCTCATGCGGATGCGCGTTTCCTGCCCAAGGACGGACTGGTCCTCCAGCTTGAAATAGCGGGCGACGCCGCCGAGCCACGGGTCGAAATCCTGCCGTTGGTTGAGCACGGTGACGAGCAGCACGAGGATCGCGCCCCAACTGGCGATCGAGACGATCGTGCGCAGCACCGGAATGCGCCGCGCGACGATCGTCACGACGATGATCGCGGCGGCGACGGCGTAGAGGGTCGGATGGGATCCGGGGGTCGGGATCATGTCGCCGAATTAGCGCAGAATGGCTGTACCGGGGCTGAAGGCGAGGCCGTCAACGACGCTTTCCCCGGCGACCATTGGTCTTCAGGTCGGGCTTCGGCGGCGGGGTCCAGCCGGGCGGGGGCTCGACGGACTGGCGGCTGGTGCCCAGACCCATGCTGCCCGGTTGTTGGCGGGTCAGTCCAGCAGTGTCCGCCACCGCAGCATCTTCGGCGGACGCACCGGCGCGCAGCAGGGCGATGCGGTCGCGCAGCGCACGCGCCTGCTCGAAATCGAGCGCCTCGGCGGCAGCGTCCATCCGGTGCTGAAGATCGGCTAGCGTGTCGGTCATGACGGCTCAACGCTTTGGATCGTGTATTTGCCGCCGACGCGTTATGGCATCCGCATGATCGACAGCACCGCGCCTGCTACGCCCGCCCAGCCCGCCCTCTTGCCCCCAGTCGCGGAGACCCGCCCGCACAGCTTCACCGCGCACGGCGTGACGATCGAGGACCCCTATGCCTGGCTGAAAGACCCGAACTATCCGGAGGTCGGCGACCCCGACGTGCTCGCCTATCTCGAGGCGGAGAACGCCTATTTCGACAGCGTGATGGCCCCGCACCGGCCGCTGGTCGACACGCTGTACGAAGAGATGAAGGCGCGCATCAAGGAGGATGAATCCTCCGTGCCGCAAAAGGATGGCGATTGGCTGTACTGGACCGCGTTCGAGACGGGTGGCCAATATCGCAAATGGTGGCGCAAGCCCGTCGCGGGTGGCCCGGACGAACTGCTGCTCGACGAACCGGCGCTGGCGGAGGGCAAGGAGTATTTCCGGCTGGGTACGTTCGCGGTGTCGAACGACGCGACCAAGCTGGCCTATGCGATCGACGACAATGGCAGCGAGCGGTTCGAGGTGCGGGTCAAGGACCTGACCACCGGCGAGCATCTGCCGGAGGTGATCGCCGGCATGCTGTCCGACATCGTCTGGACCGCGGACGACAGCGGCTTCCTCTATGGTCTCGCCAACGAGCAATGGCGTACCGACAATGCGCGGCTGCACCGGCTGGGTACGCCCATCGAGGACGACGTGCTGCTGTTTCACGAGGCGGACGAGGGTTTCCGCGTCGGCGTGGCGGAGACGTCGTCGCGCCGATGGATCGTCATCGCGACGAGCGATCACGTGACGAGCGAGGTGCGGCTGGTGCCCGCCAACGATCCGACCGCGGAGCCGATCCTGGTCGCCGCGCGCAAGGTTGGCCGCGAATATGACGTCGACGAGCATGACGGCACGCTGTTCATCCACACCAACGACACCGATCCGCAGTTCCGCCTCTGCACCGCGAGCCTCGATGCGCCGGGCGACTGGCATGAGCTGATCGGGCCGGACCCGCATTTCTACATGACCGGCGTCGAATGCTACCGCGACTTCTTCGTGGTCGAGGGGCGCGAGGACGGGCTCGATCGCATTCGGTTGCACCGGTACGCCACGCCGATCGAGTTCACCGCGATCGACTTTCCGGAGGCGAGCTATGCCGCCGGGCTGGGCGACAATCCCGAATACGACCAGACGGTGCTGCGCGTCGGATACGAGTCGATGGTCACGCCGGGCACCGTCTACGACTACGACACTGCCACCGGCGAGTTGACCGTGCTGAAGGTGCAGGAAATCCCCAGCGGCTACGACGGAGCGAAGTATCGCACCGAGCGGCTGAAGATCGCGGCGCGCGACGGGACGCAGGTACCGGTGTCGATCGTCTACCCCGCCGATTTCGTGCGCGGCGGGCCGCTGTTCCTCTATGCGTACGGCGCATACGGCTACGCGATCCCGCCGGGCTTCTCGACGGGTCGTTTGAGCCTGCTCGACCGCGGGTTCGCCTATGCGATCGCCCATATCCGGGGCGGCGACGATCTGGGCCAGCAATGGTATCTCGACGGCAAGTTGCAAAAGCGGGAAAACACGTTCAACGACTTCGTCGACGTGGCGAAGGCGCTGGTCGCGGACGGCTGGACCGAGGCGGGTAGGATCGCGATCGCCGGGCGGTCGGCGGGCGGCGAGCTGATGGGCGCGGTGGTGAACTCCGACCCCGAACTCTGGGGCGCGGTGATCGCCGACGTGCCGTTCGTCGACGTGCTGAACACGATGCTCGACGCCGACCTGCCGCTGACTCCGGGCGAGTGGCCGGAATGGGGCAACCCGATCGAGGACGCGGACGCGTTCGCGCTGATCCGGTCGTACAGCCCGTACGACAATGTCCGGGCGCAGGCTTATCCGCCGCTGTTCATCTCGGGCGGGCTCAACGATCCGCGCGTGACCTATTGGGAGCCGGCGAAGTGGGGGGCGAAGCTGCGTGCGACGAAGACCGACGATAACGTGCTGCTGCTGAAGACGAATATGGGCGCGGGGCATGGCGGCAAATCCGGCCGCTTCGAATCCTTGCGCGAGGCGGCGGAGGAGCATGCGTTCGTGCTGTGGCAACTCGGCGTCGCCGGATGACGATCGAGGCGCTGGTCGCGCGCTACGGACTGGCGGCGATCTTTCTCGGCGCGGGGCTGGAGGGGGAGACGGCGGTCGTGACGGGTGGCGTACTGGCGCATCGGGGGCTGGTGCCGCTGGTCGGCGTGGCGTTGGCGGCTATCCTGGGATCGTTCGTGGCGGATCAGGGATTCTTCCTGTTCGGGCGGCATTTCCGCGAGCATCGCTTTGTCCGGCGCATCCGCGAAAGGCCTGCGTTCGCGAAGGCGCTCGACTGGCTGGAGCGGTATCCGCGCGGCTTCATCTTCGGCTATCGCTTCGTCTACGGCATCCGCACCGTCAGCCCGATCGCGATCGGCGCGAGCCGGATCGGCGCAACGACGTTCGTCGCGGTGAACGCAGTAGCGGCGGTGATCTGGGGCAGCCTGTTCACCGGCATCGGCTATATCTTTGGACAGGGGCTGGAGGCGCTGGTCGGGCGCGTCGGCATCGGCCACCTGCTGATCGGCGCGGCGGTGGTCGTCGTCGCGGGCGCAGTCGGCTGGCGGGTGTGGCGCGCGGCATGAGCTTCGACCTGCGCTTCGTCGCCGAAGATGGCGACATCGACGAACTCGGCCACGTCAACAACGCGGTCTGGGTCCGGTGGATACAGGACATCGCGACCGCCCACTGGCAGGCGACTGCGCCGGCGGAGCATGTCGCCGCCTATGTCTGGGTCGTGACCCGGCACGAGATCGACTATCGCGGCAACGTGGCGGTGGGCGAGGGCGTGACGGCTGAGACGTGGGTCGGGATCCCCAAGGGCGCGCGGTTCGACCGGCACGTGCGCTTCACCGGGGACGACGGGCGCGTGAAGGTGGAGGCGGTGACGACCTGGGCGCTGGTCGACCGCGCCACGGGCAAGCTGTTGCGCGTGCGGCCGGAGATCGCCGCGCCGTTCCTCACGCCAGCCGGTTCACCGAATCCATGAACCGCGCGAGACTGATCGGCTTCGAAACATAGGCATCCGCGCCGGCGCCGCGGATGCGATCCTCGTCGTCGCGACCCGCATAGGCGGTGACCGCCATGATCGGGATGCGGCGAAGCTCCGGATCGGCCTTCAGCGCGAGGATCAGTTCGTAGCCGGTCACGTGCGGCATCTGGATATCCATCACGATCAGGTCGGGGCGAAAGGCGCGCGCACGCTCCACCGCCTCGCGCCCGTCACGCACCGGCTCCGCGGCCCAGTCGTGCGCGCGGAGCAGGTCGCAGAACAGCTTCAGGTTCAGTTCGTTGTCCTCGACAACGAGCACCTTTTTCGCCACGCGGGAAACTACTCCTGTAAAGATGCTACGATACGCAATGCCGCTGCGCGATACAAACCCCGACGACCATCAAACGATGGCCTTACAGGCGCTCGTCTGGACGCTGGCTGAACCATCGCGCGCGGCGCGGCTGCTCGACACGACCGGGCTGGAGCCGACGGAGCTGAAGGCGCGTGCTGGCGAACCCGCGGTGCTGGCCGCGACGTTGATGTTCCTGGAGGCGCACGAGCCGGACCTGATCGCCTGCGCCGACGAACTGGGCGTCACGCCCGCCCGGCTGGTGGCGGCACGGGAGCGGCTGGAGGCATGAGGCCGCTGCTGATCACCGATTGCGACGAAGTGCTGCTGCACATGGTGAAGCATTTCCGGACGTGGCTGGACGAGGCGCACGCGATCGATTTCCGCATCGGCGCGGGCGACTTCGCCGCAAGCATGACGCGACGCGGTGCGGATGCGGAGCCGATCCCGCAGACCGAGATGTGGGGACTGCTCGCCGGGTTCTTCCCGGGCGAGATGGCGCGGCAGACGCTGGTGCCGCATGCCGCCGAGGCACTGGCGCGGCTGGCGGAGCAGGCCGATATCGTCGTGCTCACCAATTTGCAGGACGCGTGCCGGCAACCGCGAATCGACCAGCTGGCGGCGTTCGGGATCGCCCACCGCGTCGAATGCAACCAGGGCGGCAAGGGCGCGCCGGTCGCCCGCTTGGTCGAGGAGCATGGCAGCCCGGTGACTGTGTTCGTCGACGATCTGGCGGTGCATCACGACTCCGTCGCCCGCCACGCGCCGGGCGTCCACCGGCTGCACATGATCTCCGAGCCCGAACTGGCTGCCGCAACGCCGCCCGCACCCGCCGCGCACGCGCGGATCGACGACTGGCAAGAGGCGGAGGCGTGGATCGCCGCGCGCTTCGCCGATGGTGCCCCGGCTCAAGCTTGACCCCCGGGGCTTGACCCTGCCGCGGAGCGAAGGCAGTCCCGCCGCATGACCGATCGCATCGATACCAAGCTCGCCGAACTGGGCCTCTCCCTGCCGGAAGCGGCCGCCCCCGTCGCCGCCTATGTCTCCGCCGTCGAGGCCGGTGGCATGCTGTTCCTGTCCGGGCAACTTCCGTTCAAGGACGGCCAGTTGGTCAAGGGCCGGCTGGGCGAGAACGTCTCGCTGGAAGACGGTCAGGACGCGGCGAAGCTGTGCGGACTAATGGTCGTCGCCCAAATCCGCAAAGCACTGAACGGCGATCTGGCGCGGGTGAAGCGCGTCGTGAAGCTGGGCGTGTTCGTGAACTCCACCGCCGACTTCACCGATCAAGCGAAGGTCGCGAACGGCGCGTCGGAGCTGATGGTCGCGCTGTTCGGCGACACCGGCCGGCATGCCCGCTCGGCGGTCGGCGTACCCGTACTGCCGCTGGGTGCCGCGGTCGAGGTCGACGCGATTATTGAGATCGGCACCGCACTCTAACTTTACAATCATCGGTCCGGCCGGACCGGCCGGTTTAATCGACGTCCAGAAGCCGTAGCGGCACGTCACGTGCCAGCGGCAGGCCGGTGCAATCGATGTCATTCGATCCTGCGGCATGATACGCTTGACGGGTAACAACGTCGCGGGGCAGCAATCCAATCTGCCGCACCAGAGATATGCATCTAGAAAAGCATGTTTTTCCCGGTGCTCTACGCTCACGGAGAGAAAACGGATGCTGGGACGGGAGCAGGACGGGACTGTTCAGAAGGTTCGTAACATCGCGGAACTCGCGCGACTGGCGGGCGTATCGCCCGGCACCGTGTCGCGCGCATTGGCCGGCAAAGCGCTGGTCAACGCCGAGACGCGTGCGCGCATTCAGGCCTTGGCGACCGAGCATAGCTTTCGCCCCAACCAGATGGCGCGGCGGTTGCGGACACAGCGCACCGGCGTGATCGGCGTCGTCGTGCCCCTGGGGCATGAGCGTCGGCAGCATCTGTCGGACCCGTTCTTCATGTCCCTGCTGGGTCATCTCGCAGATTCGCTGACGGAGAATGGCTACGACCTGATGCTGTCGCGCATCATCCCCGATGCGGACGACTGGCTGGAACGGATCGTCGGGTCGGGCATGCTCGACGGGGTGCTGCTGATCGGCCAGTCCGACCAGTGGGAGACGATCGAGCGTGTCGCCGCCGAATATCGGCCGATGGTGGTATGGGGCAGCCAGATGCCTGGACAGATCCACTGCGCTGTCGGTGTCGACAACCGCATGGGCGGACGCCTGGCGGGCGAGAAGCTGATCGCGCGCGGCAGCCGCCGGCTGGCGTTTCTGGGCGAGGTGCGGACGCTGGAACTGAACCAGCGTTACAAGGGGCTGTGCGATGCAGCGGCGGCGGCGGGACTGGATGTGCCGCTGCAATTGGACACGCATTTGGCATCCGACTTGATGACGGCCGAGATCACGGCGCATATCGACGCTCAGGGTGACCGGATCGACGGGATCGTCGCGGCGTCGGATGTGATCGCGGTGCGTGCGGTCCGCGTCCTGACCGATCGCGGTATCGCCGTGCCGGACAGGATGCCGATCACCGGCTTCGACGATCTGCCGCTGTCCGGTCAGATGGTCCCGCGGCTGACTTCGGTAAAGCAGGATCTGGTCACCGGCGCACGGGCGATGGTCGACGCCCTGTTCGCGCGCATCGCCGGTCAGGATGCGCCATCGGTGGAGATGACGCCGGTCCTGATGGAACGCGACACGGCCTGATCCGTCAGGCGGGGCTCTCCATGGCATCCAGAAGTGCGTCGATGCTGACCGTGCCGAAGCCGGTGTAATCGTCGGCGATGCCATACGGGAGCAACATCGTCCGGCCGCGGACCAGCGCACCGCAGCTGTACACGACGTTCGGAACATAGCCGTCGCGGTCCTGAGGCCCCGGCTCCAGGATCGGCAGCGGCGTGCGGCCGAGCACCTTCGAGGGATCGTCCTTGTCGAGCAGCGCGGCGCCCATGCAGTAATTGCGGACGACACCGACGCCGTGGGTCAGCAACAGCCATCCCTCCTCGATCTCCAGCGGGGAGCCGCAATTGCCCATCTGAACGAATTCCCACGGATAACGGGGTTCGATCAGCTTCTGGCCGCCGGTCCATGCGAACAGGTCGTCCGACGCGAACAGCCACAGATTTTCGTTATCCTGACGCCCAATCGCGAAATGGCGTCCTCCGATCTGTCGCGGAAACAGCGCCATACCCTTCGCCGCGGCGAGATCGCCGGTGACGGGCCGCATCCGGAAGGTCGCGAAGTCGTCGGTCTGGAGCATCTGCTGTTGCACGCCGCGATCGCCCACCGCGGTGAACGTGCCGACATAGGTGGAATGGCCGTCCGGCATGGTGAGCGGCGTGAGACGCAGGTCCTCGATCCCGCGGCTCTGGCTGGGGACGACGGGGAACAGCACGGTTTCCGACGGTTCCCGGCTGCCGCCACAGTCGAGTTCGAAGACATCGTCGGTGCCGGACGGCGCGACGATCGGTGCGACCGAGGTCGGGCTTGGCGGGTCGACGGCGACGCTGCCGTCCGCGGCCCAAGTGCCGGTGCGGAAGGTGACGGACGACAGATGCCCCTCTCCGATCCCGCGCAGCGACAGGATGAAGCGGGTTGCGCCATCTTCGGTGCCGGACAAGTCGGGGTGTTCGACGATGCTGGGGTTGAACAAAGCGGCGGATTCGAAGGAATATTCGGCGCTGAAATACGCGCCGATCAGCATCCGGTGCGCCTCCGTCGCGTGCGCCGCATCAGGTAGCTGCTCCGCCATCTCGGCGAAGCGACGGAGCAGCAGCGCCGGCACATCGCGGTGCCGCTCGTCCAGCGACAGTCGCACGCGGTCGAGTTCCTCGCGCAGTTCCGCCTCGTCCAGCTCCAGCACGCGGCGGGCGATCCGCTCGGCGCGCGGATGGCCGGGCGTCTCGAACCCCGGCGGATCGGACGGCAGGAACGGGCGGATCACCGTGCGGCCCGGATCGGGGCGCAGGACGACGGGCAGGACGGTGACGAGGGACTCGCTCACTTTGCGTTCGCATCCTTCAGTTCGGTGGCGTTGGTGACGGTGGCGATGCCGCCCGCGTCGATCGCGACCAGCCAGCGCGCATTGCCGTCGCACACCGCGACCCACGTGGGTGCGCCCTCGATATCCTTGGCTTCCTGCACGTCGGTCACCTGCTGGCATTCGCGACCGGCATCGCGGATCGCGCGGAACATAACGCCCACGCGCTGCCCCTGCGGCATCGTGCGTATCGCCTGCGCATAATTACCCTTGGGAACGGTGACGTTGGTCGTCGGCTGGTCGCTGGATGCGCCTTGCCCGCATGCGGCGAGCAGAAGCGGAGCGATCAGGAGTGCAGGCATTAGGCGGTTCATGACGATCCCTTTCGTGGCGGGTCCATGCCCTGATAACCGCTGGTCGCCACGCCGGTTGCATGGTGACGGTATCGTAATGACGCGGGAATCACTGGCGTGCGGCGGCGTGCCTGATAAGCCATGAGCGAAGGGATGCGGAATGGCGCGCTGGCGGCTGGCAATATTGAACCTCGCGGCGGTTCTGACCGCCTGTGGCAGCGACTCCGGCGGTTCATCATCGACGGTCGGCGATACCGGCGGCGTGACCACGGCAGCCGCGGGCTGCACGTTGCGGGCGCGGCAGGACTGGGCGGCGGCGCAGTTGCGCGAATGGTATCTGTTCCCGGAGACGCTGCCGGCCTCGCTCGATCCCGCCCCGTATCCGACGGTGCAGGCCTATGTCGACGCGCTGACCGCGGGGGCACGGGCGCAGCGCAAGGATCGTTTCTTCACCTACGTGACCTCCATCCGCGAGGAGGACAGCTATTACCAGTTGGGCAACACCGCCGGCTTCGGCATCCGCATCGCCACCTCCGCCGATCGCACGAAGTTGCAGATCACGGAGGCGTTCGAGGGCGCACCGGCACTGACCGCCGGGATCGACCGCGGTACGGAGATCGTCGGGATCGGCACGACCGCGAGCGATGTGCGTCCGGTGGCGGAGATCGTCGCCGCGAACGGGCTGGACGCGGCGCTGGGGCCGGCGACGGCGGGGACGACGCGGACCTTCCGCATCGTCGACGGCTCGGGAACGCGCGACGTCACCGTGGCGAAGGCGGACTATGCGTTGGTGCCCGTGTCGTCCCGTTACGGCGCACGGGTGCTGGCGGATGGCGACAAGCGGGTCGGATACATCAACCTGCGCACCTTCATCGACACCGCGGACGGCAGCCTTCGCGCCGCGTTCGACGGGTTCCGGGCGCAGGGCATCACCGAGTTCGTGATCGACCTGCGCTACAATGGCGGTGGGCTGATCTCGATCGCGGAGCTGATGGGCGACCTGATGGGGGCGGATCGCCGCCCGAGCGACGTATTCTCCTACACCATTTATCGTCCGGAAAAGGCGGCGAGCAACCGCACGCGCTTCTTCCAGCCGCAGGCGCAGTCGGTCGCGCCGACGCGCATCGCCTTCATCGGCACCACGGCAAGCGCGTCGGCGAGCGAGTTGGTCATCAACGCGTTCATCCCCTACCTGCACGCTCGCGTCGGGCTGATCGGGACCAACACGTTCGGCAAGCCGGTCGGGCAGATCGGGCTGGACCGCAGCGCGTGCGACGACCGGCTGCGCGTCATTGCGCTGGCGACGCAGAATGCCGCACGCCAGGGCGGCTATTATGACGGTCTGGCGGGGACGGTGGAGGCCAGCTGCCGCGCGACCGACGACCTGACGCAACCGCTGGGCAGCGTGGCGGAGGACTCGATCAGGACGGCGCTCGATTTTCTGGCGGGGCGCGCCTGCACGCCGATCGATACCGCCGCGACCGCACAACGTGTTGGCGGGGGAGCGCGGACGCTGGTCGATGCGGCGCGGCCCAATTCGGCGCAGCGCGAGGTGCCGGGGCTGTTCTGATCGGGCGGCGCGGCCTATCGCCCAAGCATGAGCGACGAGTATGTCTATGACGAGGCCAGCGGCGAATGGGTGGCGGGCGGCGACGCCCCTGCCCCGGCAACCGCCGTGGAGGTGCGTGACGCGGTCGGCAACCTGCTGGCGGACGGCGATCAGGTGACGCTGATCAAGGACCTGAAGGTCAAGGGCGCGGGGCAGACGCTGAAGCGCGGGACGCTGATCAAGAGCATCCGCCTGACCGGTGACGAGCAGGAGATCGACTGCAAATTCGACGGGATCAAGGGCCTCGTCCTGCGCGCCGAGTTCGTGCGGAAGCGGTGACGTGAGGCCGCGGATCGACCCGAGCTGGGACGCGGCGCTGGCCGACGCGCTGGCCTGTCCGAGCATGGCGGCGCTGCAGGCGTACCTCGACGACGAGGCCGCGGCGGGCAAGCAGGTGTTCCCGGCCGCGGATGACCGGTTCCGGGCGCTGGAGTTGACGCCGCTGCCGGACGTGCGCGTCGTGATCCTGGGGCAGGACCCGTATCACGGGCCGGGACAGGCGCACGGGCTGAGCTTTTCCGTGCGGCCGGGGGTCAGGCCGCCGCCGAGCCTTGTGAACATCTACAAGGAACTGCACGCCGATCTGGGCATCGCGCCGGCGGGGCACGGGTTCCTGGAGTCGTGGGCGCGGCAGGGCGTGCTGCTGCTCAACACCGTCATGAGCGTCGAGGCCGGGCGCGCCGGATCGCACCGCGAGCGCGGGTGGGAGCGCTTCACCGATGCCGTCATCCGCGCCGTCGCCGCGAAGCCGGAACCGGTCGTGTTCCTGCTGTGGGGCGCACATGCGCAAAAGAAGGCGGCGTTCGTCCGCACGGTCGATCGGGGCGGCGCGCATCTGGTGCTGAGCGCGCCGCACCCGTCGCCGCTGTCGGCGTACAAGGGCTGGTTCGGCAGCCGGCCCTTCTCGCAGGCGAATGCCTTTCTGGTGGAGCACGGCAGACGGCCGATCGACTGGGCTTTGCCTCCAGAGGTTTAGCGCGGAAGGTTAGGCTAAGGTTAGTCCAATGCGACGTTTCACTCGTCGTCGCTTCCATCCCCATTGCGCTCCATCTCGCGGCGGTGGCGACGCAGGGCGCGGTCGATCGCCTTGGGATGATCGGGCGCATTGCGCGGATGGACGAAGCGGTCGAGCGGCACGGGCGCCGGATCGCGCTCGTCGAGCAGGCACGCGATCTCGTCCGCCAGCTCCTGTGGCGGCATCAGCAGATGCGGCTCGGCCGGCGTGACGGGGCCGAGCGTCGCGGTCGCTATCTCCAGCGGCGGGGTCGCCGGCATGGGCTCGGCAGCGGGGCGGGTATCCTGTTCGGCATGGCGGAAGCGATCGGGGCGATAGGCGCGCAGCAGGAACATCATCAGTCGATCGCTGTAATGGCGCTTCGATCCGATGCGGCAGCCGTCGCGGTCGAACACCGGGATGTCGACGCCGTCGATCGCGCGCGTCATCGCGACGTCGATCAGGCGGGTCGCCGCCGCCGCGACGGCGGCATCCCAGGCGCGCGCGAAGCTCTCCGCCCCCGCCGAGCGGCGCAGGCGATAGGCACTCTGCACCGAGATATCGAGCGAGCGGCAGGCGTCGGCGACGATGCCGGTATCGGCCAGTGCCTCGACGAAGCGACGCTGCAATTCCGGCGTCCACCCATCCGAGCGCGGCCGGCGCAGGACGGGCCGCCATTCGAAATCATGGGGGTCGAAGCCGTTGGCATCCAGCACCGGCGGTTCGGGCACCGTGGCGACGGTGCGCGACCGGTCGTCGCCCACCGCCTCCGGCGTGTCGAGGATGGCGGGATCGCGCGGCGCGGCAGCGGCGGGCGGGGCTTTGCGGGTTTTGGGATCGTCCATGCGCGCCAGAAGGTCACGGGTCCTCCAACGTTGACAGGCGGCCGGCGTCGATTGTTGGACGGATTCCGGGCGTGCTGTGGCAGGATGGCATCCAACAGTCGCCCGCGGTGCGCGGGTGCACGAAGGAGACGGACGATGACCGAAGCCTGGTGGAACGACACGCGCATCGCGGCGAGCGACGACATCGTGGTGGTGGAAGGCAACAGCTATTTCCCGCTGTCCGCCGTCGATCCCGCCATGCTGAAGGACAGTGCGACGACGAGCGTCTGCCCGTGGAAGGGCACCGCGCATTACTACACGCTGGTCGCCGGCGGCGCGGAGAACAAGGACGCGGCATGGTACTACCCCGAGCCCAAGGACGCGGCGCGTTCGATCGCGGGGCGGGTGGCGTTCTGGAAGGGTGTGGTGGTGCGGTAGGTCCGGGTCAGCGGGGCCGGTCCAGCGGGAAGCGCATCGCGACGTCGCAGCGGGCATAGGCGTGGCCGAAGCGCGCCATGATGTCGGCGTCGTGGACGAAGCCGGCGCGTTCGTAGAGGTGGATTGCGGCGGCGCATTTGCGGCTGGTGAGCAGGTAGAGCGTGTCGATGCCGGGCAGGTCGCGCGCGCGTTCGATCAGTGCGGCGAGCAGGATGCCGCCGGCACCGGTGCCGCGCGCGGTGGCGACATCTGGCGAGCTCGTATGCGCTGGGTGCGGTCGGCTTCAAGGCGCGGGCGCTGATAATCCCGGCTTCGAGCGTGTCGGTGAACAGGATGACTCCGCCCTTGTCAACGATCGCTCCGGCGACGCAGTCGGGCACGCGATTGTCGTGCCCTCTAGGACAAACGTATTTCTGAGCCGAGCCGTGTTGACCGTTGTCACATTGGCGAGCAAAGATGTCGGCGCAGCAACGTTATACAACCTGTTGCCATTTATAATGGCAATATCATATTTTCTGTTCGAGCATCAAATAGGCCTCACCCTATCCTTCCCTTCTATTTCTAATATAATAGTGATTTCTACACAGAATCCACCTAAATAGCTGTTGAATTGCCATTTAACAAACCTAAGGGCGATATTCTTGTGAACCAAGATTCACAACACTAATGAATAATTCACAGGTTATGGCTGAAAATGCCAACTTCGATAGGCAGGTGCGAGATTTCGACTCGTCCCGTCTCCAAGATAAGGCTTTATTTTTCATGGTTCGCAGCTAGCCTGATTGAGATACACCATTGGTAGGCGACCACAATGCGTCCCATTCCTTTTTCAACGTACTTTGACGTTGATCCAGATGCGTTTGATGAAGCCGGCCTTCTCGACCCATATGTAAATACCGACACACCCCTTTTTATCGATCCACTGCTAATTGACAAATCCCATAACACGACGCTTGCGACTGACGGCTACAAGCAATTTAAGCAACATTTTCAATCGCTAGTAAGGCTTCTCGCCATTGCCGATGAGGAGGGTGATCCCGCCTGGCTTGCCGCCGAGCGCCAGCTTAGCCTTCGCGAGCCTGCAGAGAATGGGCTAGGATATAGTAAGAGCGCGCGAGCAGGCACCTCCCGACCGCGAGATATTAGGACACAACTACTCAGGACAACAAGAAAGATTGTTAAGTTAGGGTCGAAAGATCCGGAAATGCTCTCGCTTATGGGGTTCTTGGAGCCAGGGGTAGGATCAGATACGATCAGCGATTTTACTACTCGGGCAATGACCCAGACTCTTTCGCAAATCACGCATAACTTTTGCAAGACGCATGGAGTTGATCTGCATGACAATGATCTGTCAGAAATTACGCTGCCCGTTGTAGAACGACACGGCCAATCTTAACCATTTGTCTTAATTCCGAGAGATGTTCTTCGCGATCTACCCGTGACAGATAGTTGGAAGGACGTGTGGGAGGCGACGACGCATAATGAAGCTTTGAGACACAAAGTGAGCAAGATGCTGGCGGGTATAATCGAGCCTACCATCAAAGAACAAAAAGAGGCGATTAAACAGGCTGTTACTCAATCTGGCGATACCTTCAATGAGTTCCTTCGCGTTGTAAAATCGGCAGCCACGTCCTACGATGAAAATAATGATGTCATGGGGTATCACGCTTTTCGCAAGACGCTGATTGATAGCCCCCCAATGGCAACTGATAAGGTGTATGACACTCGAAAAGGACCACAGGAAATTGTTCGGGTAATTATGGATGCTCTGAACATATTCAAGCATCATGTGGAAAATGGGAATTTGTGGGAAGAACTGTGGGCAGGGGGACAGCCTAAGCGGGAGCGTGCTGCGCAGTTGCTGTTTTTTGCAATCGCTGACGCCTACTGCCGCGCAAACAATGTCGACATTAGTGGCGAACCTAACATGGGAGGAGGCCCAGTCGACTTTAAATTTTCTGACGGCTACAACGCCAAAGTTGTGGTTGAGTTAAAGAAGTCATCCGGCTCCGTCGAGCATGGTTTCAGTCGTCAACTTGAACGCTATAAAAAGGCATCACAAACCGATTTCGGTATCTTTGTTGTAATAGACTATGGCGGTGATTCTCAGAAGATTCGACGTATCGAAAAACTCAGAGGTAAAACCATAGAGCAAGGGCTACGCGCATCAGACATAGTTATTATCGATGCGCGTAAGAAAGCCTCTGCGAGTAGGGATGGTAGGCCGGTCACTCGCTAAAAGATGCCGGCAGGTAAACCTCGCTCCCCTTCGCCTTAAAGCGTTCGCTCATTTCCGCCATTCCGGCTTCGGCATCCGCGACCGAGCCCTTGCCGTTGGCGAAGAGGGCGCGGTCGGCGTCGGCTGCGTCGGCCGCGAGGAAGGTGTCGGCGGGGGCGTTCTGCTTGGCGGCGAATTCGCGGACTTCGGCGGTGATCTTCATCGAGCAGAATTTGGGGCCGCACATCGAGCAGAAGTGGGCGGTCTTGGCGCCTTCCGCGGGCAGGGTCTGGTCGTGATAGTCCTCTGCCGTATCGGGATCGAGCGACAGGTTGAACTGGTCGCGCCAGCGGAAGTCGAACCGCGCGCGCGATAGCGCGTCGTCGCGCATCTGGGCCGCGGGATGCCCCTTGGCGAGGTCGGCGGCGTGGGCGGCGAGCTTGTAGGTGACCACGCCGACCTTGACGTCGTCGCGGTCGGGCAGGCCGAGGTGCTCCTTGGGCGTGACGTAGCAGAGCATCGCGGTGCCGTACCAACCGATCATCGCGGCGCCGATGCCGCTGGTGATGTGGTCATAGCCCGGCGCGATGTCGGTGGTGAGCGGCCCGAGCGTATAGAAGGGCGCTTCGCCGCAGACCTCGAGCTGCTTTTCCATGTTCTGCTTGATCTTGTGCATCGGCACGTGGCCGGGGCCTTCGATCATGACCTGCACGTCCTGCGCCCAGGCGCGGTGGGTGAGTTCGCCAAGCGTGTAGAGCTCGCTGAACTGCGCTTCGTCGTTGGCGTCGGCGATCGAACCGGGGCGGAGGCCGTCGCCGAGCGAATAGGCGATGTCATACGCCTTCATGATCTCGGTGATCTCGTCGAAGCGTTCGTAGAGGAACGATTCCTTGTGATGCGCGAGGCACCATTTCGCCATGATGCTGCCGCCGCGGCTGACGATACCGGTGACGCGCTTCGCGGTCATCGGGATGTACGGCAGGCGGACGCCGGCGTGGATGGTGAAGTAATCGACGCCCTGTTCGGCCTGTTCGATCAGGGTGTCGCGGAACACCTCCCACGTCAGATCCTCGGCGATGCCGCCGACCTTTTCCAGCGTCTGATAGATGGGGACGGTGCCGATCGGCACGGGCGAATTGCGGATGATCCATTCGCGCGTGTCGTGGATGTTGCGGCCGGTGGAGAGGTCCATGACCGTGTCGGCGCCCCAGCGGATCGACCAGACGAGCTTGTCGACTTCGGCGGCGACGTTGCTGGCGACCGCGCTGTTGCCGATGTTGGCGTTGATCTTGACCAGGAAGTTGCGGCCGATCGCCATCGGTTCGGATTCGGGATGGTTGACGTTGTTGGGGATGATCGCGCGGCCCCTCGCCACTTCGTCACGGACGAATTCGGGAGTGACGTAGTCGGGGATCGACGCGCCGAAGCTTTCGCCGTCGCGCTTGTAATCCTTCAGCATCTCGCGGCCGAGGTTCTCGCGGGTGGCGACGTACTCCATCTCGGGCGTGATGATGCCGCGGCGGGCATAGTGCATCTGGCTGAGGTTCATGCCGGGCTTGGCACGCAGCGGGCGCTTTACGTGGCGCGGGAATTGCGGAACGCCGCCGGAGCGGTCGGGGCCGAGCTGGCCGTTGTCCTCGGGCCGGATTTCGCGAGCGTCGTAGCTTTCAACGTCGCCGCGCGCCTCGATCCACTGGCGGCGGAGCTGCGGCAGGCCGGCCATGATGTCGATGCTGGCGTGGGGATCGGTGTAGGGGCCGGAGGGGTCGTAGACCCGCAGGGGTGCCTCATTCGCGGAGGGATCGAGGTGGATCTCGCGCATCGCGACGCGAAGGGGGCCGACATGCACCTTCTTCGATCCCCGGATCGGTCCGGTGGTGACGCCGATTTCGGTGCGGGCTGGGATGTCGGCCATGTCGTCTCTCCAAAAAACGGAGAGCGGGCGGTCCTCTGGCGAACACCGCTCCCTCCCTCCGCCGGTGTCAACCGGATCAGGTTCAGCGGGTCGAAGGCTCCTGCCTTCCTCTCAAGCGCGGACTGGCGCTCCCCCGGGGATGACGGGAGCATAGGCGCGTCGCAGGCCGCGTCCAAATAAAAAGGCGGCCAAACGAAAAGGGCCGCGCCGTTGCCGGCGCGGCCCCCGTTCGACCGTCAGGAGGGGGAATCAGGTCGAACGAACTGTGCCGTTCACACCGGCGGGGAAGAAGCCGCCGCTGGTCGTGGACGCATTCGGGGTCAGGTACACGATGTTGAGCACCTGCGCCGGCGAGCGGACGAAGGCGAGGCCGTTCGCGTCGGTCGGGACGATGTTCGAGCGGACCTGCCCGTTCACCGTCTCGGATGCGATACCCTGATCGCGGTCGGCACCCTGACCGAGCAGACCCGTCGATGCCGTTCCATCCAGCGTGTCGCGCGCGTCGCTGATCCGCGTGGTGGCGGTGATGATCGACGTGTCGGTCACCCCCTTGCGGTACAGCAAAGTGCGGACGAGGCCGGCGTGATAGGCTTCGACGGCGTGAATGCCCGCCGCCGCCTCGATCGTAGCCGGTGTCGTCAGCAGCTGGACGCCGCCCATATAGGCCGTGACGCCCACATCCTCGAACAGATACGCGGCCAGCAGGAAGTTGTTGTCGCTGGCATACGGATCGAACGTCGCGGTCGCACCGACCACCTGGGCCGCACGCGCCGCCGCGGTGAAGGCGCCATTCGCATCGCCGGAGATGTTGATCGCCGGCTGGGACACCGCCGCACCTTGCAATGCATTGCGCAGGAAGGTGACGTGGGCGATCTCGTCATAGGCGATCTCGCGCGCATATTGGCCGACGATCGGGTCCTGGAACGTGACCTGCCGGCCACCGGTGACCGCACCCTGCACACCGGTACCGGTGGTCAGGTTCGCGGCCAGACCGACGCCGAATGCCGCAAAGCTGTAGAACTGCGCTTCGAGATATTCGAGGTTCAGCGCGAAGTTCAACACGTCGGCTTCGGTCACCGCAGTGGGTGTCGGGCTCGGCGTGGGGGTCGGCGTCGGCAGGGGCGTGTCGTCGTCGTTACAGGCGGCGAGCATCGACAGACCGCCGACCACCGCGGCAGCACCACCGGCGGCGCGGAGGAATCCGCGGCGCGCATCGCGCCGGGTCTTGGCTCTCTCGACCAAGTCGAGAACGAAATGTTCGTCTTGCATGGAAGCATTTCCCTTAAAAGCAGGTTCTCGACAGATCAGAGCGAAGCGATGCCGCCCCGGATGTTGCCGTTGACGCCGTTCGGGAAGAACCCGCCCATCGTCGCCGCCGCGTTGTTCAGATAGACGATGTTCAGCACCTGCTGCGGAGAGCGGCTGAAGGCGATCGCGGAAACGGGATCGGCCGGAACGATGTTCGACACCAGCGCACCGCTGAGGGTGACGGGCGAGATGCCCTGATCCAGATCGTTCGGGCCATCAAGGCTGTCACGCGCATTGGAGATCGCGTCCGCCGCCGAGCGCAGGCTGGGGGTTTCGACACCCAAACCGTAAAGCGTCGTGCGGACGATCGCGGCGTGGTACGCCTCCACCGCCAGAATGCCGGCCGCGGCCTGCAGGAAGGTCCTGTTCTGGACCAGCGGCGAAGCGCCCTTGTACGCGGTCACGCCGACATCCTCGAAGATGTACGCACCGAGCAGGAAGCTGGCGTCGTCCGCATAGGGATCGAAGCTGGGCGACAGGCCCGCTGCCGCCGCCGCCGCACCGAACGGTCCGCCGGCACCGCCGCGAATGTCGATGTTGGGCATCGCCACCGCCGCTGTGCCGAGCGCGCCCGCACTGCGCAGGAAGGTGACGTGCGCGATCTCGTCCGCCGCGATCTCGCGCGCATATTGCGCGACGACCGGGTCACGGAACGTGACCGGACGGCCGCCGACCACGGTACCGGCCGCGGTCGTCCCGTTGCCGCCCCCGGTCAGGGTTGTGGACAGATACGAGCCCGTCGCGGCGATCGCATAGAATTGCGCTTCGAGATATTCGAGGTTCAGCGCGAAGTTCAGGATATCGGCATCCGTGATCGCCTGCGCCGACGCCTTGGTCGAGAAGCTGAGCGCTGCCGCGCCACCAACCGCGAAGGCACCCACGCCGAACGCTGCCTTGAAAAATTCTCGCCGATCGTCGCGGCGGCGGACACGATTGTCCATCGTCGCGATCAGGTGTTCGCTATCGGTCATCGATCATCCCCTCGTACGGCCGGTCGGGGGCGACCAGCCTTCAGGTCCTCTCCGTCACGCGAGAGAGGGGAGGAATGCTCCCATGACCCGCGATCGGGTACAGGAACGTCGATCGAAGACTTCCGGACGCACCGCGGCGCACCATGACGTCAAATAATTTTCGTTAAGGTCGCATAGGTTGCACGAAATCGTTGATCCCGTGCAACTTCGTTGCGCGTCACGACGGCGGATCAGAAGGTGTAGGCGACGCCCACTGCGCCCAGCCACTGGGTGCGCGATCCAGCGATGCTGGTCAGCGGGCTGTCGGCATAATCGTTGAGCAGGCGGCGGTAATTGACGCCACCGACGGCTTTCCAGCCGTGCAGCAGATCGCCGCTGAGCACATAGGTACCCGCGACGCCGAGCGACCAGTTCTTCCACCCGCCGCGCGCGTTGTAGACGGGCAGGCCGCTGGCGAGGCTCTGCTGCGGCGAGACGCTGAAGTAGGTGCGAGCGTACTTACCCGCGGCGCGTTCGCCGGAGGCGAAGATGCCGACCGCGGCCTTCTGGCTGAGCGGCGTGAAATAGCTGACGGTCGGTTGCCAGATGCCGCTCTCATGGGCGTTGCCGACATCGTAGCGATAGCTGACCGACACGGCGAGGCGGTCATAGGGGCTGGTGAGGACGCCGGTCTTGCCGACGCCGACGAAGCCGCCGACCTCGTACGCCGTGTTGACCTCTCCCAGCGCCTTCACCCGGCGATCGTCGATGCTCTTGGTGTTCGACCGGTTGAAGTTCAGGACGGCGATCGGGCCGGCCTGAAGATCCCAGGTCGGTCCCGCCTGATTGCGGATCAGGTCGACCGACACGCGGTTGCCAAGCACCTGGAAGGCATAGCCGCTGATCGAGCCGATCGCGGCGGGGGCCGGGACGACGCGATAGTCGTTCGAGCCCTCGTAATCGCTGAGATACGCCGCGGCGACACCGACGGTGACGGTATCGGCATCGAAGCCGTCAGCGCTTCCCGCGGGAGGCGTGTCCGCTGCGGATTGCGCCAGTGCCGGGGCGGTGGACAGCAGCAGCAAGGCGGCGGCGGGCAGGATGGCGCGCAAGGACTGTAACTCCGGTGATACGATGATCCCGGCGCAACGTCCCGATAACCGGATCGGGTCCGGGCCGACCGATCAGAAGATGTAACGCATCCGTACCTGTTGCGTTTGTGCACCACCATCCAACGTGAAGCGGGCAGCCTCGAACCGCGGCGGGCCGAAGCGGACGGCGGGATTGCGCGAGAAGCCGAACCCTTCGCGCGGGATGCCGGCGAAGGTGTCCAGCTTGGCGTTGCCGTTCTCGTCATGGATCACGGCGACGGCATAGCCACCCCTGGGCAGGCCGTCGAAGCGAACGCTATGCACTCCCGCGGGCACCGAGCGGGTGACGGCGTCGGCATCGTCGATGCAGCCGGGAAAATTGGTCGGATCGGCGGTCAGGCAGATGCGGACCATGCCCTTGCCGGAGCGCAGGTGGTCGACCGCAACGTCAAGCCGCGCCGGGTTCGTCGCGCCGGTGAGGGCCGACAGCGCGACGATCGCCAGCGCCGCCGTGCCGGCGCGCCGCGCGGGCGTGGTCCCGCACGAAATCGCCGAGCCCACGGTCGGTGCCGCAGATGCGATCCCAAAAGCGGAAATAGAGGCCATAATTGCACCCGTATTGTTCATGATGCCGCTGGTGATGGCTCGCCGTGATGAGCCAGTTCCCCAATGGCCCCCGCCACATGAACCGCGGGAAAACCTCCCACCCCATATGGTTCGTCACCCCCATAACCGTCATGACGGCAAGGACGAAGCACAAGGCACCGGTGTGGAGCGGAATGACGAACACCAGTAGCGGAATTACAACAGCCCCGCTCAGCGCCTCGATCGGGTGAAACGCCATTGCCGCCCAGGCGGTCGGTGGTTTGCTGGCGTGGTGGACGGCGTGCGCCAACCGGAACGGCTTCGGCCGATGCATCCAGCGGTGCGTCCAGTAGAACCATGTATCGTGCGCGAACAGCACGAGAAACACCGACACCGGCAGCCACCAGTGCGGATAGTCGGCGACCCGGTCGTAGAGCAGCGTCCAGCCGCGATTGTGCCAGCCCCAGGCGACGATACCCGCCGGGATGCCGTAGATCGCGGCGGACGCGAGGCTCCAAGCGATCTCCCGCTTCATCTGCGGATCGAGGCCGCGATAGAGGCCCGGATGCCGCCGCCCCGTCGCCCAGGCGAAGGCGCCGGACACGATCAGGTAGCGGACACCGACGATCAGCGTCATCGCAATAGCCGACAGGATGAGGGCGAGGATCACCGGGTCGCTCTACACGATGCGTGGTTAACATCACACCCCGGGTGGCCTGCGCCCTCCCCGACCGCCGTCATCGCGAGCGACGCGAAGCAATCCGGGCCCGGACGCGCGGCTGCGGATTGGCGCGTCGCTGCGCTCCTCACAAGGACGGATATTGGCGGTAGCGAGGCATCTGGCGAGGGGCTCAGCCCTTGGGCTCGCGCAACGCGTCGACCATCGCGATGACGTGTTCCAGATGCGCGGCGGGGGCGCTGGCGCCGGCGCGGTCGAGCGCGACGGCGGCGCGGGCGAGCAGGTCGGCGGATTCCTCCAGCCAGTCCTGCGCATCGCCGCCGTCGAGGCCGGCGGCATCGCCGATGTCGCGGCGCAGTTCGAATGCGGCGACGGTGCGGCGGGCGAGCATTTCCAGCGCCGCGCGCTCCTCCGGATCGAGGTCGTCGCGGGGTGCGATGTCGATGACGCACAAGGTGCCCAGCCTGGCGCCGTTGCGCATCCTGAGCGGAGCACCGGCGTAAAACCGGATGCCGCCGTCCTTCGCGACCGCCGGGATGTCGCGGAACCGCGTGTCGGCGCGGGCATCCGCGACGGTGAACAGTTCGTCGCTGCGGATCGCGTGCGCGCAGATCGATTCATTGATCGGGTCCTCGCGGTGCTCGACGCCGATCGCCGCCTTGAACCATTGCCGGTCCTCGTCAACCAGCGAGATCATCGCGATCGGGGCGTTCGTGGCCGATGCCGCTTCCTTTACGATCACATCGAAGGCCCGTTCGGCGGGCGTATCGAGAAGTCCGTATTCCTTCAGCGTGGCGAGTCGCGCGGCCTCGCTCTGAGCATCCAGCATGGTAGATTCCGTGTCAGGAGAGGCCGGCCCGATATCAAACCGCAGCGCAGGCCACTATCATCCCGATCAATGTCGGAGCGATTACATCGTGCGCTCCAGGATCAGCGTCGGCTTGTCCCGGTACAGCCCTTCCGCGAAGGCGACGAAGCCCAGCCGCTCCGCAAGCCGCCGCGATGGTGCGTTGCCCGGATCGATGATGCACATCGTGCGCGACAGCCGCGGATCGGCCCAGCCGAACACCGCCTCCAACGCTTCGCGCGCGAATCCCCGGCCCTGCGCATCGCCGCGAAAGCCCCAGCCGACCTCCGGCACCCCCTCGAAATCGGGAACCGTGCCGCGGCGCGAATCCATGATGCCGACCTCTCCCAGCCAGGTGCGGGTGGCGCTGTCCCGCACCACCCAGTGGCCGTATTCCGCGACCTGCCAGTGGCCGATATAACGGAGCAGGCGGTGCCACACCTCTTCGCGCGGGGTCGGCTTGCCGGACAGCAGCGCGTAGAAGCCGGGATCGGCGTGCATCGACGCCATCTCCTCCAGATCGCCCGGCTCGTGCGGGGACAGGGTGAGGCGTGTGGTGGACAGGATCGGCGGAGTCATCGCCGGATGGTAATGCAGGATGGTGCGGGCACGGAAAGATTTTCCGTGTCGCCGCGAAACACGCTAGGCGGAACGTTCATGGCCACCACCATCTCCTGCGACGTCGCGATCGTCGGCGCCGGTCTTGCCGGCGGGCTGATCGCGCTCGCGCTGGCGAAGCGACACCCCGACCTCGACGTGCGGCTGATAGACGGCGGCGACAGCGTCGGCGGCAATCATCTGTGGTCGTTCTTCGGCAGCGACGTGGCGCAGGCGGATCGCTGGATCGTCGAGCCGCTCGTCAGCTACGGCTGGCACGGGTACGATGTCGCGTTCCCGCATCACGCGCGCACGATCGGCGCGACCTATTACTCGATCGAGAGCAGCGCGCTGGATCGGGAAGTGCGTGCCGCCCTGCCGCCCGAACGGGTGATGCTGGGGCGCAAGGCGCTGGGCGCGTCGGCGACCGGCGTCGTGCTGGCGGACGGCGACCGGATCGAGGCTCGCGGCGTGATCGATGCGCGCGGCACCGGCGACCTGTCGATGCTGGACCTGGGCTGGCAGAAGTTCGTCGGGCGGGAGATCGCGCTGGACACCCCGCACGGTCGCGAGCGGCCGGTGGTGATGGACGCGACGGTGAAGCAGATCGACGGGTATCGCTTCGTCTACGTCCTGCCCTTTTCCGAGCGGCGCATCTTCGTCGAGGACACCTATTATAGCGACAAGGCGGAACTGAACCGCCGCGCGATCGAACCGCGGCTGGATCGCTATGCGGAGGCGCAGGGCTGGCACGGCACGACCGTTCGCGAGGAGGCGGGCGTGCTGCCGGTCGCGATGGGCGGCGATTTCGAGGGATATTGGCGGTCGGGCGGCGCGAAGACGGCGAAGGCGGGGATGCGCGCCGGCCTGTTCCACCCGACGACCGGCTATTCGCTGCCGGACGCGATCCGCACCGCCGCCGCGATTGTCGCGCAGCGCGACTTCTCCGGCGAGGCGCTGCACGCGCTGACGCACGGGCTGGCGAAGGCGACGTGGGACGCGCGCGGCTTCTACCGGATGCTCGACACGATGCTGTTTCGCGCCGCGGAACCGGAGGAACGGTACCGCGTGCTCGAACGCTTCTACCGGCTCGATCCGGGGCTGATCGGGCGCTTCTACGCGGGAACGTCGACGATGAAGGACAAGGCGCGGGTGCTGGTGGGCAAGCCGCCGGTTCCGATCGGGCGTGCGGTGCGCGCATTGATGAGGGCAAGAGCATGACGACGGCGGTAGTGATCGGTGCGGGATTCGGCGGGCTGGCGCTCGGTATCCGGCTGCAATCGGCAGGCGTGCAGACGACGATCGTCGAGGCGCGGGACAAGCCGGGCGGGCGCGCCTATTATTGGGAGCGCGACGGCTTCACCTTCGATGCGGGCCCGACCGTCATCACCGATCCGGCGTGTCTGGAGGAGCTGTGGCAGCTGACCGGCCGGGCGATGGCCGACGACGTGACGCTGGAGCCGGTGTCACCCTTCTACCGCCTCAATTGGCCCGACGGCACCAATTTCGACTACACCAACGACGATACCGTGCTGCGCGCGGAGATCGAGAAGCTGCATCCCGGCGATTGGGAGGGATACCAGAAGTTCCTGAAATACTCCGCGGGCGTGTTCCATGAGGGGTATGAGAAGCTGGGCCATGTCGCGTTCCTCGACTTCGCGTCGATGATCAAGGCGGCACCGGCTCTGGCCAAATATCAGGCGTGGCGATCGGTCTATTCGGTCGTGTCGGGCTTCGTGAAGTCGGAGAAGCTGCGCGAGGCGCTGTCGTTCCACACGCTGCTGGTCGGCGGCAACCCGATGACGACGAGCGCGATCTACGCGCTGATCCACAAGCTGGAGCGCGACGGGGGTGTCTGGTTCGCGAAGGGCGGCACCAATCGGCTGATCGCCGGCATGGTCGCGCAGTTCGAACGGATCGGCGGCACGCTGCGCCTGGGCGACCCGGTCGCGAGGATCGAGACGCTGGGCGACCGCGCGACCGGCGTCGCGTGCGAAAGCGGCTGGCGCGCGGATGCGGACATGGTCGCGGCCAATGCCGACATCATGCACGCCTACCGCGACCTGCTGAGTGACTCACGCAGTTCGCAGCGGACCAAGGCGAAGCTGGAGCGCAAGTCGTACAGCCCGTCGCTGTTCGTCGTGCATTTCGGCATCAAGGGCACGTGGCCGGGCGTTCCGCACCACATGATCCTGTTCGGCCCGCGCTATAAGGGCCTGCTGGAGGACATTTACGACCACGGCGTGCTGAGCGAGGATTTCTCGCTGTATCTGCACCATCCGACCGTCACCGACCCCAGCCTCGCCCCGGAAGGGATGTCGACCTTCTATGCGCTGGCGCCGGTGCCGCACCTGGGCAAGTTCCCGGTGGACTGGGCGGAGATCGGCCCGATCCTGGAGAAGCGCATCATCGACGAGGTCGGCCGTCGCCTGATCCCCGACATCCACGAGCGCATCGTCACCAAATTCCACTACGCCCCCAGCGACTTCGCGCAGGACCTGAACGCGCATCTCGGCAGCGCCTTCTCGCTGGAGCCGGTGCTGACGCAAAGCGCATACTTCCGCGTCCACAACCGCGACGACGCGATCCCGAACCTGTATTTCGTGGGTGCGGGCACGCATCCGGGCGCAGGGATTCCCGGCGTGGTGGGGAGCGCGAAGGCGACGGCGCGGTTGATGCTGGAGGGGTGAGGGGTTGGTGGGGTGATGCAGAAGTCAAAAGTTTTGCATCAGCGTGGGGAGCAAAGCGGCCGGTTGGCTGATGCCTGGAAGCGGACCTCAAAGCTTAGGCATTGATGCGATCTTAGTCGCGAAGGTCAGCAGGTTCGGGTGTTCGCGCCACTCTGTCAATTCGCTAAATCCGCGTTCAAGCAACGCATCAATGAATGGAGCAAAAGCGGCAACCTCTTCGCCTTCCACCAGAAAGGTCGTCTTCCAGTATCGATCGCTTCCCCGATCTTCCGAGCAACAAGCCCATAGATTCCACGTTAAACGGTCCGGGTCGGCAAGATATAGCTGCAACAACGCACTCGGATTGTTCCCCCAACGCATGGATCTGCCAACGGAGTCGCGCTCATTCTGCCTCACCGACAGGGCATGACGTGCCGCGAACCCATTGATGTTTGGATCGATCGGCAGAAGCGCTGCTTCGAAATGCGCCCATTGCTCGTCTGTCCCATACCAGCCGCGGTTCGCCATGAGGCACCTCCACGCTTTGGTATGCGGCTTCCAGCAGGTTTGGCAACACGTCCGCTCCCAGCACCTTTCCGCGCTCTGGATGCAAAACTCAAAGGTTTGCATCAAAGCGACATGAAGGTCCGACCGATGATCACCTGCAATCAGGTGACGCTACTGAATTGCAGCATGCCGCCGGATGGCGGGTATGGTGGGCGATGGGTAAATGGCCGCGAGTGACGCTGGATCGCTCCGGACCGTAGCCGCAGGCGTGAAGTCAGTAACTTCGAATCTAGCCCGGTCTATAGCCACGATACGCATTGCACCCTCAACATGGTGTTTTGCCGCATCAGTCGCGCGTATCCAAATATAGTATTTTGGATACGACACTCCACTCTGTGTCGCTCCTTTCCGAAGCGGTTCAAGCGTCACCTTTTTAGAAGGTAGCCGGTGCGCTGCGAGGTACGCTCGAACATCGCGCTCAAGGATTTTGCTAAAACTTGAGGCAGGTGGCGCATTTGCCGCAATATGGCTCGCCTGTAGCTGCTGCATCATTCGCCCTATGTGAGCCGTTGATGGAGCCTGCTGTGCCATTACAGATGCCGATACGGAGATCAGAAGTGTGAAGATGGCCGAGGTGCGCATGGTCATGATCGGTTTGTCAGCATAATCCGAGTTCCGGTCAATGGCCGGTTTCCAGCGAGGTTGCCAACCATGATGCATAACTAACAAGTTCTGCATCACGCCGGGAACGGCAGAGATCCAGGCGCATTTATGATGCATATCCCTGATGCATCATCACATCCCCGCACCCCACCACCCTTGCCGCTCCCGTCCCCATCCCCTAACCCGCGCAGCATGAAGCGCCTTGCGATTTACTGCGGCTCCGCGACGCCGGCCGATCCCGTGTTCATCGATTCCGCGCGGGAGGTCGGGCGGACGCTGGCCGAGCGGGGGATCGGCGTCGTCTATGGCGGCGGGCGACTGGGATTGATGGGCGCGATCGCCGATGCGGCGCTGGCAGCGGGGGGCGAGGTCATCGGCGTGATCCCGCAGGCGCTGGTCGATGCGGAGGTCGCGCATCGCGGGCTGACCGAACTGCACGTCGTCACGGGTATGCACCAGCGGAAGGCGCTGTTCACCGAGCTGTCGGACGGCTTCGTCACGATTCCGGGCGGCACCGGTACGATGGACGAATTGTGGGAGGCGCTGAGCTGGGCGCAGCTCGGCTATCACGCCGATCCCGTGGGGCTGCTCAACACCGCCAATTACTACGAGCATCTGATCGCGTTCTGGGGGACGATGGCGCAGACCGGGTTCCTGCGACCGCAGCACCGCGACCTGCTGATCGTCGCCGATACGCTCGACGTGCTGCTGGAGCGGATGGCCAGTCACGTGCCGACGCAGCCGATCGTGCGGATGTCGGTCGGGGATCTTTGAGCGCCGCATCGCCTCCGGATGACGTGGGGCCCACCCGCGACGCGATCGTGGCGACCGCGCATGAGTCGATCGCGCGTGGATCGAAGAGCTTCGCCGCCGCATCCCTGTTGTTCGATCCGAAGACGCGGCAGCGGGCGTGGCTGCTCTATGCGTGGTGCCGACGCTGCGACGACATCGCGGACGGGCAGGATCACGGCCACGGCATGAGCCATGTCGAGGACGCGCCGGCCCGGCTGGCGGAAGTGTCCGCGAAGACCGAGGCGGCGCTGGCCGGGCAGGTCGTCGGCGATCCGGCGTTCGACGCGCTTCGGATCGTGGCGGCGGAGACGCGGTTGCCGCCCGCATTCGCGCGCGACCTGATCGCCGGCTTCGCGCTGGATGCCGAAGAGTGGCGGCCGGCGACCGAGGACGACCTGTATCGCTATTGCTACCACGTGGCCGGGGTCGTCGGGTGCATGATGGCGGTCGTCATGGGGGTGCCGCCGGAGGACGCCGCAACGCTGGACCGCGCCTGCGATCTGGGCATGGCGTTCCAGTTAGCGAATATCGCCCGCGACGTGCGCGAGGATGCGGAGGCGGGTCGCTGCTACCTTCCCGCTGCGTGGCTGGCCGAACTGGAGCTGACCGAGGCGACGCTACTGGAGCCTGCGAACCGCGCGGCCCTGGCGCGGATAGGGGCACGGCTGGCGGAGAAGGCGGCGGCGTTCGAGGCGAGCGCGCGGGGCGGCACGCCGGCGCTGTCGTTCCGGTCGGCCTGGGCGGTGCTGGCGGCGGCGGCGATTTATGGTGCGATCGGGCGCGAAGTCGCGGCGCGGGGCGAGCGGGCATGGGACCGGCGGGTCAGCACGTCCGGCGCACAGAAGCTGGGTTTCATCGCGCGGGCGGGTCGCGAGGCGGCACGGCGACACGAGCTATATGCAAATGTGGCGCGGCCGGCTGGCCTGTGGCGACGGCCGCGCTGACGATCGACGGCCGCCAACTCTCGGGGACGGCAACCGACCTATCAATCGAAGCTACACCCGGCCCGAACGCACGCAAAGAGGCCGCGGGCGATGGCGCCCCCGGCCCGTTCACCACCGCGATCGGCAATCGACTCGCACGCCCGAAGGCGTGCGCGTGCGGATTACTTGATCTTGGCTTCCTTGAAGTCGACATGCTTCCGCACGACCGGGTCGTACTTCTTGAAGCTCAGCTTCTCCGTCTTGGTGCGCGGGTTCTTCTTGGTGACGTAGAAGAAGCCCGTGTCCGCGGAGCTGACGAGCTTGATCTTGACGGTGGTCGGCTTGGCCATGAGCCCTATCCTGAAAAAGAAAGAGAGCGGCGGCCGGGGCCCCCGCTCGATCAGTGGCGGCGCATGACGCATGGTCGGCACGAAGTCAACCGAAAGCACCCTGGCGGGCGGGTCTTAACGGCCCGGCAACCAGTGGAAGCGTAGGGTTTCAGCAGGATAGAAGAGGAGCCGGGGACATGGAGCAGCCGATCGATCTGGACGCAGTCCGCGCCGACCTGACGATGCGAATCGCCGCCATCGACACGCGTGCGCCCTATGCCCGCCCCTGCGAACTGGCGCCGGCGATCGATGCGATTCGCGTGATCGCGCATCGCAACGGCCTGAACCCCGCCGTCACCGTCGCGCATTTTGTCGGTTCGGCGCTGTCTCGCGGCGAACGTGGTGCGCTGGTGCATGGCTGGCTGTCGATCCTGTGCGACGCGGTCGGTTGCGAGCGGCAGGACGTCGCCGCGTGCGACGCCTATGCCGCCGCCTGCTCGGTCCGCCTCGCGAGCTGATACCTTGGATGCGCTGATGGCGGCGCTGGTCGCCGCCGCGCTGGCCGGCATCGGCGATCGGCCCGCGCACCTGTCGGCGATCCTTGCCGATCGATCCCGCCCTGGTGTCGCCATCCTGGCGGCGCTGGTCGCGCTCGCCGCCGCGACTGCGTTGGCGGCGATCGCAGGAACGCTTCTCGCGCCGATGCTGACGCCGGAGGCCGCACGGCTGCTGCTGGCGCTGGCGCTGGCGTTGCAGGGGTGCGGCGCACTGTGGCCGGGGAAGCCGCCGGAACGCCTCGATCGCTGGCGACTGGGCGGGTTCGCCACCGCGACGCTCGGCCTGTTCATCCTCGCGTTCGGCGACGGCGTGCAATTCGTCGTCGCCGCACTGACAGCGGGTGGAGGATCGCCGATACTCGCTGCGGCCGGCGCGACGATCGGCGCCACCGCGACGATAACGGCAGCGGCCCTACTGGGCGAGCGCGGCTGGCTGAGGCTGCCGCTCAACCCCGTGCGATGGACGATCGCCGCGCTGTTTCTCGTCCTCGCGGCGATCCTCGCATTACAAGCGCTCCATCTCGTCTGACGGCGGAGCCAATCGAGGCGGGGTTCGTTACGCTGACGATCCCAAACTTCGGAGCTTATGATGGCCGACGTCGCCCCCAACCTGAAGACCCCGACCGACCTCAACCGCAACGACACGCGCACCGTGGCGGAGGCGCTGAACATCGCGCTGGCGGATTGTTTCGCGCTGTACCTGAAGACGAAGAATTTTCACTGGCACGTGTCCGGCCCGCATTTTCGCGATTACCATCTGATGTTCGACGATCAGGCCACACAGATTCTGGGCATCACCGATGCGATCGGCGAGCGCGTGCGCAAGACCAGCCAGACGACGCTGCGTTCGATCGGCGACATCAGCCGTCGCCAGACGATCGTCGACAACGATCGCGATTATGTCAGCCCCGACGAGATGCTGGCGGAGCTGCGCGAGGATAATCTGAAGCTGATCGCGGTGTTCCGCGACGCGCGCGAGCGGGCCGAAGAGGCGAACGACACCGCCACCTCGTCGATCGTCGACGACTGGATCGATCAGGCCGAGGAACGCGCCTGGTTCCTGTTCGAAACCGCACGGAAGGGTTGATCCGATGTTGAAGCTCGCTGTGATCTTTCTCGTGCTCGGCCTCGTGCTGGGCGGCCTCGGCTTCGGCGGCGTCGGTGGTGCGTTCGTCGGGATCGCCAAGATCCTGTTCGTGATCGCACTGGTGCTGTTCGTGATCTTCCTCGTGCTCGGTCTGGTCGCGGGCAAGAAGGTCAAGGACGCACTCTGACTGACGGGAGCGCCTACCGGCTGGTGGACGACGGTCCGATCCGGATCAGCCACCAGTCGGGCGGTGCGCCGAAGCGGATCGGCAGGTTGCTGGTGCCAAGGCCACCGGTGACGATGACGGTGCGGCCGGGGTCATGGATCACGCCGCACCGGTACCGCGGCGGGGCCACATCGATCGGCGCTCCGTAGAAGGGCAGAACGACTTGCCCGCAATGGGTATGCCCCGCCAGCAGCAGGTGGACGTACGGCTTGGCCCATGTTGCCACTTCCGGCGTATGGGCCACCATCACCCCAGCCCCCTGCAGTCGTAGCAGGGCGAACATGGCCGGTGCGATGTGGGCACGACCGGTAGACTGATCGTCCAACCCCGCGATACGCATCGCGCCCACCTGCACGGCTCCGTTCTGGAGCAGTGTCGCACCGATCTTCTGTAGCATCTGCGCCACCAGCAGGTCATCGGTGGCATAATCGTGATTGCCCAGCACTGCGACGATACCGAATTGAGCGGACAGCCGACGCAGTTCCGCCTCCAGGATCGGTACGGCGTGCAGGGCTTGCGCCCGGCCCACGCCTTCGATGAAGTCCCCGGCGATCACGATCAGGTCGGGGCGCTGCGCGTTCACGCGATCGACCACGCGGCGCAGCCGCTGCGGGTCCATCGTCATGCTTTCCATGTGGATATCGCTCAACAACGCGACCGTCATCGGCGGCGCGCCCCTGGGCCAGTCCGGCAGCCCCACGGCGGTACGCCGCAAGACCGGATCGACGCGGGCATTGTGCACCCCGACGCCGAACAGGACACCGAAGGCGGCGATCACGAGCAGACAGGCAAGCAAAAGGCGGCGCATCAACATCGTCGCGTGCCCTAGCGGGAGCGGTTCGGGTGCGCCATGCGTTCCTATGTCATGCACGCTTTCGCCGCGCTTCTCGATTCGCTGATCTACACGCGCGGTCGCAACGCGAAGCTGAAGCTGGTCGCTGATTACCTCCTCGCCACGCCCGACCCCGATCGCGGCTGGGCGATGGCGGCGCTGACCGGCGATCTCGACCTGCCGGGCGTGAAACCCGCGCAAATCCGCGCGCTGATCGAAGAGCGCGTCGATCCCGTGCTGTTCCGCATGAGCCGCGATTATGTCGGCGACACCGCGGAAACGGTGGCGTTGTTGTGGCCGGCGCCGGTCGTGCCCGCCGAGCCCGAGCCGCTCTCGCTGACGCAGGCGGTCGAGCGGTTGCGGCATTTGTCGCGCTCCGATGCGCCCGCGGCGCTGGCGGCGATGCTCGACCGGCTGGACACGGAGGAGCGGTTCGCGCTGTTGAAGATGGCGACGGGCGGTTTGCGCATCGGCCTGTCCGCACGGCTGGCGAAGACGGCGCTGGCGAATGCCTTCGGGATCGACGTCGACGAGCTGGAGGAGCTCTGGCACGGTCTCGACGCGCCCTATGCGACGCTGTTCGAATGGGTGGAGGGGCGCGCCGAGCGACCGACGGCGGTGGACACGCCGATCTTCCGCCCCTTCATGCTGGCGCACGGACTGGAGGACGCGCGTGTCGACCTGAACGATTATGCCGCGGAGTGGAAGTGGGACGGCATCCGTGTCCAGATCGTTCACGTCGCCGGCCAGACGCGCCTGTACAGCCGCACCGGCGACGATGTGACGGGCGCCTTTCCCGATGTCGCCGCCGCCTTTGCCGAAGCCGGGGCGGTCGATGGCGAGTTGCTGGTGAAGGGCGAGGTTCAGGGCGGCGAAGCGGCGAGTTTCAACGCGTTGCAACAGCGATTGGGCCGCAAGACCGTGTCGGCGAAGATGCTCGCCGAATATCCGGCCTTCGTCCGCCTCTACGATATTCTGGTCGACGGTACGGAGGATCTGCGCGCGCTGCCCTGGACCGAGCGCCGCCGGCGGCTGGAGGCGTTCGTGCCGCGGCTCGATCCGGAGCGCTTCGATATCAGCGCGGTGATCGAGGCCGACGACTTCACGCATCTGGAGGCGATCCGCGCCGGCGCGCGCGATGCCGCGATCGAGGGTGTGATGCTCAAGCGGCGCGACAGCCCCTATGTCGGCGGACGGCGCGCGGGGTTGTGGTACAAATGGAAGCGCGATCCGCTGACCGCAGATTGCGTGATGATGTATGCGCAGCGCGGCAGCGGCCGGCGATCCTCCTATTACAGCGACTATACGTTTGGGTGCTGGACCG
The DNA here is from genome assembly GCF_979253005.1 of Sphingomonas sp. AC435. Taxonomy (NCBI): domain Bacteria; kingdom Pseudomonadati; phylum Pseudomonadota; class Alphaproteobacteria; order Sphingomonadales; family Sphingomonadaceae; genus Sphingomonas; species Sphingomonas sp. AC435. Next base: position 641,479 of record NZ_CEEDCJ010000001.1, read on the forward strand.
ACGACGGCGAGTTGCTGCCGGTCGGCAAGGCGTATTCAGGCATCACCGACGAGGAGCTGCGGATGCTCGACAAGTTCGTCCGCAACCACACGCTCAACCGGTTCGGCCCGGTACGCGAAGTGGAGAAGACGCTGGTGCTGGAGATCGCGTTTGATTCGATCCACGCCTCGACCCGGCACAAATCGGGTGTCGCGATGCGGTTTCCCCGGATCGCGAGGATCAGGACGGACAAGCCCGCGAACGAAGCCGACCAGCTGGCGACGCTGAAGCGGCTGGTGACCTGATCCGCCGGACGGACGTCAGGGCAGCGCGATCTCGAACAGCGTCGGCCACAGCTTGCCGGTGACGAACAGCCGCCGCGCCTTCGCATCCCAGGCGATGCCGTTCGCCACCGCCTCGATATCGGTAGCCCCGATCTCCGCGACGATCGGCTTCAGGTCGACGATCTGGACGACCTTGCCCGAGCCCGGATCGATGCGGACGAGATACGGCGTGTGCCAGACGTTGGCGAGGATCGTGCCGTCGACCAATTCCAGCTCGTTCAGGTCCTTGAGCGGCCGACCGCGGATCGTGACGGCGATCAGGCGGCGGTCCTTCAGCGTCTTCGGATCGACCACCCGCAACGTGTCGGACCCGTCGGAGCGGATCAGCTGCGTCGCGTCGCCGGTCAGGCCCCAGCCTTCGCCGGTGTAGCGCATGTTTCCCAGCGGCTTGAGCGTTTTGGCGTTCCAGCGATGCGCTATGCCGTCATGCCATGTCAGGCTGACGAGGTCGTTACCCACCAGCGCCACGCCCTCCCCGAACTGCGTCGCGGGGATCGTGGCGCGGGCGAGGATGCGACCGTCATTCAGGCGGACGCGGCGGACCTCCGACCGACCCTCCTGCCCGGTGCTCTCGACCAGCACGCCGTCGTGCCACAACAGCCCTTCGGTGAAGGCAGTACGGTCGTGCGGGTAGCGAGCGACGATCCGCGGCACGACGACGGGGATGTCGGCGGGCTCCGTCGTATCCTGCGCGGCCTGCGCCGGCGGCGTGGCTTGCGCGGGTGGCGAAAGCCACAATGTGAGCAGGGCGAGGAGCGTCGGGATCATCGCGCCTGATTGCGGCAGGCGATGCGGGGCGGCAAGCCTCTAGTGGCGGAAGTGGCGCATGCCGGTGAAGACCATCGCCAGCCCGGCCTCGTCCGCCGCCGCGATGACCTCGTCGTCGCGGATAGAGCCACCCGGCTGGATCACCGCCGTAGCGCCAGCTTCCACGGCTGCGAGCAGGCCGTCGGCGAAAGGGAAGAACGCGTCCGATGCCACCGCTGAGCCGATCGTCTGCGGTTGCGCCCAGCCTGCCTTCTCCGCAGCGTCCTTCGCCTTCCACGCGGCGATGCGGGCCGATTCCAGCCGGTTCATCTGCCCCGCGCCGACACCGGCGGTCGCACCGTCCTTGGCATAGACGATCGCGTTCGATTTCACGTGCTTGGCCACCGCCCACGCAAACCGGCAGTCCGCCAGTTCCTGCTCGGTCGGCGCGCGACGCGTCACCACCTTCAGTTCGCCCAACCGGCCATTGTCGCGCGACTGGACCAGCAGGCCACCGGCAATGCTCTTGATCGCCAGCCCGCCGCGTGTCGGATCGGGCAGTTCGCCCGCGATCAGCAGCCGCAGGTTCTTCTTGCGCGCGAACACCGCCCGCGCATCGGCATCGGCATCGGGGGCGACCACGACCTCGGTGAAGATTGCCGAGATCGCCTCCGCCGTCGCACCGTCGAGCGGACGATTGACCGCGACGATGCCACCGAAGGCCGACACGGTGTCGCACGCGAAGGCGGCGCGATACGCGTCCAGCACCGTCTCCCCGCTCGCCACGCCGCAGGGGTTGGCATGCTTGACGATCACCACCGTCGGCGGCCCGTCGCGGAACTCCGCCACCAGTTCCAGCGCGGCGTCGGCATCGTTGAGGTTGTTGTAGCTGAGCGCCTTGCCCTGCAACTGCTCCGCCTGCGCGATGCCGCGGGCGTGTGGGCCGCGCGGCAGGTACAGGGCGGCCAACTGATGCGGGTTCTCGCCATAACGCAGTTCCTCCGCATGCCGCGTGAAAGCGAGCGGCAGCGTCGCCGGGAACGTCTCACCCTGATCCGAAAAGGCGAACCATTGCGCGATCGCCGAATCGTAGGCGCCGGTGGCGGCGAACGCCTTGGCTGCGAGGCGGCGACGCGTGGCGAGCGTGGTGCCGCCGGCGTCGAGTTCGGCCAGCACGCCCGCATAATCGGCGGGATCGGTCAGGATCGCGACATGCGCGTGGTTCTTGGCGGCGGAGCGGACCATGCTGGGGCCGCCGATGTCGATATTCTCGATCACCTCGTCCCGCTCCGCGCCCTTCGCGACGGTCGCCTCGAACGGATAGAGGTTGACGACGACGAGATCGATCGGCGCGATGCCGTGCTCCTGCATCGACGCGACGTGCGCCGGATCGTCGCGCACCGCCAGCAGGCCGCCGTGAACCTTGGGGTGCAGCGTCTTGACGCGTCCGTCCATCATCTCAGGGAAACCGGTCAGGTCCGACACGTCGTCGACGGTAAGGCCAGCCTCGCGTAGCGCCCTCGCCGTGCCGCCGGTGGAGACGAGCGCGACGCCCTTGGCCGCCAGCGCGGTCGCGAGATCGACGATGCCGGTCTTGTCGGAGACGGACAGGAGGGCGCGGGTGACGGGGATGGTGCTCATGGCCAGCGCCCTTGGCCGGTCAGAGCGCGCGCTTCAAGACCCAGCTGATGTGCGCGCCGCCGGTCGGGGCTTCTCCACCGACCACCAGTTGCTGGATCGCCACCGGCCGCCCCTCCCCGTCGATCCAGACGCTGTCCTCGATCGCCAGCGCACCGCCGCGCGCGCGGAACTGCCACAACGCGCCGCCGGGCAGGCGCAGGATCGCCGCCTGTCCATCGGCGGTTGCCGACGCCTGCACGCCGCGACCGAGATGGAACCGGACCGCGAACCCCGTCGTCCCCGGATTGCGCTTGCGGCCGTCGGGCAGCAGCGCATCCTCGCCGCGCAGCTCGCGACCGTCGCCGGTCAGCAGCAGCTGGCGGCGGTGCTTGAAACCCCAGCGGCGGACGTAGCCGTCGTGGCTCGCCTCGATGCGGCTGGCGGCATCGGATTCCTGCCGGGACAGCTCCACCTCCGCGACGCCGCGGCCCAGCGTGCCGTCCGTATGGATCGCGGTGGAGTTCGAATCGCCCAACGTCAGCGTCGAATGCGCCGCGGTGGTGCGCAGCCCCTCGGCCAGGGTCGCCGGAAGCTGTACCACCGCCGCGCGCGCGCCGCCGCAGTTGACGACGATGCGGACCGGGCCGTCGCTGAACTCGAACGCCAGCGTGGAGGCACAGCCGCCATCGACCACCCGCGCGACCGGCGGCGGCGCGGCATCGACGATCAGCACCGCAGAGCCGGCGGCGAGCCGCTGATACCCCCATTCGCGCGACTGGCGCAGCGGGCGGGTGCGGATTTCGCTGGCCGCGATCACCGCCGCGACCTCCGCTTCGGTAGAGGGGCCACCACCCTGCCAGCTTGAGAGCGCGCGGTCGCCGTGACTTGCGCCGAGCAGCGCCGGGACCATCCGCGCCAGCGCCGATCCCGCGACGACGGGCAGCTCCAGCCGGCGCGCCGCATAGGTCTCACGCAGGGTCGACAGCAGCGCGATCACGTCGAGCAGCATCGCCGGGCTGCGCGAGACGACGCCGCCATCCTCGAACAAGCCGGTGTGCAGCGCGCGCGTCAGCCCCGCCTCCCCGAACGCCAGCCGCGGATCGCCGCCGGGAATGAGCAGCCCTGCCGCGACGACTCCGCACCACGCGGCAATGCGCGGTGCACCGGCGGGTGCCTTGTCGGCACTGCGATCCAGATGCCGCGCACCGCGTGCCAGCGTGTTCAGCACCTGCGACCGGTAGATCAGGTCCGTCGACGACAGGATCAGCGGCGCATGCGCCGTCCAGAACAGGATGCGGCGGCCCCAGTGTTCCGGCGACCACGCCGCACCCTCGATCTTCGTACCATGCACGCTCAGCCAGCGCTGCATCAACCCTTCGGCGACGGTCGCTCCGGCGGCGCGGGTGGCCCCCGACGACAGGTCGCGCAGCCAGGCGAAGCTGTGAACATAGGCGCCGAACGCACCCGACCAGTCGGGCCTGGCGAAGTCGAGCGTGTCGATCGCGCGAACTTCGCCGCGAAAGCCGATCTGCCCGTCCAGCAGCGCCTGTCCGCACGCGGCACTGCCCAGCACGGGGTCGTCGGGCACTGCGATCAGCTTCAGCGGGTAACGCCCCTTCAGCCGCATGCCGTGGATCGGCGTCCGCCACGTCAACCGGTGCAGCCGATCGGCGAGACGCTCCGCCAGCGACAGGCCGGACGTGCCGCCGACCCGCATCAGGCGCTTGCCCTCCTCGATGCCGTCGGGGTTCGTCTCGCTATCGGGGGGCAGGTCGGTCACGCGCCGCGGAGTGCCCGGATATTGTCCGCGTAACGGTCCGGTCCGCCACGGAAGACGGCGGTGCCCGCGACGAGCGCGTCCGCACCCGCATCGATGCACTGGCGCGCGGTGTCGGGATCGACGCCGCCATCCACCTCCAGATCGATCGCGCGGCCGGTCTGGTCGATCATCTTGCGGATCGCGGCGATCTTCTTGAGCTGGCTGGGGATGAAATGCTGCCCGCCGAAGCCGGGATTGACGCTCATCACCAGCACCAGATCGACGGTGTCGAGCAGATAATCGAGCATCTTGGCGGGCGTGCCGGGACACAGCACGACGCCGGCGCGCTTGCCCAGCCCCTTGATGTGCTGGAGCGAGCGATGGATGTGCGGACCCGCCTCGTAATGGATGCTGATGCAGTCCGCGCCGGCCTCCGCGAACGCATCCAGATACGCATCCACGGGCGATATCATCAGGTGCACGTCGAACGGCTTGGTCGTGACGCCGCGCACCGACTTCATCACGGCCGGCCCGAACGAGATGTTGGGCACGAAATGCCCGTCCATCACGTCGATGTGGATCCAGTCCGCGCCGGCGGCGTCGATGGCGCGCACCTCCTCGCCGAGCTTCGCGAAGTCGGCGGACAGGATCGACGGGGCGATGCGGACGGGCAGGGCTGGCATGGGCGCTCGTGTAACGCGGGTTGCGGCGGGGTTAAAGGTGGCTGGTAGGGTCAGGTGCGCCTGAGCTTCACCGCGAAGAAGCCGTCGAGCCGGCCCTTGTCGGCGAGCATCGTCGGCAACGTCCGGACATATCCCCCTTCCGCCGGAGCGACGCCGGTCGGCAGCGATGCCGGATCGACCGGCTCCACCGCAAAGTCGCGCCGCGCGACAAGGAACCGTTCGAGCTGGCGCTCGCCCTCGTCCGGTTCCAGCGAACAGGTGGCGAAGACCATCGTGCCGCCCGGCTTTACCCAGTCGGCGGCGCGGTTCAGGATGCGGGTCTGAAGCTCCGCCAGTTCCGCGACCACCGAGGGGCGGACGCGGTGGAGGACGTCCGGGTGGCGGCGGAAGATACCGGTGGCGCTGCACGGTGCGTCGATCAGGATCGCGTCGGCCGGTTCCTCCGGCGACCACAGCAGCACGTCGGCGCGCACCACCTCGGCCTTCAGGCGGGTGCGGAACAGGTTCTCGCGCAGGCGCTTGATTCGCCCCTGCGACGAATCGATCGCGACGGTCTGCCAGCCGGCGGCGGCGAGCTGCATCGTCTTGCCGCCAGGCGCGGCGCACAGGTCGAGCGCGACGCCGTCACCCCGGCCCAGCATCCGCGCCGGGATCGTAGCGGCAAGGTCCTGCACCCACCACGCGCCGTCGGTATAGCCCGCCATGTCCGGCACGGGGTCATGATCGACGAGGCGCAAGTGGCCGGGCGCAAGGCTTTCGCCGCCGAGCCGCACGCGCCATTCCTCCGTCGAACCGGGATCGGCGAGCGTGATGTCGAGCGGCGGCGGCGCGGCGATCGCTTCCGCGGCGGCCTCGACCATCGCCTCGCCCCACGCCGTTTCCCACCGCGCCTCGACCAACGGCGGCAGCGCGGGAATTTCGGGCAACAGGATGTTGGCGCGCATCAGCGTGCCGAACACACCATGGACCAGCTTGCGCGGGCCGCCATCGACCAGCGGCAGCACGGTCGAGATCGCGGCGTGCGGCGGCGTGCCGAGTACCAGCGCCTGCACCAGCGCAATGCGGAGCGCGGTACGCGCCTTGGCGTCGTCCGGCAGCGCCCGCTCCGTCGCGCCGTCGATCGCGGCATCGAGATCGGGCAGACGGCGCAGCGTCTCCGCGGCGATGGCATGCGCGAGGCCGCGATCGGGCCCGTGCACCATCCGCGTCGCCGCCGGCAGCGCCGCCTCCAGCGACTCGCCACGGCGCAGCACCGCGTCGAGCAGTTTGATCGCGGCACGTCGGGTCGGCACGCCGAGCGGTTCGGGCGCATGCGTCTGCGGCCCCGCCGGCTTCGTTCTGGGCTTCACTTGGGAGAACTCCTTTGAGCCCCTATGTGGAGCAGCAGCGATATTCCAGCAACCGCAGCACCGGAGATACGCCGATGGGACAGCGTCCCGACCATCTGAAGCCACCCAGCTACCTGTCCCCAAACCCCCCGGTGCCGCAGCCGGAAGCCGCGCCGAAGCGCGACGACGATCCGCTCGGCCGCGATCCGGTGCGCTACGGCGATTGGGAGCTGAAGGGGATTGCCGTCGATTTCTGACGCCAGCGCGGGAACTTGTTTTCCGTGCGGAACGTCCGGCTTGATATGGGGCAAATCGGCAGGCGCTGGCGGATCATCGGCGGGGTGCTGCTCGGCGTCCTCGTCATCCTGTTATCGATCGTGGCGATGTTCCCGTGGGGCGTGTTCCGCGGCATCGTCGAGCGCGAGGCGACGGAGCGCTTCGGCCGGCCGGTGACGATCGGTGCCGTCGACCGGATCGACAGCTTCGGCTTCACCCCCGTCATCGCCATTCGCGACGTGCGCGTGCCGCAGGCGGACTGGGCTGGCACCGGCGACTTTGCGCGGGTGAAGCAGGTGACGGTCAGCTTTCCGGTGTGGCCGTTGCTGACGGGCGAGTTCCGGCCGCGCGACGTGACGGCGGACGGCGTGCGGCTGGCGCTGGTTCGCGATGCCCGGAAGCGGACCAACTGGGACCGGCCGGGCAAACCGCAGGGTGGCGGCGGCTCCACCGACCTCGGTGCGATCACGATCCGCGATGCCGTCGTCAGCTATGCCGACGCCGTGCAGGACCGGCGGGCGACGATGCGGCTGACCGCCGATCCCGACGCCGGGCTGAAGGCGGAGGGCGACGGCGTCATTCGCGGTGCGCCGGTGCGGATTACCGTGAGCGGCCCCGCCCCCGTTCGCGGCCAGCCTTGGCCGTTCACCGCCGACGTGACCGGACGGGCGCTGACCATGCATGCCAACGGCAGCATGGACCGGCCGCTCGACACCGATGCGATGACGCTGGACGTGTCGGCTCGCGCGACCGACCTGAAGATGATCGACGCGGTGATCGAGGCGGGGTTGTTCCGGACCCGCTCGGTGGCGCTGACCGCGCATGTCCGGCACGATCCGACGCGGTGGACGATCACGGCGCTGAAAGGCATGATCGGCCGGTCCGATCTGCGTGGACATATGACGGTCGACAAGATCGACGGCCGATCGAAGATCGACGGCGCGCTGGTGTCGAAGCAGTTCGCGTTCGACGACCTGACGTCCCCCGAAGGACGTGCCGAGGGCATTGCGAAGGAACGCCGGATCGGGCCGCGGCTGGTGCCCGACACCCGCATCGACATCGGCAAGATCGACAACACGGACGGGCGGCTGGTGTTCAACGTCGACCAGATCGTCGGGCCAGGCGCGAATGCGCCGATTCGGTCGCTGGCGGCGACGATGACGATGGACCACCAATTGCTGACGCTGTCGCCGCTGAAAATGGTGCTGGCGCAGGGCCGGGTCACCGGTCGCGCGACGATCGACCAGCGCGGCGGCCGGCGGTCGCCGATCCTGTCGTTCGACGTCCGGCTGGACGGCGGCCGGATCGCCGGCTTCGCCGAAGACGGGCAGTTCACGGGCAAGCTCGACGGCCGTGCGCGGCTGACCGGGGTGGGCGATACCATCCGCAGCGCGATCGGCCGGTCGAGCGGCGGCATCGGCTTCGTGGTGCGCGAAGGTCAATTGCCGCAGCGTTATGCTGCCGCTTTGGGCTTCGACGCGGGCCGGGCGTTGCTGGCGGGGTCGGACGACCGCACCGGCCTGCGCTGCCTGATCGCGCGGGTCGCGGTGAAGGATGGCACCGGCCGGATCAACCCGCTGGTCGTCGACACGGCGATCAGCCAGTTGACCGGGTCGGGCACCATCGCCTTCCCGGAGGAAACGCTGGCGCTGACGATGAAGGGCGCGCCCAAGCGTGACGTCATCCTGCGCATCCCCGGCAATGCGGCGATCGCGGGGACGCTGACCGATCCCAGGATCGTCGTGCCGCGCGAGGTGAAATCGGTCGGCAACATCCTGAAAGCGATCGGTAATCGCATCACCGGGCATAGCGGGCCGGTCGCCGGGAATGCGAATTGCAACGCGCTGGCGGCGCGGGCCTTGCGGTAAGCGCGACTGCGGAAGGTTAGGCTAAGGTTAGTCCAACGCAGCTTATGGCCGAGGAGTGGATGTGGACGTTTGAAAGAGCGGGTCGGCGCGCTTCATATAGGCGGATCGGGTTCTGTAGGACAGCGCGAACGCATTCTATCGACCCTCGTCGCGCAGCGGTCGCGCCAGCAGGTCGCCGACCACCTGCGCGGCAGGGGCACCTTCCAGCAAACGACAGACCGCATCGGTAACGGGCATGTCGACGCCCGCTTCGCCCGCCGCCTGACGCAGCACGGGGGCGGTGAACGCACCCTCCGCGACGGTGCGGCGATCCTGGAGCAGTGTCGCCGCCGTTTCGCCGCGCCCCAGCCCGACCCCGAGAGAGAAGTTGCGGCTGCTGGTCGACGAACAGGTGAGGACGAGGTCGCCGAGGCCGGACAATCCCGCCAGCGTCTCCGCTCGTGCGCCGCGCGCCAGACCGAATCGCGTCATTTCCGCGAAGCCACGGGCGATCAGCGCGGCACGGGCGTTCTGGCCCAGCCCGGCCCCCTCGACCACGCCGCAGCCGATCGCGAGGACGTTCTTCACGGCTCCACCGATCTCCGCACCGATGACGTCGTTCGATGCATAGGGGCGGAAATGCGGTGCCGCGAGACGATCCATCAGTCGCGCGCGCAGCTCGTCGTCCTCGCAGGCGAGCGTCACCGCGGTCGGCAGTCCGCGGGCGACCTCATGTGCGAAAGTGGGGCCGGACAGGACGGCGATCGGCGCGGCCGGGTGCGCGGCGCGCGCGACCTCCCCCACCAGGCGGCGGGTGCCCGCCTCGATGCCCTTGGCGCACAGGATCAGCGGCGTCTGGCCGACCGGCGTCGCGGCGAGCACGGTGCCGACATGCTGCGCCGGCACGACGACGAGCAAGGCGTCGACATCGCGCATCCGAGTTGGATCGGTCGTCGCGACGATCTTCTCCGACAGCTTTATGTCATTCAGGAACAAGGGGTTGAGGTGATCGCGATTGACCGCGTCGACCACGTCGCGGCTGCGCGCCCAGAGCAGCACGTCGCGGCCGCCATGCGCAGCGACCTGCGCCAGCGCGGTGCCCCACGCGCCGCCGCCGAGCACGCCGATCCTCATGCCCGCGACCTTGTCATGCCTTCACCCCCGCACCGCGCACCGGCGGTGCCGATGGATCGAGCGGCCAGCGCGGGCGTGCCGGCATGTCGAGCGGATCGGTAAGGCCCGCGGCGAACCGCTCCACCCCCGCCCACGCGATCATCGCGGCATTGTCCGTACACAGCCACAGCGGCGGCGCGACGAAGCGGCGGCCATGCTCCGCCGCCAGCCCGGCCAGCGCGGTGCGGACGGCGGTGTTGGCGGCGACGCCACCCGCCACGACGAGCGCCTTGGCCTCCGGGGCGGCGTGGAGCGCGCGGGCGGTGCGGTCGATCAGGCATTCGACCACCGCCGCCTGGAAGGATGCCGCGAGATCCTCGGGCGAGTGATCGGCGGCGGCACGCGCGACCGCGCTTTTCAGGCCCGCGAACGAGAAATGCGGCTCGGCGGACCCCTTGAGCGGGCGCGGCAGCGGTACCGCGCGGGGGTTTCCCAGCGCCGCCGCCCGTTCGACGGCGGGACCACCGGGGAAGCCGAGGCCCAGCACCTTGGCGGTCTTGTCGAACGCCTCTCCCGCGGCATCGTCGATCGTCGTGGCGAGTCGGCGATAGCGGCCGACGCCCTCGACCAGCAGCAACTGGCAATGGCCGCCCGACACCAGCAGCAGCAGATAGGGAAAGTCGAGATCGGGGTCGGACAGCCGCGGGCTGAGCGCATGCCCCTCCAGATGGTTGACGCCGATGAGCGGTTTGCCGACCGCGTGCGCCAGCGCCTTGCCGGTGACGAGGCCGACCATGACGCCGCCGATCAGGCCCGGCCCGGCGGTGGCGGCGATCGCGTCGACATCGCCGAGCGCGATGCCCGCATCCTTGAGAGCGGCGGCGATCAGCGGCTCCATCGCCTCGACATGCGCGCGGGCGGCGATCTCCGGCACGACGCCCCCGTAAGGCGCGTGCGCCGCCTCCTGCCCCGCGAGCCGGTGCGCCAGGACACGGCGATCGTCGGTGACGAGCGCGGCGGCGGTCTCGTCGCAGGAGGATTCCAGACCAAGGATCAGCATATATGCCCTGTAGGGCGGGCAACCGGGGCGGGCAAATCCCGGTGGCCCTTGTCCCCGCCCCTTTCCCCGCGCTAACCGGCGGAAATGATCCGGTTCAGGCTCGGGACGCGGGGTTCGCCGCTGGCATTGACGCAGGCGGGAATGGTGCGCGCGGGGCTGTGCGCCGCGCACGACTGGCCGGAAGACGCCGTCGAGCTCGTCGTGATCCGCACCACCGGCGACCGCGTGCAGGACCGCGCGCTGGCGGAGATCGGCGGCAAGGCGCTGTGGACCAAGGAACTCGACCGCGCCCTGCTCGACGGTGCGATCGACGCGGCGGTGCATTCGATGAAGGATGTCGAGACGATCCGGCCGGAGGCGATCCGCATTGCCGCGACGCTGCCGCGCGCGGATGTACGCGACCGGCTGATCGGGGTCGAATCGCTCGACGTGCTGCGCCGGGGCGCGGTGGTCGGCACCAGTTCGCCGCGACGGCGCGCGCAGTTGCTGCGGCTGCGGCCAGACCTGTCGATCGTGCTGTTCCGCGGCAATGTCGAGACGCGGCTGGCGAAGCTGGCGGCGGGCGAGGTCGATGCGACGCTGCTGGCGGCGGCGGGGCTCGACCGGCTGGGGCGCAGCGATGTGGGTCATGCGATCGGCACCGACGTCATGCTGCCCGCGCCGGCGCAGGGGGCGGTCGGGATCGAAGTCCGCCGCGCCGATGCCGCGGCCGAGGCGCTGGTCGCGGCGATCGACGATTCGGCGACGCATGCCTGTGTCGCAGCGGAGCGATCGTTGCTGGCGAGCCTGTCGGCGGATTGTCACTCGCCGGTCGCGGCACTGGCGAGCCTGGCGGGCGAGACGCTGTCGCTGCGCGGGCAATTGCTGTCGGAGGACGGCGAGGAGGATGTCGTCGGGCAGGTCGAGGGCGTGCCGGGCGAGGACCTCGGCGGTGCGCTGGCCGCCGACCTGCTTGCTCGCGCGCCGGAGGCGGTGCGGCGGCTGTTCGCGGCGTGATGACGGGTGGTGGGCGACGGTGGCGCAGCAGCGCCCTGAACGTCGACGCCCTCATCAAGCTGTACGACTCCGAAGGCAGCGGCGCCACGCCGCAAGCCATTCACCGCGCCTCTGCGCATCCGCGCGGACATTCTGATCCGCGTCCAAGCGGTTTACCGATCCCCGTAGCGCGCCTCGCCTATCGGCCAGGAGCCTGACGGCATGCCGCGCCCGATCGTCGTCTTACGACCGGAGCCGGGGAACGCGGCGACGGCGACGAGGGTCGAGCAGGCCGGTCTCGTCGCCCTGAGGTTGCCGTTGTTCTGCGTAGCGGCGGTGGCGTGGACAGTGCCGGACCCAGCGCAGTTCGACGCGCTGCTGCTGACCAGCGCCAATGCGTTGCGGCATGGTGGCGAGGGGTTGGCGCGGTTGCGAGAGCTGCCCGTGGTCGCCGTGGGAGAGGCTACGGCACGGGCGGCGCGCGCGGCTGGCTTCACCGTCATGCTGACGGGCAGCGGCGATGCCGCATCGGTGACGGCGGCCACGACCGGACGCCTGCTGCATCTGGCGGGGCGCGAGCATCATGCGGTCGCGGTAGCGACGACGATCGTCGTCTATGCGACGGAGCCGTTGCCGGTCGACGGCGCACCCTTCGAGGGCAGTGTCGCGCTGGTGCATTCGGCGCGCGCGGCGGCGCGGCTGGCTGCGATAGTGGAGGGGGAAGCGCGCGAAAGCATCGTGATCGCAGCGCTGAGTCCGGCGGTCGCGGCGGCGGCCGGCAACGGGTGGCGAGCGGTCGAGGCGAGCGACATGCCCCGCGATGAGGCACTCGTCGCGCTGGCGGTGCGGCTCGCCGGTCGCGACGGTGATTGACCGCACCGCCCCGCGGCCCGATAAACGCGTGCAATGAGCAGCCACGCGCCCACCGATCCGACGCGTTCCCGCGGGCCCCGCATGGGCATCATCCTGACGCTGGTACTGCTGGCGTTTCTCGGCGGCGCGCTGCTGGTGGGGCTGGCGGTCCGGTCGGGCTGGTCGTTCGGCGGGCTGATGGCACAGCGGCAGGCGGCCGCAGCCGCGCCCACCGCCACGGGGTTCCAGCCGGCGCAACCGCTGACATCGACGGGATCGGTGCCGAACGTCGATCCGGCGACGCTGGTCACGCGCGAGGCTGCACTGGCGGGGCAACTCGCCGCGTTGGAGACGCGCGCCGCGGTGGTCGCGACGGATGCCGCCGCGGCGGGCGCGCAGGCGACGCGGGCGGAGGCGCTGATGGTCGCATTCGCGGCGCGGCGGGCGATCGATAAGGGTACGCCGCTCGGCTATCTCGAAGAGCAGTTGCGCACGCGGTTCGCGCAGGCGCAGCCCAAGGCGGTGGCGATCATCGTGCAGGCCGCGCGCGAGCCGGTGACGGCGGAGGATCTGCGTCAGGGCCTCGACGCGCTCGCCCCCGATCTGGCACGTCCAGCAAGCGAGGGGTGGTGGGCCGACCTGCGCCGCAACTTCGGCAATCTGGTGGTGCTGAGGCCGGAGGGAACGCCCTCCCCCGCCGCCGAGGAGCGGATCGCGCGGGCACGCCGCTTGCTGGACGACGGTCGCGTAGATGCGGCGCGCGCGGAAGTCGCCCGGCTGCCGGGCGCGAACGATGCCGGCGCGTGGATGAGCGCGGCGCGGCGTTGGGTGCTGACGCATCAGGCGCTCGACGTGATCGAGACGGCGGCGATCCTCGGGCAGGCGCAGGGCTTGCAGCCGCCATTGCGTGTGGTGCCGACACAGGAAGCTGCGCCGGTGGTGACGACCGAAGGCGATTGAGGGGATTTCACCCCCTTCGCCGAAACTAGACCAGGGCCCATACCGGGTTGGCGCCAAGCTTTGGAAGCATCGCCCGATCAAGCTGCCGTTTCCACCGCGCGGCGAATACGCCCGATCAAAGCCGCTCGATCAGCGCCATCGCTCCCTGCGGGGCGCGGACCTTGGCGCCGTTGATGAAGAATATGAACGTATCGCGCGGCTGTTTCGATGCGGGGTCGGGCGCGGCATAGGGCAGGCCGTCCGGCTGCTCCCCCGCCGCCCAGCGCTTGGCGGTCGTCGCCCACTCGTCCAGCGCGGCGGGTGCGTAGCCGGCGACGAAGCGCTCCTCCGCCGCCTCCAGCCGGGCATAGACGAGATCGCCCGACGCATCGGCGATCGCCGGATACTCCGTTGAGTGCGCGTAGACGATCGCGACGCCCGCCCCGCGGCACAGCGCCACGAACTCGGGGCAGGCGAAACTCTCGTGCCGGACATGCACCGCGTGTCGGAGCGCGATGCCGTCCTGTTTCGTCGGCAGCAGCTTCAGGAACGCGCCGAAATCGTCCGCGTCGAATTTCTTGGTGGCCATGAACTGCCACAGGATCGGGCCGAGCTTGTCCCCGAGTTCGACGATCCCCTGCCCCGTGAAGCGCGCGATCGACTCGCCCGCCTCCGCCAGCACCTTGCGGTTGGTGCAGTAACGCGACGCTTTCAGCGCGAAGACGAAACCGTCCGGCGTCGTGTCGCGCCACCCGGCGAAGGTCGCGGGCTTGAAGCCGCTGTAATAGGTGCCGTTGACCTCGATCGCGGTGACCTGGCCGGCGGCGTATTCCAGCTCGCGTTTGTGCGGCCACTTCTCCGGGAAGAACGTGCCGCGCCACGGTTCGTAGGTCCAGCCGCCGATGCCGACGCGGACCGCGCCTCTGCGCTGTGCTGCCTCAGCCGATCCCATGTCGCTGCCCCACATCCATCGTTCGCGATTAGCATCGGTGGGCGAGGACTGCACGCGATACCAGTGCGATCTCGGAACGCCCGCAGCCCGCCGACGAGTCTCTATTTCGGACGAAATAGAGGCATGGTAAACGGTCAAGTAACGTGCAAGTCATGGCATCGGGCTTTCAGGGGGAATAAACGATGTCGATCACTATCAAGGCCGCGATGCGGGGTGCTGTTCTGGTTGCGGGACTCATGACCGGTGCGGCTGTTCAGGCGGTGACGGTGCCCGGTGTGTATAGCACCGGGTTCGGTGCGGGCGGCGCGTCGCTGGCTGCTGGCAACGGTGTGGCGGACGCGAATTATCGCCTGACGGCAACGACATCGGCAACGCAGCCGGTCGGAACGCAGGCCGTCACCTTCTACAACTTCAATTATGCAGCAGATACCGCGACATCGCGCTGGATTTCGTACACGGCCGACACGTCGCAGATGGGCTACAACGCCAACTTCACCTTCACGACCACGTTCGACCTGACCGGGTTCAACGCTGCCACTGCGCGGCTTTCGGGCTTCGTCGGGGCTGACAACGAAGCCACGGTGCTGCTGAACGGGGTCGCGATCGGCGGCGTCTATGGCTATCGACGGGAGACGTTCACGGCGCTGACGGCGTTCTCGACGCTGGATCCGGCCCTGTTCGTCAGCGGCGTCAACCGGCTCGACGTGGTGCTGCACAACATCGATCTGATCGCTGCGGTGCGGATCGATCAACTGACCTTGACCGCCGATGCTGGGGCGGTGCCGGAGCCGGCGACCTGGGCGATGATGGTGCTGGGCTTCGGGACGATCGGCGGGGCGATGCGCCGCCGCCGGACGATGCGCCTGGCGAACGCGTAACGGGTGCGAACCATGCCGGCCATCGGGCTCGGCATGGTTCGCCCCATATGATTGTTATATCGCGTGCCCCTCGGCGTCGCGCAGCACTTCGCGGCGGCCGACATGGTCGGGGCGGCCGACGATGCCGTCCTTCTCCATGCGTTCGATCAGGCGCGCGGCGGAATTGTAGCCGATCCGCAACTGGCGCTGGAGCCAGCTGGTCGACGCCTTTTGCGATTCGCAGACGAGCTGGATCGCAGCGCGATATTGCTGGTCCTCCGCCGAATCCTCGCCGGTCGGTGCGCCCTCCAGTGCGAAGCCGTCCTCCGGCTCCTCGGTGACGGACGAGATGTAATCGGGCAGCCCCTGCCCGCGCCAGTGATCGGCCACCGCGCGCACCTCGTCGTCGCTGGTGAAGGGGCCGTGGACGCGGACGATGCCCTTGCCGCCCGGCATGTACAGCATGTCGCCACGCCCCAGCAGCTGCTCCGCGCCCTGCTCGCCCAAAATGGTGCGCGAGTCGATCTTCGACGTGACGTGGAAGCTGATGCGCGTCGGCAGATTGGCCTTGATGACGCCGGTAATGACATCGACCGACGGTCGCTGCGTCGCCATGATGAGGTGGATACCGGCCGCGCGCGCCTTCTGCGCCAGCCGCTGGATCAGGAATTCGACCTCCTTGCCGGCGGTCATCATCAGGTCGGCCAGCTCGTCGACGATCACCACGATCTGCGGCAGCACGTCGTATTCGAGCTTCTCCTCCTCGTAGATCGGCGCGCCGGTGTCGGGATTGTAGCCGGTCTGGACACGCCGGCCGAGCGGTTGGCCCTTCGCACGCGCGCCCCGTACCTTGTCGTTGAAGCCCGCGAGCGAACGCACGCCCACCGACGACATCTGCCGATAGCGATCCTCCATCGTCTCCACCGCCCATTTCAGCGCGCGGACGGCCTTGGCGGGATCGGTGACGACGGGCGACAACAGGTGCGGGATGTCGTCGTACATGCTGAGTTCCAGCATCTTCGGGTCGATCATGATCATCCGGCACTGGCTGGGTGTCAGCCGGTACAGCAGCGACAGGATCATGCAGTTCAGGCCGACCGACTTGCCCGACCCGGTGGTGCCCGCGACCAGCAGATGCGGCATCGGCGCGAGATCGGTGATGACCGGATCGCCGGCGATGTTCTTGCCCAGGATGATCGGCAGCTGCGCCGCCTGATCCTCGAACGACTGGCTGCCGACGAGTTCGTGGAGCGATACCGACTCACGCTTGGCGTTCGGCAGTTCGATGCCGATGACGTTGCGACCGGGGATCACCGCGACGCGCGCGGAGATCGCCGACATATTGCGTGCGATGTCGTCCGCCAGCGCGATGACACGACTGGCCTTGATGCCCGGCGCGGGTTCCAGTTCGTACATCGTCACGACGGGGCCGGGGCGGACTTCGATAATCGAACCCTTGACGTGGAAGTCGTCGAGCACGTTCTCCAGCAGGCGGGCGTTGCGTTCCAGCGCGGCTTTGTCGACGACGTTGCCCGACGAGGGTGGCGACGGCACCAGCAGGTCGAGCGACGGCAGCACGTAATTGTCGCGCAGGTCGAGCTGTTGCTGGCGCTTGGGCGTCGCGGCGGACACGGGCGCGAGGTTGCGGTCGGCGATCACCGGCGCCGGCCGCGGGTCCGGCTCCGCGACGGCGCGCGGCTGCACCGGCTTGCGCGTCAGCGTCAGCGGCTCCTCGTCATCCTCATCGGTCGCATAGGCGTCGATATCGTAGGGCAGGTCACCATCGGCGGGACGCGCGCGGCGGAACCGCCAGCGACGCTCGCCGAATTCGATCTCCAGGCTGCGCGCCCAGATGATTACGCCGGCAATCGCCGCGATCAGGCCGAGCGCGCGGCCCGCCCACAGCTCCGCCACAGGCTGACCGACGAACGCCAGCGCCCAGCGGATCGCACCCGCGACACCGAGCCCGACGATCCCGCCCCAGCCGGCGGGCAGCGCCAGCACCGACGCGGCCGACACGAACGCCAGCGCCGTCGCCATGAGCGCCACGCCGAGAGTCGCGCCGCGCAACATCCGCACCCAGCGACCGGCAGGCGCGTCGCGCCACAAGCGCAGCGCGACGATCGGCCCGACGGGCAGCAGCAGCGCGACGACGGGGCCGAACGCGCTCAGCATCAAATCCGCCAGCCACGCGCCGGGAAAGCCGACGAGGTTCGCCGCAGCGCCGCCGGACGCGGTGTTGATCGCCGGATCGGCGGGGTGGTAGCTTGCCAGCGCCAGCGCCAGCAAACTGGTCACGGCGAAGAGCGCCGCGGACGCGATCAACGCCCCGCTGCGCACCGCACCGGCCTTCATCGTCTCGCGCCACAGCGGCGGCTGCGCCTGGCTGGCCATCGCCTTCGTTCCCCGTCAGTATGTTCGTAGATTGCCCGGCGGAAAGCATCGGCTTTCGCGTTAACCTCGTCAAGTTGGGCGTTGCCGTCCTGTTCCTGGGCCGTCCTGTTCCCGGGCCGCCCGGGATCACGGCGCTGCGTCGCGACGATGTATGTCCCTCCCGCCGCATTTGGCGCTTGGGCCGGCGCAGCCAGCGCGGGTAAGACCCTTCGCATGCAGAACGATGTCATCATCCTCGGCGGCGGGCTGGTCGGGGCAACGCTGGCGCTGGCGCTGGACGCGCATGGCCTGACCTCCACCGTGATCGACCCTGCCGATCCGGCGGTGATGCTCGCCCCCGGCTTCGACGGTCGCGCGTCGGCGGTGGCGAGCGCGAGCCACCGGATGCTCGATGCGATCGGCGTCGGCGCGACACTGGCGGGCAAGGGCTGCGCGATCCGGCAGATCCGGGTGAGCGACGGTTTGAAGCCCGGCGCACTCGACTTCCTGCCCGATGCCGAAGACGGCGCGCTGGGGACGATGTACGAGAACCGGCTGCTGCGGCGGACCCTGTTCGAGGCGGCGCGCGACGCGAAGAACGTCTCGTTGAAGATGCAGACACGCGCGACGCAGGTCGAGCGCGGCGCTGCGGGGGTGGTCGCAACGCTGGACGACGGCAGCACCGTGCGCGCGCCGTTGCTGATCGCGGCGGAGGGGCGTCATTCACCCACGCGGGAGGCAGCGGGCATTCGCGTCGCGCGCTGGTCGTACGATCATGCCGCGATCGTCGGGGCGTTTCACCACGCGCAACCGCATGGCGATATCGCCTACGAGATCTTCTACCCGTCGGGTCCGTTCGCGTTGCTGCCGTTGCCGGACGATACGATCGGCCACCGCTCGGCGATCGTCTGGTCGGTCGCGGCGGCGCATGGGCCGGGGCTGGTTAAGCTGTCCGACCGCGCGTTCCTGGCGGAGGCGGAGAAGCGGATGGGCGGGTTCCTCGGTACGCTGTCCGCGCCCAGTCCGCGGGCATCCTATCCGTTGGGATTCCATCATGCCGGCACGATCACCGCGGAGCGGCTGGCGCTGGTGGGCGATGCGGGGCACGGCATCCATCCGATCGCCGGGCAGGGGCTGAACCTGGGCTTTCGCGATGTCGCGGTGCTGGCGGAGGTGCTGGTGGAGGCGCGGCGGCTGGGGCTCGACCTCGGCGATGCGCAGGTGTTGGCGCGGTACCAGAGCTGGCGCGGGCTCGACACGCTGGCGGTGGCGGCGGCGACGGACGGGCTGACGCGATTGTTCGGGGTGCGGGGACGCACGGCGAGCGCGGTGCGACGGTTCGGGATTTCGGCGGTCGACCGGCTGCCGCCGCTGAAGGCGCGGTTCATGGCCGAGGCGCGCGGCGAGAGCGGGCAGTTGCCGCGGCTGTTGCAGGGCGCGATGATCTGAACGGCCGGATTTAGCCAGAGTTTAACCGTCGTCGGCTATGTCGGCGGGATGACCGAGCCATCATCCGACACCCGCGAGAAGCGGAGTGGAGTCATCATCCGTGCCGCCATTGCGCGGGACGGCGCCAGCGTCGAGCGGCGGGTGCGCAATCTGTCGCCGCGGGGGGCGTGCGTCGACAATGTGCAGGATCTGGCCGCAGGCGATGTCGTGACGGTGGCGATGGGCAGCCTGCAAGGGCTGATCGCCGACGTCATGTGGGCCAAGCCGCAACTGGCTGGGTTGCGATTTCGGTCGACGGTCGATCTGGATGCCGCGCGCAAGCCCCGCGCCGCGGTATCCGCCACGGCGAAAGCGGGCTGGATGGCGGAGATGGGCAACGCCTATCGCCGGGACAGCTGAGGGCCTATCGCCGCGACCGCTGAGGGCCTATCGCCGCGACCGCTGAGGGTTCAGCCGAGAACCCGAGCTTCCTCGACCAGCATCACGGGCACGCCGTCCCGAATCGGATAGGCGAGCCCCGCCGCCTCCGACACCAGTTCCTGCGCCGCTTCGTCGTAGCGCAGCGGCGTACGCGTCACCGGGCAGACGAGCCGTTCCAGCAGCCACGGATCGAGCGCGCTCATTGCAGCGTCACCCGATCCTCACCGTCGTGGCGGCCGAAGAACTGCATGAGCTGGATGATGAGTTCGGCGCGCTGTTCGATATCGGGCGCCTCCAGCAGCGCCTGTTTGGCGGCGACGTCGAACGGCGCGATCTGGGCGATGCCGTTGACGAGGCTCTGGTCGTCGAGCCGGCCGACCGCATCCCAATCCACCGAATAGCCGGCAGCGTCGGCGAAGCGGCGCGATTCCATTTCCAGCGACGAGCGACGGCCCAGTGACAGCGCGTCGTCGGCAATCGTCGGCAGCAGCTCCGCCTCGATCTGGCGGAACGCGGTTGCAGCGTCGAGTTCGCGGACGACGCGGAACAGCGAAAGCCCTTCGAGGATGACGTTGTAGCGGCCGTCCTCCAGCGCCTCCACCTCCGCGATCTTGCCGACGCAGCCGGTAGTATAAAGCGGCGGCTTGTCCGACATCGCGCCCGGCTCGATCCGCGGCTGGATCATGCCGATCCGCCGGTCACGCGCCATCGCGTCGGAGATCATCGCGCGGTAGCGCGGCTCGAAGATGTGCAGCGGCAGGTGCATGTCGGGAAACAGCAGCGCGCCAGGCAGCGGAAAGATCGAGAGCCGCGTCATCGGGCGTCCGTCATCCGAACAGCACCGCGGACAGACGGCGGCGCTGCGCCGACACCCAGGGGTCCATCAGGCCGACGACTTCGAACAGCTTCAGCAACTGGGTGCGCGCCGCCCCGTCGTTCCACTCGCGGTCGGCGGCGACGATGTAGAGAAGGTTGTCCGCCGCGGCATCGCGGTCGCCCGCCGCCATCTGCGCGCCCGCAAGCGCGAAGCGACGTTCGTGATCGTCGGGGTTGTTCTGAACCTCGGTCGCGAGCGCGGCATAGTCCGCCACCGGTTGCGCGGTCTGCGCCAGCGCCAGCGCGGCACGCGCACGGTCGAGGCCGGGGTCCTTCAGGTCGACGGGCAGCGCATCGACCGCCGCCTGCGCCTCGTCGGTGCGGCCGGCGGCGACCAGCGCGCGGATGCGGCCGGACAGGACGGCGGGGTGCTCCGGCGCCATTTCGAGCAGCTGGTCGAACAGCGACAGCGCGCGTTCGCCGTCGCCCTCGGCGAGAATGTCCTCGCCCATCGCGATCAGCGGCTCCAACTCGGCCTCCTGATCGGCGGCTTCGGTCTGGATCGGCAGCTGCTTCAGCAGCTGGTCGAGCATCGTCCGCAGCGCGCTTTCGGTGCGGGCCGGCGTCAGGTCGGCGACGAGTTGCCCCTGGAACATCGCATAGACGGTCGGGATCGACTTGATCTGGAATTGCGCGGCGATGAACTGGTTCTTGTCGGTATCGACCTTGGCCAGCACGACGCCCTTGTCGGCATAGGCGGCGGCGACCTTTTCCAGCACCGGCGTCAGCGCCTTGCAGGGGCCGCACCACTCCGCCCAGAAATCGATGATGACGAGGCTCGACATCGACGGTTCGACGACGTCGCGGCGGAAGGCGGCGACCGCATCCTTTTCGGCAGGCGACATTCCCAGGGTGGCCACGTGATCTCCGTTCGCTTGTGTCGGTCGCTATTTGGGGCGGAAGGGGGCGGATTGGAAGCGGGAGCGAGGTGAAAGGTCCCGAAGCTCGGGGGATATCGCGTGCAGATGGGGCTGTTCGCTGGTTCGCTGGTTCGGTGTCGGCGTGCGAAGGAGTCTTTACCGCACGGGACGGGTGAAGGACAGCTTTGGGCGTTCCCACTCCTTCCGGCCCATCCACCCCGGCGAAGGCCGGGGGCCAGGCGCCGCCCATGTCGTGAGTCTCAACAGCTTCGTGGAAGCTGGACCCCGGCCTTCGCCGGGGTGGTGAGGGTGGGAGGTTCGCCCGCATTTAATGGAAATCGCGCGATTTGGGCAGCACGCGTACGTCGCGGGGATGGCCGTGGCGGGGGGTGTGACTGGGCGCGTCGTCGTGGCGGGGGTCGCGGCCGCGGGGGTGTTGGGGGCGGATGAACTCGTCGGCGCGCGACAGGGTGATCGTCGGCTGGTGATCCTCCGACAGGCGGCGCAGTTCGTGCGTGCGATCCTCGACCCGCGCCGTCATCAGATGCACGACCCCCTCGTCGCTGCGCTGGACGACGCCGTGCAGGACCATCAGCCGCGACGCCATCACCGCGCGGCGATGCTCCTCGAAATCGCGCGCCCACATCAGCGCGTTGGCGACACCGCTTTCGTCCTCCACGGTGATGAAGACCGCGTTGCCCTTGCCCGGTCGCTGGCGGACCAGAACGACACCGGCGACGCTGGCGCGGCGGCCGTCCTTCGCATGACGCAGTTGTTCGCAGGTCAGGATGCCCTCGCCTGCGAACGTCGCGCGCAGGAAGGTCATCGGGTGGTCCTTCAGCGACAGCCGTGTCGTCTGGTAGTCGGCGGCGACCTGTTCCGACAACGGCATCTCGGGCAGCTTCGCATCCGGCTCCACACCCAGTTCCGGCGCATCGGCGGCGGCGAACAGGGCGAGCTGCACCGGCGGCGTCCGCCGGACCTCCCATCCCGCCTGCCGCCGGTCCGTCCCCAGCGAACCGCACGCATCGGCATCGGCGAGCAGCTTCAACGCCCGCGACGGCAGTCCGGCGCGGCGGGCAAGGTCCTCGATCGACGCGTAGGGCGCGGCGGCGGCAATGGCGTTCCCCCAATCCTCGCGGAAGCCGTCGATCTGACGGAAGCCGAGGCGGATGGCGACGTCGCGATCGTCGCGGACTGCAGCATCCCAGCCGACCGGACTGCCATCCGGACCGACGCGCCGGCGATGGAAGTTACGCGCGACCGGCCTTGGCGCACCGGGTTCGAGCCGGTTGTCCCAGATGCTGTGATTGACGTCGATCGGCTTCACGTCGACGCCATGTTCGATCGCGTCGCGGGCGAGTTGCGCGGGGGCGTAGAAGCCCATCGGCTGCGAGTTCAGGATCGCGCAGCCGAACACCGCCGGATAGCGGCATTTGATCCACGACGAGACATAGACCAGCCGCGCGAACGACAGCGCGTGGCTTTCGGGGAAGCCGTAGCTGCCGAACCCCTCGATCTGGCGATAGCAGCGTTCCGCGAATTCGCGCGTGTAGCCGCGCGCGGTCATGCCATCGACCAGCTTCGCCTGAAAATCCTCCATGCCGCCGACGTGGCGGAACGTCGCCATCGCCTTGCGCAGGCGGTTCGCCTCGTCGGGCGTGAAGCTGGCGGCGACGATCGCCAGCTTCATCGCCTGTTCCTGAAACAGCGGTACGCCGTACGTTTTGCCGAGCAGCGTCTTCAGTTCATGTGGATCGTGCGGCGGTGACGGCGACGGACATTCGACCAGCTCCTTGCCGGCGCGGCGGCGCAGATAGGGGTGGACCATATCGCCCTCGATCGGTCCCGGCCGCACGATCGCGACCTGCACTACCAGATCGTAGAGTTCGCGCGGGTTGAGCCGCGGCAGCATGTTGATCTGCGCACGGCTTTCGACCTGGAACACGCCGATGCTGTCGCCGTCGCACAGCATCTCGAACACCTCCGGCGCATCGGGCGGCACTGTGTCGAGATCGTGGTCGCCCATGTCGGCACCCCGCATCAGGTCGAACGCCTTGCGGATGCAGGTCAGCATGCCGAGTGCGAGGATGTCGACCTTCATGATCTTCAGGACGTCGATGTCGTCCTTGTCCCATTCGATAAAGGTCCGGTCCTTCATAGCGCCATTGTGGATCGGCACTGTCTCGTCCAGCCGCCCCTCCGTCAGGACATAGCCGCCGACATGCTGCGACAGATGGCGTGGAAACTTGTGAAGCTGGTCGACGATCGTACGCAGTTGCGCGATCTGCGGATTGGCGATGTCGAAGCCGGTTTCGTGGAAGCGCCGTTCGTCGAAGCGATCGGAAAAGCTACCCCAGACGGTGCTGGTCAGCCGCTGCGTGACATCCTCTGTCAACCCGAGCGCACGGCCGACCTCCCGCACGGTGCTGCGCGAGCGATAGCAGATGACGGTGCCGGCGATCGCGGCGCGGTGGCGGCCGTAGCGGCGGTAGATGTACTGCATCACCTCCTCGCGCCGCTCATGTTCGAAATCGATGTCGATATCGGGCGGCTCGTCGCGCTCCGCCGACACGAAGCGCGAGAACAGCAGGTCGTGCTTCATCGGATCGACCGAGGTGACGCCGAGCAGCCAGCACACCGCCGAATTCGCCGCCGAGCCGCGCCCCTGACACAGGATCGGCGGTTTGCACTCTTCGCGGGCGAAGCGGACGATGTCGTGGACGGTGAGGAAATAATGCGCGTAGTTGCGGCTGGCGATCAGCGGCAGTTCTTCGTCCAGCAGCTTCTGGAGCCTGTCCGGAATACCCCCGGGAAACCGCTGTAGCGCTGCGGCATAAGTGATGTGCTCCAGCCAGCTTTGCGCGCCCCACCCCTCCGGCACCGGTTCGTGCGGGTATTCGTAGGAGAGCTGCGACAGGTCGAAACCGATGCGGTCGAGCATCATTCCGCTTTGCTCGACGGCATCCGGGCGGAAGGCGAACAGCCGCGCCATTTCCTCCGGTGGTTTCAGATGGCGTTCGGCATTGGCGGCGAGAATGCGGCCGGCGGCGTGGACGGTCAGGCCTTCGCGAATGCACGTAACGACGTCATGCAGCGGGCGGGCGCCCGGATCCGCATAAAGCGCATCGGTGGTCGCCAGCAGCGGCACGCCGGCCGCGTCGGCGACCGCCGCCAGCCGCGCCAGCCGCCGCCGGTCGCGACCCGCACGCGGCATCGTCAGGCCCAGCCAGACGCGACCCGGTGCGGCCTTCGACAGTTCGCCGAGCGTCGCCGGCAGGCCGGGGTCGGCACGGCGTGGCGGCAGGGGGATGCCGGGCATGGGTTTGGCGGGACGCTCGGTCGAGCGATGGAGGACGATCAGCAGCAGGTCGTCGGCGTGGCGCACGAGGTCGCCGAGCCCGAGGATGCAGCCACCCTTTTCCGATCGAAGATTCCCCGTCGTCAGCAGCCGTGTCAGCCGGCCCCAGCCGTGGCGGGTGGCGGGGTAGGCGACGATGTCGGGTGTGCCGTCCGCGAACACCAGCCGCGCGCCTACCGCCAGCTTGAACGCGAGCGGCGGCAGTTGCGCGCCGAGCAGCCCCTTTCGCGCGCGCTCCAGTGCGTCATAGGCGCGGACGACGCCGGCCACGGTGTTGCGGTCGGCGATGCCGATGCCGGCGTGCTTCAACTCCACCGCGCGGGCTACCATGTCGCCGGGCTGGCTCGCGCCGTCGAGGAACGAGAAGCTGGTGGCGGTGACGAGATCGGCGAACGCGGTCATCGCCCGTCGGCAGCTCCGCAACCTTGTATAACCTGCTTCTTGGGCGTCGCACCCACTGCGAACGGCATCACGCGAACAGTCCGTGCAGGTACCAGCGCGGTGCTTCCGTTTCGGAATACAGGCCGTGGCGGAAGATCCAGAAGCGCCGCCCGCGCCGGTCTTCGATGCGGAAATAGTCGCGCGTGGGGATCGCGGCGTCGTGGCGTCGCCACCATTCGCCCGCGATCCGCTCCGGCCCCTCGGCGCGCGCGACGTCGTGCAATGTGCGCCGCCAGCGGAAGCGGGCGGGCGGGCCGTCCGGCACCTCCGCCATGACGCTTTCGATCGGCTGCGGAGGGTCGAACAGGTAGATCGGGCGGAGCGGCGGCTCGCCCGCCTCCGGCTCCGGCCAGGGTATTGCCGCGGTCGCGGGCGCGGCGGCGGGCAGCATCAGTTCGGCCTGTTCAGGGATGTGGCTGTCGCGCGCCGCAAATCGCCGGACGCGATCGCGGCCGAGGCGCGTCGACAATTGATCGACCAGCGCACCGACATCGCCGCCGCCAACACTCTTGCGCGTCTCGCCCCCCTCCAGCTGCAACTGGCTGGTGTCGAGCCGCTCCGCCAGCACCACGTCGAGCCGGATCAGGTCATAGCCGAACCCGGGGTCGAGCGGATCGGCGAGCCCGTCGATCCGCTCCGCGAACAGCCGCATCAGCAGCGATACGTCGCGCGTCGGGCGGCCGGTTTCCACGCGCAGCCGCTGGATCTGACCATCGGCGCGGAACAGCTTCGCCTCCCACCGGCGACCACCCTCGCGGCGTTTCTCCAGCGCGTCGATGGCTTCGGCCGCGAGGTCGGCGATCACCTCCAGCGCATATTCGGTACGCGCCACCGGTTCGGCAAAGCGCCGCTCGGCCGCGATCGGCTGGACCGTCTTGCGCGCCACGACCGGCGCTTTCACGTCGCCGGACAGCCGCCGCACCGCCGTCGCCGCCGCTTCACCGAAGCGCGCGGCGATGCCGCTGAGCGGGCGGCTCATGACGTCGCCGACCGTCTTCAGCCCGGCGCGGCGCAGCGCCTCGCTATCGTCGTCGTCCAGCCCCAGCGCCGCCACCGGCAGCCGCCGCACCGCCCCCGCCTCGTCCGGGGCGGGGGCACCGGCATAGCGGGCCAGCGCGCGCGCCACTTCCGGGGTGTCGCCGAACGCGTGGCGGACCAGCACGCCGCGCCGTGCCAGCCGCCCCTCGACATCCGCCGCCAGCGGCCGCTCCCCTTCGAACGCATGCACGCAGCCGGCGATGTCGAGCGTCAGCCCGTCGGGCGCGTCCAGCGCGACGGTCGGCGTGTAGCGCGCACATCCCTCCGCCAGCCGTTCCAGCCATTCGTGATCGGCGTGCGGGTCGCTGGGGAAAACCTCCAGCTCCGGCACCCGTGCGCGCGCGTCGGCCAGCGTCAGGCCGGGTTGCAGCCCCGCGAGCACGCCCGCCCGGTCGAGCGCGACGAGGCGCACGGCCTGACCGATCGTCTCCACGAAGGCGGTCGGCGTCTCATCCCGCCCGACGAACAGATGGGGCCGGGTCGCGCGCAACCGCTCGATCGGCAACCAGGGGAAGACCAGTGCCAGGTAGCGTCGCTTCCTGGGCCGGTAGGGTGACGAAGTGTCGGGTTTCACGGTTCCACTCCACGGGCCAGCGGGTGCCGGCAGGGCCGCCGCGCCGACGCAGGCATTCGACGAGAAAGGCAGGTCGGCCGGGTGCGGGCGTGCCGAACACGTCCCCCGGCAAGGTGCGCGATGGCATGGCGGCAATGCCCCACCGGCTGGCGGCGGCGCTGGGCTCCACCTGCGCGGCGAGGCGGACGCTGAGCACGGTGACGCCGGACGCTTCGGCCGCCAGCATCAGCCGGCGGGTCGCCGTCAGGTCCAGCCCCGGCACGCGCCCGTGCGTCTCGACGATGACGGTGCCGAGCCCCGGACAGCGCGCCGCATCCGCCGCCACGCGCAGCAGCGCCGCCGGATCGGGCACCTCCGCCAGCACCAGCGCGTCGGGCGCGAGACCGAGGTCGAGCAGGCCGGTGGCGTGTAGGCGGCCGTCGCCCCGCCCCTGCTGGCGGACCCACAGGATCGGCGCGGCGACGGGTCCGATGGCCGTCGTGTCCCCCTGCTTCTGTCCGGCCAGCGCCAGCGCGACCGCAAATCCTGTCGCCGCCGGGCCGTCCTCCGCCTCCATCCCGTAGATCTCGTGGAGCTGCGCCGCGGGGGCGCCCTGCATCAGCCAGTCGTCCGGACCAGCGGAATCGCTCACCCTGCCGCTCCGGGGGGCGGCGATCGCGCGCAATTGCGCTATCAGGGCGTTCGAGTCGGCCATCTATGTTCTTGTAATGTTCTATTTAGCGAGTCGCCAACCCTGAATCTTTCGCGCATTCGGAACGGCCGCGACTTTTGCGCTTGCGGCTATGGCGGACCACTGCTAGTGGCCGCGCCTCACCCAGCCGGTGGCTCTCATGAGCAACCGGCACATGGCGCCAGAGCGGGCGTAGCTCAGGGGTAGAGCACAACCTTGCCAAGGTTGGGGTCGAGGGTTCGAATCCCTTCGCCCGCTCCAGTCATTCCGTCGAAGCCGCCAAGCTTCCGGCAGCCGCCTCAGCGGCACTATAAATCAAACGTTCAGGTCCGCCGCCAGCGATAACGATACATATCGCCCGGCGTTGAAGTACAATCCTTCCGATGCGTTGGCGACCCAGCGATAGGTATCGAACAGGTTGTTGACCTGCACCCGCGCGATCACGTCGCGTCCCGCCAGATGCAGCCGATGACGGGCCCCCAATGCCACGACGGGCCGCGACGGCAACCGCACGATATTGGCCTGATCCGCCAACGATCCGCCATGCCGCGTCACCTGCACATCCAGCGACGAGCCGTTCCATCCGGGCGGATGCAGGTCGAGTGCCAGCACGATCCGGCTGCGCGTGACGCCGACCGGGCGCGCGCCGATCGTGCCGTCTTCCACCAGCGCCCCGCTGACCCGCGGATCGAGCAGGACTGCCCCGGCGACGATACTGAGCGCAGGCGACGCGGTGCCGCTGAGCGATCCCTCGACGCCGCGGTGCCGGACTTCGCCGAGACGGCGGTAGATGTCGGCGCCGTCAGGTTGAAGTACGGCTTGCGCACGTCGAACAGGCCGATCGCGGCTTGCAGGGTCTTGCCGAGCGCGATCCTCAGCCCACCGTCGATCTGACGCGTGCGGAGCGCGGGCGGAGCGGCATTGCGGTTGACGGCGATGTCCGGGGCGACATCGCTCTCCTCCAGACCTCGCGTGACGCCGGCATAAGCCGCGACATTTTTCGTCAGATCGAACGATGCCATCAGGTTCACCAGCCACGGCCGTTCGCGCGCATCGATCCCTGCCCGATCCGGCGGCCGGACCGTCTTGCGATAGTCGGTCTTCTGCACACCGATGTTGACGCTGCCCCGCCCCTGCCAGCGGCCCTCATAGGCGAGGCCAAGCGTCACCTGTCGCACATCGTCGGGCGTGCGGGGTTGGAAGTCGAACGCGGGTTCATCGACCGGTCGACGCGTGTCGATGGACCGGCGCGGCAGTGCGACCGCCTCGGCATTGCCATAGAGGCGCGCCTGATCGCGGGCGCGCACCGAGACGTGGACACGGTGCACGCGTTGGCCCTCCACCCAGCTTCGCGACAGGCGCAATTCGCCGGAAGTGGAGGCGTAGCGTGAGGGCGGCGCGGCCAAGACGGTCTCCACCCCCGCGCCCGCGCGGTCCACATCGAGCCACACGGTCGTCCGGTCGCGCGCGATCGTGAAGACGGAGCGGAACAGCCCGGCTGCCAGCGACCACCCGCCTCGCCGGCCCCGCGCGATCAGACCGGCATTATCGCCGCGGCTGGTGTTCGTGGCCCAGCGTTGTCCGGTGTAACGCTGACGGTCGCCGATCCGCGGCGGCAGGAAGGCTCCATCGACGAAATAGGTGGGGCGAGATTCCTCGCTCCAGTAGCGATCGGTGCTCCAGAACGGGATGATCTCGACATCGACGGCGGGTCGCCAGCGCGCGCTGATGCCGGCGGACAGCACTTCGGGCGTGCCGCCGAACGCTTCGTTGTCGCGGTAGGCGCCGACACCACCGGCTACCGACAGGGTCTTGCCGATCACCGGCGCACGCACGTCCGTTTCGATGCCGATATCGCCGAAGCTGCCCGCCGTCAGCCGGGGGCTGACGACCAGCGCGTCGGGAGCATCGGGCAGGCGGAAATCGGCGATGCCGGTCGGCGCGGGAAACGGATAGTCGATCGCGGTCAGCCCGACGCGGATGATCGAGCTGTCGACGACCCGGTAGCTGAGGTCCGCCTGCTGGTCGATATACAGCCCCTCCAGCCGGACGTTGCCGGCGTCGATCGGTGAGAAACCGCGCACGTCCTCCTCGTCGTACAGGCCGATCGATTCATTGGCGTAGCTGACGCCGAACGCGTCTTCGGCCGCGCGCGCGGCGTTCTGCTCCGCGCGCTGCGCGGACGCCGCGCCGACGGTACCGATGCACCCGCCGGTCGCGACAAGTCCGACTATCATCAAGTTTCGCATATCGCCACCGCCGCGGGCGTAGCGTGCCGGGTGCGCGCCACCAAGGCGGATCGCCACCGGATCGGGGGAACGGCGACCGTTCCGGTCGGTTGTTTGGCGACAACAGCGACTTAGCGGACACGAATTTGCGGGAGACAAGCATGAGCGACGACAGCCAGACGACGGGTGCCCGGATCGCGAGAGGTGCGCTGGCCGGGGTGATCGGCGGCATCGTCGCGTCGTTCGCGATGGACGGGCTGCAAATGCTGCTGGCGAAAATATCCAGCAACGACAGCGGTAGCGACGAAGAGCCGACGACGAGCAAGGCAGCGGACGGCATGGCCAGGGCTGTCACTGGTGATGACGTTGGAGAGGCGAACAAGCCGCTCGCCGGACAGGCGATGCATTATGGCCTGGGGGCGGCACTCGGCCTTGCGTACGGCGTTGCGGCAGCCTTCGAACCTCGGGTGACGACGGCGTCGGGGACGCTGTTCGGGCTGACCACCGCTACCGTGCTGGACGAGGGCGCGGTGCCGGCAATGGGGCTCGCCGACGCGCCGTGGAAGACGCCGGCGTCGGGGCATCTGTACTCGCTGGCGTCGCATCTGGTGTTCGGCGGCGTCACGGAACTGGTACGCGCTCAGGTCGACCGGACGCTGGCTCCTGCGGACTGACGTCGCAGCCCGGTCGCGCGCTTGCCAACGGACCCGGCGGGCGGCAGCGACGTTCACCGCGAGTTCAATGCGCGGTCGCTATCGCCGCGCCACCCCTCGGGAGATCGTCGTTGAAGTCCTTGATCGCCGCCGCCTTGCTGACCCCTGCCGTCGTCCTTGCCGCCCCCGCCGCGGCACAGGCGAACGATTTGGCGACCGTGCAGCGCTATCTGAAGGCGATCACGACGATGACCGCCGATTTCAGCCAGACCGATCGCAACGGGCAGGTGCTGACGGGTACGCTGACGTGGAAGCAGCCGGGCAACATCCGCTTCCAGTATCAGAAGGGCGTGCCGACCCTGATCGTGGCGGAGGGCGGTGCGCTGACGTTCATCGACTACTCGGTGAAGCAGGTGCAGCGCTGGCCAATCCGCAACTCGCCGCTGGGCGTGCTGCTCGATCCGGGTCGCGACCTGTCGCAATTCGCCAAGGTCGTGCCCGGCGATCCGCGGCTCGTGTCCGTCGAGGCGCGCGACCCCAAGCATCCCGAATATGGCCGCATCACGCTGGTGCTGGCGCGCGATGCGGCGGCCCCGGCGGGGATGACGTTGCAGGGCTGGGTCGCGCTCGACAGCCAGAACAATCGCACGACGGTGCGCCTTTCGAACCAGCGTTATGGCGTTCCGGTGGCGAGCAACACGTTCCGCTGGGTCGATCCGCGGCCGACGACGCGGCGGTAGTCCGTCGATCTTCCATGCTCGCGCCTCCGTGGGAGCGCTCGGACGATGTAGCCGGTGCGAATGATCGGCCAGGAAACGATCGGTTTCCCAGCCAAGTCTTTTTTTACAAAGCCATTCATCCAATCGACAGGTTGCCGGGGCTAAAGCCGATTTGCGAGTGTGGGGCGTCCGGGATTTCCCCCTGTTGCCTGGATTTCATCCCCATTCGCCTGCGTGACGAACGCTGAGTCGGCCCTCGTTCCATGCCCCCGGAACGGGGGCCTTTCTCGTCTGGCGGCTCGCCGCCGGACCGGCCGTCAGCGTGAAACGATGACGGACTGCGCGGCGTGGCCGTGACACCTCAAGCCTCCTCCCACGTGACGCGCCCCGCAAAACCGGCTACCCGCGCGCCCGTGAAGATCGTCTCCTGGAACATCAATTCGGTGCGGTTCCGCATCGCCATCGTCGAGCAATTCCTGCGCGAGCAGGCACCGGATATCCTGTGCCTCCAGGAAACCAAGGTCATCGACGACGACTTCCCGTTCGAGATGTTCCGGTCGCTCGACTACGACCACATCGTCATCCACGGCCAGCGCATGCACCACGGCGTCGCGATCCTCAGCCGCGTGCCGATCACGCTGGACGACCGGTTCGACTGGCAGGCCAACCGCGAAGCGCGACATGTCGGCGTGGCGTTGCCGAACGGCGTGCGGCTGGAAAACGTCTATGTCCCCGCGGGCGGCGACGTGCCGGATCGCGAGGTGAACCCGAAATTCGGGCAGAAGCTCGACTTCGTGGAGCGGATGACGCGCTGGTCGGAAGGGCTGCCCGGCCCGACGATCCTGGTCGGCGATTTCAACATCGCGCCGCTGCCGGAGGACGTGTGGAGCCACAAGCAGCTGATCGACGTGGTCAGCCATACGCCGATCGAGGTCGATGCGCTGGGTCGGTTGCAGGCGGCGGGCGACTGGGTCGATCTCGGCCGGCACTTCCACCCCGCCCCCAAGCGGCTGCACACCTGGTGGAGCTACCGCGCGAAGGACTGGGCGGCGTCGGATCGCGGGCGGCGGCTCGACCATATGTGGGCGACGCAGGACGTGGCGGCGCAGGCGGTCGCGCACACCGTGTTCGAGGATTGCCGCGGCTGGATGAAGCCGTCCGACCATGTGCCGATCATGACCGAGTTCGCGTGGTGAGGGAGGCGCGCGACGTCGCCCGCGCAATCGACGCGATGCGACGCGGCTGGCCGATCGCGATCGCTGCGCCGGGGGAGGCTCCGCTCACGGTGCTGGCGGTGGAATCGGCGGACCCGTTACGGCTGGCGGCGTTCGCGCCGGAGGGCGGCCCGGTGCTGATCTCCAGCGGTCGGGCGGAAACGCTGAAGCTGACGAACCAGCTGGCCGCCGCCGATCCCGATTTCCCGGTGGTGGTGGAGCATGCGCCGTGGCTGGATTTCGACGCGGCGGTGGCGCTGGCCGATCCGCAGCTCGATCTGGCGACGCCGCTGAAGGGTCCGTTTCGCACCGCGACGGTGACGCGACCGGTGGCGTCGCTCGCGGCGCTGAGATTGGCGCGGATCGCCGGGTTGTTGCCTGCCTTCTTCATCCACGGAGTCGAGCCCGAGGTGACGATCGCCGCCGCCGCGATCGATGCCTACACCGCGCCTGCCTCCCTGCGGATTGCAACGCGCGCGCGGCTGCCCGTCGACGGGGCGGAGGATGCGGAGATCGTCGCCTTCCGTGCGCCTGATTCGGGCGACGAGCATGTCGCGTTGATCGTCGGCCAGCCGGACGGGACGCCGCCATTGGTGCGGCTGCACAGCGAATGCCTGACCGGGGATGTCCTCGGCAGCCTGAAGTGCGATTGCGGGCCGCAGCTTCATGCCGCGATCCGCGCGATCGCTGCCAACGGCTGGGGCATCCTGTTGTATCTGCGGCAGGAGGGGCGCGGGATCGGGCTGGTCAACAAGCTGCGCGCGTACCGGTTGCAGGATCAGGGATTCGATACGGTCGATGCGAATACGCGGCTGGGCTTCGCGGTCGACGCGCGTGATTTCGGGGTCGCGGCGCGGATGCTCGACCTGATCGGCCAGCGCGCGGTGCGGTTGCTGACCAACAATCCGGCCAAGGTTGCGCAGCTGGAGGCGGCGGGCACGCGGGTGGTAGAGCGGGTGCCGCATCACCTGCCGCCGAACCCGCACAACGCGCGCTACCTGGCGACGAAGCGCGACCGGACGGGCCACGAGTTTTAAGCTCCGCCGCTGTCCCGGCGAAAGCTGGGATGACGCATTCTGCTATCCCAGCACCCGCGCCACCTCGGCGAAGTCTGCCGCGATGACATCTGCGCCGAGCGCGAGCAGTCGCTGGCCGTGATCCGCCGGGCAATGCAGCCCCGCGCACAGCCCAATCACGAACGCGCCCGTCTTCGCCGCGCCCGTCACGCCGACCGGCGAGTCCTCGATGATCGCGCAGCGTTCGATCGGCACGCCGAGCGCGTTCGCCCCATACCAGTACAAATCCGGCTCCGGCTTGCCGCGCGCGACATGCTCGCGCCCGGAATAGATGTGGTCGCCGAACGCCTCGCGCAGACCGAGGTGGCGCAGGTGCGTGTCGATCCAGCGCGTCGAACTCGACGACACCACCGCGCGCGGCAGGTCGGCGGGCAGCGAGCGGACAAACGCCACCGCGCCCGCGACCGCGTCGATCCCCTCCGCCAGCACGCGGGCATTCTCGACGTCGCGATCGGCGTGGAACGCGTCGGGCAGCGGCTTGCCGATCCAGTTCTCGACTGCCGCAATGAAGTCGGTGCCGGACAACCCCATGAAATGCGTCATCGAATGCTCGGGCGTCGTCGGATAGCCCGCCGCCGTCAGCCACTCCGCCAATTGGCGATTGCCCGACGCTTCGCTCTCCAACAGCACGCCGTCGAAGTCGAACAACAGGGCATCGTACATCATGCGCGCGCTCCGAACAGCGCGGCGCCGACGCGGACATAGGTCGCGCCGAGCATCACCGCCGTCTCCAGATCGTCCGACATGCCCATGCTCAGCCCCGCCAGCCCGTGGTCGCGCGCCAGTTTGGCGAGCAGCGCGAAATAGGGCGCGGGCTCGAGGTCGGCGGGCGGCACCGCCATCAACCCGGCGATCGTCAGCCCCGCCCCTCGCGCATGCTCCAGCAACGCCGGCAGCTCGGCCACCGCGCAGCCGCCCTTTTGCGGCTCGTCGCCGATATTGACCTGCACGAAGCAGGCAGGATGCTTGTCGGCCTTGGCACATGCTGCCGCGAGCGCATCGACCAGCGACGGACGGTCGACCGAGTGGATCGTGTCGAACAGCGCCACGGCATCGGCGGCCTTGTTGGACTGAAGCTGTCCGACGAGGTGAAGCTCGACATCGGGATAGCGCTCTCGCAGCGCCGGCCATTTCCCCTGCGCCTCCTGCACGCGGTTCTCGCCGAACGCGCGCTGCCCGGCGGCGAGCAGCGGTTCGATCTCCTCCGCCATCCGAGTCTTGGAGATGGCGATTAGCGTCGCGGCATCGTCGTCGCGCCCGGTGAGGCGCGCGGCGGCGGCGATCCGGGCACGCACCGTCGAGAGAGGGTCCTTTTCGGTCATTCGCGGCGCTATAGGGGGGACGATGCCGAGCCGATACCCCGCCAAGGTTCCACCGCGTTGGCTGATGACCGATGAGCGGCTGGGCGACAGCCTGTGGCGGGCGTTGCGCCGACTGCCACCGGGGAGCGGCGTGGTGTTCCGCCACTACGCCACGCCGCTAGAGGAGCGGAGGACGCTGTTCGAACGGATACGCCGCGTCGCGCGGGCGCGGCGACTCGTGTTGGTGGTGGCGGGACCGACGATGGCGGGAGCGTTGCGGCACGGCCGGGTCGCCGGCGCGTATAGCTGGCCGCTCCATGACCGTACCGAAGCGCTGGCGGCACGGCGAGCGCGGGCGAAGATGGTGATGGTGTCGCCGGTGTTTCCGACGCGCTCGCATCCGGGGGCACCGGCGCTGGGAGCGGCGCGCGCGGCGAGGATCGGGCGGTTGGCGGGCGTGCCCGTGATCGCGCTCGGCGGCATGACGGAGCGGCGGTGGCGACGGGTCGCGGGGCTCGGGTTTGCAGGCTGGGCAGCGATCGACGCGTGGGTGGGGTGATAGCTAGCCCCCGTCATTGCGAGCGTAGCGAAGCAACCCAGTGCGTGGCGTTCTGCCCTGGGTTGCTTCGCTGCGCCCGCCATGACGGATATTTCGTGTGACGGGATCGGGCCGAACGCGGCCACGCTAGTTTTGGAAGCGTAAGCCGATCGGCTACCAACGATACGACTTGTGGTCGCTGGGCTCCCGCATTTTCGGGAGCATGTTGATTATGAGGGAAAACGCGCCGTCATCCGTCCGCCGACCTTAGAACCGGAAGGCAGTACCCAGGTATACGGCCTGGCTGTCGCGCCGCTCGTCCAGTCGCGCCAGCCGCTCGCGGTCGGAACGATAGCGGACGCCCGCCGTCACATCGAGGTTGCGCGTCAGCGAATATGATCCGCCCAGATCCACCGAATAGCTCTGCGGATCGGCGATCGCCTTCGGAGTGCCGGCGATCGGGCGATCGGTGGCCGCCCGCACCTGCGTGCTCCAACGGTTGGCGGTATAGCTCAATGCGACATCCGCAGCCTCGCGTCCGCCCGGCTGCGTGGCCAGATCGACACGCGTCAGGTCGCCCGCAATGGCGAACCGCTTCCAGCCCACGGCGGCACCCAGATTATAGGCGATCGGCGCGATGCCGGTGCGTGGTTCGGCGGCGATGCGCGTCGTCGTCGCAGTGTCGACGTTACTGCGTGCGCGGACCGCGACCGTCACGGCGCGATTGTCGCGCCGCGTCTCGGCGGGCGTGAACGGCAGACCGTTACCGGTACCAAGACCACTGCGCGCAAACAGTGCCGCCAGCCGCGGATCGCCCGCCGCGGGGGTGAAGCCACCCAGAGCGCGAATCGGCGGGCGCTTGACGGCGCGGGCGTTATGCTGATCGGCCGTACGGAGGGCACCGACCGCAGGCGCGACGAGGGCGGCGGCGGCGACAAGCGCTCCGGCGACAACCCCAATCATGGCGCGATGCGCACCCACCCCGAATCCTCCGACTAATCCCCTCGAAACTTCGCCTAGCATGATTCGATCCGGGCCAACCACAACCGGGAGCCTGCCGGTACGGAAATTGCGCATGTGTTGCATCAAGCGCACAGTTCGACCCCGGCTCGCGCGTAACTTGCGGGTATGCACGCGGCCCTATAGAGGCGGGAGAAGCCCATTTTTCCGTCGCAGGACACCCATCCGCATGATCCGCCGCACCGCCCGTCTGGGCATCACCGCCGTCCTGTCGCTCGCCACCTTGTCTGCCTGTGCCAGCAACGATCGGCCCAAGGGCGATCTGGCGGCATCGAAGATCACGACGATCGGCGTGAACAGCTATCTGTGGCGTGCCAGCCTCGATACGCTGTCGTTCATGCCGTTGCTCCAGACGGACTCCAACGGCGGCGTCATCGTCACCGACTGGTATGTCAATCCGCAAATTCCGTCGGAGCGGATGAAGGTGACGGTGTCGATCCTCGATCAGGACCTGCGCGCCGATGCGGTCCGCGTCGCGGCGCTACGCGAGATCAATCGGCAGGGTCAGTGGATCTCCGCCCCCGTGCAGGCCGCGACGACGCAGAAGCTGGAGGACCTGATCCTCACCCGCGCCCGCGATCTGCGCCGCGCCTCCATCGCCGGCTGAGGCAACGCCCATGACGTCGCGGTTCAACGCGCTGAAGGCCGACGCGCACTGGCAGGCTGTGTGGGAGGAGCGTCGCACCTTCGCCGCCGATGCCGCGTCGACCAAGCCGCGGGCCTATGTCCTTGAGATGTTTCCCTATCCTTCGGGGAAAATCCATATGGGCCACGTCCGCAACTATACGATGGGCGACGTGCTGGCGCGCTATCGGCGGATGACCGGGCACGAGGTCCTGCACCCGATGGGGTGGGATGCGTTCGGCATGCCGGCCGAGAACGCCGCAATGGAAAAGGGCGTGCACCCCGGCAACTGGACGCGCCAGAACATTGCCACAATGAAGGCGCAGTTGAAGCGGCTCGGCTTCGCGCTCGACTGGACGCGCGAGTTGGCGACGTGCGAGCCCGATTACTACGGCCATGAACAGGCGCTGTTCCTCGACCTGTTCGCGGGTGGCTTGGTCTATCGCAAGGAATCCTCGGTCAACTGGGACCCGGTCGATATGACCGTGCTCGCCAACGAGCAGGTGATCGACGGACGCGGCTGGCGGTCGGGCGCGGTGGTCGAGAAGCGCAAGCTGAACCAGTGGTTCCTGAAGATCACGGACTTCGCAGACGAGTTGCTCGACGGTCTGTCCTCGCTTGATCAATGGCCCGACAAGGTGCGGTTGATGCAGGAGAACTGGATCGGGCGCAGCAAGGGGCTGACGTTCCGGTTCGATCCCGTTGCGCCGCTGACCGCACCCATCGAAGTCTACTCGACGCGTCCCGATACGATCTTCGGGGCCAGCTTCGTCGCGATCGCCGCCGATCACCCGATCGCGCGCGAAGTAGCCGCGCGCGATTCGAACGCCGCCGCCTTCATCGAACGGTGCAAGGCCGGCGGCACGACCGCGGCCGAACTGGATACGCAGGAGAAGCTGGGCTTCGACACCGGCTACACCGTCGCGCATCCGTTCGATGCGGCGTGGACGCTGCCCGTCTACATCGCGAACTTCGTGCTGATGGAATATGGCACGGGTGCGGTGATGGGCGTTCCCGCGCACGACCAGCGCGATCTCGATTTCGCGCGCAAATATGGGCTGGAGGTGACCCGCGTCGTCGCCGAGGGTGACCAGACGGATGCGGTGTTCGAGGGCGATACCGCCTATACCGGTCCCGGCGCGATCGTGAACTCGCGCTTCCTCGACGGCATGGACGTGGAACAGGCCAAGGCTGCCGTCATCGCCCGTGCCGAGGGTGAAGGCTGGGGCAAGGGCTCCACCGTATTCCGACTGCGCGACTGGGGCGTCTCGCGCCAGCGTTACTGGGGTACCCCGATCCCGATCATCCACTGCGATGCCTGCGGTGCAGTGCCGGTGCCCAAGGACCAGTTGCCCGTCGTGCTGCCGAATGACGTATCGTTCGCGATCCCCGGCAATCCGCTCGATCGGCATCCGACGTGGAAATACGTCCCCTGCCCGGCCTGTGGCGGCGAAGCGGTGCGCGAGACGGACACGCTCGACACCTTCGTCGACTCGTCCTGGTACTTCATCCGCTTCGCCAGCCAGCCCAAGGACCGGCCGTTCGACCGTGCCGAGGCGGAAAAGTGGCTGCCCGTCGCCCAGTATATCGGCGGCGTGGAGCATGCGATCCTGCACCTGCTCTACGCGCGCTTCTGGACCCGCGCGTTGAAGCATATCGGCCAGCTCGACATTGCCGAGCCGTTTGCCGGGCTGTTCACGCAAGGCATGGTCACGCACGAGACGTACAAGTCCGCGGAGGGGCTGTGGCTCGGCCCCGACGATGTCGAGGGCGGCATCGAAGTCGCGACGGGGCAGCCGGTGACGGTCGGCCGCGTCGAGAAGATGTCCAAATCCAAAAAGAACACGATCGATCCGGAGCCGATCGTGGATCAATATGGTGCGGACGCCGTGCGCTGGTTCATGCTGTCGGATTCTCCACCGGAGCGGGATCTGCCCTGGTCGGAAGCCGGAATCGACGGCGCATGGCGCTTCGTCCAGCGGCTGTGGCGACTGGTCGGCAGCGAAGACGATGCTGGTAAGGGCGAAGACATCGCGCTGCGAAAGCTGTCGCATCGCACCACCGCCGGTGTCGCCGACGCGATCGAGGGATTGCAGTTCAACAAGGCGGTGGCGCTGCTCTACACGCTCGCCAATGCCATCGAGAAGGCGGCCCCCTCCCCCGACCGGCGCGACGCCGTGGCGACGCTGCTGCGCCTCGCCTCTCCGATGGTACCCCATCTGGCGGAGGAAGCGTGGGCGGCGAGTGGTCAGCCCGGTCTGATCGCCGATGCGCCGTGGCCGACCGTCGACCGGGCGATGCTGGTCGATGACGAGGTGACGATCGCGATCCAGGTCAATGGCAAGCTGCGCGACACGCTGATGTTTGCCAAGGGCGCCCCCCGCGAAGAGGTGGAAGCCGCCGCACTCGCTAGCGACAAGATCGCGCGGACATTGGACGGCAAGCCCCCGCGCAAGGTCATCGTCGTCCCCGACCGCCTCGTGAACATCGTCGCATGAGGGCGGCTGCGCTCCTGCTGCTCGGCGCGGTGGCCCTATCGGGCTGCGGCTTGCGGCCGCTCTATGCGGGTGGTGGTAACGGTGCGGTCGCGAATGCGCTCGCCAATGTCGAGGTTGCGCCGATCGAGGGCAAGGCCGGCTGGCTGATGGCGAACGCATTGCGGGATCGGCTCGGCAATCGTGGCGGCGCGCCGACCTATCGTCTCGACATCCGGCTGGACGACCGCATCAGCGGCCTCGGCCTGCGCAGCGATGACAGCGTTACGCGCGAGCGGCGGGCGTTGCGCGCGCGGTATCAGCTCGTGAACGTCGCGGACGGATCGGTGTTACTCGATGCCACCGCCGGTTCGGATGCCGGCATCGATGTCGTGCAATCCGAATATGCGACGATCGCGGCGGAGAATACCGCGCTCGAACGTTTGTCGGGCATCGTTGCCGATCAGATCGTGTCGCGCCTGGCGCTGTACGCGCAGCGGCGTCCCGCAGCGCCGTGAAGGCGAACGCCACCCAGATCCGTCAGGCGCTCGCCGCGCCGCGCCCCGCCGTCCGTTTCCACCTGCTTCACGGCCCCGACGAGGCTGGCGCAGACGCCCTCGCGCGCGTTCTGGGCGATGCGATGGGCAAGGGTGCGGAGCGGGTCGATCTCGATGGCGCCACGCTGAAGGGCGACCCTGCCCGGCTGGCCGATGAAGCCGCGTCGATGTCGCTGTTCGGCGACAAGCGCTGGATCAGGATCACCGGTCTCGGCGAAGAGAGCCTCGCGGCGATCAGCGCGTTGCTGGAGGCGGAAAGCGCAGGCAATCCCGTCGTGGCGATCGCACCGACGATCAAAGCCACCGGCAAGGTGGTGAAGCTGGCGCAGGACTCTCCTGCCGCAATGGCCTTCGCCTGTTACCCGCCGACCGCACAGGACGCCGAGCGGCTGGCAGTGTCGCTTGCCGCCGAACAGGGCATGCGGACCGCCCCCGGCGTCGCGGCACGGATGGTGGCGGCGAGCAGCGGCGATCGTGCCGTGCTGGCGCGAGAGGTCGACAAGCTGGCGCTGTTCCTCGACGCCGCCGCCGACCGACCGCGCGATCTGGATCACGAGGCGCTCGACGCGATCGGCGCGGCGCTGGACGAGGCGGAGACGAACTTAGCCGTCGAGGCCGTGGTCGAGGGGCGCGCCGATGTCCTGGCCGTAGAGCTGGCGCGGCTTTCGGAGAGCGGCACGTCGCCGATCATGTGGCTGCGTCAGCTGGCGCGTCGGCTCACGGCCTTGGCGGAGATGCGGGCCGAAGTCGCCCGCGGCGAGCCGGCCGACAGCGTGGTCAAACGCCACCGCGTCTTCTGGAAGGAAGAGCAGGCGACGATCCGGGCGTTGCGCCGCTGG
The DNA here is from genome assembly GCF_979253005.1 of Sphingomonas sp. AC435. Taxonomy (NCBI): domain Bacteria; kingdom Pseudomonadati; phylum Pseudomonadota; class Alphaproteobacteria; order Sphingomonadales; family Sphingomonadaceae; genus Sphingomonas; species Sphingomonas sp. AC435. The sequence continues at coordinate 682,115 of NZ_CEEDCJ010000001.1, forward strand.
TCGCCCGTGATGCTTGCCGACGCCCTGGCGCGCGCGCGCGCCGCGGAACGGGCGGTGATGACCGCGAACAACGCTGGATCGGTGCTGGCGGATCAGGCGATCCTGACCCTCTCCCGCGCGGTGGCCCGGCGAGGCTAGATCGTCTCGCCGGTCAGTCGCTGACAGAGCATGTCGAGCTGGTCGAGCGTCGAGTAGGCCAACGTCAGTGTCCCGCCTTTCTCTCCATACCCGATCGATACGGAGACCCCGAGCAGGTCTGCAAGCCGACGTTCCAACGCCGCGATGTCGGCATCCGGTGCCGGCGGTGCCGCCCGCTCCCCGCGCGGTTCGGATCGTCGCGGCTTGGTGTCGCGGGCCAGCTTCTCCGTCTCGCGCACCGACAGGCCACGCCGGACGACCTGTTCCGCCAACCCCTCGACGTCGGGAGCGCCCAGCAACGCCCGCGCATGGCCCATCGACAGCGATCCATCGACCACCCTCGCCTGTACGGGGTCAGGCAAATCCAGCAGCCGCAGCAGATTGGCGACGTGGCTGCGCGACTTGTGGACGATCTGCGCCAGCGCTTCCTGCGTATGACCGTAATCGCCCGCCAGACGTTGATACGCCTGCGCCTCTTCGATCGCATTCAGGTCCTGCCGCTGGATGTTCTCCACCAGCGCGATTTCGAGCGTCTCTGCGTCGTCGAAGTCGCGAACGACGACCGGCACTTCATGCAGCCGAGCCCGCTGCGCGGCCCGCCAGCGTCGTTCACCCGCGACGATCTGATACTGGTGACCATGCGGCCGCACCACGATCGGCTGGATGACGCCCCGCGACGCGATCGACGCGGCGAGTTCGTCCAGCATCGCCTCGTCGAAGTGGCGTCGTGGCTGCTCGGGGTGCGGAGCGAGAGCACTGACCGGTAGCATCCGCACGCCCGGTCCCGGCTCCGCCCCCGGTGTAACCGGCGCTTCGCGCGCGATTTCGCCCAGCAAAGCGTTTAATCCGCGCCCGAGTCCTCCCCGCGGTCGACGTGCGGCATCGCTCATGCGGCCGCATCCACAGCCGGCTTGGGAAGCCGCTGAATCATCTCGCGTGCCAACGCCATATAGGCTTCCGAGCCGGAGCAGCGGTGATCGTAAATCAGCGCGGGCAAGCCGTGGCTCGGCGCTTCGGACAGGCGGACATTGCGCGGAATCACGGTGTCGAACACGACCTTGCCCAGCACGGCGCGAACGTCGGTAGAAACCTGCTCGGTCAGCCGGTTCCGGCGATCGTACATCGTCAGCGCGACGCCGAGGATCGCGAGTCCGGGATTGAACCGCTCCCGGATGCGCTCCACCGTACTCAACAGTTGGGACAATCCTTCGAGCGCGAAGAACTCGCACTGCAGTGGAACTAGCAACCGGTCGGCGGCCACCATCGCATTGATCGTCAGCAGTCCGAGCGATGGAGGACAATCGATCAATACGATGTCCCAACGCGAGGCGTTCGCACGGATGGCCGCATCAAGGCGGTGGGTACGATCATCGAACTCGACCAGTTCGATCTCCGCCCCGGACAGGTCAACCGTCGCCGGAAGAACATCGAGCCGTGGCACCTTGCTGGCAACGACCGCGGCATCCACCGGACAATCCCCGAGCAAAACGTCGTAGCTCGATCGCTCGCGTTGCGACTGTAGAATCCCAAGGCCTGTGGAGGCGTTGCCCTGCGGGTCAAGGTCCACCAGCAACACGCGTTGGCCGGTAGCGGCGAGAGCAGTGCCAAGGTTGATGGCGCTGGTCGTCTTTCCAACACCACCCTTCTGGTTCGCGATCGCCACGCAGATCATGTGGGGCAGCCTTCAAGAACCACGATCGAAGACGAGGTCTCCGTGACGCTTTGTTCCACGTGAAACATCATACCCCTCGCTTCGACCTGGGTCTGAAGATCGCCGATGTCGGCCGCTCCCCGCGGCAACAACCAGCGTGTCCTTGGTGTGCAGCAATGCCGCGCCGCAAGCAAAAGCTTTTCGACGGACGCCACTGCCCTGGCGGTGATAACATCCGCTTCAACCCGAGCCGTTTCAATCTTGCCTTCGATGACCAAGGCGGGCGCGACGCCCAACGTGTCGAGGCAATGGCGCAAAAACGCGACGCGACGCTTCCGCGGTTCCACCATCGTCATCGGCAATGCACCCGCGATGGCGAGAACCATCCCCGGAAATCCGCCGCCCGATCCGATGTCGAGCCACCTGCTCGGCCGATCCGACGCTGCGATTGACATCAGCTGCAGCGAATCCGCAATATGTCGACTCCACAGCATCGGCACAGTACCCGGCGAAATCAGGTTCTGCCGCGTATTCTCTTCGACGATCATGATCGCGAACCGTTCGAGCAATTGGAACGCGCTCGGATCCACTCGATCAGCAACCCACGCCTTGGCGTCGTCCTCGGTCACGCGGCCTTCCTCGCATGAAGCAACACTGCGCTGAGAGCGGCTGGTGTGATCCCCCTGACCCGCGCGGCCGCCGCCAGCGACCGCGGCTGGCTGGCCGACAACCTGACGACCATCTCGTTCGACAGCCCCTGAATTTCGGCGAAGCACAGATCGTGTGGCAAAGGGATATCCTCATCCCTCCTCATGCGCTCGACCTCGGCTGCCTGGCGGTCGAGATACGGGGCATACCGCGCGTCTTGCAGCGTCTCCGCAAGGATGTCGGCATCAGCGACCACATCTGGCGCGACATGGTCCCACGCGACACCGTCGAAACGCAGCCATTCCCACGCGCTCCGCCGCGATCCATCCTGCGCCACCTTACCGCCCGCGACCGCAATCGCGGATGACGTGACTTCTCGCGCAAGCAGTGTGCGGACCCGCGCTCGTTCCTGAGTCCGGCCGTGCTGGTGCTCCAGCCGAGCGCTTCCCAATGCTCCGGCCGCCTCGGCAATATGGCCCAATCGTGATCCGGCATTGTCGGCGCGCAGGGCCAGTCGGTACTCGGCGCGAGCCGTCAGCATCCGGTACGGCTCGGTCACACCTTGCAGCACGAGATCATCGATCATGACGCCGATATAGCTCGACGCGCGGTCCAGAATGACAGGCTCCAAATCGCACGCATAAGCCGCTGCGTTCAACCCGGCGACAAGGCCCTGCCCCGCTGCCTCCTCATATCCCGTCGTGCCGTTGATCTGTCCTGCGAAGAACAGGCCGTCGACACCGCGATGCGCCAACGTAGGTCCCAGAGAGCGCGGGTCGAGGTGGTCGTACTCGACCGCATAGCCGGGCACAGTGATCCGCGCGTTTTCCAGCCCGGGAATCGATGCGAGCACCGCCTCCTGAACCGAAGTCGCCAGGCTGGTCGACAAGCCGTTCGGATACACCGTGGTATCCGACAGACCCTCCGGCTCCAGAAATACCTGATGACCGTCGCGATCGCCGAACCGGTCGATCTTGTCCTCGATGGAGGGACAATAGCGTGGACCCTGCCCCTCGATCGCGCCGGAGAATAGCGGCGACTCCGGCAGCGCGCCGCGGATGATCGCGTGCGTGGCCATGGTCGTGCGCGTTATCGCGCAGGCTATTTGGGGAAGAGCCCGATGACGGGTTAGCGCCGACATGGACCACTGATCGTCATCCGACGGCTGCTCTTCGAGTTTCGCCCAGTCGATCGTTCGGCCATCGAGCCGGGGCGGCGTGCCCGTTTTCAAGCGAGCCATCGGCAACGCGAGATCACGCAACGACGCCGCTAGAGGACCAGCGGCACGCTCGGCGATGCGGCCGCCGTGATGACGTTCGTCACCTCGGAAGATCGTCGCACCGAGGAACGTCCCGGTTGCGATGACGACGGCGCGCGCCTGAACATGGTCGCCGCTGCTCAGCGTGATTCCAACGATGCGACCGTTGTTCAGCTTCAGGGCAATAGCTTCGCCCTGCAGCATTTCGACGCTGGTCGTTTCAAGAATGTTTCGCACCGCTGCCGCATACAGGCGCCGGTCCGCTTGTATGCGGGGTCCCTGAACCGCCGCCCCTTTGCTGCGATTCAGCATCCGGTGATGGATAGCCGCAGCGTCTGCGGCCACTGCCATGATGCCGTCGAAGGCATCTACCTCGCGGACGATGTGTCCTTTTCCCAACCCGCCAATCGACGGGTTACAGGACATCTGCCCAATGTTGTCGGCCGAGTAGGAGAGCAAGGCGATCCGAGCGCCTCTCCGCGATGCTGCTGCCGCTGCTTCGGCACCAGCATGGCCGCCACCAATTACGAGAACGTCGTACATGGTTCGGCTTTGACGCGGCCACGGACAAAGGTCAAAATTGTTCCACGTGGAACAGCGTCATTTTCCCAAGCAAAAGCGCGAAAAGAGTGCATCCAGCATCGCTTCGGTAGCATCCGCCCCGGTAACCGCTGCCAACGCCTTGAGCGCAATCCGGAGGTTCTCACCCAGCAAAAGCGGAACGCGCGTAGCATCAAGCAATGCATGTGCCGCAGTGCGGCATAACTCAGCTTGGTGGGCCCTTAAAGGAACGAGGTCGATGGAGGGTATCAGCGTGACGGCCCGCGCCGATATGGCGTTCCAAACGGCTTCTATAGATTGGGGGTCCGACTGCGATATCACGACGTCAGCATTCGTCGGCACCACTCGTCGATCTGGCAGATCGCTTTTTGCGTGTACCCTGATCGCGTCCTGACGTGGAGGTGCTCCGTCCCCCAGCCACAACACGATATCGCCCGCATCGATGGCCTGCTCCGCCCGGCCGACTCCGATGGCTTCGACGATGTCATCGGTTCTGGTCAGGCCGGCCGTGTCCGTCAGCCGATACGCCAGCCCTCCGCGTGCGACCTGTACTTCGATCCGGTCGCGGGTCGTCCCCGCGATCGGCGACACGATCGCGGCGTCCTGTTCTGCCAACAGGTTCAACAGGGTCGACTTGCCGGCATTCGGAGGACCCGCCAAGACGACGACGATGCCGCGGTGCAGCGCATCGACGGGGGGCGCCGACGCAACGTCGTGGATTGATGTTCCGAGCGTTCGCGCATCGAGAGCTATGGCATCGATATCTTCGTCGACGGCATCGTCCTCGCCATAGTCGAGCACCGCCTCGATACGCGCCGACAGGATCGCCAACTCAGTGATCCAGCCCTCGATCGAGCGGCTGACATTCCCCTCGGCAGCGGCGATCGCCACGCGACGCTGCCCCTCGGTTTCGGCGGCCAGCAGGTCTGCCAACCCTTCCGCTTCGGTCAGATCGATGCGCCCGTTGGTCAATGCTCTCCGCGTGAACTCGCCGGGTTCCGCGAGACGAACGGTGGCGCTATCGACCAGCGTCGTCAGGATCGACGCGACCACGGCGCGTCCGCCGTGGCAGTGGATCTCGACTAGGTCCTCCCCCGTCGCCGTGGCGGGTCCGGGAAAGGCCAGCATCAAGACGCGGTCGAGCACCGAACCTGCGGGATCTCTCAGGGTTCGCAGCTTCGCCGTTCTTGGTGACGGCAGCGATCCTGCAAGCGCCTCCCCCGCCGCAAACGCCGCCGGTCCGCTAACCCGGATCACCGCAATGGCCGCCGGCGGCTGACCGCTGGATACCGCCGCGATCGTATCGATCATCCCTTCGATGCCGCGCCGATCGTACCGGCACTGTCGAGCATCTGCCGCCAGAATTTCATGCCCGCGTCACCCATCGGGGCCCAGCTTTTCAGCATGCCCTCCAGCAGTTCGGGCTGGACCTTCCCCTGCATCACCTCCTGCATCATCGCAACATATTGATCGTGCAGCGGCGTCAGGTCCGGCAGGCCCATGGCCCGACGGGCCTCGTCTGGCGTGCAGTCGATCTCGATCGTGACCTTCATATCGCATGTCCTCCGCCGCCGTGGCGCCGCATAGCGCCACGACCGCGTGTTCCCGTCAACCGGATCACCCGAACAGGCTGGCGACGCCCAGCGTGTTCTCGCTACCGACCCAGCCTTCGTAGATCATCTTGAACGCCACGAAGACGATCACGGCAAGGCCGACATAGGCGATCCAGCGATACTTGTTGATGATGCGCGCGATGAAGTTCGCCGCCAGCCCCATCAGGGCCACCGACAGCAGCAGGCCGACGACGAGGATGCCCGGATGCTCGCGCGCCGCCCCTGCGACCGCCAACACGTTGTCCAAGCTCATCGATACGTCGGCGACGGCGACCGCCCAGGCCGCTCCGGCGAAGCTCTTCGCCGAGCGAATGCCCGACGCTTCATCACCAGCAATTTCATCGGAGCCGGGGTTGTGTCCACCCTCGCGAATTTCGCGCCAGAATTTCCAGCTCACCCACAACAGCAACAGGCCACCCGCGAAGATCAGGCCGACGATGCCCATCAGCCACGTGACGATCAACGCGAACAGGATGCGCAGCACCAGCGCCGCGCCGATGCCGATCAGGATCACCTTCTTGCGCTGCTCGGCCGGCAGGCCCGCCGCCAGCGCCCCGACGACGATCGCATTGTCGCCCGCAAGGACGAGGTCGATCATCAAAACCGATCCGAACGCGGCGAGTGCCGCGGGCTCGGTGATGTTCGAGAAGTCGGCGACGATATGCTGCCAGATCTCGGCGGGCGAACCCGGTCCGCTCGCGACGGCCGCGGCTAGAAGGGTGAGGATAGACATGTCGGCTCCCGATGACGCATTCGTCACCTCATAGCGCAACAGGCGGGTGTTACGAGCGAAAGTCGCTTAACTCGGTCGTTCTCGGCGCTTGTGGTGCCCGTGACGCGGGCAAAGCCCGCGTCGTTCGACGGGCGCAACGCGCCGGCCGCGCTTGGGCGAGTCCTGCCGCAAGGTGCGGCAGGCCGCCCCGCGCGTTACTGATTCATGCTGTCGAAGAAATCGTGGTTGGTCTTCGAATTCTTCATCTTGTCGAGCAGGAATTCCATCGAGTCGATCGTGCCCATCTGCATCAGGATGCGGCGCAGGACCCACATCTTGGACAGCTTGTCCTTCTCGACCAGCAGCTCTTCCTTGCGGGTCCCGCTCTTGCCGACGTCCAGCGCCGGGAAGATGCGCTTGTCCGCCACCTTGCGATCGAGCACGATCTCGGAGTTGCCGGTGCCCTTGAACTCTTCGAAGATCACCTCGTCCATGCGGCTGCCGGTGTCGATCAGGGCAGTGGCGATGATCGAGAGCGAGCCGCCCTCCTCAATGTTACGCGCCGCACCGAAGAAGCGCTTGGGGCGCTGCAACGCGTTGGCGTCGACACCGCCGGTCAGGACTTTGCCCGACGACGGCACGACCGTGTTGTAGGCGCGGCCGAGACGCGTGATCGAGTCGAGCAGGATCACGACATCGCGCTTGTGCTCGACCAGCCGCTTCGCCTTTTCGATCACCATTTCGGCGACCTGCACGTGGCGCTGGGCCGGCTCGTCGAAGGTCGAGGACACGACTTCGCCCTTCACGGATCGCTGCATGTCGGTGACTTCCTCCGGCCGCTCGTCGATCAGCAGCACGATCAGGAACACTTCGGGATGGTTGTCGGTGATCGCCTTGGCGATGTTCTGCAACATGACCGTCTTCCCGACGCGGGGCGGTGCGACGATCAGCGTACGCTGGCCCTTGCCCTGCGGCGAGACGATGTCGATAACGCGCGCCGACTTGTCCTTCTGCGTCGGATCTTCCGGGTCGAGCGTCAGCTTCGATTCCGGATACAGCGGCGTGAGGTTGTCGAAATTGACGCGGTGACGGACCATGTCCGGATCGTCGAAATTGACCGCGGTCAGCCGCACCAGCGCGAAATAGCGCTCGCCGTCCTTCGGCCCGCGGATCTCGCCCTCGACCGTGTCGCCGGTGCGCAGCCCGTGCTTGCGGACCTGATTGGGCGAGACATAGATGTCGTCGGGGCCGGCAAGGTAATTCGCTTCCGGACTACGCAGGAAGCCGAAGCCGTCCTGCAACACCTCGATCGTGCCCAGTCCCATGATCTGGTCGCCACGCTCCGCCTGTTCCTTCAGGATGGCGAACAGCAGGTCCTGCTTGCGCAGCGTCGACGCGCTTTCGACGCCCAGTTCCTCGGCGAGCTGCACCAGCTCGGCGGGCGTCTTCTTCTTCAGGTCTTTGAGATGCATGGAAAGGTCCGGATGCGAGCGTCGGGCGGCGAAGGGATCGCGATCATACCGATGCTGGAAAGGCGCGTGGGAACGCGGCAGGACGCCGCTACGCGAGACAGGGAGGTAAGCGGCTCGCTTCCTCCCGTCAAGCAGGGTTCGTCAAGCAGGGTTCAGGGTTTTACGATCACCAGCACCACGATCAGCGTCACCGCCAGCGCCGGTATCTCGTTCAGCATCCTGAGCTTGCGCCCGTCGAGCGTCGGCTTCCCCCGCGCCAGCTTCTTCGCATAGCCGACTGCCCAGCCGTGATAGCCCGACAGCAGGAACACCAGCAGCAGCTTGGCGTGCAGCCAGCCCAGCCCCGACACACCGTCGAACAGCCCCAGATTGGCTGCCAGCATCAATCCGAGCACCCACACGACGACCAGCGCCGGCGTGAGGATGATATGGCGGATCTTGCCCTCGCGCGACACCCACTCAGCGGCCTCGTCGGTGCGGCCGGCGGCCAGCGCCTCCTGATGATAGACGAGGTAGCGCGGCAGCATGAACAGCCCCGCCATCCAGAAGATGACGAAGATCAGATGCGCCGCCTTCACCCAGTCATAGGTCGCGCCCAGCCAGCCGATCATCGATCCCTCCTTACGTGCGCAATCAACCGTTCGACATGCGCGATCGGCGTGTCGGGCAGGATGCCGTGGCCCAGATTGAAGACGTGCGGCCGCCCCGCCAGCGCTGCCGTGATACGGTCCACCGCCCGATCGAGTTCCGCACCGCCCGCGATCAGCGCCAGCGGATCGAGATTGCCCTGCACCGGCATCCCCTCCGGCAACACGCTGTTCGCCCAGGCGGGATCGACCGTTTCGTCCAGCCCCAGCGCATCGACCCCGGTCTCGCGCGCATAGGCAGGCAGCTTGCCCCCCGCCCCCTTTGGAAAGCCGATCACCAGCAGCTCCGGCCGCTTCGCCTTCAGCGCCGCGACGATCGCCGCATTCGGCGCGATCACCCAGCGTTCAAACTGTGCCGGGCTCAGAGATCCGGCCCAGCTGTCGAACAGCTGCACCGCCTCCACGCCCGCATCCGCCTGCGCGATCAGATACTCGACCGTCATCGCGACGATCGCATCGACCAGCGCCTGGAACGCGCCGGGATCATTATAGGCGAAACGCCGCGTCTCGCCCTGATCCTTCGATCCCTTGCCCGCGACCATGTACGTCGCGACCGTCCAGGGCGATCCGGCAAAGCCCAGGAAGGTCGTCGCTCCGGCGTTCAGGGCGGGCAGTTCCGCCGCGACCCGACGCACGGTGCCATAGACCGGCTCCAGCCGCTCCGGCACCCGCTCCAGAGCGCTCAGCGCGTGGTTCATGAGCGCCGGCTCCAGCCGCGGCCCCTCGCCCACCCCGAAACTCAGGTCCTGCCCCAGCGCCCACGGCACCATCAGGATGTCGCTGAACAGGATCGCGCCGTCGAACCCGAAGCGTCGGATCGGTTGCAGCGTCACCTCCCCCGCCGCGATCGGATCGGTGGCGAGTGCAAGGAATCCCCCCTTCTCCGCCCGCAGCGCGCGATATTCCGGCAGGTACCTACCGGCCTGACGCATCAGCCACAGCGGCGGGACCGCGGGAATCGCACCCTTCAACACCGCGAGCAGCGGCTTGTGACTCGAATCGGTCAGCGTCCTTCTTCCTTAAAGAAGAGTTAAAAATAGGATGAGGTAGTGGATGGCGCGTTGGCACCGGGGATTAGGCATCCGTCCCGGAAATGCCAACAGCTTGACCGCGCGGGAGTCGCTGAATCACGCGCGATTCGGACCAACCGTCCCCGCTTTTCACAGCCTGTGGATAAAATGCGCGGCTGTGGACGCGCCTGTGGATGAAATGCCGATTGTCCACCATCACGGCCTCGCTTGGCCGGGTGGGCGGGTTACGCTACCTCTTATCCCCATGTTATCCACAGATCGGCCCACAGCATCGCTCACCGGCCCCGCGACCTGTCTCGCCGCCTATCCTGCTCACCCCCGGTGACGACGCGGCTTCACCTGCATTTGCTGTCGGATTCGACCGGCGAGACGCTGGAGAATATCGCCAAGGCGGCGCTCGCGCAGTTCGACGATGTCGAGACGGTCCGCCACTTCTGGCCGATGGTCCGGACGGAGATGCATCTCGACCGCATCCTCGCGGAGATCGCGCAGAATCCGGGCCTCGTCGTCTACACGCTCGTCAATCCGGCGATGCGGCGGACGCTGGAGACGCGGTGCGCCGGGCTCGGGCTACCCGCGGTCGCGCCGCTCGATCCCGTCAACGACGCGCTGTCGGCGATGCTGGGTCAGCAGGCGAAAGCGCGGCCTGGGCGGCAGCACGTCCTCGACGCCGCCTATTTCGCACGTGTCGATGCGATTCAGTGGACCATCGCGCATGACGACGGCATCGCGCACGAGGAATGGGAGGAGGCGGACATCGTCCTGGCGGGCGTCAGCCGCTCGTCGAAGACGCCGACCTCGATCTACCTCGCCAATCGCGGCTTCAAGACCGCGAACATCCCGATCGTCGTCGAGAGTCCGCCGCCGGCGTCGCTCTACCGCCTGCGCAATCCGCTCGTCGTCGGACTGACGACCAGCGCCGATCGCCTGATCCAAGTACGCCGCAACCGCCTGTTGTCGCTCAACCAGCAACCCGACACCGCCTATGTCGAGGAGGAAGCCGTGGTCCGCGAACTCGCCTTCGCGCGCCGCATGTTCGCTGACAATGGCTGGCCGGTGATCGACGTCACCCGCCGCTCGATCGAGGAAACCGCCGCGGCGATCGTGTCGCTCGCCAACCAGCGGGAGGTGTGAGGATGGGGCTGGCGTCGGTTTCCCCTCCATCTTTCTCCCCTCCCCGGCGAAGGCCGGGGTTCAGCTGCCGCGCACCGCGTGAGTGTCACCGGCCGCTCCGCAACTGGACTCCGGCCTCCGCGGGGGAGGAACTCGGCTCGTCACCCCGCAATCTCTCGTACTCCCGCGAAGGCGGGAGCCTAGTGCCTTCTGACTCACGAATCACCGCTCATCCCGGATCACTGTGTCCGCGCCTTCGCAGGGACACATCGGACCAGAACCACCGCGCAGGAATGCTCCACCGATGACCTTCATCCTCGCCTCGCAAAGCGCCTCCCGCCGCGCCATGCTCGACGCCGCCGGCGTCCCGTTCGAGGCGGTCGCCGCCAACGTCGATGAAGAATCCGCGAAGGCCGCCCTCACCCACCTCTCGCCTCGCGACCTCGCGGATGCGCTGGCGGAACTGAAGGCGGTCAAGGTCGCCACCCGCCTGCCCGGCCTCGTCCTCGGCTCCGACTCGCTGGTCGCGCTCGCCGACGGCACCCGCCTCGATAAGCCGGAGCGCCGCGAACAGGCGGCCGAGCATCTGACCCGCATGAGCGGCGGCACGCACGACATCTGGAGCGCGGTGGTGATCGCCGAACAGGGCCGCCCGGTCTGGCGCCATGTCGAACGCGCGCGGCTGCATGTACGGCCGCTGTCCTACACCTTCATCGAGGCATATCTGGATCGGGAGTGGCCGGTCATCGCGGGATGCGTCGGCTGTTTCAGGATCGAGGGGCCGGGCGTGCAGCTGTTTGCGAAGATCGAGGGAAGCCATTTCACCATTCTCGGGATGCCGTTGCTGCCGGTACTCGCCTATCTGCGCGAACGCGGCGTGTTGCCGAAGTAAAGGCACACGCTGGATCGCCTCCACTTCCTCCACTTCGGGCCTCCACTTCGAAGGATATTAATGCCCTACGCAGACGTGATCGGGGACCCGATCAGCCACTCCAAATCGCCGCTCATCCACCGTTTCTGGCTGGAGGCGCTGGGCATCGACGCCGATTACCGCGCGAGGCACGTCACGCCGGATGACCTCGCCGCCTTTCTCGATAGTAGCGCCGCCGACCCCGACTGGCGCGGCTGCAACGTCACCGTCCCGCACAAGATCGCCGCGCTCGACCATGTCGCCGACCCCGGCGACGTGCGGACCTCGATCGGCGCGGTGAACACCATCTTCCGTCAGGCGGACGGCACTCTGGCCGGCACCAACACCGACGCCGCCGGCTTCTGGGCACCGATCGCTGACCTCGATCTCGCCCGACAGCCGGTGACGGTGATCGGAGCGGGTGGTGCGGCGCGCGCGATTCTGTGGGCGCTGGCGCAGGTCGGCGTCGGCCCGGTGACGGTGATGAACCGCAACCCGCTCAAGGCCGCGGCGCTGTTGTCTCACTTCAAGCTCAGGGGTCAGGCGCTGCCGCTCGGTCCGTCCGCGCCGCCGTCCGCGCTGCTCGTCAACGCGTCGAGCCTTGGGATGGTCGGCCAGCCGCCGCTGTCGCTCGACCTGTCCGCCCTGCCCGACCACGCCGTTGTCTACGACATCGTCTATGCGCCGCTGGAGACGGAGCTGCTGGCGGCGGCCGGCGCGCGCGATCTCGACACGGTGGACGGTCTCGACATGCTGGTGGCTCAAGCCGCGGCGGCGTTCGCGATCTTCTTCGGCAAGGACCCGCCCCGCGACCGTGACGATGATCTGCGCGAGTTGCTGACGGCCTGATGTTGACCGTCGGCCTCACCGGATCGATCGGCATGGGCAAGTCCACCGTGGCGGCGATGTTCGCGGCCGAGGGCGTGCCGGTGTTCGACGCCGACGCGGCCGTCCACCGCTTGCAAGGCGCCGCGGGTGCCGTCGTCGCCGAAATCGAGGCGGCGTTTCCCGGCACCACCGGTCTGGCTGGCGTGAACCGCACCGCCCTTTCCGAAGCGGTACTGGGCGACGATGCGGCGATGAAGCGGCTGGAGGCGATCGTCCACCCCGCGGTCGCGGCCGAACGTGCCGCATTCGTCGCAGCCCATGCCGACGCGCCGCTGATCGTCTTCGACATTCCGCTGTTGTTCGAAACCGGGGGCGATGCGCGCGTCGACCGGGTCGTCGTCGTCTCCGCCGCTTCTGTCGTCCAGCGCGCCCGCGTCCTCGCCCGCCCTGATATGACGGAGGCGAAGTTCGCCGCGATCCTCGCGCGGCAACTGCCCGATGCTGACAAGCGCGCCCGCGCGGACCTCGTCATCGCGACCGACGTGACATTCGACGAAACCCGCGATGCGGTTCGCCGGGCGATCTCTTGCCTCCGCGCGCCGACGGGCGGATAAGGTCCCCATGCGCGAGATCGTGTTCGATACCGAAACCACCGGATTCAAGTTCGCCGAGGGCGACCGGATGGTAGAGATCGGCTGCGTGGAGCTGTTCAACCGGGTCGAAACCGGCCGCACCTTCCACGCCTATTATTGTCCCGAGCGTCCGATGCCGGCGGAGGCGCAGGCGGTCCACGGCTTGTCTGACGCCTTCCTGTCCGACAAGCCGGTGTTCGCGGCGGGTGTCGCCGACCTGCTCGACTTCATCGGCGACGCGTCATTGGTCGCGCACAATGCCGGCTTCGACTTCGCCTTCCTGAACGGCGAGCTTGGGGCATGCGGTTTCCCGCCGATCTGTACCCGGACGCGGATGGTCGACACGTTGCAGATCGCCCGATCGCGACATCCCGGCGCAAAGCATACGCTCGACGCGCTGTGCTCACGCTTCGGGATCGATCGTTCGCACCGCGTCCTGCACGGCGCGCTGCTCGATGCGCAGTTGCTGGCGCAGGTCTATGTCGAACTGATGGGCGGGCGGCAGATCGGGCTCGGCCTCGTCAGCGACATCGTCGTGGCCGATACGGGGCCGGTCGTCGCATCCGCCCCTCGCATCGTCCGGCCGCCGCGTGTTTTCACGGTGCCGGAGGGAGAACTTCTCGCGCATGCCGCGTTCATGAAGGGCATTTCAGATCCGCTCTGGGGGGCCGTGGCGTCCGGTTGACGCTGTTTCGGACGAAGCCAACAGGATCGTTCGAGAGACATGGAGAAGACGATGGATATCCGGATTTCAGGTCATCAGGTCGAAACGGGCGAAGCGCTCAAGACCCATGTCCAGGACCGACTCCAGGGTATCGCCGACAAGTATTTCAGCCGCGCCATCTCTGCCGAAGTCACCTTCGGAAAGGGGCCGCATGATGTCGGGTTCAAGTGCGATATCGTCGCCCACGTGATGAAGGGCCTGGTGCTGAAGGGTCGGCACGAAGCGCAGGACGCGCATCCCGCCTTCGACGGTGCGGCGGAGAAGATCGAGAAGCAGCTACGTCGCTACATGCGCCGCCTGAAGGATCGCCACGCCGCCGAGACGATCGAGATCGCGGAGGCCGGCGCCTACGACAATGCCGGCTATACGCTGTTCGCCGAGTCGACGTCCGAGGAGGAAGAGGCCGACGCCCCCCTGATCGTGGCGGAAACGCGCGTCGATATCCCCGATGCGTCGGTGAGCGATGCGGTGATGATGCTCGACCTGCGCAACACGTCGGCGCTGCTGTTCAAGAATTCCGGCACCGGCACGTACAACATGGTCTATCGCCGTGGTGACGGGACGATCGGCTGGGTGGAGCCGCAGCGCGCCGCCTGAGCCCTTCCCTTGCTCCCCCCGCGCCAGCCGCTATGGCCCGCGCGGGGGCCTTCATGACCGGGACAGCTTCGTGATTACCGATTTCAGCGACTTGCTGCGTCCCGACGCCGTCGCCACCGGCTGGAACACGGCCACGAAGAAGGCGCTGTTCCAACAGGTCGCCAACAGCTTCGAAATCCTGCGTGTCGGCGACGCCCGGACGATCGCCGATCGGTTGGCGGAACGGGAGAAGCTCGGCTCGACGGGGTTCGGCGGCGGCGTCGCGATCCCGCATGCCAAGCTGCCTGACCTGGCTGCCCCTACCGGCCTGTTCGTGCGCCTGTCGCAGGCGATCGACTTCCAGGCGGTCGACAACTTGCCCGTCGATCTGGTGTTCGTACTGCTGTCGCCGGTCGACGCCGGATCGGACCATCTGAAGGCGCTCGCCCGCGTGTCGCGGCGGCTGCGCGACCGGTCGTTCCTGGGCAAGCTGCGCGGGGCCGGATCGCGCGACGCGCTCTATGCGCTGTTCACCGCCGACGAGAGCCGGCATGCCGCCTGAAAGCGGAGAGTCGGCGCATTTTCGGGCGCTGGAGCAACTCTACGCAGAGGCGCCGATCAACCGCTTCTTCGAATCCTCGCTGGAGATCCCCGAAAGCGGCGTCGCCCGCATCCGCTTTACGATCGACGACCGCTATTACCACGCCGGCGGTGCCGCGCATGGCACGAGCTATTTCAAGATGCTCGACGATGCCGCCTTCTACGCCGCGAATAGTCTGGTCAGCGATCGCTTCCTGCTGACGACGGCGTTCAACCTGTTGCTGACCAAGCCGCTGACCAGCGGCCCGGTGGTGGCGGAGGGGCGCTGGATCAGCGGCAAGCGCCGCGTCTTCGTCGCGGAGGCGCGCCTGATCGATGCGGATGGCGAGGAAGCGGCGCGCGGGACCGGCACCTTTATGCGGTCCCGCATCCCGCTCGCGACCTTGCCGGGGTACCGCGCGTGAGCGACCGGCTGCCGAGTCATCTGCTCGTGTCGGCGATGCTGCGACGGGCGAACGACAGCGGCGGGCTGGGCATGGTGCTGGCGAAAGGCAACGCTCAGGCCGGCGCGATCCTGGCCGTGACGATAGAACCGGGTGGTGCCGAGCGGTTGTTCGAGCGGGGTTTCGACAGGCTCGGTCGGGTCGCGATCGTCGAGTCGACACCGGCGGAGGATGTCGTCGGCTACTGGCGGCGGAGGCGCTCACGCGACCCCGATCTGTGGGTGATCGAACTGAACGTCCCGGGGGCGGAACGACTCGTCGCTGAAACATTGGCGGCGAATTGACTCGTTAACTCGCTTCGGCGAGCGCGGTTCCACTGAAAACACGCGTTGTGCTGTGTCCGGGTGCGATCCGGGTCGGTGACGCAGTCGGGGGGCAGCCCGGACGACCACCTCGGGTGGTCGGGTCCGTGATCTCACCGCATGTCGTATAGAGTGAATGACCGTTTTTGCCCGGTTCGCGACTGCCGCGACCATGTCCCTTGCGCTGGCCGGCCTGCTCGGCACCAGCACGCCGACCCTGGCACAGGAGGTTCAGACCTCCGTCGCCGTGTCGGCCCCCGCGGTGGAGTCCACAGTCGAGCAGACCGCTCCTGTCGAGACCGCGGCCACCGACTCCTTCGATACCCTGGCCGATGCCGTCGACGCGCATGATGACAATGCGACCGCTTCGACCTCCGCGATGCGCTGCCTGGCCGGTGCGATCTACTTCGAATCCAAGGGCGAGCCGCTGTCCGGTCAGCTCGCAGTCGCTCAGGTCATCCTGAACCGCGTGAAGTCGGGGCGTTTCCCGACCGACGTTTGCGCCGTCGTCAAGCAGCGCGGGCAGTTCGGCTTCGTGCGCGGCGGTGAGATCCCCGCGGTCAACGAGGGCGCCCGGTCGTGGCGCACCGCGATCGCGGTCGCCCGCGTCGCGATGGCCGACATGTGGAAGGCTGCCGCCCCCAAGGCGCTGTACTTCAACACGCCGGGCCGCTTGCCGGGTTCGGGCCTGACCAAGATCGCCGCGATCGGCAATCACATCTTCTATCGCTGAACGCACCACGGCGGGGCTTGCCCGCCGTTCGTGTTACGTTCTATGAGCGGGGGCGATGCTGGACGTCGCCCTCTCTTCGTGTCTGGATGATGGCAATCCGCTGCTCTGCGCCGCCGATGTGGCGCGCGGGGTCACGCGGATGCTGCTGCGTCACGACCTCGTCACCCTGACCGAAGTCCCGCTGGACGGTGGTCGCCGTGCCGACCTGATGGCGATCGATGCGCGCGGGGGGCTCGTCGTGGTCGAGATCAAGGTGTCGCGCGCCGACCTGCTGGGTGACGGCAAGTGGCCGGATTATCTGGCGCATTGCGACCGGTATTTCTGGGCGGTGCCGGCGGGGTTCGACCTGTCGCCGCTGGACGGTCCAGCGTTCCTGCCGGAGCGGACGGGCGTGATCGTCGCGGATCGTTACGATGCAGAGATCGTCCGTCAGGCGCATACGGTGCCTCTTCCCGCGCATGTCCGCAAACGGTGTACCCTCGCGTTCGCGCGGCGGGCGGCGCGGCGGCTGACGGCACTGGCCGATCCCGAGGCGGCGGCGCTGCCGTTCGAGTGACCCTCCGGCACTGATTGGCCAAGTTGTTGTAATCGCTGGGGGCGGCCCTGGAAGGTTAGGCTAAGGTTAGTCCAACGTCGTTGGTTCGCAGGGTTCGCTTTCCACACGTCAGAGCTGGCGGGTTCAAGGAGCAAGCGCAGGCGGAGCCTTGGACGACGCGTTCAGCGTGGCACGAACCGGGCGCTGTAGGACAGCTTCCATCGGTATTTTGTTGGAGCGATCAGCGGGCGGCGTCGGGCGTGACGTTGCGTCCCGGCTTCAATCGATCGCGAGAGTAGCGGACTGGCAGTGTGCGGGACCGTAAATGACGGGACGAGGTCGGCATGACGGATGAGGTTGGGGCCGCCCTGTTCGCGCCGTCGCCGGAGATCTCAGGGGTCGCTGGGATGACGAGGGAGTGATCGTGCGCCGCCCCTTGGCTTTCGCGCGAGCGGCGCCACGGGCGCCCCGCATTCCATCTGTGCTTCGACAGGCTCAGCCCGAACGGCGCAAGCTGAGGTCGTCAGGCTCTAGAATTTCGGGCCGGCGACCTGAGCCTGCGTCTTCTTCGGCGTCTCGGCGAAGATCTTGGCGATGGCGGAGTTGCGCGGGTCGTTGGTGGCGTATTCGCGGGCCGACTGCCCGGTCTGGCGATCCTGCTGGTCGGGATCGGCCTTGGCGGCGATGAGCAGGCGGACCATGTCGATGCTGCGGTTCTGCGTCGCCAGGATCAATGGCGTGATGCCGGTCTGATTGGCGAGGTTCGGATTCGCCTTTGCCGCGGACAGGATCGGGATCATGTCCGACTGGCCGCCCTGCACGGCGAGCAGCATCGGCGTGTTGCCCTTGCCGTCGCGCAGATTGGGGTCGGCACCCTTTTGCAGCAGGAAGCGCAAATAGGTGCTGTCGCCGCGCTTCACGACGATGTGCAGCGCGCCGTCGCCGGAGGTGACTTCGCGGGTATTGATGATGTTGCTGCCCGGCTTGTCGAGCATCGCGATCACGTCGTTGCCCTTCGCATCGCGAACGGCACTGAGGAATTTGTAGCTTTCGGATTGCTGCTGCGCCGCCACGGGGGCCGTCAGCATCAAGATAGCTGCCGAAATCAATGCCTTGCGCATCATGCGAACGGGGTCCTTGGAACGATAACCGGAATGCTTGCGCGACACCGGCTAACAGATCAAGGCTGGCACCGCCATGAACAAGCTTCTTCTCGCCGGACTTGTCCTGCTATCCGCCTGCCAGCCCGCGCCGATCGAGAAGCCGCCGCTGGAGGGTGCGCGGATCGGTGGTCCGTTCACGCTGACCGACCAGAACGGGCGCACCGTGACCGACCGCAGCTTCGCGGGGAAATACCGGATCATGTATTTCGGCTATACGTTCTGTCCCGACGTCTGTCCGACCGACGTGCAGTCGATTTCCGCGGGGCTGAAGCTGGCCGAACGCGATGCGCCGGACAAGGCGGCGAAGGTGGTGCCGGTCTTCGTCACCGTCGATCCCGCCCGCGACACCGTGCCCGTGCTGAAGCAGTTCGTTTCGGCCTTTCATCCGCGCCTCGTCGGCCTGACTGGCGACGAGACCGCGATCGCGGCGATCAAGAAGGCGTATGCGGTCTATGCCGCCAAGGGGGCGGCGACGCCCGGCGGCGGCTATCTGGTGGATCACAGCCGCACTGCCTATCTGATGGACCCGGACGGCAAGCCGCTGGTGCTGGTGCCGCAGGACGAGGGGCCGCAAGCGGTGGCCGACACGATCGAGAAGTGGGTACAGTGATCGACAAGTTCTGGGAACGACCGATCGAGACGCTCGACCGTGGCCAGTGGGAAGCACTGTGCGACGGATGCGGGAAATGTTGTCTTCACAAGCTGGAGGACGAGGATACCGGCGAGCTGCACAGCACCAACGTGGCGTGCAAGCTGCTCGACCGGCGCAGCGGCCAGTGTTCGGATTACCGTCACCGGCGCGCTTATGTGCCGGAGTGCGTACGACTGACGACGCGCAACGTGCGCGACATCGACTGGTTGCCGTCGACCTGTGCGTACCGGCTGCGCGCGAACGGTGAGCCGCTGCCCGACTGGCATTACCTCGTCAGCGGCGACCGCGAGGCGGTGCATGCGGTCAAGCAGTCGGTGCGCGGCTGGACGGTCAGCGAGACGGATGTCGGCGACCTGGAGGATCACGTCGTCGATCGTATCCTGTGACCGTACAGGCGCTGGCGGCGGCGGGGATCGACGTGGTCCGCAACCCGCGGGCGCGCCGATGTACCCTGTCGCTGGATAGCGCAACCGGGCGGGCGCGGCTGGTGTTGCCGCCGCGCGCTGCGCTGAAGCCGGCCCTCGCATGGGCCGCCGGCAAGACGGCGTGGCTGGCGGAGCAGCGAGCGCTGCTGCCGGTGGCGCGTCCGTTCGCGCCGGGAACGACGATCACGGTCGCCGACGAAACGCTGACGATCGTGCGCGATGAGGGATCACGCCGCGTACTCGTCCGGGACGGCGACCGGCTGCTCGTGGCGGGGCCGGAGGAGACGATCGGCCGCCGGGTCGAGGCGTGGATCAAGCGGCGTGCGCTCGACCTGCTGAGTGCCGAAACGCAGGAGTACGCCGCGCTGGCCAAGGTGACGGTCGCGTCGGTCGCGATCGGCGACGCACGGCGGCGCTGGGGAAGCTGTGCGTCGACGGGCGTGATCCGCTACAGCTGGCGGCTGGTGCTCGCACCCGGTTGGGTGCGTCGTGCGACCGTCGCGCATGAGGTGGCGCACCGGGTGCACATGAATCACGGGCCGCAGTTTCATGCGCTGGTCGCCGACCTGTACGGTTGCGACCCGACCCCTGCGCGCGTCTGGCTGCGCGAGCACGGCGTGGCACTTCACTGGGTCGGGCGGTCGTCTTGAACCGGTACCGGCTGGCGGACCGGCGGTAGCGGCTGACGGATCGGGGCGGGCAGGGGCTGCCGGCCCGGTGGTACCACCTCGCCAGCGGCCGGATCGCGCGGCGCATCGCGAGGGGGCCCATCACGCCCGGTCACGCGATCGATAAGGTCGTCGAGCTGTTGCCGCGAGGTGTCGTCGTCGGGGCGCTCGTCCGGCGCACTGGGATCGACCGGCTGCGCGGTCGAGGCGCCCGCGATGGGATTGCCGTTCTCGTCCACCATCTGGCCGCTATTGTCGGGCTGGCCGAAATAGCTCTCCTCATCGGGTTCGATCTGCCACTCGGGCAGCGTCACCTGCGTGTCGAACTGCTCGATTGGGCGCTTGGCGGTGGCAGGGCGCATGAAGGCAGCGAAGGCGCGCGCGGGCGCGGTACCGCCATGCAGACCACGGATCGGGCGGGCGTCGTCGCGACCCATCCACACGCCGGTGGTCAGGCCACTGGAGAAGCCCAGGAACCAGCCGTCCTTCAGCGAGGTGGTGGTGCCGGTCTTGCCCGCGACCGGACGGCCGATCTGCGCCTCCCGCCCGGTGCCGGTGTTGACCGCGGTCTGGAGCAGGTCGGTCATTTCCGCTGCGACATAGGGCGCGACGAGGACGCGGCTGGTATCCGCCTGATGCTGGTAGATCACCTCTCCGTTCGCGGTCACGCGGGTGATCCCGTAGGGGACGATCGCGACGCCCTTCGACGCGACGCTGGCGAAGGCGCGGGTCATGTCGATGAGGCGAACGTCGGACGTGCCGAGCACCATCGCCGGATGCGTGTTGATCGGGGTTGTGATGCCGAAACGGCGGGCCATGTCGGCGATCGTGGTGAAGCCGACCTCCTGCCCCAGCTTCGCCGCGACGGTGTTGAGCGAATAGGCGAAGGCGGTGCGAAGCGACACGTTGCCGCTGTTGCGGCGGGAATCGTTGCGCGGGCTCCAGCCGTCGATCGTGACGGGTTCGTCAACGATCGTGTCTTCCGGCTTGTGGCCTGCCTCCAGCGCGGCGAGGTAGACGAACAGCTTGAACGCGGACCCCGGCTGGCGGACCGCCTGGGTCGCGCGGTTGTAGATCGAGGACACATAGTCGGTGCCGCCGACCATCGCGCGGACCGCACCGTCGCGGTCGAGGCTGACGAGCGCACCCTGCGCGCCGCCGGGGACGTTGGCGCGGATCGCAGTATCCGCCTGACGCTGCATCGCCGGGTCGATCGTCGTCCACACCTCCAGCGGCGCCTGCGTCTCGTCGATCAGCGTATCCAGTTGCGGCAGTGCCCAGTCGGTGAAGTAGCGCGCGCTGTTCTGCTGCGCGCCCTGCACCAGTTTCAGCGCCTCCGGATTGGCTTCCTCCGCCTGCAACTGGGTGACGTAGCCGTTCCGCACCATCTGCTGGATGACGACGCCCGCGCGGCCCCGCGCGGCGTCGGCGTCGGCGGTGGGCGAGTAGTTGGAGGGGGCCTTGACCAGGCCGGCGATGACGGCGGCCTCGGCCAGATTGAGTTCGTCCGCGCCGTGGCCGAAGAATTTGCGGGAGGCCGCGTCGATACCGTACGCGCCGCCGCCGTAATAGACCTTGTTCAGGTACAGTTCGAGGATCTGGTCCTTCGAAAACTTGCGTTCCAGCGCCAGCGCGAGGATCGCTTCGCGAAACTTGCGGCCGAACTTCTTCTGGCTCGACAGGAAGACGGTGCGGGCGAGCTGCTGGGTGATCGTCGAGCCGCCCTGGATCCAGCGACCGCGTTCGTAGCGGACCTCGACCGAGCGGGCGATGCCGATCGGGTCGACGCCCAGATGGCTGCGGAACCGGCGATCCTCGACCGCGACGGTGGCGTCGCGCATGACGCCGGGGATGCGGCTGTAGGTCAGCCATTCGCCATAGCTGGGGCCGAGCGAGGCGATCACCGAACCGTCGCTGGCGTGGACGCGGATCATCTGGCCGTTCGGTGAGGATTTCAGCTCCTCGAAGCTCGGCAGTTGCGACCGCGCGACATAGACGGCGATCACCAGTGCGCCGAGCGCAAGAACGCCGAGGCCGGTCAGGATCTTGACGAAAAGACCGAGGCGGCGACGCCAGGGCGAGCGGAGAGCTTTACGCGTGCGGGCCATGTAGGCGGCACGAATTACGCGGTAACCGTGCCCGCCACAAGCGTTACCGCGTCAGCCCTTGCGAGGCCGAAACTCCAGCGCGACCGAGTTCATGCAATAGCGCAGGCCGGTCGGCGGCGGACCGTCCGGGAAGACGTGGCCGAGATGGGAATCGCAGCGGGCGCAGCGGGTTTCGGTGCGGACCATCCCGTGGCTGCGATCGGAATGATCGGTGACGCTATCTTCCGCCAGCGGCTGCGTGAAGCTGGGCCAGCCGGAGCCGCTGTCGAACTTGTCGGCGCTGTCGAACAGTTCGTTGGCGCAGGCGGCGCAACGATAGATGCCGTCCGCCTTGTTGTCGGTCAGCGCGCCGGCGAAGGCCCGTTCCGTCCCCGCTTCGCGCAGGACGTGATATTGCTCCGGCGTCAGCTTGCGACGCCATTCGGACTCGGACAGATTCAGATGTTCCATGTCGCTAATCTCGGATCGAGGGGGCGGAGCGTCAATGGCCAGCGTGACCGATCCGGGTCAGTCGCGCGACGATCTGGATCAATGCGGGACGGGCGGCGGCGACGAGCAGCGGTGCGAGCGGACCTTCGCCGATGCCGCGGATCAGGCCGGCGACGCCGATCGGGCGGTGGACGGCGCGCGCGAAGGCCGGCTGCCAGCGTCGTGCCGCGTCGGATCCACCACGCGTGTAGGCGTTCGCGGCGGCGATGCCGCTGGCGATGGCGATTCCCATCCCTTCGCCGGCGAGCGACGGGATGACGCCGGCCTGATCGCCGAGCCGGAACAGCCCAGCGGTACCGCTGCGCTGACGCCAGCCATAGGGGACGTTGGCGACGGCATCGATCGCGGCACCCGCGGCCATGTGTGCGATACGGTCGCCGAGGTGGGGGTTTTCGTCACCGAGCGCCGCGAGGAGGGCGGCGGGCGACCCGGCTTCGGTCAGGCGGGAGCGGTGGACGGCCATGCACAGGTTGACGCTGCCATCCTCCTGTCGCGCGACGCCGGCATAGCCGCGGTCGAACAGGTGTAGTTCGATCGTGTCGCCGACCAGCGCGTCGAGTGCGGGCGCGGCGGCGAGGCGGACGCGCAGGCCGAGCGTGGGGTCCCGCCCACGCGCCGCCTCGGGCCGCGCGAGCCCGCGCAGGTCGTGCTTGCCGGTGGCGAGGAACAGCGCGTCCGCCGCGACGGTGGTGCCGTCGTGGAGGCGGATGCCGTCGTCTTCCACCGCCCGCGCACCGACCCCACGCTCGATGGCATCGACGCGGTCCAGCAGGAGCGTATCGAGGCGGTGGCGCGAGACGCAGACGGCGGGGCGGGGCAGGGGGGCCTTCGCCATGCGGCCGCCGGCGAACAGGCGGACGCGGGTGACGCGGTCGCGGTTCAGATCGTCGGCTTCGACACCGAGCGTCGCCAGCGTCTCCAGCGTCCGCCAGCTCAGGAAGCCGCCGCACAGCGCGTCACCGGTTTCGCGCGTCCGCTCCAGCACGAGCGCGGGTGTGCCGCCGCGCGCGAGCGCGATGGCGGCGGCGGCACCGGCCGGACCGCCGCCGACGATCAGCGCAGCGTGTCGACGCACAGCCGGAACGGGAAAGTGCGGTAGACGCGGGCGTGATTGATGCCGGCCTCGTGCAGGATCACGGGCCATTCGGTGGGGCGATAGCTGCGCGCGATCGACAGGGTACCGTCGTGGCGGACGATCGGGTGCCAGCGCGCGAGACGGGCAAGCAGCGGGAAGCCGATATGCGCGAAGCCGTGGCGGTGGAGGTCGTTGACCAGCCAGCAGCGCGCGTTCGCGTCCATGAAGCGCAGGAAGGCGACAAGCTGGTCGTGATTCATGTGATGCGCGACGAGGCTGGAGACGATCGCATCCCACCCCCCGCCCTGCTCGGCATAGTCGCCGGTCACCCAGCGGATGCGCGAATCGGCTGACGTATGCGCGCGCGCGGCCTGTTCGGAGCGGGGATTGAGGTCGACGCCGACCAGTTCGGCCTCGATTCCGCGCTTCATGGCCCATCGTTCGATCCGGCGCAGCATGTCGCCGTCGCCGAAGCCGACATCGAGCAGGCGGAGCCGTCGACCTGTGACGGCACGCTTGAGGAAGGCCATGGTCGGGCGCGCTGCCAGCGTCACGGCGTTGACGCGCGCGAGGTCCGCTACGACGTCGGCGTAGACGGCGGGGTCGAGGTCGTCCGCGTCCATCAGCTCCTCGGCCTGGGCGCGGACCGCGAGGGTCATGACGCGCTTCGGAATCCGAAGCCCTCCGCCGCGAGGCCGGGGCCGAACGCCAGCGCGACGCCGTGCTCGACCGGTGGTCCGGCGAGCAGCCGTTCGAGCACGAACATCAACGTCGCGGACGACATATTCCCGTGATCGGCCAGCACGCTGCGCGACGGCGCGAGCGCGTCGCCGGGGAGTGCCAGCGCCTGCTCCACCGCATCGAGGATCGACCGGCCGCCGGCATGCACGGCCCAGCCGTCGATCGCGTGCGCGTCGCGACCGGCGGTGACGGTGGTGCGGAAGGCGTCGTCGTCCAACGCATCCGCGATCCGGCGCGGGACTTCGCCCGACAGGTGCATAGCGAAGCCGGTATCGGTGATCGCCCAGCGGATCAGCGCATCGCTGTCGGGCAGCGTTGCGGCGAACGGCGCGTCGAGCGCAAAGCCATGCGGGTCGCCCGTGACCAGGGCCGCCGCCGCACCGTCGCCGAACTGCAGCATCGCCAGCAGCGGCTCCAGCGCGGTCGTCTCCTGCAAATGCAGCGTCGACAGTTCGCAACAGATCACCAGGATGCGGGCATCGGGTTCGGAGCGCACCAGATGCCGGGCGGTGCGCAGCGCGGCGACCGCGGCATAGCAACCCATGAAGCCGATCAGCAGCCGCTCGACCGATCCCGGCAGGCCGAGCGCCCGCGCGACGATCTGATCGAGGCCCGGTGCGACGAAGCCGGTGCAACTGGCGACGACCAGATGGGTGATGCCGGTCAGGTCGACGCGGTTCGCGAGGGCGGCGACGGCATCAAGGCTGAGCGCCGGCGCGGCTTCTGCGTACAGCGCCATGCGGGCTGCGGTGCCGGGCATCGCCTCCGCATAGAAGCCCCCCGGTGAGACGGGGGACAGACCCTCCGCGGTGGGGGGCAGCACCGACCAGCGGTGGCCGATGCCGGATCGCCGCGCCATCCGTGCGAATAGTCGCGCATCATCGGCGGCGACGCGTGCGCCGGCCCAGTCGATGAAGGCGTGATGGATATCGTGCGGTGGCGTCGCCGTACCGACTGCGTTGAGATAGGCCGACACTGCGGGGTAAGCGGACACGGGCAAGCGGTTGCGACCTTCGATCAGCGGTGGCGCGGACCATCGGGAGGAACCGCGCGCAACGTCAACGCATCAATCGCCCGCTTCGCTGCACAGGTTAGCACGCATCCGGTTCATCATCGTCATGATCGCCGCCAATGCCGAAGCGCTCCTCGACCAGGGCAATCGCATGGCCGACATAGGCGGCCACGACATGCTCCTCGAGCTCTTCCAGCTTGATGCACGCGGCGCGGAGTTGGGTATGCACCCATTGCACATCCTGCCGACGATCGTTCGATGCGACCAGACTATCCTCCTTGAAAACAGGTTACGGTAAGATGTGCAAACACCATTTCGGCGATCGGTATACAACGGTCAAGCCAGCCTCAGTACTCCAATAGCTCGGCCGCGAAATTCATCCTAACATATGTTTGGATTGTGGATGTAAAGCTATTACAATATGATCGAGATTGGTTCATCGTCTCAGCCGGAACCAATGCACGGGTTTTCCGTCTGAACGATGGGATCAATCGCTGATCGCACGACGGGGGGCTGGCCTGATGGAGCAGTATAGATTGTGAGCGACGCCTCGATCGTAGCCCTGATCAAGGACATGACGGCCAAACTGTCAGCAGTCGCCGACGAGTTCAGCATGCGCGCCGATCAGGTTCATACCGATCATCCCGCAACTCCTTTGAACGGTGCCACCGCCGCGCCGGTCCGGGAACCGATCACGGTCTGTCGGCGATTGCTGGAGGAACGCCGCCTCCGCCGTCGGCATCTGCCGGCCGACCTGTTCCACGAACCGGCCTGGGATATGTTGCTGGCGCTGTATGTCGCCGATCACGAACGCCGGATCATGAACGTCAAGACGCTGGTCGGCAGCGCGGATGCGCCGGTCACCACGTCGCAGCGCTGGATCGATCATCTCGCCAAGCTGGGGCTGATCGACCGGGTCACCGATCCGATCGACCGGCGGCGGATCGAAGTGTCGCTGAGCGATAGCGGGCGCAAGGCGATCGAGGGCTATCTCGCGGCCATCGCCTGACGACCGCGCGACCGCTTCGCGCAGCCTCGCTTATTGGTGCGACCGACCGAAATCGGGGGCGGGATCGTCCTGCCCCTGTTCGATGATCGACCGGCGGATCGCGCGGGTGCGGGTGAACAGGTCGAACAGCGCATCGCCGTCGCCCCAACGGATTGCGCGTTGCAGCATCGTCACGTCCTCGGTCAGGCGCTGCAAGATCTCCAGCACCGCTTCCCGGTTGTTCAGGAACACGTCGCGCCACATCGTCGGATCGGATGCGGCGATGCGCGTGAAGTCGCGGAAACCGCCGGCGGAATATTTGATGACCTCCCCCTGCGTCACCTCTTCCAGATCGGACGCGGTGCCGACGATCGAATAGGCGATCAGGTGCGGTACGTGGCTGGTGACGGCGAGCACCAGATCGTGGTGGCGCGGCGTCATGATCTCCACGTTCGCCCCGAGGGCCTCCCAGAACGACCGGAGGCGAACGACGGCGGCTTCCGGCGTGGCGTCCTCCGGCGTCAGGATGCACCAACGGCCGCGGAACAGCGTCGCGAATCCCGATTCGGGGCCGCTATGCTCGGTGCCGGCAACGGGATGACCGGGAACGATCGTCGCGTCGGGCAAAACCGCGCGGAGAGCGGCGATCACGCTTTCCTTCGACCCGCCGACATCGCTGACGATCGCGTCGCCGGGCAGGTCGGCGGCGAACTCCGCCGCGACCGCGCCCATCGCACCGACCGGCACGCACAGCACCACCAGATCGGCGTCGATCACTGCCGCGCCGGCGCTGTCCGCGACATCGTCGCACAGGTCGATCCGCACTGCGGTCGCGCGCACATCCGGGTCGGCATCGTACCCGGTGACGCGCACGGTCGGCATCGTCGAGCGGACGCCGCGCGCGATCGAGGAGCCGATCAGGCCCAGACCGACGATCGTGACGCGCGCGAACGGCAGCATCAGCCTGCCTTCTGGACCCCGGCGGCGAGCACGTCCGCCACCGCGCGCAGCTCGTCTTCGGTGCCGATCGTGATGCGCAGGCCGTGCGGGAGGCCCTGTCCGGGCAACCAGCGCGTCGCGTAGCCGGCCGCCATCAGCGCGTGATAGGCGACCTCCGCGGTCAACGCACCCTCGAACAGCACCAGCACGAAGTTCGCCTTGCTGGGCACCACGCGCAGGCCGATCGCGGTCATGGCGTCGGTGAACCAGTCGCGCCATTCGCGATTATGCTCGCGGCTGCGGGTGACGAAGCCGTCGTCGCCGAGCGCCGCGATCGCCGCCCGCTGCGCGCCGATGCCGAACGCGAAGGGCGCGCGGATGCGGTGCATGGCGTCGATGATCTCCGTGGAGGCATAGCCCCAGCCGATCCGCTCCGACGCGAGGCCGAAGATCTTGGAGAAGGTGCGCGTGACCAGCACGTTGGGTTGCGTGCGCGCCAGTTCGAGCCCGCCGTCGTCGTCCTCGGTTTCCAGATACTCGGTGTAGGCCTGGTCGAGCACCAGCAGCACGTCGCGAGGGAGGCCGGCGTGCAGGCGCGCGATCTCGCCGCGGTCGGTGTAGGTGCCGGTCGGGTTGTTGGGGTTGGCGACGAAGACGACGCGGGTGCGCTCCGTCACCGCGGCGAGGATCGCGTCGACATCGGTGGCATAATCGCGGTCGGGCGCGATCACCGGCGTGGCGCCGACGCGCCGCGTCGCGATCTCGTACACCGCGAACCCGTAGCGGACGTGGATGATCTCGTCGCCCGGTCCGGCGAAGGTGCCGGCGGCGAGGTGCAGCACCTCGTCCGACCCGGTGCCGTAGATCAGCCTGTCCGCCTCGACCCCGTAATGCGCTGCCAATTTGGCGCGAAGTTCGATTGCGGCGGCATCGGGATAGCGTTCGAGCTCGGTTGCCGCGCTGCGATAGGCATCGCGGGCGGCCTCGGGCGTGCCGAACGGGTTCTCGTTCGACGACAGCTTCACGACCTTGCGCCCGTCCTCGCTGGTGGCGCGACCGGGGACGTAGGGGGCGATGCCCAGAATCCACGGCTTGGGGGCAGGGGCGGCGGTGCTGCTGTCGGTCATCGCTTGCGCATAGCGAGCGCGGTCTTGCCCCGCCAGCCTGTGCGGACTAACCGGCGCAGCGTGGACGACCGCTACGGCCTTGCGCGCCGCGTGACGCTGCCGGGGCCGCTGCGGCTGGACGGCGGCGGGACGTTGGGCCCGATCGACATCGCGTACGAGACGTATGGCGAGCTGGCTGCGGACGGCGGCAACGCGATCCTGATCTGCCACGCGCTGACCGGCGACCAGCACGTCGCCTCCGCCCACCCCCGCACCGGCAAGCCCGGATGGTGGACGCGGCTGGTTGGGCCGGGCAAGCCGATCGATCCGGCGCGGCATTTCGTGATCTGTTCCAACGTGCTGGGCAGTTGCATGGGATCGACCGGGCCAGCGTCGGTCGATCCGTCGACCGGGCAGCCCTGGGGCATGCGGTTTCCGGTCATCACGATCCGCGACATGGTGCGCGCACAAGCACTGTTGCTCGATCATCTCGGCGTCGGACGGCTGATGGCGGTGGTTGGCGGGTCGATGGGCGGGATGCAGGCGCTGTCATGGCCGGCGACGTTCCCGGAGCGAGTCGCGGCGGCGGTGGTGATCGCCTCCACGGCACGCCATTCGGCGCAGAACATCGCGTTCCACGAAGTCGGGCGGCAGGCGATCATGGCCGACCCCAACTGGCAGGGCGGCGAGTATCATCGGGGCGATCCGCCGTCCGCCGGGCTGGCCGTGGCGCGGATGGCGGCGCACATCACCTATCTGTCGGAAGCAGGGCTGACCGAGAAGTTCGGGCGCAAGTTGCAGGCGCGCGATTCGAAGGGTTTCGGGTTCGACGCGGATTTCCAGGTCGAGAGCTATCTGCGGCATCAGGGGTTGAGCTTCGTCGACCGGTTCGACGCCAATTCCTACCTCTACATCACCCGGGCGCTGGATTATTTCGATCTGGCGGAGGAGCATGGCGGCTTGCTGGCGAATGCGTTCCGCGCGACGGCGGCGCGGTTCTGCCTCGTCAGCTTCGATACCGACTGGCTGTATCCGACCGCCGATTCGCGCACCATCGTCCACGCGCTGAACGCCGCGGGTCGCGCGGTCAGCTTCGTGGAGCTGTCGAGCCCGTACGGCCATGACGCGTTCCTGCTCGACAGCCCCGAACTGAACCGCGTGGTCGACGGATTCCTGCGGGGTGGGCGGTGAGCGACATCGTGCTGTCCGACGATCCCGCGCTGTTGCAGGTCGAGCGCGTTCATGCCTGGCTCGCGGGCAGTTACTGGTCACCGGCAATCGAGCGGACGACGGTGGAGCGGGCGATCGCCGGGTCGCATGCAGTCGGTGCGTATCGGGGCGGTGTGCAGGTGGGCTTCGCGCGGCTGATCTCCGATCGCGCGACGTTCGGCTGGCTAGCGGACGTTTTTGTCGATCCCGAAGCACGCGGCGCGGGACTTGGACGGCGGCTGGCCGGCTTCTTCCTCGACCATGCCGATTATGTGGGCATACGGCGGATCATGCTCAACACCCGCGACGCGCACGGCGTCTACGAAGCACTTGGCTTTCATGCACCGGTGCGACCCGACTTCCTGATGGAGCGGCTCGCACCGGGTGCGGCAGAGCGGTTGCGGACGCTATGAGTCTCAGGCCCGATCTGGCGATCATCGCGCAGCATGTGGCGCGGGGAGCAAGGGTGCTGGACGTCGGCTGTGGCGACGGGGCGCTGATGGCAAGCCTGCGCGACGAGCGTGATGCGGACGTGCGTGGGCTGGAGATCGATCCGACCAACGTCGCCGCCGCGGTCGCGCGGGGGTTGGCGGCGGTGCAGGGGGATGCGGATGTTGACCTGGAAGGTTACCCCGACGCCAGTTTCGATTATGCGATCCTGAGCCAGACGTTGCAGACGACGCGCAACCCGCATCTGGTGCTGGACGAGTTGTTGCGGATCGGACGACGCGCGATCGTCAGCTTTCCGAACTTCGCGCACTGGCGCGTGCGGCTGTCGTTGCTGTGGGGCGGGCGGATGCCGGTGACGTCGCTGCTGCCGGAAGAGTGGTACGACACGCCCAACATCCACCACGTGACGATCGACGACTTCCGGGCGTTCCTGAGCAAGCGCGGCGTGGCGGTGGAGGAGGCGTGGTTCCTGGCGCGGGGTACGCGACGGGCGGCGGCGGGGGCCAACCTGCTGGCGGAACACGCGGTATTCCTGTTGCACCGCGAGGAACTATGATCCAGATCAAGCGTTTGCCCACTCCGAACCTGCTGGACATGGTATGAGCAAGACCGCGCTGATCGTCGAAGACGAAATTTTCGTCGCTCTGGATCTGGAACGCATCCTGACGGATGCCGGCTACCGGGTCTGCGCGATTGCGGCGGATCGGCAGGAAGCGCTGGACGCCGCCCCCGAGTGCGCGTTCGCGTTCGTCGACGTCAACCTTCGGGATGGACCGACCGGGCCCGAGATCGCGCGCAGGATCGCTGCCGACTATG
Source organism: Sphingomonas sp. AC435 (assembly GCF_979253005.1). Taxonomy (NCBI): domain Bacteria; kingdom Pseudomonadati; phylum Pseudomonadota; class Alphaproteobacteria; order Sphingomonadales; family Sphingomonadaceae; genus Sphingomonas; species Sphingomonas sp. AC435. The sequence goes on from NZ_CEEDCJ010000001.1 coordinate 713,083, forward strand.
GCGTGAAAGTGGTGTTCGTGACCGCCAATCCGGCGCAGATCGGTGCCAGCGAATCTGCGTTGGGATTCGTGCGGAAGCCGTTCAGCGAGTCAGCCATTTTGGCCGCAGCCGCGATGGCCGCCGGCGACACGATGGTCGCCAACGATCAGGTGCAGCCGCTCGCCGCGGCGGGATAATCGTACGAAGCGGCGTGGGTCGCGCGGATGATGCGCCGCTAGGATCAGAGTCGGATCGGAGCCCATCCTGGCAACAGCCGGGGTGGGATTTTGTATGGAAGCCTGATAGCTCGGGATGGAGCGGCCCGCTCGTTTCCCTGCTGACGGAGGTTGGCGTGGGATTCTCTACAAGTGACCTGCTTGCGGAAAAGCCCTATTCCAGTCCGTCCCCCTAAAGGGGAGGGGGCAGATAAAATCTAGCGGTCAGTGCCGCGCGCGGTGATCCTGATGCGGCATCTTGTCGCGGCTGAGGGCGGCGGCGGGGATTTCGACCGTGACGACGAGACCCTCGGGACGCCAGTCCTTGGCGACCGTTCCACCAAGCTGCCGTACCGCGCTGAGTTCGATCAACTGACTGCCGAAGCCGGAATGGACACCCGGATCGACGACGACGGGACCGCCCCGCTCGCGCCACGTCATCATGACCAGATCGTCGCGGTTCTCGACCTCGACGACGACGTGGCCGCCCTCGATCGACAGGGCACCGTACTTGGTCGCATTGGTCGCGAGTTCGTGGAACAGCAGCGCCAACGGAGTCGCCGAGCGGTCGTCGATCGACACCATTTCGCCGGACACCGCAATCCGCTCCTCGTTCGCGCCGCTATAGGGGCTGAACAGGTCCTGGAGCAGGCCGTGCAGACTGTCCTGACGCGACGCCGGGCGTGACTGGGCGCTGTGCGGGCGGACGAAATCGTGCGCGCGGCCGAGCGCGGTGATGCGTTGGCGCAGATCCGTCGCGGCGGGCGCGAATTCCGGACGCGCGCGCGCAGCGAACCCGACCAGGCCGGCGATCACCGCGAAGATGTTCTTGATGCGGTGCGACAGTTCCTGGCTGATGATCTCCCGCTCATCCAGCGCCATCTTCTGTTCGTGGATGTCGGTGCAGGTGCCGAACCAGCGGACGATGACATGGTCGCCGTCGCGGATCGGCAAGGCCCGCCCGAGAACCCAGCGATAGGTGCCGTCGAAATGTTTCAGCCGGTATTCGATGTCATAGGGATCGCCCGTTTCGAGGCTGTGGCGCCACACCGACCAGGCGCGATCCTGATCGTCGGGATGAAAGATGTCGTTCCACGCCTCGCCGTCGGTCGACCCCTGCGGCACGCCGGTGAATTCATACCAGCGCGCATTGTAATAATCGTGGAAGCCGTCCGGCAGCGTCGACCAGACCATCTGCGGCATCGTGTCGGCCAGAGTCCGGAACCGCTGCTCGCTATCCTCCAGCGCCTGACGTGACAGCGCCTCTGCCTCGCCCTGCTCGCGCGAGGTGCGGCGATCGTCCAGCCGTGCCATCGCCGCTTTCGCCAGCAGCGCCAGCCCTTCGCGCTGAAGAGGGGTCAGGCCGAGCGGACGGGCGACGGTGTCGATGACGCAAACGGTGCCGAGAACGACGCCCTCGCCAGAGAGCATCGGCGCGCCGGCATAGAAGCGGACATAGGGATCGCCGGTGACCAGCGGGTTGCCTGCAAAGCGCGGGTCCTGCGTCGCGTCGACGACTTCGAAGATGTCGGGCCCGCCGAGCGCGTGTGCGCAGAACGAAATGTCGCTGGGCGTACGGTCCTGATCGATGCCCGTGCGCGCCAGGAACTGCTGAAACTCCGCCTCGACCAACGTCACCAGCGCGACCGGCGTGTCGCAAAGCCGCGCTGCGAAGCCGACGATGTCGTCCAGCGCACCCGCCTCGCGTAAATCGCCGGTGTCGTAGGACGCGAGAACGCGCGTCCTACGATCGTCGCACAGGATGGATTTGTCGAAGCTCATGCCGATCAGAACGGCACGTCGTCGTCGAGATCGTCCGCGAAGCCGCCGCCCTGACCGAAGCTGCCGCCGCGTGCGCCGCCGCCACCACCGGACGCGCCTCCGGCTCCGCCACCGCTCGCGCCGCCCGATCGACCGCCGCCATAGCCGCCGCCGGAGGACGAACCGCCGCCGCCCCAATCATCGTCACCGCCGCCGCTGCGGCCGCCACCGGCACCGCCGCCTGCACCGCCACCGGCGCCGTCGAGCATCGTCAGGACGCTGTTGAAACCTTGCAGCGTGATCTCGGTCGAATAGCGGTCCTGACCCTGTTGGTCCTGCCACTTCCGCGTGGTCAGCGCGCCCTCGATATAGACCTTGGATCCCTTGCGGAGGTATTTTTCCGCCACGTTCGCAAGACCTTCGTTGAAGACCTTGACCGTGTGCCACTCGGTCTTCTCCTTGCGCTCCCCGGAATTGCGGTCCTTCCACGATTCCGATGTCGCGATGCGCAGTTCGACGACCTTGCCACCGTTCTGGAACGAGCGGCTTTCGGGGTCGCGCCCCAGGTTGCCGACCAGAATGACCTTGTTGACGCTGCCCGCCATGAATTGCCCCGAATCAGAGGCCGACGGCGACCGCCAGCCAGTATGTTAAGCCGGCCATGATGTAGGCGGCGGCGAACAGATAGCCAACCATGAAGGCGGGCCACTTCCATCCATTCGTCTCCCGCCGGGTCACGGCGATCGTCGAGATGCACTGCGGCGCGAACACGAACCACATCAGGAACGCCAGCGCGGTCGGAAGGCTCCAGCGGCCGCGCAGCCGATCGGAGATCGCGCGTGTGCCCGACTCGCCCTCCGCATCGTCGATCGCATAGACGGTGCCGATCGCCGACACCGCGACCTCGCGCGCGGCCATCGCCGGTAGCAGCGCCAAGGCGATGTCGCGGTTGAAGCCGATCGGGGCGACGACCGTCTCGATGCCGTTGCCGATGCGGCCGGCGATCGAATAATCGACCGGGCTGATATTGCTGCCCGGCGGCGGTTTGGGGAAGCTGAGCAGCAGCCACAGCACCACCGTCGTCGCGGCGATGATCGTGCCGGCGCGCTTCAGGAAGATCATCGCGCGCGTCCACAGGCCGATGCCGATGTCCTGCCAGCGCGGCCACTGGTATTTGGGCATCTCCATCATGAAGCCTGACGATGCGCCCTTGGTGACGGTACGTCGCAGCAGCAGCGCGGCGACGTAAGCGCCGGCGACGCCCATCACGAGCAGGCCGAACATGACGAGCCCCTGAAGGCGCACGAACGGCAGCACCTGTATGTTGGGGATCATCGCACCGATGATGAGCGTGTAGACCGGCCAGCGCGCGCTGCACGTCATCAGCGGGGCGATGAGGATCGTGGTCAGCCGGTCCTTCTCGTCCTCGATCGTGCGCGTCGCCATGATGCCGGGGACGGCGCAGGCGAAGCTCGACAGCAGCGGGATGAACGCACGGCCGGACAGGCCGACGGTCGCCATCAACCGGTCCATCAGGAACGCGGCGCGGACCATGTAGCCCGACGCCTCCAGCACCAGAATGAAGAGGAACAGGATCAGGATCTGCGGCAGGAACACGATGACCGCACCTACGCCGGCGATCAGGCCGTCGGTCACCAGCGATCGCCAGAAGCCGTCGGGTGCCGTCTCGCGGACCCAACCCTCCAGCCCGCCGAACGCCACGTCGATCATGTCGGCGGGTGTGGCCGCCCAGCTGAACACCGCCTGGAACATGACGAACAGGATCGCGACGAGCAGCAGTGGCCCGACGACCGGATGCAGCGCGACCGCGTCGAGCCAGTGCGCCCAGCGACGTGCGGGTGTTTCCGACACCGTTGCCGCCGCCGCGATCGTGCGGGCGCGGCGTTGCAGGACGACGATGTTCTCCTCGACCCGGTCCACGGCCGGCACCGGATGGCCGCCGAGCAGTGGCGACAGCTTCGCGCGCAGTTCGTCCAGCCCGCGACGGCGCACTGCGACGGTGGAGACGACGGGGACGCCGAGTTCGCGCTCCAGCACGGCCGGATCGAGGACGAGGCCGTCGCGCTCCGCCAGATCGATCATGTTCAGCGCGACGATGACGGGGACGCCGAGCGCAATCAGCTGCAACGTGAAGCGCAAGTGATTGTCGAGATTGGCGGCATCGACCACCACCACCAGCGCGTCCGGTAGGCGTTCGAAGCCGCCGCGCCCGGTCACGACATCGCGCGTGACGCGCTCGTCGGGGGAGGAGGGGTCGAGGCTGTATGCGCCGGGCAAGTCGACCAGTTCGATCGGGCGACCGTCGTCCAGCACCATGCGGCCCGAATGCCGTTCCACCGTGACGCCGGGATAATTGCCGACCTTTTGCCGGGCACCCGTCAGGGCATTGAACAGCGCGCTCTTGCCGGCGTTGGGATTACCGACCAGCGCCACCAGGGGCGCGGCATGCACCGGGCGATGTTCGATGGCTGGTCAGCCGGCGAGCGGCGCGACGTGGATGCTGGCGGCAACGGCGCGGCGCAGCGCCACCGTCATCCGGCCGATCCGGCACGCGATCGGTCCGCCGCCGATCGACGCGCGGTGCAGCACCTCGACCCCGACACCCTCGTCGAAGCCCAGTTCTCGCAACCGGCGCGCCTCAGGATCGGCGAGGCGCGTCCAGTCGATCGCGGCGATCAGCGCCCGGCGATGACGGGGAAGGGTATCGAGGCGGTCGGGAACCATAACTCGCCACATAGAAGGCCTGCGATTGATTATCAATAACCTCGTCGGCGACGAGGGACCGGCCGCAGGGGATCGCGGCCGGTCCCGTCGGTCATCCGAGGGTGACGACGGCATGGGTCCTGCGCCGGCGCAGCGCACCACCCGCGGCGCCGATTCCGACGATCATCATCGCCCAGCTGGCCGGTTCCGGCACCGCCGCCACGTCGCCGAGCCGGATGTTGTCGAACTGCACGAACCCGCTCGACCCGGCGCGCGGCGTGAAGCTGAACGACAGCAGCGGCGACAGGTCGAAGGTCAGGACATTCGGCGTCAGGCGCTGCCCGGCGAAATTGTCGAGGACATAGGTCTGCGCGCGGCTGGAGCCGTCGGCAAAGGCGAAGGTGAAATCGACATCCATCGTCACCGGCCCGAAGCCGCTGAAGTTGCCGTAATTGTTGGCCATCGTCAGTTCGTCGAGCACGAACGCCGCGCCATCGACGCGGGCGACGGTGACGACCGCGCCGCCGAGCTGGTTAGTCAGCGCCGCGCCGGTGCGGTCGAGGCTGGTGAGCGTCGTACCGGTCGTCACGAAGCAGGCCCCGTTGTTGGCGGGGCAGCGATCGGCGGAGACGCGGAAGCCATCCTCCAGCCACGGGCCATAGACATAGCCGGTGCGGCCGTTGCGACCACGGGCGGCATCGAAGTCGAGAACGGCGGCGGCGGCGGCGGGAGCGGCGCTGCCGGCCAGCAGCGCGATGGCCGCGATGCGCTTCATCATCAGACGTTATCCTTTGAACCGGAACGATAAATCGGTCCGGTCGCGCTAGACGGTCAAGATGACGGCGCCGTTACATTGCGGCATACCCATCGAGGAAAACGACAGCGCCCCTGCCGCGATCAAACGGCGGGGTAGCGCAACCGGCCGATAAAGCGGGACAGGCTGGGGCGGTGCTCGGTGCGCTTCAGGAAGCCGGCCTTCGCCTTTTCGAAGCGCATGATGCCGTCGATGCGGCGATCGAGGAAAGCCCGCGTGTCGGCATGGCCCTCGCTCTCGTCGTTGAGGAAGACGGTCACGGTGGCACCGTAGACGCCGAGCAGGATCGTGCGCTTCGTATAGTGATTGTAATCGGTGGCGGTGTCGCCGGCGAGACGCCAGATCGCATCGACGCTGCGCCAGCCCAGCTTCGCGGCGCGGGCGACGTTCTGCGGCATGGCGAGGATCGTCAGCGCGCGGCGCAAGGCCTCCCGGTCCGGGGCGAGGATCGCCAGCCGCGCCTCGACCAGCGCGGCGATCCGCGCGCGGATCTTCATCGTCGCGAGCGCTTCGGGCGGCAGCATCTCCGCCATCCGCCGGTCAATGGTCGAGAACCACGCGTCGATCATCTCCACCGCACTGACGCCGCGGTCGCCGGCGAACGCCAGCGTCGCAATGTCCGGATCGACGCCGTTGCCTTCGGCCGCCATCGCCAGCGCCGCTTCGCTCCACCCGTCGAACGCGGCATTGGCGGCGATCGCGGGCGCCAGTTCGAGGCGCAGCTCGTCCAGCGTCGGATCGGCCGGTGCGGCGGGCGGCTCAAGCGTGGTGGGATGGGCGATCATGCTATGCTCCTCGGCTCCTGCACATGAGGGCTGACCGGCTCCGGTGCAACCACGGGCCGGCGGCGGACCAGCACGAGCGCGGCGGCGACCATCGCGATGCCGATCCAGTCGACGGCACCGAGCCGCTCGCCATAGATCAGCCAGCCGATCGTCGCGGCGACCACCGGCTGGATCAGCAAGGTGATGCCGACCATCAACGGCGACGCCTTGCCGAGTGCGAAGATCATGCATCCCTGGCCCAACACCTGACTGACGAGGGCGAGCCCCAGCAGCGGGCCCCACGCGGTCGGCATCACCGTCTCCCCCAACGCGACGGCGAAGATCAGCAGCGGCACGATGCTGGCGATCGTCGACAGGGCCAGCGCCGGCATCGGCGGCACATGCTCCCGCACGCCCGCCATGATGATGAAATAGACGGCGTAGAGCAGGCCCGCGGTCAGGCAGAGCGCGTCGCCGACCAGATTGGCGGGATCGAGATCGTAGGACCGCCCGAGCAGCAGCAGCGCCCCCGCCCCGGCCAGCGCGAGCGCGAACCCCTGCGTCCGGCTGGGCCATGTGCGCACGACGATGAAGCCGTAGATCGGGAAGATGAAGGTGGCGCAATTGCCCAGCAGCGTCGCGTTGGCGAGCGTGGTGCGCATGATGCCGAGGTGCCAGCTGCCGAGATCGCCGGCGAACGCCACGCCCGCGAGGATCAGGATCGTCCACCGCTTCGGCGTCATCATCGGGGCGGCGTCGGTCGGCTGGCCCCGTCCCGCCAGTGCGAGGACGACGAGCAACGGCGCCGCCAGCGTGATCCGCCAGAAGCCGGCCGCGACCGGACCGGTATCGGCCATCCGCACGAAGAGCGGGCCGAAGGCGAGCGCGACGTTGCCCACGATCAGGGCAAGAAACGCAAGCGCGGAGCCGGTGCGGGGAGCGGGCGTGGTGCCTCTCGCCTCCGGTTCCGCCGGAGCATCGCCCTGCAGGGGATCGATGCTTTGCAGGGGACCAGTTTTTCTTGGGCGGTCCGATGCGGGCATGAGGCGCTGTAGCGTCCTATCTGTTGACGCAACAGCCTTTGAAACAGGAGTTTCCATGCCCGAACTATTCGACCCGATCGATCTGGGTGCGATCCACGCCGCGAACCGTGTGCTGATGGCGCCCCTGACCCGCGGTCGGGCGGATCGCGATGCCGTGCCGACGCCGATCATGGCGCAATATTATACGCAGCGAGCGAGCGCGGGCCTCATCATCTCCGAAGCGACGGGAATCAGCCGCGAAGGTCTGGGCTGGCCCTATGCGCCGGGGTTGTGGAGCGACGAGCAGGCCGCGGCGTGGAAGCCGGTCACCGATGCCGTGCACGCCGCGGGCGGGCGGATCGTCGCGCAGCTGTGGCATATGGGGCGGCAGGTGCATTCGTCTGTAACGGGAAGCCAGCCGGTATCGTCGTCGGCGACCAGGTCCGACGGCACGGTCCACACCTATGACGGCAAGCAGGCGTTCGAGACGGCGCGGCCGCTGGACGTGGCGGAGTTCCCGCGGTTGCTGGACGATTACGAGCGGGCGACGCGCAACGCGATGGCGGCCGGGTTCGACGGCGTGCAGGTGCATGCCGCGAACGGTTATCTGATCGATGAATTCCTGCGCGACAATGCGAACTTCCGGGACGATCGATATGGCGGCAGCCCGGAGAACCGGGTGCGCCTGTTGCGTGAGGTGACCGAGCGCGTCGCATCGATCGCCGGCGCGGATAGAACGGCGGTGCGCCTGTCGCCGAACGGCAATTCGCAAGGGGTCGATGACAGCGATCCGGCATCGGTGTTCGGCCCGGCGGCGAAGGCGCTGTCGGAGATCGGCATCGCCTTCCTCGAACTGCGCGAACTCGGCCCCGACGGTACGTACGGGGCAACCGATGTCCCGAAGCAGTCGCCGCTGATCCGGCAGCTTTTCGATGGTCCGCTGGTCCTCAATTCCGACTTCACCAGCCGTGCGCAGGCGCAGGCGGTGCTGGATGCGGGCGCGGCGGATGCCATCGCGTTCGGGCGGACGTTCCTCGCCAATCCGGACCTGCCGGAGCGGTTGCGGATCGATGCCCCGCTCAACCCGATCGACCCGAAGACGCTGTATAGCCAGGGGCCGGAGGGGTATATCGACTATCCTGCGCTGGAAACCGAGGCGGCGTAACGGACATGGCTGCTCGACCCGGAGCTTTGGATGTTCCGGGTCGAATAGCCATCAAGGTTGCCGGTTTTCCCGTGCCACCCCGGCGAAGGCCGGGGTCCAGTTCCCGGGTGACCGGTGAGACGCACCAGCTTCGCCGGGGTAGATGGTTGTTGCTGTGCCGGTTTGGCGACCGCCCACCTCAACCCCCACGTGCGACTATCCCGTCGAGCCACCGGGTGATGCCGTCGCGCGCCGGGTTGCGGACGGCCTTGCTAAACAGCGCAAACGGGATGGCGAGCAGCCACGGCATCGCCACCGCCGCGACGACGAACGCGAACGCGGCGAACAGCGCCACGAACTTCACCCGGGCGATCACCCCGACGCTGACGCTGTCGAGGCGGATCGTGCGCGGACCCTTCGCGTCGTAGAAGGCGCGCGTGGTGATGTCGCCGCTGCCGTCGAAACGCGTCTGGCGCGGGAAGAGGCGTGGCGGCGGACCGGTCGGGTTCGCCCGCGTATCGATCACCTCCAGCCGCCGGCCGCGCTCCACGACGCGGTAGCGGGAGGGCGGCGGCTCGGTCACCGGCCGGGGCGACCCGTGCGCCAGTCGGCGGCGGACTGCCCCCACGCATCGACGCGGAAGGCGTCCAGCGGCGGCGGCAGGCTGCACGGCCCGCCATTGGTCGCGCCCAGTCGCTGCGCGAGCCGGATCGAGGCATGATTGTCGGGATCGATCGTGTGGATCACATGTGTCCAGCCGAGCACGTCCACCGCATAGTCGATCGCGGCGATAGCGGCCTCATGGGCGTAACCCTTGCCCGCGAAGGCCGGCGCGACGCCCCAGCCGACCTCCGTCCCGGGCCAGCCATCGGGCTGGTGCGGGCCGATGCGCCCGACCCATGCGCCGGTCGAGCGTTCGACGACGGCGAACATCGAGAAGCCGCGGATCGTCCATGCGCCGGCCATGCCACACAGCGAGCGCCACGCGACGCTGCGCGCCTGCACGCCGCCGAGGAAGCGCATCGTTTCCGGATCGGCGTGGAACGCTACCCACGGCTCCAGATCCTCCGCCGCCAGCGGCCTGAGCATCAGGCGCGGCGTGAAGAGGATCGGGCCGCCGGTCATCAGCCGCCGAACCGCTCGCGCAGGTCGAGCAGCGCGAGCGCCGCCTTGGCCGCCTCGCCGCCCTTGTCCTTCTCGTCGGGACGCGCGCGGGTCAGCGCCTGCGCCTCGTTCTCGACGGTCAGGATACCATTGCCGATGGCGAGGCCGTCCATCGTCAACGCCATGATGCCGCGCGCGCTTTCACCCGCGACGATCTCGAAATGATAGGTCTCGCCACGGATCACGACGCCGATCGCGACGAAGCCGTCATAGCGGTCGGCCTCCGCCGCCAGCGCGATCGCGGCGGGAATCTCCAGCGCGCCCGGCACCGTCACCGTCTCGTGCGTGTGGCCTGCGGCCTCGATCGCGGCGCGCGCGCCGGCGACCAGCAGGTCGTTGAGATGGTCGTAGAAGCGCGCCTCGACGATCAGGATATGGGCCAAGCTGTCAGTCCTCGATGCGCCGCTCGCCGACGATCGACAGGCCGTAACCGTCGAGCCCGACAAGGGTGTGGTGGGTGTTGGTGAGCAGGATCATGTCATGCACGCCGAGTTCCGCCAGGATCATCGCGCCGACGCCGTAGTCGCGCAGTTCCTCCATCGGCACCTCGACCTGCTCGCCCGCCTGTCGCCGGACGGCGGTGGTGAAGGCATCGGCGCGCTGGCGGTTGATGAGGACGATGACGCCCGATCCGGCTTCGGCGATCATCTCCATCGATCGCTGGAGCAGGCCGCCGCGTGCGGACTCCTCGCCGAAGATGTCGCCGTAAGGGGACAAAGCGTGCATCCGCACCAGCACCGGCTGCGACGGGTCGATCCGGCCCTTGACCAGCGCCACCTGCTCGGTGCCCGTCGCGGTGTTGCGATAGGCGCGGGTGGTCCATTCGCCACCCCAGCGGCTGGTGAACTTCGCCTCCGCCTTCTTCTCGACGAGGTGGTCGTAGCGGCGGCGATAGGCGATCAGGTCGCGGATCGTGCCGATCTTCAGGCCGTGCAATTGCGCGAACGACACCAGGTCGTCCATCCGCGCCATCGTGCCGTCCTCGTTCATGATCTCGCAGATCACGCCGGAGGGATTGAGGCCGGCGAGACGCGAGACGTCGACGGCCGCTTCGGTATGGCCGGCGCGTACCAGCACGCCGCCGTCGCGCGCCACCAGTGGGAAGACGTGGCCGGGCGTCACGATGTCGGCCGCGCCCTTCGTGCCGTCGATCGCCACGGCGATCGTGCGCGCGCGGTCGGCGGCGGAGATGCCCGTCGTCACGCCCTCGCGCGCCTCGATCGAGACGGTGAAGGCGGTTTCGTGACGGGTGCCGTTGTTGCGGCTCATCAGGTCGAGGCCGAGTTCGTCGACGCGGCGCTTGGCCATCGCGAGGCAGATCAGACCGCGGCCGTGGCGGGCCATGAAGTTGATCTTTTCGGGCGTCGCCATCTGCGCGGGGATGACGAGGTCGCCCTCGTTCTCGCGATCCTCGTCATCGACGAGGATGAACATGCGGCCGTTGCGCGCCTCGTCGATGATCTCCTCGGGCGAGGACAGGAAGGCGTGGCGGAGGCGCGCCAGCTCCGGATTAGCGGCCACGATAATGCTCCATCCGTTGCAGGTAGCGCGCCAGCACGTCGATCTCGATGTTGACGGTGTCGGCCACGGTCAGGGCGCCGAGCGTCGTCGCGGCCTGCGTATGCGGGATGACGTTGACGCCGAACTCGGTCGCGTCCGCCGCGTCGGTGACCGCGTTGACGGTCAGCGACACGCCGTCGACCGTGATCGAGCCTTTGGTGGCGAGGAAGGGTGCGAGGGCGGGCGGAACCGAGAACAGGATGCGCTTCGAATCCCCGTCGGGTTCGACCGAGACGATATGCGCGACACCGTCGACGTGACCGGTGACGATGTGGCCGCCGAGTTCGTCGCCCAGCTTCATCGCGCGTTCCAGGTTCAGCGTGCGACCTTCGCGCCACTGATCGGCGGTGCGGCCGATCGTTTCCCCGGACACGTCGACCGCGAACCAGCCGGGACCCTTGTCGACCACCGTCAGGCACACGCCCGAACAGGCGATCGACGCGCCCAGATCGACGGTGCCGGTGTCGTAGGCGGTCGCGATCCGCACGCGCGCGTCGCCGCGATGCTCCACGGCCTCGATCGTGCCGATGTCGGTGATGATGCCGGTGAACATGGACCCTCGTCTATCTGGCGCGCTCGTAGACTTCCAACCGGTCGCTGCCAAGCGCACGCGCATCGTAGAGCCGCCAGCGGCCATGCGCGTCGCCCAGATCGGACAGGCCGATATCGGTGACGGCCGGGCGACCGCCACCGATCAGGATCGGCGCGCGGTAGAGCAGCAGCCGGTCGACAAGGTCATGGCGCAGGAAGGCGGCGGCGGTGGCGGCACCACCCTCCACGAACAGATGGTCGCCGGGAAGGTCGCCGATGGCGTCAGGAGCAGCGATGACGCTGTCGCCGGTCGTGGCCGCGGACAGGATGAACCGGCGCGGCGAGCGGTCCTCCAGCCCCCGCAGGCGAACGTCGAGCTTCGGCGCATCGGCATCTTGCGTGCCGCGGCCGACCAGGATCGTTTCGTGCCGGCTGCGTTCGAGGTGGACGTGCGCGCGGGCTTCGGGGCCGGTGATCCAGCGGCTTTGCCCCGATGCAGTCGCGATCATGCCGTCGAGCGAGGTCGCGAGCTTCAGCGTGACGAACGGGCGGTCGAGCGTGCGCCGGGTCAGGAAGCCGGCCATCGTCCGGCGGGCGTCCGCCGCGCCGGTTCCGACATCGACGACGATGCCTGCGCTGCGCAGTCGGGCGAAGCCGGCCCCGGCGGTGCGGGGGTCGGGATCCTCGATCGCACCGACCACGCGCATGACGCCGGCCGCGACGAGCAGGTCGCTGCACGCGGGGCCACGCGGCGACACATGCGCGCAGGGTTCGAGCGTGACGTAGCAAGTCGCGCCGCGCGACTCTGTGCCGGCCTGCTGCAAAGCGGTGGCTTCGGCGTGCGGTCGTCCGCCCGCGGCCGTCCAGCCGCGGCCGATGACGCGACCCGCCTTGACGATGACGCAGCCGACATTGGGGTTGGGGGCAGTGCGCCCCCGCGTCCGCTCCGCCAGCGTCAGCGCCGCCGCCATCCAGCGCGCGTCGGCGTGGGTCAGATGCCCCAGCCCTTGAGCTTGTCGTCCAGGCGCTTGAACGACGCGCGCTTCGCCGCCTCCGCATCGGCCTGCGCCTTCAGGGCGGCGGCCTTGATCGGCGCGTCGATCTTTTGCTGGGCGACGATCTCCGCATCGGTGCGGTTCGCCGGCCATTGTTCGACATAGACGATGTCGCGCTTGTACGTCGGGTCGACGCGGCTGTCGTGCGCGAAGGCGTAGATGAAGAAGCCGGTGATGAGCATCGACGCGACGAGGAACGCGAGATCGATCCGCGTGCGCGTGGCGAGGAAGGCGCGGAGATCGCGGATCGCGCTCACCGGCGACATGCGGGAAAAGAACTGCATCTGGGGAAAATAGGCCTGTTGGTGCGCAGTTGCCAGTGGTGTCGTTCCTCTCGTGCTCCCGCAGCGGCGGGAGCACGAGACGGGCGGGTCAGTCCTCCATCCGGAACGTCACGGTCATCACCCGCCACGCCGCCTCGGCGACGCCATCGCGGGTGCCGGCGCGGAAGCGCCAGCGCGACAGGGCGCGTTGTTCGGTGACGCGGAAGAACGCGTCGCTCGTCGCGCTGACCCGCTCGACCTGTTTGACGCGACCGTCCGCGCCGACGAGCACGCGCACCGTGACCTTGCCCTCGTTGCCGAGACGGCGTTCGGACGGGGGATAGTCGGGCTGGAAATCGCCGGCGTAACGCGAATCGACGGCAGGCCCGACGATCAGTGGCGGAGGCAGCGGCTTGGGTTCCGGGACCGCCTCCGTTGAGGTGCCCGTGCCGGGCTGGGCGTTGTAGGGGAGCGGCGGCAGGGGATCGACGGTGCCGGTCAGGGGCGAGTCGATCGGCGTCTCGACGATCGGTTTTGGCGCATCCAGCGGCGGCGCCGGGCGAGGTTCCGCGCTGACCCGTGGATCGGCCGGCTTGGGCTCGGGGGGCGGGGGCGGGTCTATCGGTCTGAAGATCGTGACGAGCGGTGGATCGGCGGGCGGGCGTCCCGTCACGATCGGCGCGGCGACCATGAGTGCCGCGATGACCGCCGCGTTGATCCCGATCGCCGCCGCAAGGCCGCCGGGGTTGAACCGGGCACGCGCAGGCCCGCCATAACGATCCGCATACATCAGCAACGCTCCTTCACCAGAGTGACAAGGTGCGAGTCGGCCAACCGCATGAAGGATGTTACATCATATCGTAATCAGCGCAAGTGGCCCCTGTGTGGCCTATTGCGCTAGCGCAGTGCGAGCCTCGCCAGCGCGCGTTCCCGCCCGATCAGCGGCAGCAGCGCCGCCATGTCGGGCCCGTGGTCGAGGCCGGTCAGCGCCCGTCGCAGTGGCAGGAACAGCGTCTTGCCCTTGCGGCCAGTCGTCGCCTTCAACGCGCCGGTCAGCGCGTGCCAAGGGTCGGTGGCCCAGTCGATCGTCGCGGCGGCCTGCGCGGCGTCGGCCAGATAGGCGCGGTCGTCCTCGTCGAGATCGGGCACGGCGATCGGTCCTTCCACGACCCCCCACCAGTTGGCGGCGTCTTTGACCGCAGTCAGGTTCGGGCGGACCGCGTTCCATGCCGCGGCGTCCATGCCCGCCGGCAATCGGTCCGCGACCTCCTCGTACGGCAGCGTGTGCAGGATCTTGGCGTTAAGCTGCGCGAGTTCCGCCTCGTCGAAGCGTGCCGGCGCACGACCGAAGCGGGCAAAGTCGAACGTCGCGATCAGCACGGCGTCGTCGATCGCCTCGACCGGGTCGCTGGTGCCGAGCCGCGCGAGCAGGGCGCGGATCGCCTGCGGCTCGATGCCCTCCGCACGAAAATGATCGAGTCCAAGCGCACCAAGCCGCTTCGACAGCTTGCCCTCGCTGCCGGTCAGCAGCGCCTCGTGCGCGAAGGCGGGCGGAGTCGCACCCATCACATCGAACATCTGCAATTGTAGGGCGGTGTTCGACACGTGATCCTCGCCACGAACGACATGAGTTACGCCCATCTCCACATCGTCGATCGCGGAGGGCAGCATATACAGCCACGATCCGTCGGCGCGGCGCACGACGGGGTCGCTCATCGTCGCCGGATCGAAGCGCTGCGGCCCGCGGATCAGATCGTCCCACGTGATCGGCGCGGCGTGGTCCAGCCGGAAGCGCCAGTGCGGCGTAATGCCATCCGCCTCCAGCGCCGTGCGCTGGTCGTCGGTCAGCGTCAGGGCGGCGCGGTCGTAGACCGGCGGCAGGCCGCGGCCGAGCAGGATCTTGCGCTTCAGGTCCAGTTCCTGCGCCGTCTCATAGGCCGGATAGACGCGCCCCGCCGCGACCAGCGCGTCGAACCGCGCCTGATACAGCGCGAATCGTTCCGACTGGCGGACCTCCGCATCGGGTGTCAGGCCGAGCCAGCCGAGATCGCTGCGGATAGCATCGACGAAACGCTCCTCGCTCCGCTCCGCATCGGTGTCGTCGATGCGCAGCAGGAAGCGTCCGCCGTTCGCCCGTGCCCACATGAAGTTATGCAATGCGGTGCGGATGTTGCCGACATGCAGGCGGCCGGTGGGCGAGGGGGCGAAGCGCGTGACGATCATGCTGCGCGCTCTAGGTCGCACGCGACCCTGGGCCAAGAACATTGCATCCATGTTGCACGGGGGTAAGGGGAGCGTCCTACGGGGCGGCTCAGGAACGACGCATGAAACTCATCACCGGCAATTCGAACCTGCCGCTCGCGACCGCGATCGCGCAGTATCTGGAACTGCCGCTGACCGACGCGCTGGTCCGCCGCTTCGCCGACGAGGAGGTGTTCGTCGAGATCCAGGAGAACGTCCGGGGCGAGGACGTGTTCGTGATCCAGTCGACCGGCTTTCCGGCCAACGACAACCTGATGGAATTGCTCATCATCATCGACGCGCTGAAGCGGGCGTCGGCGCGGCGGATCACCGCGGTGATCCCGTATATGGGCTATGCGCGACAGGACCGGAAGCCGGGGCCGCGCACGCCGATCTCCGCCAAGCTGGTCGCGAACCTCATCACCGTCGCCGGCGCGGACCGGGTGCTGTCGGTCGACCTGCACGCCGGGCAGATCCAGGGGTTCTTCGATATTCCGACCGACAACCTCTACGCCGCGCCGGTGATGTCGGCGGACATATTGGCGCGGTTCAAGGGCAAGAACCTGATGGTCGTGTCGCCCGACGTGGGCGGCGTTGTTCGTGCGCGGCAACTCGCCAAGCGACTCGACAATGCACCGCTGGCGATCGTCGACAAGCGCCGCGAGCGCGCGGGCGAGTCGGAGGTGATGAACATCATCGGCGATGTCGAGGGCCGCTTCTGCGTGCTGATCGACGACATCGTCGATTCGGCGGGCACGCTTTGCAACGCCGCGGCGGCGCTGCGCGAGGCGGGGGCGGAGGATGTCGTCGCCTATGTCACACACGGCGTGCTGTCGGGCGGCGCGGTGGCGCGGGTCGACGGATCGAGCCTGACCGAGCTGGTCATCACCGACTCGATCGGCAACCACGAGTCGATCGGTGCGACGACCCGCATTCGCCACCTGCCGATCGCGCCGTTGCTGGGCGAGGCGATCAAGCGCATCGCGGACGAGACGAGTGTGAGCAGTCTCTTCGACTGAGCGGCTTCGCCCATCAGTCGAAGAGACTGCTCGGACGGCGAGCCGGCGGTGCCGGACTCTTCCGACGGCGGCTTTGCCGTCGGCACG
Source organism: Sphingomonas sp. AC435 (assembly GCF_979253005.1). Taxonomy (NCBI): domain Bacteria; kingdom Pseudomonadati; phylum Pseudomonadota; class Alphaproteobacteria; order Sphingomonadales; family Sphingomonadaceae; genus Sphingomonas; species Sphingomonas sp. AC435. The sequence goes on from NZ_CEEDCJ010000001.1 coordinate 729,426, forward strand.
GCGACGTGGTTCTGCGGTTCGATGAAGTCCGGCGGAAAAGCCGCCGTCGGTGGGGTTGGCTTCGCCGACCCGCCGGCCGGGCCTGTGGAACCGTTTAGCGGTTCCCGAGGCCGACGATATGCTCGAACACCGCCGGGTGCAGCGGCTTGTTGAACGCACAGCCGTAACGGAACTTGTCCCGCCACGCGACGACCGCCTCCAGCGGTGCCAGCCCCGGCAGCGTCAGCCACACGATCGTGCCAGGCCACAGGGTGAAGCTCGTCTCCGCGCGAAAGCCTGACATCGACAGGTCGACCACGTCGATCTCGAACTTGGTCTGGCCGCGGTCGCGCAGGTGCGCACGCATTTTCACCGCGCGGCGCAACGCGTGGCGGTGATCCTCTCCGGGGACGGATTCGAAGGGCGGCGTAAAGACCGGGCGTTCCATGAACACCTTACTGCGCCTCGAATGGTTATTATTCGGATAACGCCGTGTTCGGCCGATCTGACCGACACCGAACTGGCTTATTGCAAACAGCATGCAATAGCAGCGACGCAAGGGGTGGATTTGATCGCCCCCCTGTGCTTTAGGGGCGCGCAAAGCCTCCAGACCCTCTCGCATGATGCGTAGCCAGAAAGGCGGATGATCCCATGAACATTCACGAATATCAGGCCAAGGAACTGCTCGCCAAGTTCGGCGTGCCCGTGCCCGCCGGTTTTGCCGCGATGAGCGTCGAGGAAGCCGTCGCCGCCACCGAGAAGCTGCCTGGGCCGCTCTACGTCGTGAAGGCGCAGATCCACGCGGGTGGCCGCGGCAAGGGCAAATTCAAGGAACTCGGCCCCGACGCCAAGGGCGGCGTACGCCTCGCCAAGACGGCTGACGAAGTTCGCGCGGCGGCGACCGACATGCTCGGCAACACGCTCGTCACCATCCAGACGGGTGACGCGGGCAAGCAGGTCAATCGCCTGTACGTGACCGACGGCGTCGACATCGCCAAGGAATTCTACCTCGCGCTGCTCGTCAACCGCGCCACGGGCCGCGTGTCGATGGTCGCCAGCACCGAGGGCGGCATGGACATCGAAACCGTGGCGCACGACACGCCCGAGAAGATCCACTCGATCGATATCGACGCCGCGACCGGGTTCCAGCCGCATCACGGCCGCGCCGTCGCCGCTGCGCTGGAGCTGACCGGCGACCTCGCCAAGCAGGCCGCCTCGACCGCGGCGAAGCTGTACGACGCCTTCCTCGGCACCGATGCCGAGCAGATCGAGATCAACCCGCTTGCCGTGACCGACGACGGCAAGCTGATGGTGCTCGACGCCAAGGTGGCTTTCGACGGCAACGCCATGTTCCGTCACAAGGATTTGATGGAACTGCGCGACACCACCGAAGAGGACGCGATGGAGCTGGAGGCGTCGAAGTACGACCTGGCGTACATCAAGCTCGATGGCGATATCGGCTGCATGGTCAACGGCGCCGGCCTCGCGATGGCGACGATGGACATCATCAAGCTGAACGGCATGTTCCCGGCCAACTTCCTCGACGTCGGCGGCGGCGCCAACAAGGAGAAGGTCACCGCGGCGTTCAAGATCATCCTCGCCGATCCCGCGGTGAAGGGCATCCTGGTCAACATCTTCGGCGGCATCATGAAGTGCGACATCATCGCCGAGGGCATCGTCGCCGCGGCAAAGGAAGTGAACCTGTCGGTGCCGCTGGTTGTCCGTCTGGAAGGCACCAACGTGCAGGCCGGCAAGGACATTCTGGCGAACTCCGGTCTCGCGATCGTCCCCGCCAACGACCTGGGTGATGCGGCGAAGAAGATCGTGGCCGAGGTGCAGAAGGCGGCGTGAGCCGCGCCTGACCCGATGTTCGAAGGGGCCCGGCGGAAACGTCCGGGCCCTTTTTCGTTGAGGGCATGCGGCATAGTCCTAAAGCCGCTGCGGCAAGGCCGGCCGACCATACCGGACTTGCGAAAACCGGGTTTTAGCGCCTAGGACCATCCTAAGCGAACGCGACGAAATTGAGAGGAGCTCCGATGAAGGTGCTGGTGCCGGTCAAGCGCGTGCTTGACTATAATGTGAAGCCCCGCGTGAAGGCGGACGGGACGGGTGTCGACCTCGCCAACGTCAAGATGTCGATGAACCCGTTCGACGAGATCGCCGTCGAAGAGGCGATCCGTTTGAAGGATCGCGCCGGCGTGACCGAGATCGTCGTCGTGTCGATCGGCGAGCAGAAGTCGCAGGAGACGCTGCGCACAGCACTGGCGATGGGCGCGGACAGGGCGATCCTGGTGACGAGCGATACCAAGGTCGAGCCGCTGGGGGTCGCCAAGATCCTCGCCAAGATCGTCGAGGAGGAGCAGCCGCAGCTGGTGATCCTCGGCAAGCAGGCGATCGACGACGACAACAACCAGACCGGACAGATGCTCGCCGGCCTGCTCGGCTGGGCGCAGGGCACGTTCGCCAGCAAGGTCGAGATCGAGGGCGACACCGCCAGGGTGACGCGCGAAGTCAATGGCGGGCTGGAGACGGACGATCTGAAGCTGCCCGCGATCGTCACCACCGACCTGCGCCTGAACGAGCCGCGCTACGCGTCGCTGCCGAACATCATGAAGGCCAAGTCGAAGCCGATGGCGACGAAGACCGCGGCCGATTTCGGCGTCGACGTGACGCCGCGCCTGACGACGCTGAAGGTGGTCGAGCCGAACAAGCGCTCGGCGGGCGTCAAGGTCGCCGATGTCGACGAACTGGTGATGAAGCTGAAGGCGATGGGAGTGGCGAAGTGAAGACGCTGGTCTGGGTCGAACATGACGGGTCTGCCGTCAAGGACGCCACGCTGTCGGCCGTCACGGCGGCATCGAAGCTGGGCGAGGTGCATCTGCTGGTGGCAGGGCAGGGCGTCGGCGGTGTCGCGGACGCGGCGGCGAAGATCGCCGGCGTCGGCAAGGTGCATGTCGCGGACGACGCGGCCTATGCGCATGCGCTGGCGGAGAATGTCGCGCCACTGGTCGTCGAGCTGATGGGCCACCACGACGCGTTCGTCGTGCCCGCCACGACGACGGGCAAGAACATCGCTCCCCGCGTCGCGGCGCTGCTCGACGTGATGCAGATCAGTGAAGTCCTGTCGGTGGAGAGCGAAGACACGTTCACCCGTCCGATCTACGCCGGCAACGCGATCGCCACGGTGCAGTCGTCGGATGCGAAAAAGGTGCTGACGATCCGCGGCACGGCGTTCGACAAGGTGGCGACCGAGGGTGGTTCGGGCTCGATCGAGGCGGTGGCGTCGACCGGGGACAAGGGTCTGTCGACCTTCGCCGGTTCCGAGATCGCGGCGAATGCCCGTCCGGAACTGACCAGCGCCAAGATCATCGTCTCGGGCGGCCGTGCGCTGGGGTCGTCGGAGCAGTTCCATGCGCTGATCGATCCGCTCGCCGACGCACTGGGTGCCGGCGTCGGCGCGAGCCGCGCGGCGGTCGATGCGGGTTATGCTCCGAACGACTATCAGGTCGGCCAGACCGGCAAGATCGTCGCCCCGGAAGTCTATGTCGCGGTCGGTATTTCCGGCGCGATCCAGCATCTGGCGGGGATGAAGGACTCCAAGACAATCATCGCGATCAACAAGGACGAGGACGCGCCGATCTTCCAGGTCGCGGATCTGGGTTTGGTCGGTGACCTGTTCAAGGTGATCCCGGAACTGACCGAAAAGCTGTGATCCGGTGGCGGGTGGGGCAAGGCCGCTCCACCCGCCGCAATCCCGCGCGCGGCACCAGCATCGGCGGCTCCTTCAGGTCCCAGACCAGCCCCAGCCGCCGCATCGCGAGCAACACCCACCAGCCCGGATCGTGCTGGCCCGGTTCCACGCCCAGTCTTGCGGATTCGGGCCATGCGTGATGATTGCCGTGCCACGCCTCCCCGAAGGTGATCAGCGCGGCGGCGGGCAGGTCGTGACCCTGTACCGCGACATCGTCCACGATCCACCCCTGCGGCCCGCGGCGATGCGTCAGGTGTCCGACGAACCAGTGGCCGGTGACGCTGACGGCGACCCGCACCGGCACGCCCCAGATCAGCCACGGCAACCCGCCGATCCTGAAGAACACCACGGCCAACGGCAGTTGCTGCAACATCCACGTCGCCTCCAGCCAGCGCAGCACGCGGTCGCGTGCCAGCCGCTCCTCCAGCACGAAGGTCGGTGGGTGTGCCAGGATCAGGCGGCAGTGCATCTGCCACCATGCATCCCGCAGCATCGTGGTGCGATGCGCGTGCAGATCGTGGCACGCCGTCTGCCGCTGCGCCCAGTCGCGTGTGTCGTGCAGCCGGACCATGCCGAGCGGTCCCGCCATGCTGACCAGCGTGCCAAGATACGCCAGCACCTGCTCCAGCCAGCGCGGCGCCGACAGGCTGCGATGGATGAGCAGGCGGTGAAGGCCGATCGAGTGGCCCAGACACAGGGTGGCGGCGGACGTGGCGAGGAACAGCAGTATCGCGCCGGATGTGGTGTAGAAGGGCGCAAGGGTGATGGCGGAGAGCGTCATCCCGCCTATCCACAATGAGCGGGCGGGCGCCCATTCGACACGGCCGGTGACGGCGCAGCTTCCGTCATCCGCTTCCATGCGGTCGGTCGAGGAGCATGGCATCATCGTCTCCTAGGTATTTAGGCAACTACCTAAACAACGATACGACGGTTGTCGATAGTTAGGCAAGCACCTAATTGCCCAGTGATGCAGCGTATCTTCGAAGCCCTGTCCTCATCCGTCCGCCGGAAGATACTGGCCTATCTCAGCCATGCGGAGCTGAGTGCCGGCGAGATCGCATCGCGCTTCTCCATGTCGAAACCGTCCATCTCGCAGCATCTGTCGGTGCTGGAGGCGGCGGGCCTCGTCACCAGCGAGAAGCGTGGGCAGTTCGTCTTCTACGCGATCGTGCCGGACAGCCTGACGAACACGCTCAACGGCTATGTCCAGGAGGTGTGCCCCGTCTCACGCCCACTGAAGCGCGAGTCGGCGGCGCTGACCCCGTCGGACCGGCTGCACGTCATCACTGGCGGGCCGGGATCGGGCAAGTCGACGCTGATCGACGCGCTGGCGGCGGCGGGTATCGCCACCAGCGAGGAAATCGGCCGGCGAATCATTCGCGAACAGGTCGCGGCGCGGGAGAATGCCTTGCCCTGGGGCGATCAGCGTCGCTTTGCCAAGCTGATGCTGGCGGGCGAGACGGCGGCGCGCGAGGCGGCGCTGGATCGCAGCGAGACGGTGCTGCTCGACCGCGGGGTCCCGGATGTCGCCGGCTTCCTGCGCGTGTCGGGGATCGCGGTACCGCCCGTGCTGGATCAGGCGGTGCGTTCGCACCGGTACAACCGCCGCGTGTTTCTCGCGCCATTCTGGGCGGAGATCTTCACTGAGGATGCGGAGCGCCAACAGTCGATGCAGCTCGCCGCCGCGACCGAATCGATCATGCGCGCGACCTATGCCGACTATGGCTACACGATCGTCGAACTGCCGCGCGCATCCGTCGCTGAGCGGGTCGGCTTCGTGCTCGAACACCTGAACGCGGGGGACTGACACCTCCGGGGAGCGGTTCGATGTTACTGGCTCCGAGGCAATCCTGCGTTCGTCGCTGACCGAGGTTGCCTTTAAGGCCACCGTCGCGCTCCGGCCCAGCCGGTCCAGAGCTAACTCGAACCCTCGGCCTCGGCGGCATCGTCCGAGCGGGCAGGATGTGACTGCGCGCAGACTGCCAAGCCACTGTAATCCGGGTAGGTGACGTGCAAATTCTAACGATCGAAGCGTATGAGGCGCTTTTCGGGGCAGCGACCGTCTGTTGCATGCCTTTGAGCCGAAGCCCGGATCGTGTCGCCACGTGCACGCGCTGCCCCGGCAGCAGAAGACGACGAAGCAGGCTCCAGAGGAATTTTGTCGAGCGAAAACCGGCGCTGGCGGGATGTCGCATTTCCCCTGCCCAGCTATGCAGGCGCTCTGGCGAGGCTTGGCTGCATGCTGACTCATGCCGATCCCACCACGGCAGTGAGGATCGGAAGCGATCTCGGCGGGTTAGAGCGGGATGGAGCCTTCTACAACGCCGTTTGCCCTCGTGGTCGAGGACGAACCTCTCATCCTCATGGAGACCTGCGCGATTCTGGAGGATGCAGGCTTCCGCGTCTACGATGCGGACGACGGCGATCGCGCCAAGGAACTGCTCGATCGGCACAGTGACAGCGTCATTCTTCTGTTCAGCGACGTCGATATGCCGGGATCGACGCTGGACGGGTTTGCCCTCGCGCGGCATGTCGCGGCGACCCACCCCCACATCGAAATCGTGATCGCCAGTGGGCGGGTGAAGCCCTCGGACGGCGACATGCCGGACAAGGCGACGTTCATCAACAAGCCGTTCAATCAGCAGATGGTGATCGGCCATCTCGCGAAAACCCTTCCGGATCACAAGAAGCCGGAACCGCTGAAGACGGCGATCTAGGCTCCGCATTCGCAGGAGTCCCTGACACTATCGACGCTCGACCCTCGGAGAAGCCGAGCATCCACAGCGTTCGCTCGGCAGGAGCATCGTGGTCGATCGGGCATTGTCCTGCCCAGGATGCTTCGTCCCGCCCCGCAGCAAAGCCAGCGGCCCGAGGGCCCAAGGCCGTCACTCCTGCCCATCGTCGCTCGCCGATCTCGTCAGCCAGTGAGTATTACCGTCTACAGCACCACGAGCCGACGTTCGACGCCTCAGCAAACCCAAGGTGCTCACCCGCGTCTTCACCGCATGATCGCTGCATCCCAGCGAAGCCGCTATGTCGATGATCGAGGTTCCGGCCGCGTATTGCTTCGCCAGCATCTGATCTTTTTGCATCGTCCAATGGGAAGCTGGCACGTTATGGTTTCCGGGCCTGTTGATCAGGATCAACATCCTGCGTTCCCGTCGAGATGTCGCTGATCCGGATCGCAGCGTCCCGCTCGACATGGGTTAGCGTCGGCAGCGCTAACTTGTTGAGCGAAGTTCGATCCGGCCGAGTGTCGCGGATCGGGGTCGGCCGGGAAAAAGTCTCCTGTCGGCAGCGAGCATCCCGATACGACCGTCTCCGCCGCCGGGATCAAGCGGCTGGATGACGAGCGGGCCGCTTGTGGTGAGCTGCTCTGGCGTGACGCGTCGATCGTCGGCGAGTGGGTAGTGTACGCTGAGCGGCGCGGGGGTCAGGCACGCAGCGGCGACGCGACCTCTTCCAGCGAGAGCGGGAGATCCCCCGGCACGCTATACCCTCGCGACGACGGACAACGCGGGTGCGCACGATAAGGTTTGGATAGCGCAGCGGCCATATCGCCGTTCGCGCCAGTTTCATCTACTTGGCTAAGTAGCGCTGGATGCCCCGTGAGGATTCGAACCTCAATTGACGGAGTCAGAGTCCGTAGTCTTACCTTTAGACGACGGGGCAACAGGTGGGCGCGTCTAGGCGGGCGGGCGGGGCATGTCAACGCCCCGCGTCCGGCGACAGCGGCGCGGGCGGCTTGTCGCAGGGGCCGGTGACCGCTACGTTGCACCTCAAGCACCGGACGGGATCTCCCGCGACGGCAGAACAGAACAGAAAGATCACGGCACATGGGGGATGTTTCCGCCCGATTGCCGTACCGGCAGGATCGCCCTGCCCGTCCGGCGCCCGCCCGGCCGCCACGCGGTCGCTGGCACGATGCGCACGCCTATGCGGCGCTGGACCTCGGCACCAACAATTGTCGTCTGTTGATCGCCCGCCCGCAGGGGCCGGGGTTTGCAGTGGTCGACGCCTTTTCGCGGATCGTCCGGTTGGGCGAGGGGCTGGCCGCCAGTGGGCGGCTGAGCGATGCGGCGGTGGAGCGGACGATCGCGGCGCTTCGGGTGTGTGCCGACAAGCTGAAGCGGCGCAACGTCACGCTGGCGCGGTCGGTGGCGACGGAGGCGTGTCGGCGGGCGGTGAACGGGCCCGCCTTTATCGAGCGGGTGCATGAAGAGACGGGTATCCGGCTCGACATCATTTCCGCCGAGGAGGAGGCGCGGCTGGCGGTGCTCGGCTGCCACGCGCTGATCGAGCCCGGCGGCGGGCCGGCGCTGGTGTTCGACATCGGCGGCGGATCGACCGAGCTGGTGCTGGTCGACACCGAGGGCCCCGCACCGCGCGTGATCGACTGGCATTCCGCGCCCTGGGGCGTGGTGTCGCTGACCGAAAGCGCCGGGGGCGGCGAGGATGCCGAGGGGCGGGCGAAATCCTATGCGGCGATGCGCGCGCTGGTCGCGGACAGCATGGCGGCGTTCGCGGCGCGCCTGCCGCGCGGCGTGGCGCGACCGCGGCTGCTCGGTACCAGCGGCACGGTCACGACGCTGGGCAGCGTGCATCTGGGCCTGTCGCATTACGACCGGTCGGCGGTCGACGGCCTGATCGCGCCGGCGTCGGCGATGCGCGACATCAGCCGATCGCTGGCGGAGAAATCGATCGCCGAGCGCGCCAAGGTGGCCTGCATCGGCAACGAGCGCGCCGATCTGGTCGTCGCGGGCTGCGCGATCCTGGAGACGATCATGGATCTGTGGCCGGCCGAGCGCCTCGGCATCGCCGACCGCGGAATCCGCGAGGGTATCCTGCGCAGTCTGATGGGAACGCCCAAGCCATGAATCGGCCAAAACGATGAACCGGAACATTACTGGCGGCCGCAAGCGCGTGAAGACCGCGCGCGGCCGCACCGCCGCCTCGACCCGCTGGCTGGAGCGGCAGTTGAACGACCCCTATGTCCGCCGTGCCAAGGCGGAGGGGTATCGCAGCCGCGCGGCGTACAAGCTGCTGGAACTGGACGAGCGGTTCGGATTACTCAAGGGATCGCGCCGCGTCCTCGATCTGGGCATCGCGCCGGGGGGCTGGAGTCAGGTCGTGCGGCGGCGCTCGCCGGGGGCGCAGGTGGTTGGGATCGACCTGCTCCCGGTCGATCCGCTGGACGGCGTGACGATCCTGGAGATGGACTTCATGGACGACGCCGCACCGGCGAAGCTGAGCGAGGCGCTGGGCGGCGCACCCGACCTCGTCCTGTCCGACATGGCGGCGAACACGGTCGGGCATCCACAGACCGACGCGCTGCGGACGATGGGGCTGGTCGAGGCGGCGCTGGCGTTCGCCGTCGAGGTGCTGTCGCCGGGCGGCGCGTTCGTGGCGAAGGTGTTCGCGGGCGGCGCGGATTCGGAACTGGTGGCGGAGATGAAGCGGAACTTCACGACGGTGAAGCACGCCAAGCCGCCGTCGAGCCGGAAGGGGTCGGTCGAGTGGTTCGTGGTGGCGCAGGGGTTCAAGGGTAGGGCAGCGGATCAGCGCAGCTGATGCGCGTCTCGGCCCGACCTGCGGCCGGCGGGCGCAGCCCGGTCGACGGCGCGGCTTTGCCGCGGCGGGGTTGTGGGCGAGGCAGCGTGCTGCAAATCGTCGAGAACGCGTCTCGGTCCAAGCGGACGTCTTCTGCGTGTTTTTCCGTGCCGGGCCGGTCCGGCATCGACGGTTTCGCGAGCCTGCCGGCGGCTGGTTGTGCTGGTCGGTGGATGCCGGGACGAGCCCGGCATGACGGGAGGCTTATCGGAGCCGACGGAGGACACGGCCATGCCGCTTAGGTTCAAGCGGGGTCGCGGATCAGCGTAACTGATGCCGACCTACGATACAGCTGGGTGCCTCTATCGAACACGGGGCGAAGCGCGGTCGGTGTGGCGAGCGATCACGAGCGACGGATCCCGCCGTTGAGCCGAACACCAGCTTGCCCGCTCGTCACCCCAGCGAACGCTGGGGGTTTCCATGAGGAGAGGACGTCCCCGTCCCACGGGGAGGCCCCGCTTTCACTGGGGCGACGGCCAGGCGGAAGGGGCACCCTCCCGAAGCCGCTACGGGAGGGTCCGGAGCCTCGTCGACAAGTCGCACGAGAAGTCAGAAGAGCAACACGGCTAAGCCGTGTCGTCGGTCGCGGCGCTGCCCCGCCGGCCGAGGATGAGGCCGCGACGGCGATCAGCTAGTGCTGATCGCCTGCCTCACCCATCATAATCTGCGCCGAGATTCTGATTCCGCGGCGGTGCCGATGCCGTCAGGCGCAAGGCTTCGGCGGAGGCCGAGAGGCTGCCGATGGCGTCGGCCTCGTCGTCGTCGTCCATCTGAACCTTTTGCAGGCTGTTGACGACCGATTCCTCCAGATGCGCCGGACGGACCGTCTCCTCGGCAATCTCGCGCAGGGCGACGACCGGGTTCTTGTCGCGGTCGCGGTCCAGCGTCAGTTCGGCGCCGCCCGAGATCTGGCGCGCCCGCTGTGCCGCAAGCAGCACGAGGTCGAACCGGTTGGGAATCTTGTCGACGCAATCCTCGACGGTGACGCGCGCCATGCCGTGTCCTTAACTACACCAATAGGGAGAATTGCGGCGCTTACGCTGCGGGGGGGCGAAAAGCAAGGTTTGCGGCATCGGCAACATGGATCAACGCCGTTGCCCATGCGTAATGGTTGCATGGCCACCGCTCCCGCCGACCGCACGCACACCCGTTCCGGGTCGATCGATAGGCCGGCGTTCATGGTGGAGGGCAACCGGCTGACGCTGTTGCCCGAGGGGCCGGAGCGGATGGACGCGCTGATCGCCCTGATCGAGGGCGCGAAGCACGACCTGCGCATCCTCTATTACATCTATGCCGCCGACGATTCGGGGCGGCGAGTCAACGCTGCGCTGGCGGCGGCGGCGCGGCGCGGAGTGCGTGTGGCGCTGATCGTCGACGGGTTCGGCAGCGACAAGACGCCCGACGCGTTCTTCGATCCGCTCGCCGAGGCGGGGGTCGACAAATGCGTGTTCTCGGCGAAGTTCGGGCGGCGCTATTTGCTGCGCAATCACCAGAAGCTCGCCCTGGCCGATGCGGAGACGAACCCGCGCATCATCATCGGCGGCTTCAACGTCGAGGACGATTATTTCGGCACGATCGCCGACAAGGCGTGGCGCGATCTGGGCCTGTTGGTCGAGGGGCCGGCGGCGGCGCGCATGGCCGGGTATTTCGATGCGCTGAAGACCGCGGTCGAGCGGCCCAAACTGCGCATCCGGCCGATCAATCGCGAACTCGGCCGCTTCAGCGAGACGGAAGGGCGGCTGCGCTGGCTGATCGGCGGACCGACGCGGCGGCTGTCGCCCTGGGCGAAAACGCTGCGCACCGATCTCGCGACGGGTCGCTGCATCGACATGATCGCTGCCTATTTCACGCCCAGTCCGATGCTGCTGCGGCGGATCGAGCGGAGCGGGAAGACGGGCCAGCGGGTGCGGATCATGACCGCCGCGAAATCGGACAACAATGCGACGATCGCCGCCGCGCGCTTCAGCTATGCCGGCCTGCTGAAGCGCGGCGTGCGGATGTTCGAATATCAGGCGACCAAGCTGCACACCAAGTTGTACGTCGTCGACGATGCCGTGCATGTCGGCTCCGCCAATTTCGACATGCGCAGCCTGTTCATCAACCTGGAGCTGATGCTCCGGATCGACGACGCCGCCTTTGCCGCGCATGTTCGCGGCTATGTCGACGGCGAACTGGCGAACGCGCGCGAGATCACGTGGGACGGGTACCGCGCCACGACCGGCTGGTGGCAGCGCGTGAAGCAGTTCGGCGCCTATCTGGTGCTGGCGGTGGTCGATCCCGGCCTGTCGCGCGGGCTGAATTTCGGGATAGACGAATAGTCGCGTTCGCTTTGTTCGCCTGCGCATCCTAGAGGCGGGCGCGATGAATACTTCGATCGATCGCCGGACGATGTTGCGCACCGCCGCGCTGGCTGGCGTGGGCTGTGCCGCGACGCCGATATGGGCGCAGACCGGCGCGTCCGGTCTGGAGCGACCGGTGCTGTCCGGCGAGGAGATCGTGCTGCGGATCGCGCGGCAGACGATGGCGATCGACGGCACCGCATCGCGGGCGATCGGCATCAACGGCGCCGCACCCGCGCCGCTGATCCGCCTGCGCGAGGGGCAGCGCGTGCGCCTGCGCGTCGTCAATGCGCTCGACGTCGATACGTCTCTGCACTGGCACGGGCTGCTGGTGCCGTTCCAGTATGACGGCGTGCCGGGCGTGTCCTTTCCCGGCATCCGGCCGGGCGATCAGTTCGTCTATGACTTCACCGTCCGGCAGAACGGGACATACTGGTATCACAGCCATTCCGGCGGGCAGGAGCAGGAGGGGCTGTACGGGCCGATCGTCATCGACCCTGCCGGCCCCGATCCGATCGCGGCGGATCGCGATCACGTCGTCATGTTCTCCGATCACAGCGAGCAGAGCCCGGCGGCGATCTTCCGCCGGATGAAGCTGCAACCCGGCTATTATAATTTCCAGCGGCAGACGCTCGCCGGCCTGCTGGCGGGGCGCGACCAGACGGCAAAGGACCGCAAGCACTGGGGGGCGATGCGGATGGACCCGGCCGACATCGCCGATGGTACCGGCGCGACCTACCGCTACCTCGTCAACGGTCACGGCCCGCGCGACAACTGGACGGGCCTGTTCGAACCGGGGCAGCGGGTGCGGCTGCGCCTGATCAATGCGTCGGCGATGACGACCTTCAACGTCCGTATCCCGGGTCTGGCGATGACGGTGGTGCAGGCGGACGGGTTGAACGTGCGGCCGGTGACGGTCGACGAACTCCAGATCGGTGTCGCGGAGACATACGACGTGATCGTCACGCCGACGGGCGATCGCGCCTATACGTTTATCGGGGAAAGCATCGACCGGTCGGGCATGGCGCGCGCCACGCTGGCGCCGCGGACGGGGATGGATGCACCGGTGCCGCCGCTCCGGGCGCGTCCACTGGCGACGATGGCTGATATGGGCATGGGCGGCATGGCAGCGGGCGGCGAGGCACGGGGCGTCGATCCCGGTGCGGAGCAGAACGCGTCGCGGACCCTCGCGACGCCCGGCTACGTCCCGCCACCCGCAACACCGGTGGATCACGCGACGATCGATCATGCCACGATGGACCACGGCGCAATGGACCACGGCGCGATGGACCACGGCGACATGGCGATGCGCGACTTCTCGCGCGCGCCGCAGGTGCATAAAGGCCCCGGCGTGCAGACGATCGCGCCGATGCCGGTCGATCGCACCGGCTATCCGGGGCAGGGGCTGGAGGATGTCGGCCACCGTGTGCTGACGTACCGCGACCTGATCGCGCTTGATCGCAACCCCGACGTGCGCGGGCCGGATCGCAGCCTGACGATCCACCTGACGGGCAACATGGAACGCTTCATTTGGGGCTTCGACGGGCAGCGGATGGTCGACACGCACGAACCCTTCGCCTTCACCGAGGGGGAGCGGGTGCGCGTCACCCTGATCAACGATACGATGATGGGGCACCCGATCCACCTGCACGGGCATTTCTTCGATCTGGTGACGGGCAAGGGCGATCACGCCCCGCGCAAGCACACCGTGCTGGTGCAGCCGGGCGGGACCGTGACGTTCGACCTGACCGCCGATGCGGTCGGCGACTGGGCGTTCCACTGCCACATGCTCTATCACATGCTCGCGGGCATGATGCGCGTGGTCAGCGTCCGACCGCGCGGGGAGGCGGCGTGATCTGGGGGCTGGCGCTGCTCGCCGTCGCCACGATCGGCATCGCGCCGGGCGTCGTATCGGCCAGTGCGCAGGATCATGCGATGCACGGCATGCCGGGCATGGCGATGCCGGGGGCAACCGCGAAGCCTGCGCCAGCGAAGCCGAAGCCTGTGGCGAAGATGCGCGCCGCCAAGCCAACGGCGAAGCGCGCCGCGCGGCCGCAGCCGCGTGCGGCGGTACCCGCGCCGGTGGATCATTCGCAAATGGACCATAGTCGAATGGACCATAGCGGGATGAACCACGCGGCGGCCGGGGCGGCGACGGATTCCGAGCCGATGGATCAAGGCGCTATGGCGTCGCCGGCGGCGAAGGCCGGCACGGACCTGCCCGCCGGGGATGCGCCCGCGCCGGCTGTGCCGATGCCGCATTATGCCGACCGCGTCTGGGAGCCGGCGGCAATGGCGCGCGCCCGCGACGCGATGATGCGCGAGGAGGGCGGCGGCCAGACCTTCGCGCAGGTCATGCTCGACCTCGCCGAGCTGCAGGTGCGGGACGGTCGCGAGGGTTATCGCTGGGAGGGGGAGGCGTGGTTCGGCGGCGACATCCACCGCGCCGTCGTGAAAAGCGAGGGCGAAGGCGATCTCGGCGGCCGGCTGGAGGCGGCGGAGGTGCAGGCGCTGTATGCGCGCGCAATCGGGCCGTACTTCAACCTTCAGGCCGGCGTGCGGCACGACATCCGCCCCGGTCCGGCGCGCACCTATGCGACGATCGGCGTCGAGGGCCTCGCCCCCTATTGGTTCGAGGTCGACGCCGCCGCGTTCGTCGCGACGACGGGCGAGGTGCTGGGCCGGGTCGAGGGGTATTACGATCAGCGGCTGACGCAGCGCTGGATCCTGCAACCGCGCGCGGAAGTGAACCTGTCGGTGCAGGATGTGCGTCGGCGCGGGATCGGGTCCGGCATCACCGACGCCGAACTCGGGTTGCGACTGCGCTACGAAATCCGCCGCGAGTTCGCACCGTATGTCGGCGTGTCATGGGAGCGGCGACTGGGCGACACCGCCCGCTTCGCTCGCGGCGCTGGCGAGGACACCGGCGGGATCGGTGTTGTTGCCGGGCTTCGTGCCTGGTTCTAGTCCTTCCAGGCCCAGTAGAGCTGCGCCGGCGGCACGTTCCACCATTCCATGTCGTGGTCGATGCGCTGCCAGTGCGGGGTCAGGAAGTCCTTCACCTTCGGGCTGAACTGATAGACGAGGAACGCGCCGCCCGGACGCAGCGTCGCATGCGTCGCGGCGGCGATCGCCGGGCCGACGCCCGCGGGCAGCGTGGAGAAGGGCAAGCCCGACAGGATGTAATCGGCATGCGCGAAGCCGCGGTCGGCAATGATCGTCGCCACGTCCGCTGCCGATCCCTCGACCGCCTGGAACCGCGGATCGACGATCGTCGCGTCGAGATAGCGGATGAAATCGGTGTTGGTATCGATCGCGATCAGCGTCGCGTCCGGCGCCATGCGTTCCAAAATGGGACGGCAGAAGGTGCCGACGCCCGGACCATATTCCACGAACAGCTTGCACTGGTCCCAATCGACCCGTCCCAACATGTTGCGGATGAGCTTGTCGGAGGATGGGATGATCGACCCGACCATCACCGGGTGCTTCAGAAAGCCCTGAAAAAACATCTGCGCCGGGGACGGTATCCCGGCGGGGCGGCGCGCGCGGCGGGCGGCGGTGGACGAGCTTGCCATCGGAATCCTGTCGGTCGTGGTCCCCACACGATCGGCGAGGCTGCCCTCTCCGTCGCACAGGTGCCGAACGTGTTGCAAGCCATCGGGTTTCGCCATGCGGCTAATCGAGTGATCGAAAGACGTGGCGGAGTGGGTTGGCGCACCCCCGCCCGCCTCCTACAGCGGCGTCATGCGAGGGGCGGACGATCATGGTCGGGAGGGGCAGGTCGCGGTCGTGTTCCTGTCCCGACGCAGCAGCGCCGACGAGGCGGGTTACGCCGACGCGGCGGCGGCGATGGACGCTTTAGCTGCGGTTCAGCCCGGCTATCGCGGTGTCGACAGCGCCCGCGGCGCGGACGGGTTCGGCATCACCGTCAGCTGGTGGGAAGACGAGGCGTCGGCGGTGGCATGGCGCACGCATCCTGACCATAAAGCGATCCGCGACCGTGGCCGAAGTCTCTGGTACGACGGGTACGAGGTCGCCGTCGCCGGCGTGACGCGGTCCTACGCCTGGGCGCGGGAATGACCACCCCCGACCGCAACTTCGCGCTGATGTTCCTCGTGATGCTGACGATCGCGGCGGGCAATACGGCGCTGCAATCCGTGTTGCCGGCACTCGGGCGATCGCTGGGCGTGGCGGATGCGATGGTCGCGGCGGCGTTTTCCATCTCGGCCTTGTTGTGGGTGGTCGCCGCGCCGTTCTGGGCGAACCGGTCCGACACCTATGGGCGCAAGGCGATGATCCTGCTGGGCATGGGCGGGTATACGCTATCGCTGCTGCTGTGCGGACTGTTTCTGGCGGCGGGGATCAACGGCGTGGTCGGCGGGACGACGGCGTTCGTCCTGTTCGTGCTGGGCCGTGTCCTCTACGGCGCGCTCGGCGTCGCCGCGCCGCCGGCGGTGCAGGCGGAGGTCGCCGGATCGACCACGCCGGAAGAGCGGACGCGCGCGCTGACGTTGCTGGCGAGTGCGTTCGGGCTGGGCACGATCCTGGGACCGGCGATCGCGCCGTATCTGCTGCTCGGCCATGTCGGCGGCTTCGAGATCGGGCTGGCTGGGCCGGCGTTTCTGTTCGCGCTGTTCGGCGCGGGCGTTTGGGTGACGGTGTGGCGGTTGCTGCCGGACGACCGGCGTCTGCGGGGTGGCGGCACCAGTTCCGCCTATCCCTCGATCGGCGGTGCGCCGACCGGTGCGACGGTGGCGGCGGCGACTCAGTCGCACGGCGAACAGGTCGGCTATCTCGACCGCCGCGTCCGCGCGTGGATGATTGCGGGGCTGGTGATGGGGCATGCGCAGGCGATGGCCAGTCAGGTGATCGGCTTCGTCGTGATCGACCGGCTCCACGTCGCACCGTCCGCCGCGCTGGAGCCGACCGGGATCGTGCTGATGATGGGCGCGGGCGCGGCGTTGCTGGTGCAATGGGGGCTGATCCCGCTTTTGAACCTGACCCCCCGGCGGCTGGTGCTGGTCGGCCTGACGCTGAGCATCGCCGGTACCGCGCTGACCGGGTTGGCGACGTCGCTCTACGGAATCTCGCTGGCCTATGCGATGGCCAGCCTGGGGTTCGGCTTTACCCGCCCGGGCTTCACGGCGGGCGCGTCGCTGGCGGTCGGGGCGGAGGCGCAGGGCTCCGTCGCGGGCAAGGTCACCAGCGTCAACGGCGCCAGCTTCGTGCTCGCGCCGTCGATCGGCATCGGCCTCTACGGTCTGTGGCAGCCGCTGCCGTACCTGATCGCCGCCGGCTCGCTGGTGCTGGTGTTCGGCTATGCGTGGGGCGGCTTGCGCGGGGCGGCGGATCGATCCGCCGCCCCGATCGCTTGAGCGTCGATGGCACTCGTCGAACTCGGCCGCTACGATCGCAACGCGGCGCATATCATCGTCGGCCGGCTGGACTCGGAGGGGATCGATGCGGTCGCGTTCGACGGCGGCTCCAGCATCGCCGACGGCAGCTACCTGCTGATCCCGGTGCGGGTCATGGTCGACGAGGACGATCTCGTCGAGGCAAGGGCGATCATCCCCGACTAAGTACTGCCCGATAATCGGGCACTGCATCGCCGCTGCCCGATAATGTTTCGTTAACTAAACGGTTTCGCGGGCCTTCCGCTACGGAATGGCTGCGTCTCCCGAATGGCACGCCTGTTGCAGAGCAGCATCCTGCATCAATAGCCAATCAAAGGGGGCGGGATGAAACTGGTCATAGCGGTCATCAAGCCGTTCAAGCTCGACGAGGTCCGCGAAGCGCTCACCACGCTGGGCGTCGCGGGCATGACGGTCACCGAGGTCAAGGGTTTCGGCCGCCAGAAGGGGCAGACCGAGATCTATCGCGGTGCCGAGTACAGCACCAACATGGTGCCCAAGATCAAGGTCGAGGTCGTCTGCGCCGCATCGATCGCCGACCGCGTGGTCGAGGCGATCCAGCAGTCGGCGAACACCGGCGCGATCGGCGACGGCAAGATCTTCGTGCTCGACGTCGGACAGGCGGTGCGCATCCGCACCGGCGAAACCGACGATTCGGCGCTTTGAAGGGGGGAATGATGACGCTTTCTCGCATGATCGCGGGGATCGGGGCGATCGCCACGACCACCGCACTCGCCGCACCCGCCTGGGCACAGGCTGCCGCCGCCGGGCCGATCAAGGCGCCCACGCCCGAACAGATGGCCACGATGGTCAACAAGGGCGACACGACCTGGATGCTGATTTCCTCGGCACTCGTGCTGCTGATGTCGGTGCCGGCACTCGCGCTGTTCTACGGCGGCCTCGTCCGCACCAAGAATATGCTCAGCGTGCTGATGCAGGTGTTCATGATCGTCTCGGTCGCCGCCCTCGTCTGGGTCTGCTGGGGCTACAGCATGGCGTTCACGGGCGGCTCGCCCTATGTCGGCGGGCTCAGCAAGGCGTTCCTCGCCGGGGTCAGCGCCACGACTTACGGCGCGACCTTCTCCAACAACGTCTACATTCCCGAATACGCGTTCGTCGTGTTCCAGATGACCTTCGCGTGCATCACGCCCGCGCTGATCGTCGGGGCGTTCGCGGAGCGGATCAAGTTCACGCCGCTGCTGATCTTCGTCGTGCTGTGGCTGACCATCGTCTATTTCCCGATGGCGCACATGGTCTGGTACTGGGCCGGCCCGGACTTCCTGTCCGACGCACCGACCGACACCGGCCTGCTGTACGGCTGGGGCGCGCTCGATTTCGCGGGCGGCACGGTGGTCCACATCAACGCAGGGATCGCCGGTCTCGTCGGCTGCCTGATCATCGGCAAGCGCGTGGGGTACAAGCAGGAGCCGATGCCGCCGCACTCGCTGACCATGACGATGATCGGTGCGTCGCTGCTGTGGGTGGGCTGGTTCGGCTTCAACGCCGGTTCCAACCTGGAGGCGAACGGCCTCGCCGCGCTGGCGTTCATCAACACCTTCGTCGCCACTGCGGCGGCGGCGGTCGCCTGGGCGGTGATCGAACAGATCGTCCACAAGAAGCCGTCGCTGCTCGGCGGCGTGTCGGGTGCGGTCGCGGGTCTCGTCGCGATCACCCCGGCGGCGGGCTTCGCCGCACCGATGACGTCGATCCTGCTCGGCTTCGTCGCATCGGCGGTCTGCTTCTGGTTCGTCACCACGGTGAAGAACAAGCTCGGCTATGACGACACGCTCGACGTGTTCGGCATCCACTGCGTCGGCGGCATCATCGGCGCGATCGGCACCGGCATCGTCGCCGCGCCGTCGCTCGGCGGTCAGGGCTGGGTCGACTACACCGTCTTCCCGTCGGTCGCCGGCACATACGACATGGCCGGTCAGGTGCTGACCCAGATCAAGGCGGTCGTGCTGACGCTGGTACTGTCCGGCGGCGTCTCGGCGGTGCTGTTCTACGGCCTCAAGGCGACGACGGGCCTGCGTCCCAGCAAGGAAGTCGAGACCGAGGGCCTCGACATCAACGAGCATGGCGAGCGCGCCTACAACTACTGACCCGTTCGGGGCGGGGCCTGAAGAAGCCTCGTCTCCCCCGATGTTCCTCCTGCGGACATCCTTGAAGCCCGGTGCGGAAACGCACCGGGCTATTTTTTGGCCGGCCGCTCCGGTAGCGTCGGCGCCATGCTGATCCGATTCCTGCTCGCCCTGATGATCGCCGCTCCGGTTGCGGCCCAAGTCGCCGCGCCGGCCGGGCCACCGCCGGTTCGCGTCGTCATGACCACGACCGAAGGACCGATCACGATCGAGGTGGATCGCGCCGCCGCGCCGGTCACCGCCGCCAATTTCCTGCGCTACGTCGATGCCAAGCGGCTGGACGGTATCACCTTCTTTCGCGCGATGCGGCTGGCGTGGGGGCCAGGCCTGATCCAGGCGGGGCAGCACGACATGAAGAAGCTGTATCCGCCGATCGCGCACGAGCCGACGACGAAGACCGGGCTGACGCATACCGAAGGCGCGATTTCGATGGGCCGCATGGCCCCGGGCACCGCACGCGCCGACTTCACGATCGCGATCGGCGATATGACCGGGCTGGACGCGCATCCCGAGGCGCCCGGCGACAATGTCGGTTATGCGGTGTTCGGCCGCGTCGTCGAGGGGATGGACGTGGTCAAACGCATCTGGTCCGGCCCGCGCGATCCGAATGCCGGGGCAGGCGCGATGAAGGGCGAGATGCTGAAGCCGGGGGTCAAGATCCTGACGGTGCGGCGGGTTCCGTAAGGGCGCAGTGCATCGAGGAATGCCGGTTCTCGCCTGACCGTTGGTGCCGGGCGACGTCGAAGCACTTCGCCGGGGGCATGGCCTTCGACTTCGCTCAGGCCGAACGGAGATGGGCATCGTCACGGTACGACAAGCGCGATAGGCGGGCTGCCAGCGCGTTCTTGAGGCCGTGAATGCCATTTCGTCATGCCGCGCCCGTCCCGGCATGACGATCGATGCGTGATCCGGGTTTGAGCCCAACCCGTGACGGCTATTCGACGGCCGGCATGCCGTTGAAGCTAGATCACCGCACGTGCGACATCGCCAGAATCAGCCTGCACCCGATCTGCACAGGCTTCGCGCAGCAAGCGCATCGTTCGCGCCATCGTGGCTCGACCGCGGCAGCGCATCCCGTCAGCCTGAAACAGGACGGGGTGCACAGGCATGACGGGGTTTGGACGGGGCGGCATCGGTCGCAAGCTGATCGCGAGCGCGGCGCTGATCGCGCTGGGCGAGGCGATCGTGTTCGAGGAGGGGATGATCGGCGCGGCGCTGGGCGGGTTCGCGCTCGCATGGCTGGCCGCACTGGTAATGACTCGGCCGGCGGTTCTCCGTGACTGCGACGCGCGCATTGCGGCGCTGGCCGCGGGCGGGTTCGCGCTGGTGCTGGTCGACGATCCGGGCTTCCTTACGCTCCTGCTGTTCGCGATCGCCGTGTCGCTGGCCACGCTGCTGCCGCGGCGGCGGTTCGACGATGCGATCGCCTGGGCGGGGCGACTGGTGTGGCATGGCGTCAGCGGGCTCGGCGCGCCGCTGCGCGATCTGGGCAAGATCAGCCGGGTCCGAGAGCGGCGACGTTATCAGGGTCTGCGTCTGACCGGGATGATCTCACTGGTGGCGCTGCCGATCGTTGGCGGCGCGCTGTTCCTGACGCTGTTCGCCAACGCCAATCCGCTGATCGCCGATGCTTTTTCGGGCGTGACGCTGCCGGGCCTCGACACCGTCGTCCTGCGCACGATCCTCGCCGCCGTCATTACGGCGGGCGGGTGGCCGATGCTGCGTCCGGCCGCGTCGACGACCCGGCAGCGTCAGGAGCGCGCAGGGTTCGACCTCGACGCGGTGCAGCCCGGCCCGGCCACGCTGACGCTGTCGCTGGTCGTGTTCAACGCGATCTTCGCGGTGCAGAACGCGCTCGACATCGCGTTCCTGTGGAGCGGCGCACCGCTGCCGTCGCGCGTCACGATGGCCGAATACGCGCATCAGGGGGCGTATGCGCTGATCGTCACGGCGTTGCTGGCGGGCGCGTTCGTGCTGGTTGCGTTGCGCCCCGGCAGCGTCGGGGCAGCGAGCGCGACGGTGCGGCGGCTGGTGACGGTGTGGATCGCGCAAAACGTCCTGCTCGTCGCGTCCAGCGCGTTGCGGACGCTCGACTATGTCGACGCTTACGGGATGACGACGCTGCGGCTGGCGGCGCTGGCGTGGATGGCGTTGGTCGCGACCGGGCTGGTGCTGGTCGGCTGGCGATTGTTGCGCGGACGCTCCGCTGCGTGCCTGATCAACGCCAATGCGCTCGCGGCGGCGCTGGTGCTGGCGCTGTGCAGCGTCGTCGATCTCGGCGCGGCGGCGGCGGCGTGGAATGCCCGCGTCGCGCTGGCGATGGGGCGGCAGGGGCCGCCGCTCGACCTCTGCTACCTGCACGAGCTCGGACCATCCGCGATCGTGTCCGTCGCGCAACTGGAGCGGCACGCATCCGACCCGGCGATCCGTGATCGCCTCGCGTTCCTGCGCGTGGAGGCGCAGGACGAGATCGCGATCCGCCAGTCGTACTGGCGCGGCTGGACGTGGCGCAATGCGCGCCGGACCGCGCAGGTCGAGACGATGGTCCGGCCGGTCCGCCTCCGCCCTGCGCCGTATGGTCGCGAGTGCAACGGCGCCATCCGGCGACCCAATCCACTCACCACGGCGTCCATGCCACCGCAAAACTCTTCGTTGACGGGAGCGGCGCAACGATGATCCTGTGCCCGATGCCGCGCACCATCCTTGTCGTCGACGACGATCCGCATATCCGCCAGTTGCTCGTCTTCGCACTGGGCAAGGCCGGGCTCGGCACGATCGAGGCCGCGGACGGGGAGGCGGCGCTGGCGCTGGTCGAAGCGCAGCAGCCCGATCTCATCGTCCTCGACATCAACATGCCGCGGATGGACGGGCTGGAAGTGTGCCGCCGCATCCGCGCCGACAGCCAGGTCCCGATCCTGTTCCTGTCCAGCCGCGACGACGAGATCGACCGCGTGATCGGCATCGAACTGGGCGCGGACGATTATGTCGTGAAGCCCTTCTCCCCGCGCGAGGTCGTGGCGCGCGTGATGGCGATCCTGCGCCGCGTCGCCGCCCCCGCACCGCCCCAACCCGCCGCCGCGACGATCGCGCAGGGGCTGCTGCGGCTCGACATGGACGGGTGGCGCGCCAGCTGGGCGGATGTCGAGGTGCCGCTGACCGTCACCGAATTCTCGATCCTGCGCCTGCTCGCGGCGATGCCGGCCAAGGTGTTCGGGCGCGACGCGATCATCGACCGGCTGCACGGGCCGGGCTTCGCGGTCACGGACCGCACGATCGACAGTCACATCCGCAATTTGCGCGCGAAGTTCGCAAATGTCGGCGGCACCGACCTGATCGAAACACGCGCCGGCATCGGCTATGCGCTGGGGCCGTGCCGCGGCGAGCAGCCCCTGGCGTGAAAGCCTGGGCGAAGCGTCACTGGCCGCGGCTGCGGCTGCGGACGATCCTGTTTGCGACGCTGTTTCTGGTGGCGGCGCTGCCCGGCGTCGGTGCGGTGGGGTTGCGCGTCTACGAGAATACGCTGGTGCGCCAGACGGAGGCGGAGCTGGTGGCGCAGGGAGCCGCGCTCGCCGCCACCGCCGCGTTGCTCTGGCCAGACGTGCTGCCTGGACGCGCGGTGGTGGCGAGTCCGGCGCGATCGGATGCTCCGGACCCGTACGGGTACGACGCGCCGGATAGCGGCATCGATCTCAGCACGACACCGATCCTGCCTGAGCGGCCCGCCGCCACCGTAGCGCGCGACATGACGGCGGATGCGGTCGCCGCGGCGCGGAGGCTCGCTCCCGTCGCCGCCGCCACCAAGGCGGAAACGCTGGCGAGCCTGACGCTGCTCGATCGTGACGGCGTCGGTCCGGACGGCAGCTATGCCGCCCTGACGGAAGTCGCCGCCGCCTTGCAGGGCCGCGCCACCACCGTCCTGCGCCGCAACGGGGCGTACCGCGCCGTGTACCGCTTCGAATGGCTGTCGCGCGCCGCCGCGATCCGCGTCCACCACGCGCGGCCGATCGTGGTGAACGGCCGCGTGGTCGGCGTGCTGCTGCTGTCCCGCTCCGCCCGCGCGCTGTTCAAGGGGTTGTACGAGGATCGCGGCAAGATCGCGCTCGGCATCGTGCTGATCTTCGGGACGTTGGTGTTCCTCAGCGGGCTGCTGTCGCGCGGGATCGCCCGCCCGATCGAGGCGCTGGGCGCGGCTACCCGCGCCGTCGCCAGCGGCCGCGGCGAAGTGCCACCCGCGCCGGTCACCGCCGCGATCGAGATCCAGGGGCTTTACGCCGACTTCGCGATCATGGCGGAGGCGATCGAGCGGCGATCCCGCTATTTGCGCGACTTCGCGCATGCGGTCAGCCACGAATTCAAGACGCCACTCGCGGGCATCCGCGGCGCGCTCGAACTGCTGGCGGAACATGGCGACACGATGTCGACCGACGAGCGGTATCGCTTCCTGACCAACGCCGATGCCGACGCCGATCGCCTCGCGCTGCTGGTGACGCGCCTGCTCGATCTGGCCCGGGCAGACATGGGCACGGGTGGCGACGGCCGGGCCGATCTCGCTGCCGTCGCGCACCGCGTCGCGGATGCGGAGCGGGGCAATGGGTTCGCGGTCGAGGTCGCGGTGCCGGCCGGATCGTCGGCGCGGATCGACGCGGCGACGCTGGAGGCAGTGCTGGCGGGCCTGCTTGCGAACAGTCGTCAGGCGGGGGCGGCATCGGCGTCGATCGTGGCGGTGGGCGAGGGGGATGGGGTGTCGGTTCGCGTGTCGGACACGGGTCCGGGCATCCCGCCCGCGGATCGCGCGCGGGTGTTCGAACCGTTCTTCACGACGCGGCGGACGACGGGGGGGACGGGACTGGGCCTGCCGATCGCGGCCTCGCTGCTCGACGCGCATGGCGGGTCGCTGGTGCTGGAGGACGGGCCGGGCACGGTGTTCGTGGTGCGGCTGCGGTGAGGGCCGGGCCTGTGGCTGTGGCTGCTGGCAGGTCGAGCGTGCGCGAGGATGCGTCCCTTCGGATTGCTTCGGGTTACCTCGATCGCTCCCCGGTCGCGCCGAGGGGCTTCGGGATGCAAGGTGTCGTCCCGTCGCCGTCGACGCCGGTAGCCGGATCAGTGTGCACGATCCGCGCTACCCTCCGCTGCCGGCCAGACGACCTCCAGCGCCGTGCTGGCGATCCGCCAGCCGCCGTCGATGCGCACGTATCGGTCGGCATACAGGCCGAGCAGCAGCAGGGGATTGGGATCGGGCTTGGACGCGGTTTCGAAATCGATCAGGTAGCAGCGTCCCTCCGCCGTGTCCGGTCCGGTCAGCGTGACCTGATGATTGGTGATCGCGTGCAGGAAGGGGTAGCGGCCCCGTCTGTCACGATCGAACTGGCGAAAGGCATCGGCCAGCCCCGCCTTGATAGCGGCCAGCCCCGTCATCGTGCCGACGGTGACGCTCACCGTCGCGTCGGGGGCGAACACCCGATCGAGACCGTCGATGTCGCCGCTGTCGAGGCTGGCGGAATAGCGCAGCCGAAGCTGGCGGATGTCCTCTATTTCCAGCAGCGCCGCGAGGCGGGTGTCGATCATGCTCATGCCGCCGCCTCCATGTCGGCGGACCAGACCGGATAGTCGGTATAGCCCCGCGCACCCGACGTGCCGTAGAAGGTAGCGCGATCGGCCTCCGCGATCGGGTGGCCATGACGCCAGCGTTCGACGAGATCGGGATTGGCGATGAAGCCGCGCCCGACCGCGATCAGGTCGAGTTGGCCCGCCTGCAACGCCGCCTCGCCGGAGTGTCGATCGAAGCCGCCCGCCGCGATCAGCGTCCCGCGATAGGTGCGGCAGAAGTCGGCCGCGAACGTTTCCGGCATCTTCTCGGCGCCGATCGTCAGCTGATCGCTCAGATGGACATAGGCGAGCCCTCGCGATTGGAAGGCCGCCGCCGCCTGCACCCAGGTCTCGGCCTCGTCGGCGAAGGGGCGCATATCGTAGAGCCGGCCGAACGGCGAGATGCGGACGCCGACCCGCTCCATCCCGATCTCCGCCGCCACCGCGTCGATCGTCTCCATCAGGAAGCGCAGCCGGTTCTCGACCGACCCGCCGTAGCGATCGTCCCGGTCGTTGAGCGCACCGTTGATGAACTGTTCGAACAAATACCCGTTGGCGCCGTGAAGCTCGATCCCGTCGAAACCGGCATCGATCGCACGGCGGGCTGCGCGGACGAAATCCGCCGTGACACGCGCCACATCGTCGGTCGACAGCGGCCGCGGCGTGCTGACCGGCACCGGGCCGGGCTTCCCGTCGTCGCCGATCGTGAAGGCGGTTACGCCGGCAGCCGCTTGTCCGGTCGGGCCCACCGGTGCCGCGCCACCGGGTTGCAGCGATACATGCGAGACTCGCCCGACATGCCATAACTGCGCGAAGATGCGGCCGCCTTCGGCGTGCACGGCATCGGTGACCTGGGTCCATCCAGCCTGTTGCGCGTCGTTGAAGATTCCGGGAACGTAGAGGTAGCCGCGTGCCTCCTCCGACACCGGCAGCCCTTCGGTGACGATCAGGCCGGCGCCGGCGCGTTGCCGATAGTATAGCGCCGTTTGTGCGTCCGGGATCTCCTGCGGTGCGCGGGCGCGCGTCATCGGCGCCATGACGACGCGGTTGGCAAGCCGCCGGTCGCCGAGATCATAGGGTTCGAACAACATGGTCATGATATGCTTCCTCAATGGGTTCAGGCCGCCAGCGCGTGCGCAGGTGGGCAAAGGCTCGGGAAATGGGGCAGCACGTCGCGCACCAGATCGTCCATCAGCGCGGCATGCGGGCGACGGCTGATCTTGGGATTGAGCGCGGCATGGTTGATGCCGGCATCGCGCGCCTGTTCCAGGAACTCCGCCAGTGCCTTGCTGCCGGTACGGAAGCCGGCGCGGATCTGCTGCAACGGCTGATCGCGGTCGGCGACGAGATCGAGGTAGCCGGCGATGCCGATCGGCTTGAAGACGGTGTCACCCGCTGCGCGCTCGACCAGATCGCGCCAATCGCTCGCGAAGTCCGCGAGACGGTCGATCGACGGCGACGGCGCGATGAAGCCATGCATGTTGGCGGCCACCCACTCCAGCGACTGCTGGCCGCGACCGATGGCGATCGTCGGGACCGGTCCGAACGCCGGCTTGGGTACCAGATCGAGCCGGCCGTCGCCGCTGCCGAAGCGCGGCGAGGCAAAGTGCGGAAAGTCGCTGCCGATCACCGTCCGATACACGTCGAAGGCGTCGCGGAACCGTTCGCCGCGCGTGGCGAAGTCGATGCCGAAAAGCGGATATTCGGACGGACGATCGCCCGACGACAGGCCTAGCATCATGCGTCCTGCCGACAGTTGATCGACCGTCGCCACCTGCTTGGCGAGCAGCTTGGGTTCGCGCAGCGGCAGGACGATGCCTGCCGTCCCTAGCGCGATCGACGTCGTGACCGATGCGATCGCGGCGAGATAGGTCAGCGGCTCGAACACCTGACCGGCATCGCCGTAGTCCGGATCGTAGAACGGCACGTCGCGCATCCACAGCGCGCTGAGGCCCGCGGCATCGGCCGCGACCGCCGCCGCCATATGGCCGCGCATCGTCGGTGCGGGCGCATCGGGGTAGGTTTCCAGCGGCATGATGAGGCCGAGCGTCAGCGCCTTGGGCGCGAACAGGCTGCGGTAGCCGGGATGACGGGACAGGGAAGCGGCAGACATCGGATAGCTCCTTGGTACCGCCATAATCTAATGTGCCGTTGGCAGACGATAATCCGTTGCGCATGACGATCACTCCGTCCTAGCATTCCACAATGGACGTGCAGGACCTTGCGGGCGTGATCGAGTTCGTGCGGGTGGCGCAGGCCGGCAGTTTCACCGCCGCAGCCGCCACGCTGGGCCTGACCGGCTCGGCCGTCGGCAAGAGCGTGTCGCGGCTGGAGGCCCGCCTCGGCACCAAATTGTTCCACCGGACAACCCGGCGGATCACGCTGACGCATGAGGGCGAGGTCTATTACGAAAGCTGCGTCCGCGCGCTGGAGGAACTCGACGATGTCGAACAGCGGCTGATGACCGGCCGCAGCGAGCCGGTCGGACGCGTGCGGCTGGACTTGCCCGGCGCGTTCGGGCGACGCCATGTGCTGCCGATGCTGCAGGAACTGGTGCTGCGGCACCCGCGCCTCGACCTGTCGATCAATTTCAGCGAGCGCACCGCCGGTATCGTCGAGGAAGGGGTCGATCTGGCGGTGCGGATCGGGCGGCTGGCCGACGATGCCGATTTGGTCGCCGTGCCGCTGGGTCGCCAGCGGCTCGTGATCTGTGCGTCACCCGCCTATCTCGCCGAACATGGTGCGCCTTCGACTCCGGCCGACCTCGCCGCGCGGGATTGCATCACCGGCTGGCAGCGGAGCGCGCATCCCGTCTGGCTGCTGCGACAAGCGGATGGGACCGTCATCTCCATGCCAGTGCGCGTGCGCCACGAACTGAGCGACGGCGAGGCGATGGTGGCGGCGACGCTCGCCGGGTGCGGCCTGTGTCAGCTCCCCACCTGGCTGATCGCCGACCACCTTGCGACCGGGGCGCTGCGCACGGTGCTGGACGATCACGCCGGTGCGGACATGCCGATCCATGCGATCTGGCCCCGGTCCCGCTACATGCGTCCCAGCATCCGGATGATCGTGGCGATGTTGCGACAGGGCGCCCAGACGCGCCCCTCGCCCTTTCACGCCTGAAGAGACCCGCAGGCTACCCGTCCAGTTCGGCTGACCGCGCAGCCAATCACTCTGACGGTCAAAAGCAACGCCCGGTCGCAAATTTCAAGCTGTCGCGCAACATTACAATTTTAAATTGCCAGTGCCGACAATTTTTGAATGTGGAAACTGGAGCGTTCCCGTGAGGTTTCTGCGGAGCCCATCAACCCTGTGATTTTGCGAGTGAAAGTCATTCTTTGACTCAACCAGAGTTGCTGCTAGACCTTGTTAACCAAACATTCAGACACATGACATCGGCGGAATGCTAATAGTCTATGCTGAAGCAGTTAGCGCATAAGGGGGCTCGTAAGATGATCAAGTATCTTGGTGCAGTTGCAGCGCTTGCGTTGTGGTCCGGGGCCGCGGAGGCCCGTGTCGTGACTATCGAATATGCCACCACGACGGGCATACTGGGTGGAGACGTGTCGGGTCGATTTACGTTCGATACGAGAACAGCCTTCAGCGAACGCAGGATTGTTCAGGGGATCGAAACAGCCAATTACGGCGGGTCGCCGACGTGGGTGCACACCTTCGATCTCTTCGGCGAGGTGTTTACGCGCCCGATGTTCATCCAGATATCCGATCAGTTTTTCGGCGACCTCATTCAGTTCTTCTCCGAAGTTCCAGGAATACCTGTGTCCGTCGCCTTTACTCTTCAATATGGCGTCGGGGCACGTCCCACTCTGGACCTGCCCGAAACGGGATATGAAGATGCCGTGCTGAGCGCCGTGACATTTTACGGTGTATCGGGTCCGATCAGCGGCGATCTGGCGAGGTACAGCGTCTCCTACGCCAACTCGGTGCCGGAACCCGCGACCTGGGCGATGATGATCGGCGGGATCGGTATGGTCGGGGGCGCTCTGCGTCGCCGTTCGCGGAATGCGCTCGCCGCCGCCGCTTGACACACCAACCGACACATCGATCCGGCGGGCGCCGGATCGATTTCCTGATGATGTTCTGAAATTCGAGGGTGATTCATGCACGCATTGCTTCGTAAACTTCTGCTGACGGCCACCGCGACGACGCTGGCGGGCCTTTCGATCGCGCCAGCGCAGGCGGTGACCTTTACGCTGATCGACTCCGGTGGGGCCGGAATCGGATCGCAGGCCCGCCTCGGTTTCGAGGTCGCCGCCAGCTATTGGTCGTCCGTCCTGCGCGACAACACCAACATCAATCTCAGCATCGGCTTCTCCTCGCTGGGCTCCGGCGTCGTAGGCCAGACCGCTTCGAACATCGTTTTCGCCGACAATTCCGCCGTCTATGGCCGGCTCGCATCGGATGCGACCTCGTCGCTGGATCGTACGGCGGTCGGATCGCTCCAGCCGCTGACGAACGGGGAGCGGGGCCAAACCTACCTCTCCGCGACGACAAATGCCTTGAACGCGACACGCACCGGCTACATCGACACCCGCACGCGGTTCGACAATGACGCTTCGATCAATAACGCTATTTCGGTGGTCAACACCGCCAACGCCAAGGCTCTGGGCATGACGAGGGACGCCTTCGGCAGCCCCATCTCTCAGAACGGCTTGGATGGCGTGGTCACGTTCAGCAGCGATTTCAACTTCGATTTCGATCCGCGGGACGGCATCGCCGCCAACAGCTTCGATTTCATCGGCACCGCCATCCACGAGATCGGACACGCCCTGGGGTTCATCAGCGGTGTGGATATCTACGACGCGCTCACGGGGCCCGCGGGATTTCAGTTCGATCGGGCGGCAGAAAGGAGCGCGCTCGTCAGGCCCCTGGATTATTTCCGCTACAGCGCGCCCGGCCGTCTGGACTGGTCGACGCAGAACACGCCCTACATGTCGGCCGACGGCGGGCGGACCCAGCTGTTCGGCAACTCGCTGATGTCCACCGGTCGCCTGAACGGCGATGGGCAACAGGCGTCGCATTGGAAGGACTCGCCGCGCGGTGACCCGTCGGAGGGGATCCTCGATCCAACCGTCGGGTTCGGGCAGACCCTGGAGGTGACCGCGCTCGATCTGGCGGCGTATGACATGATCGGCTGGGATATCGCGTTCGATCCGCTGAGCCGCCCCGGCTACCGGATGAGCACGGCATCGATCTACCG